>CATQHX010000075.1 GCA_958296065.1 Vicinamibacterales bacterium | reverse complement strand
ACGGTCTCGGCCAATCCGGCGCCGAACGCGAACCTCGATGTGAGCCTGACGGTGGCGGACGCCCCGAACGCGGACTTCGTGGCGGCGGGCAACCAGTGCACCGGCAAGACGGTGACCATCAATTCCGGCTCGACCTCGGCGACCTACACGGTGAATACGGTCAACGATTCGGGCTCGGGCTCCGACGAGCCGAACGGGCCGGTGTCGGTGACGGTGGTGAGCGGCACCGGCTACACGGTGGGCACGGCCAACACGGCGTCGAGGACGGTGAACGACGACGACGCGACCGTGGTGCGGCTGACAGGCACGACGGACGCGGTAACCGAGGGGGCGACGAAGACCTTCACCGTCTCGATCGGGCGGGGGCTGTACCAGGGCGAGTCGCTGTCGGTGCCGCTGACCTTCGCCGGCACCGACACCGCCACGCGGGGTACGGACTACACGCTGGCCTGCCCGGGCACGCTGCCGACGTGGGTGAGCTGCGCCAACATGAGCAGCGGCACCCCGACGGTGACCTTCACCGGCCCGAGCGGGGGGCAGAGCGCGAACTCGGTCACCATCACCCTGTCGGCGACGACCGACAGCACCACCGAGGCGAGCGGCGAGACGGTGAACATCGGCGTGGGCACGGTGACGTCGAGCGGCCTCGGCGGTGGCACGCTCCCGCCCAACGACAACTTCAACCAGTTCAGCATCAACGATCCGTCGCCGCAGATGCCGGTGGTGTCGTTCGCCTCGGCCTCGTCGAGGGCGGGCGCGGGTGCGGGCACGCGCGACATCACGGTCAATCTCAACCCCGGGCCGGCCTCGGCCGTCACGCTCGGCTACAGCGTGGGCGGCTCGGCCACATCGGGCAGCGACTTTACCGCGCTGCCGGGCACGGTGGCGGTCTCCTCGGGCGCGAGCAGCGTGAACATCCCGGTGGCGATCACCGACGACAACGCGGACGAGAGCGCCGAGACGGTGGTGCTGACGCTGACCGGCGGCACGGGCTACACGGTGGGGAGCGGGAACACCCATACGCTGACGATTACGGACAACGACGGCACTCCCGACCCCGATCCGGACCCCGATCCCGATCCGGACCCAAGCGGTGCGCCCACGGTGACCGCATCTTGCGAGCCGTGTTCTGTGGGCTATGGCGGCGAAGTGCGGCTGACGGCCGAGGCGACCGACCCGGACGGCGACAGCCTGACGTACCGGTGGACGGCGCCAAAGGGCACGCTGACGGATGCCGCCAAGGCGACGGCGCGGTGGCAGGCGCCGCACGAAACGGGCCGCATCGCGATCCGGGTGCGGGTGTCGGACGGGACCAGTAGCGCGTCGGCCGTCGTCCACGTCGACGTGGATCCCACTGCCGTGCCGGCGCTGCCGCTCGGTGGGGCGGTGCTACTCGGGCTGCTGCTGGCCGGCGGCGGGCTTCGCCGTGGAAGACGTCGGCGCTGAAGACCTCGACAAAGAGATCCGCGAGCTTGAAGCGCGCGTGCGGTCATCGCGGTCAAATGGGGATTGCGTCCGGCGTTCTTGTGCGGGTGCGGGGCGGAGCCCTCGCGCGCGGGCGCTGCCGTCGGCCGGTCGCATCTGATCGCGTTCGATTCGCGTGACCGCGGGCGCCCGGGAACGGTTCACGAATCCGTTGCATCGCACTCGCGGTGGCGGCCGACGTAGGCTGCCCAGTCGTCCATCAGCAACCGCCGACGCTCGAACAGGTCCGAACGTGCGTAGGCCGCCTCCACCTTGTTCTGGACCACATGGGCCAGCGCCGCCTCGATGACCTCGCGCGGGTGATCCGTCTCCTCGGCCGCCCAGTCGCGGAACGACGAGCGGAACCCGTGGGCCACAGCGGCGACCCGGTGCTGCCGGAGCATCTTCGGCAGCGTCGACGCCGAGATCGCCTTCCCGCTCCGCATCGGGAATACCAGCGGATTGCCGTCGCCGAGCTTCCGCGCCGCGGCGAGGACCTCCAGCGCCCGCCCGCACAGCGGAACGCGGTGCTCGCGCTTCGCCTTCATCCGCATCGCCGCAATGGTCCACACGCGGTCCGTCGTGTTGATCTCGGTCCACGTGGCGAGCCTGACTTCCGCCGACCGCGCAGCCGTCAGGACGAGAAACTCGAACGCCAGCTTGACAGCGGGCTGCGCCGAGCTCGACTGCACCGTCTCGATCGCCGCGGCCACGTCCTTGTGCGGCAGCGCCCGCCGGTGCGTCACGATGTCGTTCTGTGGCCTCAGCACCGGCAGCACCCGGTCGCACGGATTGTCGTTGCGCAGGTCCATGGCGATGGCCCACTCCAGCACCGACCGGAGCCGCTGGCGCACGGCGCGGGCCGTCTCCGCCTTCACGTGCCAGATGGGCGAGAGGATCTCGAGCACGTCGGCCGTGTTGACCTCGGAGACCGGCCGGCCGCCGACGCGCGGGAAGGCGTAACGTTCAAGGCTCCGCCACCAGTTCTGCGCGTGCGACCGGCCGCGCCAGCCGCCCTGCTTCTGTTCGAGCACGCGGCGGGCGGCCTCGGCAAAGGTGGGAACGCCCTGAACGCGGCGCTTCTCCGAGAGGGGGTCGCCGCCCGAGCGGGCCAGCATGCGGTTGGCGAGGGCCTGCTCGCGGGCTTTGGCGAGCGGGACGAGTGCGGCGGCGCCGAGTCCGAGTTCGCGGCGGCGGCCGCGGACGACGAGCCGCTGGACCCAGCTTCGGGTTCCGGTGGGCTGAACGAAGAGGTACAAGCCATTGCCGTCGGCGTGGCGTCCCGGCGGGGCCGAACGGACGAAGGCGGCCGAGAGGGCCTGGTGGGGATGGCGTCCTCGGCGCTTGGTTCTGGGCGGTTTGGCGGCGGATTTGGCTACAACATCCATTCCCCCATTGTATACGGGAATGAGCTGCGCCTGCCTGGACTTCTCTGGCTCGACGGCGGTTCGGGAAAGCGCAATAAATTATTTAATTGAGCCTCTTGCGAAAAGCGTGTTCGGCCGAGTCTTTTTCCCGAGGCAACGGGGCGAGGGATGGTCAGCGGGCGGGATGCAGCGGTCGCAGGACGGTAGTGGCCGTCACCGCCGCGGCGCCAGAGTCGCGAGGATTCATGAGGCCCTCCTGCCGGTTATGAGGGCAAGCACACTCGACGAGATGTGGCGCATTTCCTTGACGAGCCGTTCCAGCTCACGGTTGTTCTCGATCCACTCCCTGTAGACAACGAGTTCGTCTTCGGTGAGGTTCAAGCCGACGGTCTTTCCGCCGACCTTGCGCGTCCAGTAGTGGTAAGGGCCGTGACGCGCGTCCGGGTCGTCGTAGCAGCGACAGGTGGGCTTGCCACACTTCAGGTGACGTGTCTGAATGCTGCCCTGGCCGATGAACCCGACCGCTTTCAGTTGTACTTTGAGCGCGTCGTATTGCTCCTCGTAGCGGCGCAGCGCCGCGCTGTAGTCCATCGATTTGCTTGCCATCCTCTTCTATCGTCTATTATACCGCAGACAAGGAGCGGTCCACAAGCGATGAATTCCCTGCGCGCCTTCGCCCCCTACTGGCAGTCGATCCAGCGTGCGCTGTTCCCCCACTTGGAGCGCGTGTTGGGTCCACTGACCGGGAAACAGCAGCAGTTGGTGCAGACCCTCGAGGTCATCCGTATAGAGCAGATGATTCCCCGGCGCTTCCGGATGCCGGGGCGCCCGCCCAAGGACCGCGCGGCGATGGCGCGGGCCTTCGTGGCCAAGGCGGTCTACGACATGCCGACCACGCGCGTGCTGCTCGACCGCTTGGACACCGACGTGGCACTGCGGCGGATCTGCGGCTGGGAGAAGAAGAGCGCAGTGCCGAGCGAGTCGGTCTTCTCGCGCGCCTTCGCCGAGTTCTCCGACACGCAGTTGCCCCAGCGCGTGCACGAAGCACTGATCCGCAACACCCACCACGACCGGTTGGTGGGCCACCTCTCGCGCGACTCGACGGCCATCGAGGTGCGCGAGAAGCCGGCCGCGAAGGAAAAGACGCCCTCGGCGCCCAAGCGCAAGCGGGGACGGCCGAAGAAGGGTGAGGAACGACCGAAGGTCCTCAAACGCCTCGACCGGCAGGCGACCATGACTCTGCCGGCGATGCTCGACGACCTGCCGACCGCGTGTGACGTGGGCGTGAAGAAGGACAGCAAGGGCTACAAGTCCACCTGGGTCGGCTACAAGCTGCACATCGACGTGGCCGACGGCCAGATTCCCATCAGTTGCCTGCTGACATCCGCCTCGCTGCACGACAGCCAGGCCGCCATTCCACTGGCGACCTTGTCGGCCGAGCGGACGACCAATCTGTATGACGTGATGGACGCCGCCTACGACGCGGAACCGATCCGGCAGCACAGCCGCTCACTCGGCCACGTTCCGTTGATTGACACCAACCCCCGCCGCGACAAGGCGCTGGCGGAGGAGCTGCGAACCGAAGCCCGGCGCCTGAAGAATCTCGGCTTCCAGCTTGCCGAGCAGGTTCGCTACAACGAGCGTACCGCGGGTGAGCGCGTCAATGGCCGTCTGAAGGACGAGTTCGGCGGTCGCCATGTCCGAGTCCGCGGCGCCGCGAAAGTGATGTGCCACTGCATGTTCGCCGTGCTCGCACTTACCTCCGATCAGCTCGTGCGCCTGGTGACATAACCAGCCCACCGCCGGCAACGCCCCTCGGCGCCCGACCGGCGTCAGTCAGCCACCGGTGTCCCCACGCGCGGCCGAGAACACGTCGAAACATCCGACTGCCACCCCTCGGCGTGCCACCGGTCCTCCAGATCAGGCATCCAGGCGGCGACCCAGGGCAAATGGGCGTTTACCAGGAGCATTGAGGACTGCGCCAAGCCGCAAGCTCCAGGAGTTTCGCAAGCGGCTCTAATTGAAACAACTTACCGTAACCAACCGGATGGTGTTGAAACGTGCCGGATCATGGCTGGGTGTTAACGGACGATGATCGGGAACGTGCGCGGGACGATCTCGATCCAGAGCGGACCTTCGTAGCCGGTGGCGATCCGGTCGAAGGCGTCGCTACGGTCGGTCACGACGCGGGTGAAGACGTCGAGCCGTCCGGTCGTGCTCTTCGGGTTGGCCTTGCCGCGCAGCGTCTCCGGCAGGTACAGCCGCTCGCGCAGCTGCACCAGGTAGATGCAGTCGCGTTCGAGGATCGTGGGGCGGCGCAGGTCGAGCCGCGCCATTTCGAGCTCTGCGAGCTTGTCGGCGACGGTGGCCGCCGGTCCGCAGAGGAAGCTGGCCTGCAGGCGGCGCGCGGCGGCGCCGAGGCGCAGGTCGAGGCTGGCCGGCTGGTACTGGTGCTCGCGTAGCGGCATGGGCGCGTCGATGCGCCTGGAGGCTGCGAGCTCGCGCAGGTGTTGCACCGGCAGCACGCCGGGTCGGGATTCGTTCTTCATGGGACAGGTCTGTCGATGGGCCAGGGCGCGTGGCCTGCGGCGAAGCGGTCGATTGCGGCGATCGCCTCTGCGGGCGTGATGCGGTCGAGGGCGTAGTGTGCGGGCGCTGGGTACAGGAGGTTGCAGACGTAGATGTGCGGCGCGTCGAGGATGGCCGCGACGGTGCGCGGGATCGGCACCGGCAGCCGCCCGGGCCGCCAGCGCCGCTCGGCGATCAGATCCCAGGCCGCGTTGCGGGCGGCGTCGGGGAACAGGGTGATGGCGAGCCCTGCGATGCAGCCGGCGGTGTTGCGCCCGTCGGTGCTGTGGAACGTGCCCATGTGGAAGCGGGTGAGGGGCGCGAGCCCGTCGGGGTTGCTCGCCAGCTTCCTCGGGTCGGTCCTCGAGCCCGGCGGGGTTGTCCCTCCGGGCGGGGCCAGCCGTTCCAGGGTGCTGCGGATGCGCTCGTGGTTGCGGTGCATCGGGTGGTTCCGGGGACCGTCGCGGCGCCTGGCGGCTGCTCAGGCGGTAGTGTCGTGGGAGCGTACGGGGAGCGGGTTGCGTCCGGTTCTCCGCGCACTGCGGTGTCGGTGCGGAAGGGCTGTGGGCGCCGTGTCGCTCAGTCGGGCGTCGTCGTTCCTGCGGGATCCCGCTTGGCTTCTGCCGTGGTCTGCAGGGGCGGTTCGGCGGGACGTCCGTAGGCGGGGGAGTCGAGCAGTTCCTCGGCCACCGCGGGCAGCGGGGTTCCGTCGCCGAACGGCCGGGGCATGGCGCGCTCGAAGCCGTGGTACAGCAGGCCGTCGCGGCTGAGTCCCTGCCGCTGCCTGGTCTCGGCCATGTACCGCTCGAAGTCGGTGACGGACAGTTCTCCGGCGGTGGTGTCGCCATCGAGCGTGTCGGCGTAGCGCATCTCGCGCAGCACGAGGATGACGCTCCCGAGGCACTCGAGCGGCCTGGCTCCCGGCTTCGCGCCGGCGTACTGGCGGTGGTCCTGGTGGCTCGGGTCGGTGGGGTGGCAGCTCTGGATGCCGCCGCCCTTGCGGATCTGGTTCCAGAGGCGGCGCAGGTTGTCCTTGCGGTAGAACCCGCCCGGGTGGCGCTTGCCGTGGTTGGCGATTCGCCAGGGGCATTGCTCGCAGGGGGTTCCGGCGGTCTTCGCGTTCGCGTACGTGTTGCTCATGAGGGTGTGTTACGGGGTGGATCGGCGTTAGGGCTTCAACTGGTGCACGGTCCCGTCTCCGAGGAGCACTTCCGTTGCCCACTCGGGCGGCGTACCGCAGGTCGCGACGCTGAAGCCGTGGCCGTCGGTCTCGTGTTGCAGGCGTGCGGCCACCGCCGCCGCGTCGGCGTAGCGCGCGTAGACGCGTTGCGGGTGTTGCATCCCGACTCTGGGCCGCAGGTCGAGCTGGGCGGGATCGCTGACGTGGTAGTGGAGCATGGTTTGTTCTCTCAGCGGACGATCTCGATCTGGTAGTCGTGCAGTCCGCTCTGGTGTCCGCGGGCTCTTGGCTGCCGTGTCGGTTCCGGTCTCTCGGCTCTTTCAGAGCCGTCCGTGTTCCTTGAACGAGTAGTAGCACGCCTCGGTCACGATCACGTGGTCGAGCATCTCGACTCCGATGATCTCGGCTGCCGAGCGCATCCGCTCGGTGATCGCCATGTCCTGTTCCGACGGCGTCGGGTCGCCCGATGGGTGGTTGTGCCAGAGCACGAAGGATCTGCTCGCCGATCGCAGGATGGCCCGCAGGATGTCTCGCGGCTGCGCCAGGGCTTCGTCCAGCGTTCCGCGCCCGAGGATCAGGTCGCCGCCTTCGAGCAGCCGGTTGCGGGTATCGAGCAGCAGCGCGCCTATGTGCTCCAGTGGCCGGTTTCCGTACCGCCGTATCAGGTAGGCGCCGGTCTTTTGGGGGCCCAGCATCGGTTCTTCCGTCTCGGCTTCGGCCAGTGTCCGGCGCCCGAGCTCGATGGCCGCCGCCAGTCGCAGCCGCCCCGGGTTCCCGTAGTCGTCGGCGCCGGCGTCCCGCAGCCTTGGCAGTCGGCGGGTGCGCCGCACGTACTCGGCGCAGCGGTGGTCGACGATCGCTGCCAGCTCGTGGTTGTCGAGGGTCGCGATACCGACCGCCTTCGCCCGTCTGAGGAGCGCTCGGCGTTTTCCCCGCCGGCCGTTGCCGGCGGTGCCGGACTCGTTCGTCATTGCTGTCTTCTCCATGCGTGATTACCGCCGGCGCTTTGCGGATGCGCCGGTGGGCGCGGTTCAGCGGACGGGTTCGTGATAGGCGTCGGCGATGGTCCGGCCGGTGGCCGTGTCGCGCACCGTGAGCCGTACCGCGGCGTTCTGCTCGCAGGCGTCGCTGCGCAGCAGGTCGTAGGCGTAGGCCCAGGCGGCCTCCGGGTCGGAGCCGAGGACGAGGGTGGTTTCGTCCAGCGCGCGCCAGTTGCGGTCGCCGGTGAGGACGCTTCTGGCCAGCTGCAAGCGCCGTGCGGGGCTGCTGGTGCGCTCTCCGCAGGAAATGGCGGCCCGGCGTGCGTGGCCGTCGGTGGTGGGCGGCATGGCGTGCGGTGGCAGCGCTGTGCCGGCGAAGCTCAACTCGATGCCTATCCGTGCGGCGACGGCGGTGAGCATGTGCTCGCGCGCGGCGTCGCCGAGCAGCGCGTCGTCGTTGATGCTGTACAGCAGGTACCGGCACGAGAAGCGCCGTTCGTGCGCTCTTGGATCCTCGGTCCAGGACGTGTCGTGAAGGTTGGTGTCGAACTGGTGCAGGCTTGCGGGGAGCGGCTGGTCGCGCGTTTGGGAGAGCCGGCAGTTTGTCTCGAGACGCTCGGTCGGCACCCCCGCGGCTCGCGCGATGATTCCCACGATGCATTCGTGGCCGGAGACCGGGTTCCGGAGGGTGGTGCAGATCGCGCCCCGCAGCCAGCGGCCGCGGTCGATCCCGACGCGCAGTACCGTTTGGCCGGAAGTCATCGTGGCCGGTCCTCGGTCGCGTGCGGGTCCTGATTGAGCTTGATGTCCGCCATGAACAGGACGGTCAGCGTCCGATTGTTCAGCGCCCAGAGGCGTCCGCCGCGCTCGAGGGGGGCTGCGCCGCGCGCCATCCACTGCAGCTGCTCCCAGGTGTCGGCGTGTCCGATCTCGTCGGTCGTCGGGTCGTCGGTGCAGATGCCCGCCCGGTCGAGGTAGAGCGTGTATCGTGTGGGGTCGCCGTCTGCGGCCTTCTTGTTGGGCGTGCCGGCTGCCGGCGGCCTGATCAGCATGCTCACCTTGACGGGTTCGGGGCCGCCTACCAGCAGCGGGTCGGGGTGCGGCTCGGCGACGTGGGCCGCCAGGCGGGGATCGACGTGGCGGAGCACGTCACGGTCGACGAGGACCATGCCGTCGCCGCCGTTCTCGGCGCGGTCGCGCTGTATCTCCTGTTCGAGGAAGCGGTTGAGCGCGAGGATCCGGTCCGCGCCCGGGGCGCTCAGCGTGGCGGCGTCGATTGCGCTCGAGCCGGTGCGGATCCGCTCGCCTCTGAGGATGTAGCACTTGGTTACGTGCTCGGCCGCCGTCCGCTTCGCCGGATGCAGGACGATGTCCGAGGGGCCCTCGGCGGTCAGGAGCATGATGGGGGATGACGTCAGATTCAGCATGGCTTCCTCCTCGGGTGCGGGTGTTGGGAGTGTTGCGGGAGCGCGGGTCGTTCGGCGGCGTCGCGCGGTGGTGTCGCCGGCGTGGCGGCGTGGGTTTCTGGCGCCCGGCGCGCCGCCAGCCGGCTGCGTCCTAGCCCCAGCCGCTCCAGTCGATCCGGCCGTCGTCGTCGACGTGTCCGTAGTTCCGCCGGCCGTCGGCGTCGGTTGCGACGGCGACGACCTCGTACACCAGATGCCCGTACCGCTCGTCCTGCTCCTCGGTCCACTCGCACGGACGCGGCAGCGTGTTCCCGGCATCGTCCCGGAGGGTGCGGTTGTCGCGCCGGCACTGCCGGATCGCCTCGCGCTTCCTCGTGGACTCGGTCCCGTGCGGGTCCGCGCAGCTCGCTGCTTGGTAACGGGTCTCGATGATCTTGCGCATCAGGTCTTCCTCTGCTGGGTGTGCGTGTCGCTGGCGATCCCTGCGCCGTGCAGTCGCGTCGTCTCAGGGCCGTACGCGCTGCTGCTTCGGCGTGTCTCAGAGGCCGAAGGCGTTGAGAATCGCGTTGGCGTAGACGTCGGCCTGGCTTGCTGTGGCGGGGGCGGGCTCCACCTCGGCGATCTGTCCGTACTCGCGGGCGCTGACGTGCTGCACGCGGAAGCGCTCGTCCTCGCGGATGCAGTGGATCCGGATCCGGTTCGGGCCGTTCATCCGGATGCACGCTTCGGCGACGTGGCTGCTGATGCGGGCCTCGGCGTCCTGCGCGGTCCGCAGGTCGACGAAGTCGGTGCGCACGTCGACGCCGTCGACCCCGGTGACGGCGCTGCGGGCGAGTTCTTGGCGCGCGTCGTCGATGCGCTGACGGGTCCTTGCCGGGTCGTGGGGCCGTCCCTTCTCGGCGTTGTGGATGGTGATGACGAAGGCGTCGACTTCCAGCGCCATCATGTCGATGAGACGTTCGGCGATGCCGCGCGCGGCGGCGGCCGGGTCGTTGTCGGTCATGGTCCTGCAGGTTCCGTGGCCCCGGCTGGGGCCGTTGTGTCGAGGTGGACGGCGCCTGGGCGTCCCTGTCCGGGATGCCTTGCCGGCGCTGGGGCGGCTCCTGTCGCCGGGTGGGGGCCTGGCCGTCGGGCTATCGGCGGCGGAGAGGTTCCTTCGGCGTGTTCCACCGGCCGCGGCACGAGCGCAGCACCGTGTCTACGCGCGAGGTCGCAAACCATCCGACATCGACCGTGCCGGCCAGCCGCGGCGGACACTCCTCGGCCTCGACGATCACGGCGTACCGCCAGCCCGCGATGAGGCGGGCGTCGGCCGACCAGCGCCCGGCGAAGTCGGTCCCGGCGTGCAGGACCTCGGCTTGCTCGCCGCGTGCGGCCAGGTGCAGCGCGGCTCCGAGACTCCATACACCTGCCGGCACCAGGCGCACGCCCGCGCCCTGCATGGCTCCCGAGCCGACCGGAGGCCGCACGAGCACCTGCCCCGAGACGGGTTCGTTGCCGAAGAGGATCGTGCCGCGGGACCAGTCGTGCAGGTGCGGCGACGGGAAGAACCCGGCGATACATGCGGCGAGCACGCCGGGTACGAGGATCCGCCGGCGGCGGACGACGAAGCGCCGCCAGCGCCACCGGATGGCGGTCCCTGCGTTCCGCGGAGGGTCAAGGATCCGGGATGCGCCGGAGTCCTCTCCCGGTACTGGGAGACCCGGCCACGCCGTCCGGTGCGCGTGTTCTCTCAAGATTCCGCGTCGCATGCTGGAACCTCCAGGTGCAGCCGCCGGGACTGGAAGCCCAGGAGCCGGAACTTCCGCACGCTGAACTGCACCGTCGGACAGCCCGGCCGCCGCACCTCCACGCGGTACGGCAGTCCGGCCGCCAGGTGCATGCCGTCGAACCAGCCGTCGACGTCCGGCCAGAGCCAGACCGCGGCGTCTTCGACTTGCTCGGGTAGCGTGACTGGATCGCCAGGGTCGATCTTGGCGTAGGCCGCGAGCGTCGTTCCCGATTGCTCCGGTACCGGGACCAGCACCACGGCCGTGCGCAGCACCGGAGCGTGCGTGTCGGCGACGATCACCCGCCCGGCGATGAACGAGCCGATCTGGCCGTTCCAGAAGTCGGAGACGAACGGGTGGGTCCACGCGATTGCGAGTCCGGTCAGCAGGTAGCGGCTCGCGATCCGCCGGCGCAGCCGCCGCCGGCCCTTGCGTGTCAGGAGCTCGTCGCGCAGGCGGGCCGCGAGGCGCCGGGGCGCCGACTCGAGACGGTCCGTCAACCGCATGCGGGCGAGTCTATTCGGGCCGTTCCGATGCGTTGGTCGGCGTTCTCCCTCGGCATCGGCCTCGAGCGTAAGCGTTCGGCCATGCCGGTATGGCGGACCGACAACTGGGCGGTCGACGCGTGAACCCGCGGAGCGGAGAAAGAGCGCGGGTCTTCTGGGGTGGATCACTCGCAGGACGAACCGATGCCGTCCAAGCACCGCTTGGTTGGTCCCGCCCGCGTTCGCCCGGCTCGGCCCGCCCGCCTCGCTGGCGTGGGTCTACGAGCCGGTTCCTGGCTGTTCGAGGCGTCCGTCCCCGGCGACGAGGACGCCGCGACGGAGCCAAGAGAGCGCACGCTGACGGACTCGCGACGACGCTCGCCGGCAAGTAGCTGGTCGATGGCGCACGTGGCCCTTGACGCCGCCGTGGCCACTGCGTACGGTGGTCTGTAGGGCATCTTCGAAGACGAGGCTTTCGGTGAGTCGCTGGCGCTCGACGGCGGCGGAACGTGGGCGGGATCGGACAGTGCTGGACGATGTCGTCAGAGACATTGGTTGCCAGCGCGTCCGGCGCGTCATCGTCAACCAAGCCGTAATCGACTGGGAGGGCTGGGACGATCCGGCCATCGCCGCCGGGAGCACGGTGCGCTGGAAGCTGCTGGTAGACGGCGACCGCGGCCCGAGCAGAGGGCTGGTAACCGGTGTAGCGGAGATTGCACCCGGCGGCGTGCTTCCGCGGCACCACCACGAACCCGAGGAGACGTACTACGTGCTCAGCGGTCGCGGGGTGGTCGAGATTGACGACACCCGGACCGAGATCGGCCCGGGAACCGCCGTCTTCATTCCCCCCTCCGCCGAGCACGCCCTGTACTGCGTCGGGGCCGAGCCGCTGGTATTCCTCTTCACCTTCGCTCGCGACCGCTTCAAGGACGTCATGTACCACTTCGACGCAGCGTAGGCGGCGGGTTCCGGACACCGACCGGCCCGACGGCACCAGGCGGTGGGGGTTGACGGCTCCAAGATCACGATGGTCGGCGAACCGCGGGACGGGCGAGGTTTGAACGCCCGGTGGTCCGTGGGCATGGGCAGCATGGGCGTAACCGGTCGTCCCGGTATGGACATGCGGCCGGGCCAACCGGACGCTGGCGTTGTCGACGGCCAGCACCGGTCGATGTCCCCTGTGCACGCAGGGGCGCCCGGACCGGATCGGCTCGCTGTTGGACGATGCTTGTCCGACTGCCGTAACGCCGGATACCGGCTTGACCGAACGCTTACCCTCGAGCTTGTTCGGCTTCCAGGGGCCGCTGCCCTGCTGCTCAAGGGTGCAGGATGGCCGGAGCGGCCGGCTCGTCCCCGTCCACGCTGAGGCATTCTCCGCAGACCAGGCTGCCGGCGGGGGAGTAGGGATGGTAGTCGCCGAAGACGGGCACGACGGCCTCGCAGTGCGTGCAGACGCCCTTCGTGAACAGGTCGTCGACGAGCTCGTCGCGCAGCTCCTCGGCGTGCTCGTCGAGGTGGGCCTGCGCCTCGGCCTCGCTGTCCCAGCACCAGCCGCTGGCTACCTGCGTCTCGGCCAGCTGCGGGCGCCCGTGGGTCAGGTCGGGGTCGAGCCGGGCGACGATGATCCAGTCGCCGTCGTGGTCCTGGACGCAGGCCAGTGGGGCGTCCCAGTGGGGCATGTCGCGGAGCAGCTCCCGGTAGCGGCGCTTTCGCTGGTGCTCGACGATCCGGCTGCTGCCTTGGCGGGTGATGTTGAACCGGACGGTGGACCTGTCGAGCCGTGCGGGCCTCGGGCGTGCTGTTGACAGCATCGGGGATCCTTTCCTGCGCCGGGTGCGGTTGATCGGTTGCTCTGTGGAGTGGACGTGCGTGCGCCGTTGCGGCCGTCGGCCGTCTTCAGCGGACCGGGCCGAGCGGGACGGGCGTGAAGCAGAGGGCGAGCGTGATCGCGAGCGCCCCGGCGACGAGCCGGCGGGAGATGTCGACGGCGGCGGGAGGCTCGTTCCAGGGGGTCGCGTTCCAGTTCGTGAACGTCATGACGCTGGTCACCAGCGTCCACGCGATCCAGACGCCGGACTCGGTGCTCAGCAGCGCCGCCGCGGTGGTGGCGGTCAGGCCCGCGGCGCGCGCCCAGGCTCGCGATAGCAGGGCGTGGGCGATGTGGCCGCCGTCGAGCTGGCCGGCCGGGAACAGGTTCAGGGCGGTCAGCAGCATGCCGATCCAGGCTGCCGTCGCCAGCGGATGCAGCGCGATGGCGTGCCCGTCGCGGATGGGTCCGTGGACGAGAGCGACGGCGGCCTGCAGCAGGGCCGGATGGCCGATGGCGCGTGCGGTGTCCAGCGCTTCGAGCGGGGCCGATGCGGACAGCGCGACTCCGGCCCACAGCACGGGCAGCAGTGCCGCGAAGCCGGCGAGCGGACCGGCCGCGGCGATGTCGAAGGCGCAGCGGCGCGTGGGAGGTCTTCCCCGCAGGCGCATGAACGCGCCGAAGGTGCCGGCGAAGGTCGGTCCGGGGATGAAGAGCGGCGGCGAGACGGCGACTCCGTGGCGGCGCGCGGCGCACCAGTGCCCGAGCTCGTGTGTGCCGAGGATGCCGAGGATGCCGACGGCGAACCAGACGCCGTCGAGCGGAGAGACGCTTTGGATTGCCGTCTCTTCGTCTCCCGTGATCAGGGTGCGGTAGGTGGCGGTGTGGGCGATGCCGACGACCCAGCAGGAGACGGCGGTCAGGACCAGCGACAGCGCCGGGGCGGATCCGATCAGGCGTGTGCGCATCGGGCGGCCTCTCTGAGCTTCTTCCGCGCGCCGTCGCGCGTGTCGGTCGGCGTCAGCGGGTGGTGGGTGCAGACGGTGCCGTCGGGGTGTTGGAGGTTGGGCTGCTCCGGCATTTGGACAGTCTCGCGGATGGCGGTCTTGAGCCGTGGCCGGCGCAGTGGTGGTCGTCGTCGCGCGCCTCGATCACGTCGACTCGGTGAAACATGGCTGCTCCTTGTGTGGCTGCGGCTTTTCGCTCGCTTGACTGTTTCGTCTGTACGTCCGTGTGTTCCGCGTGGGCTGCGCGGTTCAAGGCCGTGACGACTTGGCCGATTCAGTACTTGGCGCAACCCGTTCGTCCTGTTCGCTTGGACCTGTCGGACGGGCCGGTTGCTGCCGATACACCGAGTCGATGACGTTGTTCTCCGTGGACCGGCGCGAACAGGTCTCTCTCGTGATTGAGGCGGACACGGTTGTCGCCGAAGCCGGTTGGTGGGTGTTCCGGACCGTTGGCGGCCAGCCGCTCGCGGCGATCCTTACCACGGAGGTTCTCGGGATCAAGGCCATGCCGGCTGGCGCCACTACCCGGTAGAACGGGTGATTGCGCGAAGCCTGTTCGTCGAGGTGCTGAGAGTGGACTCTCGCGATCAACGCGGAGCGGTGGCGTTCGGGGCAACTGCGCAGAGCGGTGTCGACAGCGTGCGAGCGGGGGCGGTCGACCTGTCGGCGGCGGTGGAGGAGGTCCTGCGCGGTCTTGAACGTCTTGAGGGTGTCGCCCGCGCTCAGGGCGCTGACGTACGTAGTCTTGGCCTAGTCCGGTGCGCGCGGGATGCGGTCCGGTCTGTGCGTGAACGACATGGCCGCGGAGCGTTCACAACAAACAAGGTCAGGCGGCCCTCCCGCTGACCTGCGGGCGACGGCTTTGGGCGGCGCGTCGCCGCGTTCGTCACTTTCTGGCGTGGTCCACTGCCTGGCGGATCACACCTTCGTGGTGTCGAGCTGTTCGTTCGTCCGGATGCTGCTCTCCATGTCGAGCCAAGCGTTCGGGCCGCCCTTGTCCGTCGCCCTGTGGATGGCCTCTCCGATGTTGTCGGGGCCGACGCCGCCGGCGTAGCCGCAGCGCACGCGGTCCCATCCTTTCGTCCAGCCGTGCAGCTGGCTGATGCCCCGGCCGCCGGAGCCGTCGTCGAGGTAGTGGAGCCTCTCCGACGGGGCGCGCTTGTCCGCGAACCCGTGTTGCTTCTGGGCGATCACCCTGGCGCCGGTACGGTGGGCGAGCTTCGCCAGCCTGTCCGTAGTCGTGTGATGCGGCGTTGATCTGGATCCGCCTGAAGCCGGCGCCGAGTCCGACCGCTTCGTCGAGCTCGCCGGCGGCTACCGCTCGCGCGAGCCGTCCGCACAGGTGCAGCGCCGCCGCGGTTCCGGCCGCGGCGGTCCGGTCGCGGAAGCGGGCGATC
>CATQHX010000074.1 GCA_958296065.1 Vicinamibacterales bacterium | reverse complement strand
CACCTCGAAGCCGTCGACAGGCCGGGCAGCATGACGTCGAGCAGGACGACGTCGAACCCGTTCGCGCCGCGTCCCGGCGCCGACGAGGCGCTCGCAGGGCCGCCTCGCCGGTGTCCTCGACGTCGGCCGCGTAGCCCTCCGCCTCGAGGTTCAGCTTCAGGCCGCGCGGCGAGGTGGTCCTCGTCTTCGACGATGAGGACGCGGCTCATGACGCCTTGAGCGGCAGCTCGAGGGTGAAGGTGCTCCCGCGGCTCGAAGCCCGCGGCTGTCGGCGAAGGCGCGCCCGCCGTGGCGCCGCGCCACCGCGCGCACGATGGACAGGCCGAGCCCGGTCCCCCGCACCCGCGCGCGGAGGGCGGCGGGCAGCCGGTAGAAGCGGCGGAACACGCGCTTCAGCTCGTGGCCGGTGATGCCCATGCCCTGGTCGCGGACGCTGACGGTCGACCCGGCGCGCGCCGACGCGGGCCACGTCCACCGCCACCCGCACCCGGTCGCTCCGGAGTACTTGACGGCGTTGTCGACGAGGTTGGTGACCGCGGCCAGTCAGCTCGTCGCGGTCGCCCTCGCACGACGAACGCGCCGTGCCGGGGGCCGGCGGACGTCAGGCTCGACCTCGCCGTTCACGAGGTTGATGCCGCTTGCCGGCGAGCGAGACGCACTCGCCCACGACCTCGGTCAGGTCGACGTCGGCGGGGTTGATCGACGCGGCGGGCGGCTCCCGGTCTTGCCGGCGAGCAGGATCTGGTCGATGGTCCGCTGCAGGCGCTCGGAGTCGTCGAGCATCGTGTCGATGACGTCGTGCCGGGTGCCCGGGCGGCAGGTCGCGCTGGCGCAGCGTCTGCAGGTACAGCTTGATGCTCGCGAGCGGCGTCTTCAGCTCGTGGGTCACGGCGTGGATGAAGGCGTCGTGCTGCTCGCTGCGGCGGATCTCGCGGATCAGGAACAGCGTGTTCAGCACCAGGCCGCCGACCAGGACGACGGAGGTGATCACCCCGAGCAGCACCAGCAGCCCGGCGCGCCAGTTGACCACGATGAAGCTGACGTTGAGGAAGACGGCGACGGCGATCAGGCCGCTGCCGAACAGCGCCGCCAGGACGATGGACCGTCTGCGGTTGCCGCCGCCGAAGCGTTGCATGCGGGAACTAGGATAACGCCGGCCCGTATCCGCTGCACGCCGCGCCGCGCCGCGGCCCCGGACACGGGCTGCGGCTCTGCGATGCACAGCGGGGGGGGACACACCCCGGCGAGCCTACAGCCCGGCGCGCTTGCGGCCGGCCGCGCTCACTGCGCGGGGGCCCTCAGCACGGGACCGGCCGGATCGACCACCGCCCCGACGATGTCCTGCTCGGCCGTGATCGCCTTGTTGGCGATCTGCGCCGGCGTGGGTACCTTGATGTCCCAGGCGAGCCCCACCCACGACATCAGCTTGATCTGCATCCAGCTCAGGTCCACCTCGCGCCACGTCATCCCGTGCCGGGCCGACGTCGGATACGCGTGATGGTTGTTGTGCCAGCCCTCGCCGAACGTGAACAGCGCCAACCAGAACGAGTTCTTCGAGTCGTCGCGGGTCTGGAAGCGGCGGCTGCCCCAGACATGCGTCACCGAGTTGATCGCCCACGTGCAGTGGAGACCGACGACGACGCGCAGGAAGACGCCCCACAGCACCCACGGCAGGCCGCCGATGGCCAGCAGCGCCAACCCCACGACCGTCAGCGGCACCCAGTGCCACCTGGTCAGCACGCGGTAGAAGGGGTCCTTCATCAGGTCGGGCGAGTACTTCCCCATCGTCTCGATGTCGCCGTGCAGCGCCTCGCCGAAGATGGTCCACAGCATGTGCGCCCACCACTTGCCGTCGCGCGGCGTGTGCGGGTCGCCCGCCCGGTCCGACTTCTGATGGTGGATGCGGTGCAGCGCCGTCCAGAAGATCGGCCCGCCCTGCAGCGTCATCGTCGCGCAGATCGCGAAGAAGTACTCGACGATCTTCGGCGTCTTGTACGAGCGGTGCGTGTGGAGCCGGTGATAGCCGAGGCCGATGCCCCACCCGACGCATATCCAGTGCAGCACCACGGCGACGAGCACGGCGTCCCAGGTGGCGAAGAACAACGCGACGACGGCCAGCACGTGGAAAACGGTGAACGCGATGGCGGTGGTCCAACTGATCCCGTCGGCGCTGGCGAAATCGATCTCCCTTGCGGGCATGTTGACTCCTTGGAAACCGGGCCGGGCAGCGACGCCCGGCCAACGGGCGACAAGCCTACCAAGCCGCGGCCATGCGCCGTGTAATAGTTGTGCAATTTCGACGATCCGATGGGTTCAGCGCCAGCCGTCAGCGAGGAGCATCGCGATGACCTCCTTGAGGTCGGCCCACCCGGGCGGAGCGGTCGACCGAGCCACCGGCTAGGCCGTATGTTTCGTTTATAATCGAAATGCGTATCCAATCCAGAAGTTATTCATCTATATTCGAATAAATGGAGATCCTGCGCCAGGAATATCTCGACCGCCTCCGGGGGCTGCTGGACGCCCCCGCGATCACCGCGGTAACCGGCATCCGGCGGGCCGGAAAGAGCGTCCTGCTGCGACAGTTCGCGGCCTCGCTGCGCGACGAGCGGCAGGTGGTCTACGTCGACAAGGAGTCGTTCGCGTTCGACTCGCTGCGGACGGCGCGCGATCTGATCGATCACGTCGAGTCCAACACGCGGCGGGGCGAGCCGCGGGTGGTAATCGTCGACGAGGTGCAGCAGATCGCCGAGTGGGAACGCGCGGTCGCCTCGCTGAACGGCGAGGACGGCACCGAGGTCGTCGTTTCCGGCTCCAACGCCATGTTGCTGTCGGCCGAGCTGGCGACGCTGATCGCGGGCCGCTGCATCACATTGCAGGTCTTTCCGCTGACACTGGCCGAGTTCGGGGAGCTCTATCGGCAGCGTCCCGGCACGGCGGCGGACGACGCCGAGCTGTTCCGGCTCTACCTGCGCCTCGGCGGTCTGCCGGGGCTGCTCCACACCGACCTCAGCGACCTGGTGGTCGACCAGATGCTGGCGGACATGGTCAGCACCATCGCCATCCGGGACGTGATCCGGCGTCACCGCATCCGGGACGTGGCCCTGTTCGAGGCGATCCTGCGGTTCGCGGTCGACAGCATCGGCAGCCTGGTGTCCGCGAAGCGCATCGCCGATTTCCTGAAGAGCCAGCGCAGAACCGCGGCAGTGGATACCGTGCTGAACTACCTCGCGCACCTCGGCGACGCGTTCCTGCTGACCACGGTTCCCCGCTTCGATCTGCAGGGCCGCAAGCTGTTGCAGGTGAACCAGAAGCACTACCTTGGCGACATCGGCCTGCGCAACGGGATCATCGGCTACCGCGAGAGCGACATCGGCGGCATCATGGAGAACCTGGTCTTCCTGGAGCTGTGCCGCCGCGGCTACACGGTGACGGTCGGCGTAGCGGGATCGCGCGAGATCGACTTCGTCGCCGAACGGCGGTCCGGGCGCCGCTACGTGCAGGTCGCCTACCTGCTCGAATCGCCGGCCACCATCGAGCGCGAACTCGCCGCCTTCGACGCGCTGCGCGACGCCTACCCCCGGGTGCTGCTCTCTCTCGACCCGCACCAGCCCGCCGACCTGCAAGGCGTGCAACACCAGTCCCTGCCCGACTTCCTGCGCGGCGCTCCCCTCGGCGGCTCGGCGAGCGACGAGCACTGATGCTGTCGTTCAGGAGGTCGCACCGTAGCAGTGTCGGGCCGGCGAGCCTCCCAATGCGACCAGGAGATCGCGCCGTGCCGCAAGTCGCACGCCTGCCGAAAGGCGCCCCTACCCCGAATCGCCGCCCTGTAGACCGCGCTGACGGCGTGCTACGATGCCCGCCAACATGGCTGGAATCCTGAAGCACCTGGCCGTTCTCGTAGCCGCCGCCGCCCTGGCCGCCTGCGCGGGCAGCCCGCCGCCGCTCGCCGAGCCGGGCGGTCTGGCCATCGTCGGCGCCCAGCTCATCGACGGCACGGGCGCAGATCCGATCCCGGATTCGGTGCTCGTCATCCGCAACGACCGCATCGTCGCCGCCGGGCCGCGCGCGACCACCGGGATTCCCGCGGGCGCGGAGGTCGTCGACGCCGCCGGCCAGACCATCATCCCCGGGCTCGCCGACATGCACGCCCACTACGGGGCCGACGCGGACACCGCCCTGGAGATGATGCGGACGCAGCTCTACTACGGCGTCACCACCGCGCGCAGCATCGGCACCGACAACCCCGAGCAGGTGGCGCTGATGCTCGAGGCCCACGCCGGCCGCCCCGACACGCCGCGCCTGTTCACGGCCGGCCGCGGCTTCACGCACCCGGGCGGCTTCAACGCCGGCGCCCAGCAGCCCGCCTCGACGGACGAGGCGCGCGCGATGGTCCGCGCCCTGGCCGGCCAGGGGGTCCACTTCGTCAAGATGTGGGTCAACGAGATGCCGGAGCCGGGCCTGAAGATCACGCCCGAGATGCGCACCGCCATCGTCGAGGAGGCCATCGCCAACGGCCTCGTCCCCGTCGCCCACATCGACGAGGAGGCCGACGGCCGCCAGTTGGTCGAGGCCGGCCTCGGCGACTTCCTGCACTCGACCGTCCTCACCTTCGGCCCCGGCAGCGGCGCGCCGATGGACGACCCCGCACCCTCGGCCGAGTTCATCCGGATGTGCCTGGACAACAACGTCTCGTTCACGCCCACGCTGTCGATCGTCCAGAACAACTGGCACTTCGCCGATAACCCCGAACTGCTGGACGACCCCGACCTGCGCGCGGCCATGAACCCGCAGGCGCTGGAGCGCTGGAGCGACCCCGAGGCACGCGCGGCGGTGGTCGAGGCCGACAACTTCGAGGACCGCAAGGCGGCGTTCCGGCAACTGCAGGACTTCGTCAAGACCATGCACGACGCCGGCGTGCGCGTCGCCCTCGGCACCGACAGCGGCACAGCCAACGTGCCGATGGGCTGGGGGACGCACCACGAGCTGGAGCTCTACGTGGAGGCCGGGCTGACGCCGATGGAGGCGATCGTAGCGGCTACCGCGACCAGTGCGAGCGTGACGCCGCCCGTCGGGGAAGCGGAGTTCGGGACGTTGGAGGTTGGGAAGATTGCGGACCTCGTGGTGCTGGATGCGGATCCGCTGGAGGATGTTCGGAATACGCTGGCGATTGACGGGGTGATGAAGGGTGGGGCGTGGGTGGAGCGGGAAGGGTTGTTGCCGGTGCGGTAGTTCTCTCGACCGTCCATCATCCGGCGGACTTCGCCCGACAGCACTCGACCGTGCCGGTAACGGGGCTGGCGAACAGGCATTACCGCGCAGGTCGGGATGGCTCGCAACGAAAAGAAACGGCGATGCACGGCTGATGTCCGCGACCGCGCAAACTTCAGGCTGGCGGTGTCGTGCCGACCACCTCGACCAGCTCGGCAACAACCGTTACTGACTCTTCGTCGTCGGTGGTCAGTTCGATCGGCGCGAAGTCGGGATTCGTGGGTTCCAGCTCGATGCGAACGTGCCGCCATCCCTCCGCTCCAGTCGCCTTCTGGCTGCGGTAGCGCTTCACGGTGAATCGCTCGCCGGTGTCGGGATCGATCCCATCGCGCAACTGGACGAGTACCGTCCTGCCTTGGCGCGTACCGGTAACGGGGCTTGCGAACAGACAGTACGCGCCGTCCGGGATGCCCGGCTCCATCGAGTGTCCGACGACCTGGGCCACGAACATTCCGCGCCGCAACGACCGCGCCGTCTCGACTTCCACCCATTCCCACTCGGACTGATCAGGGACGGCGTGCGGGTCGCCGAATGCGCCGGCGGCGGCGGCCAGTGGAACCAGCGGCACGCAAGTGTCGTTGCGCACGTCAGCCCTCGAAGCGACCAGCCGCAGGCGGGGCCGCGGCGCGGCGGCTCCGATCGTTGCGGGGTCGCGAAACCAGGAACGGTCCTCTCTCACCCTGCTCCGTACATCCCGCATGGCCAGGTAGCCGGCGAGCCGCCGGAAGTGGCGCACCATCGCCTCTTCGTCGTCCAGGTCGTGGGCGGTGATTTCGATCACCTCGAAGCCGTGATTGCGAAGCCACGCGCGGATCTCGCGGTCCCGCTCGGCCGTTTCCGGATTGCCGTGCAGATGCGCACTCATCCCGTCCAGGTAGATGCACACACCCTCGTCCGGATCGTGATCCTCGGTGCGATAGATCACGTCCGGCGTCGTGGTCCCCAACGTGTGATCGAGCCGAATCTGCTCGTCCCGCACGCCTTCGCCGAACCCGGCGGCGAGCAGCAGGTGACGCAGCTTGGTCTCCGCGTCGTTGACGGGAACTGCATTGTCTCCGGCCGGCGGCGCATCCGGCTGTTGCCGCGGTATCTCGTGCTCGAACGAGAGCTGCTGCCCCCATTCGTCGATCCGTTCGCGGGCCGCCTCGCGATCCAGATACCGGTGGTAGTAGGCGTTACGAAACGACTGCAGGCAATCGATGCAGGACGACTCGCACAGGCCGGGACAGGCGCCAACGACCTCTCGGGCCACCTGAACGACCTCCTGGAAGCGCTCGCACACCTGGTCGAGGAGCCCCGATCCGCCGGGCATCGGATCCCAGAGCAGCGCGTCGACGTCGTCGCGGTCGACATGACCGATGACGAGGACCTGCAGATCGTCCAGGTGCATGTCGAGTACTTGCGCGCCGCCGATCCGCAATGCCTCCAGCACGCTGTACGCCGTTGCGGCGCTGTCGCACGCGGGCAGCGAGAGTGCGTCCGCCGTCACGTCCGCGTGAAACCCGATGCCCTCCGGCGCACGCCCGCAGCGTTCCGCGTGCGTCTCGCGGAAGTCCTTGCGCTGGCGGTCGGAGGAAAGCGGCGACACGCTCTGGCCGCAGACCGTGCAGACGGGGTAGCCAAGCTCGCCGCGCCTGTCCACCTGCCCGGCGTTCCCGTTTGCTTGGGTACCAGGCGAGGAGCTTCCCGTTGCGCTTCCCTGCCCCAGTCTCTCGACGGCGCCGGCCGGGCCCACGTTGACGAGGCGCAGGCGGACGCCCTGGCGAAGCAGCACGCGTTGCGGTCCCCAGCGAAACGCGCGCCCGCCGCTGTGCTGGCCGAGCTCGGTCCCGTAGATGGCGACGCCCAACTGGAAGCGCAGGTCCTCTTCGTCGGAGATGTGCGACGTGTGGATCAGGTCCGTGTCGCAGACCGCCATCGACTGAAGCGCCGTTCCGCTCAGCGACGACATCTCGCCCGGCCGGGTCTCCCGGACGGCCTGCCGTTGCACCGAGACCTCGTAGTACGGCATGTCCGACCGATCGCCGCCGGTCCGGGATCCGGCGGCGGCGGCGCCGTGCAGGTCGCGACGAAAGCGCCGGGCCACGAACCGGTGGCCGTTGGCGTAGATGAGGTTGCCGGGCACGTACTCGCGGAGAGCCGTCGCGGGCGGGCGCGGCAGGCTGAAGTCCATGGCGCCGGTGCGCCAGAACGGGATCTCCGCCCAGCCCACCACCGACCCGACCTCGAGCCCGTAGCCGGGTAGGAATCCCTCGGCGGCCAGGACGCTGAAGGTGTTGACGTCGTCGTGGCCCTCCGCCTGCCGGCGGGACCGCCGGTCCGTGCCCTTGAGCCGCTTCACGAGCCTGTCGCAGCGGCGAAACAGCGCCTCGTCGTCCGGTTCGAGCGTGCCGTGACGCTCGCGCAGGGCGTTGAGACGGGCAATCTGCCGCATCGCCCACTGCAGGCGGCTCCGCAGGCGCGCGACGACGTCATCCAGGTTGTCGGTGAACGCGCCGACGTGGTGGCCCAGCGCCGCCGAGGTGGCAACGCCGGCATCCTCGGCCGGCCAACCCTGCCGGAACACGGCCTGCACGCGGACGGCCAGGTCTGCGGCATGGCGCTCAACCAGATCGCGCAGCGCGCCGAAGTCGAACGGCGCGCTGCGGACTTCGCCGTCCTCGAACAGGTACGGCTCCACCCGCCGCGGCAGGCAGCGGTGCAGCACGTCCCGGATCGCGGCCCGTTCCCCCTCCGGCCGGGCGGCGTCCCGTCCGTAGCCGTGCAACGCCCCGATGATCGTCGCGTGCACGTGCTTGGCGACCATCACGTCGTTGCGCAGATTGAAGGCGGGCGCATCGATGCGGCCGTCGAGCAGCTTCAACGGCTCGGCGAAGTAGGCCCGGTCGTGCGAGACGGGCCGGCAGTAGGTCAGGTCCACCGCCATGCGATGGCGCCGACCGGCGCGACCGGCGCGTTGCCGGTAGTTGGCGGGCAGCGGCGGCACGTTGCGCATCAGCACCGAGTCGAGCCTGCCGATGTCGATGCCGAGCTCCAGGGTCGGCGTGCACACCAGACAGTTCACCGCCTCCGAGTCGCCCTTGAACAGGTTCTCCAAGCGCTCGCGCTCGTCCGCCGGCACCATCGCCGTGTGCTCTTCGGAGCGCAGCATCGAGTAGGCGCCGTCGAGCAACTGCAGGTCGTAGCTGTCCTCGTCTTCCGGGACCCACCCGACGATGCCGTCGCAGCGCCAGGCAATGCAACGGCGGTGCGGGGGCTCGCGGGTAGTGGTGCGGCGGCAGCTCCGGCACCGCCACACGCCGCGGTTGGGCGAGAGCCGGAGACGGTCGGCGTTCACCTGGTGCACGCCGCTGACGTTCGGCAGCGGGTGCCCCCTGGACCCCTTGAGCCGGACCGGTACCAGCAGCCCGCGTTCCACCAGGAATGCAAAGAGGCTCTCGAGGAAAGGCCCGGTGGCGTCCGCGGGCACCTCCCACTTCCTCGCGATCTGCCGCATCGTGGTCTGGCCGGCCTCGCTCAACCACTGGATCACCAGCGCAGGCGTTTCGGCGGACTCGCGGCGCAGCTTCGTCCCCGTGGGCCCGCGAAGATTCGGCAGATAGCCCTGCTGAACCTCCGGGTCGCCGTCCTTCCAGTACTTCGTGAAGAGCTCGTGCTCGGGGTCGTGGAGCGCGCGCCGACGGCGCAGATAGTCGAGCACGCTCGCCACGCCCTCCCGCAAGTGCTCCGCCGAGATGCCGAGATCGTGGGCGCGTTGCTGTATCCAGGGCAGGGAGGCGTCGAGGCCGGCGTACACCACCTTCATCCGGCCCCACGGCTCGAGGCCCAGCGCCTGCCGCGACGCGAGGGTAGTCTCGCGCAGCACCTGGAATCGAAGGTACTTGCGGCGTTCCTTCCCGTGGCGCCCGCCCGCATGCTCGCGGCGGGCAACCTCCCAGACTTCCGGAATCAGCGCCCGCGACAGCGCCTCGTCGTTCTCCAGCCGATCGTCGAGATGCGCGACGAGATCGCCGATGGACTGCGGGTTGTCGCTGATGCCCTCCGCCATGAGGGCGCGCAGCCGGAAGCGGCGCGCGTGGTCCTTCATCCAGCCGGCCTGGAACGCGGCATCCTGCCGGTTGTCGCAGAAGACGAGCAACCGCGGCCGCTGGGCGCGGTGCACCATGTCCTGGGCCAACACGTGCACGTCCGCGACGTTGATGGCCCGGACCGGACGAGCGGGTTCCCGGTACCGGCCGCCGTTCGGCGTGCTGCCGGTGGACCCGCACGACAGGCAGCTCGTCAGGAGTCCGGGGCGCTGCTCGTGCTGTCGAACGGCGAGCAGCCGAACCGTGTCGCCACTGCGGCCGCAGGCGAGGCAGCGGGACACCGCCGTCGGGTGCGCGGCACCGCAACTGCGGCAGAAGTGGAGCGGGGCCGTACGGGCATGCGGGGCCGTCGTCTCCTCTTCCTCGTCCGCCCCGATCAAGGTGTCGACAAGGACGACCCGCCGGCCGCCGAGCTGCTTTTCCTGGTGCTCCCAGCAGGTTCCCCCCGCGCGCGCATCGCCGCCCCCCGGGGTCCGCTTCGTGAAGGTGAAGTCCCTGAGGAACGCGATGTAGTAGTGCTGGCCGCAGACGGTGCACGTGGCGACCGGAAACTGGGCGAGTCGTTCGCCGCCGGCGGCGGCCGCACGGTCGTCCTCGGCCGCAAGCCAGAGCCTCGGACCGGCGCCCTCCGCCGGGAAGGACACGACCGCTCCACTGATGCCGCGCACGAACCCATGCACGACCGGCCGCAGCAGCGGCCGTCCGTCGCGGCGCGCCGCGGCGCCGAGCGTCAGCCAGGCGAGGATCTCGGCTTCGGTGACCGGCCGCCCGACTCGGGCCTCCAGAGCCGGGGGCAGCTCCTCCAGAGCCCTCGGGGTCGCCAGCTCCTCGTTCAGTCCGAAGACCAACTCGTTGCAGGACAGCGCCGCGTGCAGCACCTCCGGCCAAACGCCGGTGCCCAGTTCTTCTCCGGCCAGTGTGCGGTAGACGTCCCGGACGTCCGTACCCGTCGAGGTGCCGTCTTCCACGGCCTGCACCGCGCGGTCGAGAATCGCGGCCGTGTCTTCCCCGGGAGCCGGCGGGGAGAATCGCCGCTCGGTCCAGACCTCGGTCTCGTAGTCCTCCCCGACCGTGGTCACCGCGTCGCCCGCTACGCCGAAGAAACGCGCCGCGAAGTTGCGTCCGGCCTGCGGGTCGTCGTGATCGACGATGGTCGCCGAGGTCGCGATGCACGTCGTGCGAGCCGGGTCGGTCCGGCAGAACGCGCGAAGACGCCGGATGAGGCAGGCCGTCTCCGCCCCCAGCGCGCCGGTGAACGTATGCGCTTCGTCGAACACCAGGAAATCGAGCCGCGCGCCGGCAAAGAGCTCGACATCCTGCTGCCGCGTCAGCAGCAGCTCGAGCTGCTTGACGTTGGTGAGCAGAATGCGCGGCTGTCGTCCCGGGCTGCGCATGACCTCGCGCGAGCAGACCTCCTCGGCCGGGTAGACCGTCTCGCCGCTGCCCTCGCGTCGCGCCCGTTCCAGCCGTGCCTCGTAGTCGGCCCGCGACGATCCCGCCGGCAGCCGCACGCCGGCTACGTCCGCCTCGTGCTCGGGCGTCTTGCCGACGTACATGCCGAACGGAATCCCGGTACCGGCCAGCAGCCCGCGCAATCGCATGAGCTGGTCTTCCGCCAGGGCGTTCATCGGATAGACGATGACGGCGCTGATGCCCGACGGCGCGTCATCGTCCCGAAGATTCAGGCACCGGCTGACTATCGGATAGAGGAAGCACTCGGTCTTGCCCGAGCCGGTGCCGGTGGAGACCAGGGTGGTCCGGCCTTCCGCAATCGCGCGCACGGCGCGTTCCTGGTGGCCGTACAGATGGCTCAGCGTTTCCGGGATCCGTTCGCGCAGATGCGGGTGCAGTAGCCCCTCGCGGATCAGGGCGTCGACCGCTGCGCCTTGCCGAAACGGGCGCGAAAGGCTCACGTACGGGCCCTTGAGCAGCGGCGACCGGCGGGTCTCGTCGAGCGACAGCAGGTCCCGCATCTGGTCGTGGAGCCGGTCATCGGCGAACGGATAC
The DNA here is from genome assembly GCA_958296065.1 of Vicinamibacterales bacterium. GTDB lineage: Bacteria > Acidobacteriota > Vicinamibacteria > Vicinamibacterales > UBA8438 > WTFV01. The sequence continues at coordinate 187,281 of CATQHX010000074.1, read as the reverse complement.
GCCGTGAGCTGGTAGCGCAGGAAGCTGCGGACGACGTGCTCGGTGTAGGCGATCGGGTTCAGAGCCATCGGACGCTATCGCTTACGCTCGACGAATTCGTGAACGGTGAGGCCCACGTCTCGCGCGACACTTCCTCGAAGCCGAGTGCGGCGAGGATGGCGATGACCTCGCGGGGCTTGAGAACGGGGATGGACGGCACTCGATCAAGCCACGACGACGACCTGGGTACCCACGTACTCGCCGTCCAGCACGGGTTCCCCGTCATCGAGGAGCATCGCGATGACCTCCTTGAGGTTCTCGTTGAGTTCCTCGAGGGTGTCTCCCTGGCTGTGCGCGCCAGGGAACCCCGGTACGTACCCCACATAGAGACGCGTATCCGGGCAACGTTCCACGACGGCTGTGTAGCTCCGCATCATCGTCAACCGTATGACTGGGACTCGACCGAGGTCAAGCGAGGCGGCGAAGCAACTGGCGCTCGTCACCAGAGCCGGCGGACGCCGTACCGGTCGAACGCTTCTTCGTTGGAGACGATCGCCGCGAGAGGTCGCGACGGCGCTCCGGCGCCGCGGGTGGCGGGTGCTGATTCATCCCTTCAGCTTCGACGAGGCGCTCCGCCACCAGGGACGGGCGCTTCCGGACGATGCAACCGTCCTGACGGGCCGGGAACGGACGCGGCTCGAACGCGCCTTCTCGACTGACTTGAATCGCCAAGGACACGTTGCACCACTTCCTCGGGTACCTCGAAGACTGCTTCCTCGTGCGGATCGTTTGGATGGAATCGGCGTCCGAACGCCAGCGCATGGTCAATCCACGCAAGGCGTATCCGGTCGACCCGGGGTTGATCCCGGTCTTCGACCGAACCGGTCGGGCCAACCTGGGCCATGGGGCTGGAGACGGCGGTTCTCCTTGAGCTCGTGCGCCGGGGCTGCGAGGTGACCTACGTGCGGACCCCCGAGGGTTACGAGGTCGACTTCCTCGCCCGGGATGATCCAGATCTGCGCCGACCTCTCGAACCCCGCCACCGCGACGCGCGAATGCCGGGCGCTCGCCGCGGCCGGTAAGGACGGTGACGGAAACTACGTTGCCACGTTCGCGGGCGCGAGCCCAGGAATCACGGCCTGGGGCGTCACACCAGTTGGCAAAGTTGTGTCGATCACTGTCCTAAGCTGTTTTCCGCGCGCCCGCCGGCAACTGGTCACGTTGACGCAGGACGGCCTGCCCACCAAGCCACCAGCCGGCGTGGAGATGCATAGCACCTGCGAGTGGCTGCTGCAGAGTGCACGGTGATGGGACGTCTAGATGGTCTGCTTGGCGGCGCATCGTTCGCGCTGGAAGGGCATCATGTAGTCATGACGACGGGAGAAAAACGGTTACCACGTGTGAACGACGCATTCGACCCAAAGAGAAGCGGTCGCCGCCCAGACCTTGCGAGCGAACATCCGACGCGGGAGCACGTGCTTCTGACGGTACTCGGACTGGACCCGCGACCGGCGCGCTACGTGCTCGGGGATCGAGAAGCTGAGGCTCGACTCGCACCCGTAGCGCTGCTGGACCTGCTGCCACCTGCCGACCGCCCCGGTCGCGTGGTGGCTTTCTGTACACCGGAGGCGACGGAACAGAGCTGGCCGTGTCTCGAAGCCGCTCTGCGTGACCGATGTCAGGTCGAGCGGATCAATGTGCCAGGCGGGATGACGCAGGACGGTGTTCATACGTATCTGGCGCGGGTGTCGAATGCCATCATCGATTCTCGGACGATCGAGATCACGGTGGACGTCACCCATGGCCCTCGACACTTCTCGTTTCTGACGTACATCGCGGTGCTCTACCTGGCAGCGCTCCGCGATGTTCGAGTGCGCGGCGCGTACTACAGCCTACCCCGCGAGAATGCACCGAGCCCCTTTCTCGATCTGCGCCCGCTGCTGCACTGCCTCGCTGGATTCACGCGCTGCAGGTCGCGCGGGAGACCGGCAGCACCTTGCCGCTGGCCGAGGTTATCGACGCCGGTTCGCGAGGCCGAACGGCAACAGCCAGAAGAGCCAAGGATATCGCGCGTGACCTGTACGCAATGTCGGAAGCATATATGTCCGGTCTGCCCCTTGAATTGGGCCGCCTGGCCGCACGATGTTCATGACCGTCGCCTCGGGGCGCTGAAGAAACTGCTCGAGGGCGATGACCACCGCCTGCCGCTCGCCAGCGAGCTGATCGAGGGGCTGAAGGGAACGTTGGGTTCCTTCGCCGCGGACACTCCGACGGTTGGTGACGGCTGGAAGCAGCGAGTCGACCTGACGGCGGTCGAGCTGGACCGTCAGGCGCGCATCATCGACGATCTGCTCCGCCGCAAGAACGTGGCGGCTGCCCTCGGCCTCATGAACGAGTGGACGGTATCGTGGGTCGTCTGGCGACAGGGTGACCGGCGCGAGTAGCTCGACTACGCCAACACGAGGCGCAGGGCCGGTCGCCTGCTCGGGGCGATGGCGGCGGTCTGCAACGATGCGAAGCTTCGTAGCCGCCTGACCGACGAACAACGCTCGCTCGGCGGTTTCTGGGCACGGCTCTCGGCGCTTCGCAACGCGTATCATCACCACGGCATGCGCCCCCTTCCGCTCGTCCGTGACAGGAACGCGGAGAAGACCATGCGCCGGGTCCAGGACTTCTGGAAGGACACGCTCCGTTCACGGCCGAACATCTCTCTGTCCCTGGGCGAGTCACCGGGCGGCCGGGTGCTCGTCAGCCCAATCGGCAAGCGTCCTTGGTGTGCTCTTCAGCGCCGTGCACGCGTGTCGAAACGATGGGAACGGCGGCGAACCGGTGCTGTGTCTCGCCGTCTGTTCGGGCGAGAGCCAGGGGATGGTTGCGGAGGCTTTGCATCGCGCCTGCTATGCCGGTGCGGTAGAGCCGCTCGTCTTCGACGATGCCGTCGGGGGAGGTCGGAGGGAGATCGACCACCTCGTGCAGGCGGCGCGGCCGCAATTCATCGGCGCCGGCGACGTGGTCGTGAACGTCACCGGCGGGACGACGCTCATGGGACTCGCCGCGGAGGAGCTCGCCACTGCTGCGCGCGACCTCGCCTGTCCGGTGCACCGGTTCGGGTTGATTGACCGCCGGCCCCCGTTCGAGCAGGAGTCGGAACCGTATCGGGCGGGCGAGCCGTTCTGGCTCGATACAGCGGAGAACGACGATGCCGGCGTTTTGGATTGAGGCCACGTACCGCGTCGTGACGCCGCTGTTCTGCGCGGGCGCCAATTCGAAGACACCCGAAGTTCGCCTGCCCAGCTTCAAGGGCGTCTTGCGCTACTGGCGGCGCGCATTGGCGTGGTCGCGCTGCGGTGTGGACCTTGAGGTCGTCCGACGAGAGGAAGACAGACTCTTCGGGAGCGCTGCTCGAGGCCAGTCACGTGTGCTCATGCGGTGGGCGTCACCTCCCGAACCGACGTCGATTCCTGTGAACGAGGTGCTCCAGGAACGCGCTGGCGCCGAAGTCGTCGGAGACGGAGCCCGCTATCTGGGGTATGGCGTCATGGAGGTATTCCCCCGCAAGAACAAGCGAACGGGCCAGAGAACCACGGCCGGCCAGCTCACGCGCGCGTGCCTGGCACCGTTCGACTTCACCGTTCAGATGCGAGGCCGGGATCTGAACGAACAGGAGTCGACTTCGTTGAGGGACTCGCTTGTAGCCCTCGGTATCCTGGGCGGCCTGGGCGCGAAGAGCCGCAAGGGTTACGGGTCGCTGGTGCTGCAGGACTTGCGTGTGGACGGGCAAGCACGATGGAGCACGCCGCTCTCCATGGACGAACTGCGAAGTGCCATCGCCGCGTTCCGGCGCGGGCCATCTGACGACGACCTCAGTGGACGGGTCAAACCCGGCCATTTATGGACACCTCAAACCCGGCCATTTCCGGCGGCCCGAGACTGAAGTTTGAGTATCTACTTCACGGCGTCCTCTGTTGGCAAGGTGGTCCGGACCCTGGTGCGCCAGCTGCGCGGCCCGCACTTGAGCACGTGCGCGTGATGCAGGAGCCGGTCGAGCAGCGCGGTGACGGCGGCGGTGTCGCCGAGGAGCTTGCCCCACTCGTCGACCGGGCGGTTGGAGGTAAGCATCGTGGACGCCCGCTCGTAACGGCGCATGATCAGCTCGAGCAGGTCCTCGGCGGCGGTGTGGGGCAGCTTGCGCATGCCGAGGTCGTCGATGATGAGCAGGTGCGCGCGGGCCAGCTCGGCGAGGTATTCCTTGCGGGTCTCGGCGAGCGTTGCCTCGGCGAGTTCTTCGAGGAAGGTGTGCGTTTCGCGGTAGAGGACGCGATAGCCCTGCCGGATCGCGGCGCGTCCGATGGCCTGGGCGAGGTGACTCTTCCCGGTACCGGGTTGGCCGATCAGGAGGACGTCCTCGCGCTTTGCGATGAAGCGTGCGGTGGCGAGCTCGAAGACGAGTGCGCGGTTGATCTTCTTGTTGAAGGCGAAGTCGAAGCCGTCGAGCGCGCGGTCGGGGTCTCGGAATCGGGCCTGCTTGTGTCGGCGGGCGAGCAGGCGGTCCTCGCGGCGCTGGAGCTCGTCGGAGACGAGCGCGGCGAGCAGGTCGATCGGTGCCATCTGCTCGGTCTGGGCCTGGAGCAGGCGGGTTTCGAGGACGTTTGCCATTCCGGAGAGGCGCAGCTTGCGCAGTGCCTGGTCGAGTTCGACGAGATTCATGAGCGGTCTCCTGTTCTGCGGTCGATCAGATCGCGGTAGACGGTCAGTTCGCGGATGAGCGGGTCGACCTGGCGCAACGCCAGCGGCGCGACGTGATGGCGGTCGAGGTAGCGCTTCAGGAAGCGGTAGGTGGGCACGCCGAGTTCGAGCGCGCCGTTGGCGGCGTCTTCGACGACGGCGGGGCCGTGCTTCCTGGCGAGGGAGAGGACACCGAGGATGCGGCGGACGCCGGCAGCGCCCTCATGGCGGTGGATGTGGTCGCAGACGGCGGAGATGGCGGGACCGGCCCGCTTGGCGGCGGCGAGCAGGGCGAGGGTCTTCGGCGGGGTGCGGGCGGGCCGGTCGTTGTCGGCGATCCGATGCCAGCCGCGTGCCGTACGCAAGTGCTCGCGCAGCAGTTGGCCGGTGCCCGGGTCGAGGAGGCGGACGTGGATGTCGTCCCACTGCACGTCGACGCGGCGACCGATCCAGCCGGGCGGCGCCGAGTAGTAGGCTGAGGCGACCTCGACGCAGCCGTCCAAATGCACGGTGCGGCGGCCGTACTGGTAGTAGCGGAACGGCTCGAGGGGCAACGGGCCGAGCGCGGGGCGTTCTTCGGCAAACATGGCGGCGACCTGGCGCTTGGTCGTTCCGTGGATGCGGGTGTCGGCCCAGCGCCGCTCCCAGCGGTCCAGGTACGTCTGACCGTCGTCGAGATGCTCGAAGCGGAGGCCGCGCAGCGGCGTTTTCTGGGCGTGGCCGACGCTGGCTTCGACCTTGCCCTTCGTCAGAGCTGCAGAATGCTCCTGGTGCTGTTGAAGCACCACAGATTCGGATCACCCACCCGTTCCATCCGCTCCGGGGCGCCCGCTTCCCGTTCGTGGTGACCAAGTCCCTCTGGGGCGAAGACCGGGTAACGGTGTAACGGCCGGACGGCACGGTCTGGTCAATTCCCGTTGGCTGGACGGACTTTGCGCCACCGGACCCCGCGGTGATGGCGGGGCGCGGGCGTGCGCCATTTCGACTCGAGGACCTGTTGCGGCTCGCCGAGATGGTGCGCGAGAGGGTCCGGACATGAGCGGCGGGGGCGTCACGGAGATTTCGTCCACGCTGTCACGCGGATTTCATCCATTAGGAGTGAGCAACAAGACGCCACCGGCGGGAGCGTGCGGCAAGACTCCGCAAATAATACGGAGTTTTGTTTGGGTGCCAGGTCGTATTGTCCTTGACGCTACCCGGAGGCGTAGTCATAATTTATTGGACATACGCGATGCGCCGTCCTCCAAAGCTGCCGCCGGACGCCAAGACGCAGGCCCTGCGCGAGGCAGGTGCCTTGCATCCGCACCCCGAGGCCGTCCGCGACGATGTCTTTCGGAGCCATCCGTTCTTCGACCCGCGCGACCGCGTCCAGGTCAAGTACGAGATGGTGCGCCGCCACCAGGTCGATGGACGGCCGGTAACCGAGGTTGCCGCCCGTTTCGGGGTCAGCCGCCAGACGTTCTACCAGACCGCGGCCGCGTTCGAGACGCACGGGATCCCCGGGTTGGTGCCCAAGCGTCCCGGACCGAAGGGAGCCCACAAGTGCACCGAGGCGGTTGTCGACTACGTCGAGCGCTGGCGCGCGGGCGAAGACGTGCAACCGGACGAGTCGTTGACGGCGGCCGTGGCGCGGCGGTTCGGCGTTTCGATCCACGCCCGCTCGCTCAACCGGGCGGTGGCGCGGCGCAAAAAAAAACCGCACCCGTAGACGACCCCCTCACAACGTCGGGCCTCGATTCCGATCAGGTGTGTCGGCAGTACGAGGTCGTGCGGCAGGACGCCGCCACCGATGTCGCGTTCGCTCGCCAGGGCTACGGGGTGGCGCTGTTGATGAGCCGCGGTATGCCGGCGTGGTTGAAGGCCATCTCGACTCTCTGCCTCCCGTCGGTCAGGCCGGCGCCGGCCGGCAGCGGGGACATCGAGCTGGCGCCGCCCGTTCGTTCCGAGATGGCGCGTGTGTTGGCGAGCCTGGTACTTAGCCGCGTTACGGAGGGTGTTTCCCCATGAGTCAATCGACCGCGGTCACGGCAAGTCATCTGCGTCGCCTGGCCTGTCTCTACGTACGGCAGTCCTCCCTGCAGCAGGTGCACGACCATCAGGAGAGCACTGCCCGGCAGTACGCCCTGAAGCGGCGGGCCCTGGCGCTGGGTTGGGCGGCCGACCAGGTCGTGGTCATCGATGACGACCTCGGTCTGTCGGGCGCGTCGGCAGCCGAGCGGACCGGGTTTCAACGCATCGTCGCCGACGTCGGCCTCGGTCGCGTCGGCGTGGTCATGGGGCTGGAGGTTTCCCGACTCGCCCGTAACTCGAGCGACTGGCACCGCCTGCTGGAGATCTGCGCGCTGAGCGAAACGCTCATCCTCGACGAGGACGGGCTCTACGACCCGGCCCACTTCAACGACCGCTTGCTGCTCGGACTCAAGGGTACGATGAGCGAGGCGGAGCTGCATGTGCTGCGCGCGCGTCTGATCGGGGGGCAACTGAACAAGGCGCGCCGCGGCGAGCTATGGATCCGCCCGCCGCTGGGTATGGTCTTCGACGCCGCCGGCGAGCTCATGCTCGATCCCGACGAGCAAGTGCAGGGCGCCGTCCGCCTCGTGTTCGACACCTTTCGCCGCACCGGGTCGGCTGGCGCGGTGGTGCGATACTTCCAGCAACAGCAGGTCGCGTGGCCACGCCGGGTCGTCAAGGGACCCCGTGCAGGTGCACTCGTCTTCGGCGAATTGGAGCGTAGCCGTGTGCTCGGCATCCTGCATAATCCGCGCTACGCCGGAGCGTACGTATTCGGGCGGACCCGGCAGCGCAAGGTCCGCTCCAGCGAACAGGCGCGGTATCGACGACTTCCCCGCGACGAGTGGAAGGTCTTTCTGCCTGACGCGCATCCCGGCTACATCACCTGGGAGCAATTCGAAGCAAATCAGGAGGCGTTGCGCGCAAGCGCCCAGTGCATCGGCACAGACCGTCGGCGCAGCGCCCCGCGCGAAGGCGTAGCCCTGCTGCAGGGGCTCGTCATCTGCGGTCGGTGCGGCAGCCGCATGACTGTCGGCTACGTCGTGTCGCACGGTCACCCGGAGCCGCTCTATCGCTGTCAGCGCCGGGGGATTGAACGAGCGGAGGCGGAGTGCCAGCGCCTGCCGGGCGCGGCAATCGACCGCGCGGTCAGCGACCTTGTGCTCAAGACCGTCACCCCGGCGTCGATCGACGTCGCCGTCGAGGTTTTCGACGAGCTGCGAGCCCGGGCCACCGAGGTCGACCGCGCCAAGCGGGCGCAGATTGCCCGGCTGCGAGAAGATGCCGAGCTGGCGCAGCGGCAGTTTCTGCTCGTGCGGCCCGAGAATCGGCTCGTCGCCGACAGCCTCGAACGGCACTGGAACGAGGCGCTGCAGCGATTGGCCGCAGCCGAAGAGGCGTACGCCGGTACGGGCAAGACCCAACCCCCGCCGGTGACTCCCGAGATGAAGGAGCGCGTGGCGGCGCTGGTCGCCGACTTGCCGCGTGTCTGGCATGACCCGCGCACGCCGGCGCGCGACCGCAAGCGGATGCTGCGGCTGCTTGTCGACGACGTCACCCTGCTGCGCGACGACGTGATCCGGGTGTCCATTCGCTGGCGGGGTGGCGCAACCCGCCAGATCGAGTGTCCACTGCCGCTCGGAGCTCCGGATGTGCGGCGTACTCCCGCCGCGGTCGTCGAACAGGTCCGCGCCCTCGCCACCGAACAGACCGACGCGCAGATCGCCGAGACGCTCAATGGACGGTGGCTGCGCACCGGGACCGGATTGCCATTCCGCCGCCTGCGCGTCCGCATGCTGCGCGAGGCGTACGACATCGACAGCTACGCCGAGCAGCTGACCGCGGCCGGCTGGCTCACCGCACCGCAGATGGCCGAGCTGCTCGACGTACATCCGACCACGGCCAAGCGCTTCGCGCGCCAAGGCGTACTGCGCGCCGTGCGCGCCGACGACAGAGGCACGCTACTCTTCGAACCGCCCACCGGCCCGCTGCCCGTCGCCCATTCGGGGAAACGGTTACGCGACCGGCGGCAGCACCCAAAGCTTGTATCGCATGCACGGGAAGGTGCGTAGTATGAAGCCTGAAACTTTCGATCGGGATCGCGGACGCGGCACGGCAGGGGGACGACGCCGTAATGGGCGAGCACGTCGCGGTAGAGCGGATTCAGCGTCGGGTCGTAGATGTCCGGGGTGAGGACGCCCTCCTTGAGGTTGTCGAGGACGACGACGCGTACGGTGCCCCCCAGGCGCCGGAACGCCCGCTCGTGCAGCTCGGCCCAGACCTGGGCGCTGGAGCGGTGAACCAGCAGCCGGACGGCCTTGCGCGAATAGCCCAGGGTGAGGACGAAGAGCCGTGTCCGCCGGTACTTGCCGGTGTCGGCGTCACGGACCATCGGCCCCTCGCCGTAGTCGACTTGTGCCTCTTCGCCCGGAGCCGTGGTGATGACCGCCCGGGCCTCGACGGTGGGAAGCTGCCGCAGCGTTGCGACGAAGCGCCGCACACTCGCATACCGCGCGGGAAAGCCATGGTCGTCGACCAGGTCCTGCCAGATGGCCATGGCGTTGCGCCCGCGGCCGAGCGCGTCGACGATCAGCTCGCGGTAGGGCTCGCACGCGCTCGCCTGCGGCGCTCGACTGGGCCGGTCCGTGGGGACGGGTGCGGCGTCACCGCTGCCCGTGCCGGCCGCCGAGGCCGACGAAGAGTCGGTGGACACCTCCGCTGAAATGGCCGGATTTGCCGGACGAGCGCGAGGGCGGCCACGGCCGCGCACGGACAGGCCGGCCGCCTTCAGGTAACCGCTGGCGGTCTCGCGCCGGACCCCGGTGGCCTCTTCGATCCGCCGCAGCGACCAGCCGAGCCGTCCCAACGCGAGGATCTGTTGTCGTTTCTCTTTGCTCAAGACGTTGCTCATGCCGGGCAGGAACGTCGTGTTCCCGACCGGCGTCAACGTCTCGGGCCGCTATCGAAAATGGCCGGTTTTCAGCCGTCCACTAATGGCCGGATTTGGGTGTCGACCGAGGGACGACGATGACGGATCAGGGTGGTTGCCAGAGTTCACCGCGCTGTCGAGCGGAGCGCGTCACGTGCTGTTGTCGAGCGGCAGCACGGAGCCCTTGGAACTGCTCAATCCCGGCGGGTGGCCGGTCACCCGGATCAAACTGGTGCGGGAGGCCCGTTCCGGATGACGACGACCGGGAGTCCCCGGCCGACAGTTCGCGCCCTGGACGGCGATCGACTGTCCGACCGTCGATTCTTTCCGCAGAAGCACAGAGGCTTTACGTGGTGAATCGAGTCGTCGCGCTCGACGCTGGACCACTGGGTCTGGTAGCAAGCCCCAAGAGATCGCCGGAGAGCGAGGCCAGCGCTCAGTGGCTTCAGCCGCTCGTTGCCGCTGGTTCCCGCGCTGGCTCCTGCAGATCGCCGCGCTACGGTTTTCGTTTCGGCTGAAGACGCAATGCGCAAGGTGATTGGTCTCGACGGCTGCCGGGATGGGTGGATCGCCGCCGTGGTCGCAAACGGCTGTCTGCGTTCCATCGAGTACCACGAGTCGGCATCCGTGGTGCTCGAGGCGCACGCCGACGCTACCATCTTCGCCTTCGACATCCCGATCGGCTTGAGCAATACGGGCCTGCGCGCTGCCGACACTGCAGCACGCAGATTCCTGGAGGGACGTACGAGCAGCGTGTTCAATGCACCTACCCTGGCGGCGCTTGGCGCCGCCACCCACGCGGAGGCGAACAAGCTTTCGAAGCTCGTCAGCGGGTGCGGTCTCACCCGACAGAGTTTCGCGCTGTTGCCAAAGATCCGCGAGGTCGCCGTGGTCGCCGCCGCAGATAAGCGTGTCTACGAAGCGCATCCCGAAGTCTCGTTCCTCCACCTTGCAGGCGGCGCCCTACCGCCGCGCAAGAAGACCTGGGACGGGGTGATGCGTCGCCGAACGTTGCTGGCGGCGTGCGGTCTCCCGATCCCCGACGTGGTAGGCGAAGCGAGCAAGCAGAGCGAAGCAGCCGATGTCCTCGACGCTGTGGCGTGCGCATGGACGGCGGGGCGCATTGCCAGCGGCGAAGCCCGTACGTTCCCCGATCCGCCGGAGCGAATCGATGGCCGCGCCGTCGCCATCTGGTGTTAGCCGGAGGACGGGTCTGACTTCTTGTCGGTAATTCATCTGTGGTTCCTTCATCGATCCCTGCTCTTCGCGCAGAAAATCGACGGAACAATCGAAGCCCGCCGTGGATCGCACAGCATCCGCAGTTCGCTCACCGCCCGCCCCCTGTCACCGCCAGCAACTCCCGTATGGTCACCGCCTTGGTTCTTCGCCAACCGACCTGCCAAGCCTTTTGGACGCTTCAGGAATTCGTGTGGGTGGCCACGGCGTCCGGGTAGAGGTCGAGCCCTCCGAGATGGAAGTAGATCGCGTTGCGGAAGCGCTCGCGGTTGCGATAGCCGCAGCCGAGCCGCTTGATCCACTGGATCTTGGCGTTGGTTGCCTCGGAGCGCGCGTTCGTGACCTTCGTCAGCACCGCGTCGATCACTCCGTCCCAGTGCCGCTTGATCATTCGCGCGACCTTCTTGATGGGCTCCAGGCGACTGCGAATCGCCCACCCGTACCAGCGCCGCCACATCCGGACCGCCCAGCCCCGGGAGCGGTAGTCCCACAGTTGCGTCGCCAGTTCCTTGATCGCCCACGCCCGCGCCACGCGCAACGAGCTCCGGCGCAGCGGCGTGAACGCCCGGCGTTGCCGCTGCGTCATGTTCCCGCGGCGCGTCAGCCACAGGTAGCGCGTCTTCAGCAGCCGGTCGTCGCCTTGTTGCCGCAGGGCCCGGTTCTCCGAGCGCCGAACCTGGTCGACCGCCGCCCCCAGGTGCTGCGCCACGTGGAACCGGTCGAACGCGATCAACGCCTCCGTGTGCTCGCGCACGGACCCGATGTAGGCTGGCCACATGTCCATCGCCACCATCTGGATCCGCCCGCACCCCGCCTCGCCCACCGCCTCGAAGTAGCCGTCAAGGGCCGCGCGGGTGCGCCCGTCCGCCACGTACAGCACGCGCGGCTCCGACGTCGTCAGGTCGTTGACGACCGTCACGTACTCGTGCCGCCTCTGGAACGACGTCTCGTCCACGCCGACCGCCTGCGCCGCGGCCACCGGGCGCCGGGACAACCCCCGCCGAACCGCCCGTTCCTGGATTCCGGCCACCTGGTCCCAGCTCAACCGGCACTGCCGCGCCACCGCCGAGAAGCTCGCCACCTTCAGCCAGTCGATCACCATCGCCTCGAACAGCGCCGTGAAGCGCGACTGCGCTTCCGCCCACGGCACCCGCACCTGTTGAACCCCGTGCTCGGCGCAGCGCACCCGCGGCACCTCCGCCCGCACCAGCGTTCGGTACTGCATCGTGTCCAGATGGCGCCACTCCCGCCGACGTCGGTCGTAGCCCGGACACGCGGCACCGCAGGCCGGGCAGACCAGCGTCTCGCCCGCGAACTCCACGCCCACTTCCACCTCGCCCTGCTCGAGGGCCAGCCGCACGTCGCGCACCCGCCACGGCCGCTCGATGCCCAGCAGCTTCTCGTAGAGAGTCGTCTCGGTCATCCGGCCAGTGTCCCACGGGCCGGACGAATCCGTCCGGCCATGACCAGCACCGAGCCGGCGCGAGCGGCGTGTCATCCGAAGGACCGGAGCGGAGCGAAGGAGGTGCGAAGCACCTTGACGCGTCGGGAGCAGAGGCTACTTCTCTGCCTCACCTACCCACACGAATTCCCGAAGACCCGCCTTTTGAACTTCGCCAACTCGTCCCTGCCGGTGCCGACCACCCAGGCGATCACCGCTGCGACGTACCCGAATCCCAATTGGTGGTAGTGGTTGATTGAAGGCAAGATCAACTCTTCACGACTTCCCTTATGTACAGCTTCGACACCCGTCCATTCCTCATTGTCGCCTGAGCGAGAACATCAAGCTCCAGAGCGAGATTCATGGCTCTGGTGTACTCGTTATCAGGAAGAGACAATGAACGATCCAATATGGTGCCCCAAACCCGCCTGCCTAGCTCATCTACCAGCACGGTGCAACTACCGGTCCTTTTATTGAGTCTACTAATGTCCAGCAACCTAAACCGGCGTAGCTCTGTGAGTTCCGCAACGCCGTCACGTATTTCTTCGGCTTCATCTTCTCGAAGTACAATCTCATTCTCGTCCTCAGGAAACTGAACGACGGCGTCACATGATTCTCCTATAGGTTGTATAAGCTCCCGCAGAGGCGGAGCCGACGTCTCAGCAAGGTTGGGGGCGGATTCCAGCATGCGTCCACTAACTTCCCGTCTCTCCCTGATCAGATGTCGCATTGTCCTCTCACGTTCCGTCGCCATTCTGGTCAAGGCGTCTAAAGACGTTCTATGCATATCGTTTATGCTATTTGCAAAGATCTGCAGCTCTCTTTCTCTAGCCCCCGGCCGAGACCACCAGCTTGTCACGAACACTGCCAGCGCCTTGAGGGTAGTTATGATGAGGTCATTGTATAGTTTGGGATCGCCTGCATATGCAGCAACAAGAGGCATGACGACCCATTCCTGGTCAACGGATCGCCCCAGCCGCGCAGCTCTAGCGTAGATCGTGAACCGTCTACTTGTATTGCCTCTGAGTATAGTGCCTGTCTCGGCATAGTGGACTAAGGAGTTGTAGAGCTTGGAAGCCCCAAGTAGGGATCGGGAGAAAGACTCCGCCTCCAGGATTCCGTCAGACGCAAGACCGCCACGATAGTGGATCTGAAAGGAACCAATGGGTTCGGAATCGGTTTGTCTGTATCTGCCCATCGCTCGACCGTCCTCCTTCCGTCATCTACCTCACCAGACAAATAGGAAGGGTAGCATGAGATGTTTGAGCAGGCCATTGCAGAGACCTTCTGTGTAGATGCACAAGTGTGCTCGCCGGCGACGAGCGCCTCCTCGACGCCGTCGAGCGCGCGGTATCCAGTTTGGGTTTCCTCTTCATATCGGCGGGTCTGGGAATCCTTGCAGTCACGCGAATTCAGGCGTCTGCTCCAACGAGGCACGCAAAGGTGCGCTCAAGATGATGCGATGGTTGGACGCGGCAACGGAGCATAACGGCCGGCGCGCAGTTCGCTATCGTACAGCCAAGGCCCGCCCGGCCAGCGTGGTCAGACACGCGCCGCCGTGAAGAGCCGCTCGGGAGCTACGACTGCTTCTCTGGCGGCGGAACCGATGGCCGGGGTCTCGGTGCCGGCCGTGACGGCGCGGGCCGCTCGACCTTCGCGACCGGTGGCAGATTGTAGCCTCGTTCCTCGACTTCCATCGACTCCGGGACGCCCGTGCCGGAGTCGGTTCGTTCACTGCCCATCGACTTTGCCTCCCATCGAGTTTCCGTTAGCCTCGGCCTGTCTGTGTTCTCCTCGGGGTGTGGCCTGACCGAACTTGAGGTTCGTGAATACAATCGACTCGATGTCATCCTTCTTGGTCAGGAGGATGCCGTGCGCATCGAGATCGACATACTTTCCGTCGCCGTCAATCCACGCCGCGTCATAGATGTAGAGCAGCCCCTCCTCCGGGTGGTTCGAGTAGTACAGGGGCCAGCCGAAGAGGCGCCTGCCATCGGTGAATGCGACCTCCACGTAACGTCGCTGATCGATAAAGATGTCGATCCAGGTGCTGTCTCTCGCCGTCCGGTACGTAAGACGCATCCACCGCAGAATCCTCATGTGGAAGTCGTGCGTAATGGACGCTCCGACAACGAGGGCAAAGAGAATCGCCAACCCCATCGCCGAGATCAAGAATGCTGGATCGGCGGTCGGTCGAAACGTTGTTCGATCTTCGACCGTCGTGACCTCGACGTTGACCGGACTTCCGCCGAAGAACGGCGTGAGACAGGCGTAGATCAGGAAGCTGAAAACGAGAGCTTCGATGACGTGTCCGACGTGCCCCTTCGTCTGCCGCACAACGATCGCGTTCAGGACGGCTGAGGACACGAAGCCCGGCACAAGGAGCAGAAACAGAGTCAGGGTTTCAGCAGTGAGACGCATGGGTCAGCCTCAGGGCTGGACGTGAACATCCCGTAATCATACCCGTGCTGGGCACCGTTGTTCGCGTTTTCGAGCAAGCGCTGCATTCCGAGCAGCGATCGTCTGCAAGATGTTGTGGTCGGCAACGGGCATCGTCGCAGCGACAGGAGTGTTCCGGGGCTCGTCGAGGATGTCGATCTGGCGGGCCATCCCCGTTCACTCTTGACCGCCTGACGCGGTTTCCGTGCCTTGGCGTCGCAACGGGGCAAGTTTCGCCCACAACGTCAGCCGCAGTTCGTCGCCGAACAGCTCGTACGTCGGCCGCCGTCCTGAGTGCGCCTCGCCGTCCTGGAGGATCTTGCGCACCCCCTCGTCGCGGGATTCGAGGAACACTTGCCCGGTCCGCTTGCTCCGGATTCTGGACAGGAAACTCACGAGGAGCTGGTTGCGCGTGAACGTGCGGTAGGGCATCTCGTCGAGCGTGATGGTGTTGGGCAGCTTGCCGGGGCTGTAGAGCTCCAGTCTGTCGGCGAACAGGAATAGACGGATCTTCGATCCGGAGATGGCGTAGTCGCGGTGGGCGACGGCGTTCACGATCGCTTCGTCGACGACATCGAGGTCGTACCGCGCATCGGCGCCTCCGCTCGATCGGGCGTTCGGCGGCGGCTGCATGAACTGCGCGACGAAGGCGATCCCCGCGTCGATCTGGTCGGACACCGGCCCGGCAAGCCGCTCGGCGTGGACGAGGTCGTCGGACGACAACCGCTCGCCCCGATAACAGGCGGCTTCAATGGACGCGGAGGGCAGGAGATCGGCTGGTTCGGTACCGAAGGTCAGCAGGCCAGCGACGGTGGGACGGTCGACGCCGTCTCGTCCCGGAAGGTCACCCGCGTGTTGCGGAGCAGGTCGAGCCACGGGATCGTCGGCGAGCGCCCGAAGAACGCTTCGAGGCGGTGGCGGTTGAGGTCGTCGACGGCCGCCGTGAGCACGGCCTGTTCGTCGAACACGTACTCGCGGCCCCGCTCCTGGAACAGCCGGGCCAGCTCGTGAGGCGTGAGGTCGCGCTTCGTGGAACCGACTCGGACGTAGTAGCGTCCACCCGACGTCCGGTGGGCGTAGAGCCCGCGCGGAACCTCGGCCAGGAGCACCTGCCGGTCGTCTCCGGCCGCGTCCGGGAGCAGGATCTTGCGCAGGATCGGTCGAATCGGCGGCTCGCAATTGTGCGTGGCGACGTTGACGATCCAGCGCTCGACCGCGTCGACGCGCGCCGGCGCAATCCCCGCCACGGCGCCGGAATCCGCGACCCCGAGGAAGACGCTACCGCCCGCGGCGTTCGCGAACGCGACCAGCTCGCCGGCAAGCGCCTCGGTATCGGGTGAGAGCACGCCGCAGTCCCCGAAACGGACCTCCTTGAACTCGGCCCTGCCGTCTTCGCCGGCGCGGAGCTGGTCCAGAATCTGCTCGGTGGTATCGAACATCGGTTCAAGCCTCGGTTCGGCCGATTCCACGACGAGGCCGTTGGTCCGCGGGCCTTCCGTTCATCGAAACCCTGCCTCTATTCGAACAGATCCCGCTGCTTCTTCTTCAGAAACAGATCGGCCTGGTGGCCTGCGCGGGATTCGGCGGCCCGTTGTGCAGGGAGTCCGGCGGCCGGTGCCGGCATGCCCCGTCCCCGGCGGCGATGATGGCCGACGTCGTCGAGCAGGTTGCGGGCGTGCAGGCGGTCGAGAAGCTGGTTGTAGTTGCCGTCGTCCAGATGGCCGCCGTTGCGAAGGTCGGTCACCGTTGCCCAGTAGCTGCTTTCGTACAGGATCTCCCGCGTTCGGATCTCGACCAGAGTCGTCACGTAGCCGCTGTCTCCGAGCAGATCGCGCGTGAACCGGTCCGTGAGGAGGCCGAGGTAGTCCTCTCCGTCAGCCATCCGTCGTTCGATCAGGTCGACGATGCGCAGCGCGTAGTCGTTCTCCCCGAGCAGGTTGCGGGCGTGCAGGTGGCATTCGCGCCAGGATTCGTCGGCGCTCTGGACGAGTTGCCAGTCGTAGAAGCGGGGGCCGAGGCGGCTGGAGACCGGTTGGGGCTGACGGGAGCGCTCGTCGTGGCCGAGGCCGTAGTCGGCGAGGCACAGGGTCTCCGGAAGCATCCAGCCCTCGCCGTCGTTCTGCGACAGAAAGGCTTCGATGCCCTTCTCGCGGTCGCCGTCGACCGCGTCGATCTTCGCGTTGAGGTCGTGGAACGCGACAAGGGTGAGGACGGTGTGACGAAGTTCGGGGGGCTGGTCGCGGTCGACGCGCCAGAAGCCACGCGGGTCCAGCGAAGCGGAACCGGGCGAACGGGATCCCACGCCGTCCGGCGGCAGGTCACAATCGCGTAGCACGTGGCGGATGTCCGCGGCGTCGATGGCGAACGTCGCACAGGTAACGGCGTCCACCATCGTGCGCAGCCGCAGCCGCTCTCCGGGATGGAGTGCATCGGGCGCGTGGTTGGACTGAGTCGCCCGGACGGGGGCAAAGAGGCTTGGGAAGAGGTTCAGCTTTCCGACGGAATTCGCCATGGGCGAGTAACACCCCGCGCCGGACATTTTCGTTGTCCGAGGCAATGGACACTCGGCGAGCACGTACCAATTCAGATTCGTGCCCCCGAGCCGATGGCGAATGACCCAATCGAAAGCCGTGCCGTTCAGCACGGCTATGGCCACTGCAACGTCGGCCGTCGCCCCAGCATCAATATGTAGCAGAAACACGGCATCGCCGCAGGGGAAGGATGGCAGGATCGCTGCGATAAGCGAACGTTCATCAGTAGTACGTGCAATCCGGCGATACCCGATCTTTGTCTGAAAGCCATTCCCCGTGGTTCCTCCGGCATCCTCCATCGCCATCAGGTACTGCGGATTCCAGTGCAGGTTCCCGATGTCGCTGTAGTCCCACTTCGCCCGCAGGCCCGTGCCACTCAACCAGCCGCGGGCGCTCGGCAGAAACGGCTGAATCATGATGCCCTGGTACAGCGGCAGCGCAACGTCGCCCACCGCGTCGCCCTGAATCCACGCAGCCCCGTCCCGCGACAAGACGACGCCCGGCGGGAGGCTGGCCCTCGGAATCGGCAGCTCGTCGTACGGCGGCTGCGCGCAACGCGAGCGCCACTCGGTGCGTGCAACGTCGCCGGGTTTCAGCCAGTGCCCGTGCACGAACCGCGCCTCGGCGTCCCGGCGTTCAGGACCGGCGGTCGTGTCGAACAGCCACTCTTCGAGCTCGATCTCCGCAGGGACGGGCCGCGACGGATCGATGCCGATCTCCTCCCACAATTCCTCGATGGGCCGCCAGTCGCCCAGCAGCCAGCGACTGTACTCGTCTGGCCGGTAGCCTTTCGCCTCCCACCGCGGGCGGGGCGGGAAGAGATGCGAGTCGTTCGTCATGTCGAACTCGCGCGCGTAGCGGATACCCCAGCCGTCGGGTCCCTCGTCGCCGAGCAGCACGGCGTTCGCGTAGATCTTCTCCAGGATCTCCAGGTCGCGCTCCGACTGGATCTCGAGAATCGCGCGGCTCTTCGGACTGAACTGCTTGATCTGCGCCAGGGTGTAGGACGTGGCGAAGTCACCGGCGCGCTCCCAGTCGTCCAGGTCGCGGCGCATGAAGGCGGTGCGGATTGCGGCGGTGGCGCCGCCCTTCTCGATGACGACGGGGTTGAACTTGTAGCTCCGGTGAATCGGGAAGACCTTGTCGCGGTTCTCGACGCCGAACAGCCATTCCCACCGGCAGCGCTCCAGGAACAGGTCCCGCAGTGCGCCGGTGCCGTTGTCCGAGTACAGGCCGGAGGGAACGACGAATCCGAGCCGGCCGCCCCGCCAATCGCCGTCTCCGGACCGTGCGTCATCCTCGCGCGGCGCCGGCTGTTTCAACAGCGCGTGCGCGGTTTCGAGAAACAGCTTGTAGAGGTTGAGATCCGCCGATCCCTGGTGGCGGAACGGATGGGCGGGGTCGCCGAAACCGGCGGCGCGGGTGCGGGCGTGCCGCCAGCGTTCGTGAACCTCCAGGTTCTTGCGGCCCCGCTCGACGACGAAGCGGTTCTGGCTGCCGGCGTTCTCCTCGGGGTCGCCGAAGGGGCTCGCGGCGTGGCTCGTGAAGTTCGATTGTGCGCGGAAGCGGGCATTGTACTCGAGCCAGTCGCGTTCGACGGCGGCGTCGGCGAAGCAGGCGGTCTGTCGGTCCAGCGCCTCCTGCTTGCCGTAGGAGCGATAGAGCGGGTCGAGATTCGAGAAGAACTCCTTCGAGACCGGCTTGGCGATGTCCCACGGCGGGTTCCCGAGCAGCGCATCGAACCCGGATCCCGCTTCCCGGAACACGTCGGGAAACTCCAGCTCCCAATGGAAGAACCGCATCTCGGCGGCGACCCGCCGGGCGACGGCGCGCGTCTCTGCCGCCGGCTCCGCGAAGGTGCTCGGCAGCGGGGCGTGCTCGATCTGGTCGGCCGGCCAGAACCAGCAAGCGCACCACAGGTCCATTGCCTCTTTCAGCGCGCGCCAAGCGGTCGATCCGAGCAGCTCGTTGCGGTACAGCCGCGCCCGCTCGGCCGTGTCGTGCGCCGGCATCGCGTGCATGCGCTCCAGCACCGCGAGGGCGTCGTCGTGGGCGGCGGCGGCCTGCTCCAGCAGGTCCGCCTGGAACAGCGTCGCGCCGCCGAGAAAGCGCTTCAGGTCGGGCGTCAGCCTCTCCCTGACGAACGTTCTTATCGCCTGGGTGCGCGCGTTCTTCTCGAAGTGGACGCCGTTCGCGTGGTTCCGGTCGCCGCCCTCGCGGTTCTTCCAGGCCATCGCGGGGTAGTGCCGGAACTGATCGAACCAGGCGCCGATCAGGGCGTTGCCGCACTTGACCTTGTGGTCGAGGAAGCCGAATGGCAGGTCGCGGTCCATGGTCTCGAGCCAGAGGGAGAGGCGGCAGAGCTCCACCGCCAAGGGGTCGAGATCCACGGCATAGATGCAGCGCTCCACGACGTGGCGTCGCAGGACCGCCTTCAGACGCGGCTCGAAGCTGTCGTCGTCGGGACGGCAGGGAATCAGCTCGTCGGCCAGGCGGGAGTCGTCGCCGTCGTTCTCCTTCGCGCCCCGAATGCCCAGGAGGCGAACCAGCACGCGCTCGCCGTCGGGTTGGAGACGGTCGTGATGCTGGAGCGCGGCGTACAGCGCATCGGTCAGGAAGCGCAAGGCGGCCAGCGGAAAGGTGCCGGATCCGCACGCGGGATCGCAGACCGTCAGGTCGAGGATCCGTTCGGGCGACTTCGGTGTCCAGCGGGCCGCGGGCGCGTCGACATCGGGCTTGGCGTCGGTACCGGCCGGCGGATCGTAGGCGAGCGGGCGCAGCGTGCGCTGCACGGTGGGCACCGCGAGGCCGGGGCGGGTGTAGAAGCTGCCGGAGCCCTTACGCGTGCCGCCCCAGCGAACGAGGTACCACTCGCCGGGAAGGACCACGCGGGCGACGAGCTGCCGCGCCTTGGCAGCGAGCCGATGTTCGAACGCGAGTCGTCGCTCGGGCGTATCCCGACCACGGGACTTCTTGAGCAGACGGGCCGCCTGCACCGCCCGGCGCGCCCACGTCTCGGCGCGCGTTCGGTTCCGTTGGCGCTCGTCCGCTGCGCCCGCGGCATGTTCCGGCGGGCCGTCCGGGGACGGCACAGCGTCCGCCGCGTCGGAAAGCAGCGAGTCTTCCTCTTCCCGGGTGTTCTCGTCGATGTTCGAGGCGTCGTCCCCCGCTGCCTCCTCCTCCGGCAGATCGTCCGTCCCGCCCGACTTCTCCTTGAGTCTCTCGAACAAGGTCCGCAGCGCCCCGTCGTCCATGGCCTCCAGGCGTGAGAGAGGCAGCGCGGGCTGGTCACCCACCGAAAGGAAGGTCACCGGGTCGCCGGCGGGCGCGACCTTCAGCTCGTAGTCGAGCAGCCCCTCATACAGGATGCCGATGTACTCGGACGAGAGGTCGGAGAAGTCCACGGGAACGACGGCCGCAATGCTGGACCTGCCCTGGCGGATTCGGATTGTCGTCCGGGTCAGGAGTTTCAGCATCTCGTGGACGTCGCGGTCCGGCATCACCTCCTGCTCGAAGCAGGCTTGCTCGTACACGTGGAGAGCTCGGGACACGCCGCCTTCGGCATCCGGGGCGCCGGGTGCGAACAGGTCGCCGCCGTAGGCGGTCACCGGCAGATCCGGGTGATGGGAGCCCTCCCGAACGAGTGCGAACAGGGCCAGGACGCGGGGCCATGCGCCGAAGCTGCCCGCGAGGCTGCCACCGCGCGCCGCCGCGCGTTCGAGCCTTTCGAGCAGGCCGTGCAGGCCGTAGCTCTGGTGATAGAGGGGGTTGTCACGCGGCAGCAGGTCGCGCGACTCCGCAAAGAGGATCACCACCAGGCGCATCGCCACCCGGCAGGCGGCGCGGTAGATCTCGGCGGGGCTGGCCCCGAACATCTCCCTGACCTCGTCGGCGTCGGGCGCGGGAGCGCCGGCATCCTCGGCCAAGTAGTCGACGTACTCCCGGATGTCGTCCGTTTCCCCGAGGGAAGACAGGGCGTCCCCGTGGGCGCGGATCAGAATCTCGACCGCTTCACGGACACGCTCGCCGAGCACCTCGGACAGCTCCGCCTGCCCCTTGCGGGTGTCGCGGACCGCTTGCAGCAGCGGCGGTTCGGCACCCTCCGTCTCCGGAGTCCAGAGCTCGCCCCGCAGCAGGGTGCGGAGCGCTGTCACCTGCGGCGACAGCTCGCCCTCCTCGAACCAGAGGTCGAGATCCCACTCGCACCAGGCGTCGTAGTCGAGCCCGGCGAACAGCAGACGCCACTGCCGGCCGTTCGTCACCAGGGCCAGATGATCGCCGCCGGCGCGCAGCCAGCCGACCACCCGGCTCACGGCGCGGCGGCTTCTACCGATGCCGAGGCGGCCGCCGTCGTCGATGAACACCGGCAGCCGCCCGCCGTCCCGGCCCTGCCACAGGTGGCGGGGCTTGACGGTCTCCCCGGTGACCGCGCGCCGCCCCCAGTCCGAAGCCACGCGGCTGCCGCGCGTCCAGGCGCCGGTCGATGCATCCAGGCCGCACACCTGCTCCAGCACGAAGGCGACGAAGGGAGACGCCTCGCCATCGCCGGCCAGCATCGCACCGGCGCGCTGTCGGAGCTGTCGCTCGGTCCAGGCGTCGAGCGGGGCGGGGGCTTGTCGGGCGAGGGTGGCGAGGCGCATGCCGTCCAGCAGCAGCCCGCCGTGCCGCAGGCGATCCCAGCCGGGCAGGCTCGCCAGGGCGGCCTTTTCTCCCGTTCGGTTCGACTTCGTCCCCGGCATCGGTTCGTTCAGTGTGACCGGGCCGGCAGGCGGATCTCCACCGCGACCGGAAACACCTGTGCCTGGCCGGCCAGGGCGAAGCGGGCCGGCAGGATGTGGTCGAGCATGCGCTTGCGCTCGCGCTGCAACTGCTCGCGGATCTCCTCGTAGTGCCGGCGCCGGCGCGTCAGCTCGTCCTGCTTCTCTTCGATGGAATGTTCGAGTGTCGCGAGGCGCTCGTCCTCGTCGAAGAGTCGGCGCTGGCTCGTCTTCCGGGTCAGGTCCTCGATTTCGCGCGTGAGCCTCGCCAGCGTCGATTGCTCGATCAGCGCCGACACCTCGCCCTGACGTTGCCGGTAGCGTTCCTCCTCGCGAGTACGTGCGGCGTCGCCGTCCGCGCGAAGCTGGCGTCGCAGACGCTCCGTGAGGTCGTTCCGGTAACGGCGCAGCCATGCCTGCAGGTCGGCTCGGGCGTCGTCGAAGATGTCGCCCGCGCGTTCCCGTTCACGCGGATCGTCCGTGTAGCGGGCGCCGCGCAGGGCCAGAGCCGGAACGTGCGGCAACGGATCACCGGCAAGACCGTCGCGAACAGGCAGGGCCAGCGTCCGCACCCAACGATGGAACGTCTCCCGCAGCTCGTTGACGCCGAGTTCCTCGATGCTGAGCAGGATGACGGCGTCGGCGCTAGCGGGAACCGGGCCCGAACGCACCGTCCAGCGGGACGACTCGCTGGCGCCGGGATAACGGCTCCGCGTGAGGACGCCGAGCGCCCGTTGCATCAGGGGGTGGGCCAGATGCACGAGCAGCGCATCCTGCCGGGGACGGAACACGCTCAATGGGCCGAGCCGCTCGATGAACGGCTCCGTACTGAAGGCGAGCCGCGGCATCGGCCCGTATCGGCCGGCAGACGACGGGCGGCGCACGGCCTCGTCGATGACGTCCCGCCAGCCCGCGAGATCGGGGTGCAGCACGCGGGAGAAGCCGGCCTCCGCATCGGCCTGGAGCTGCGGGCGGCCGGCGGGAACGGCGAGGGCGGCTTCGAGTGCATCGCGCAGGGCGTCGGGGTCGAGATCGATCTCACCGGCCATGGCCTCTATCACCGCTGCCTCGCGCGCCTCCTCATCCGCTGCTGTAACCGTTGCGTCCGCTGCGAAGTCGGCGCTGCCGCGGCTGCTCGCGGTGTCCCGATCGAGATCCGCCCGCACCGCTGCCGCGTCCTCGCTCCGAACCAAGCGGCGGTGCACCGCGCGGTCGAAGACCTCGTTGAGCGAGCCGAGATCCTCGCGTATCCCGTCCGCCTTGCGTATCAAGTGATCGAGAAAGTCCAGATCGGGATCGGCCGTGCTCGCGAAGTGATGCACGGTCACGTCGCGGGCCTGCCCGTAGCGGTCGATGCGGCCGTTGCGCTGCTCCAGCCGCGACGGATTCCAGGGGCAGTCGTAGTGAAGCAGGTAGCGGGCGGTGCGGTGCAGGTTGAGCCCTTCGGACGCGGCGTCCGTGGCCACGAGCACACGCACCGGCGACGCCGGATCGTTGAACGCGGCCTTGACGTGCTCCCGGTCGCTCTGGTCCATGCCGCCGGGGCCGCCGCTGCCGAACAGCGTGAGGACTCGATCGTCGGGGTAGCGTTCCCGGAGGCGGCGGGTCAGGTAGTCGAGCGTGGTCTTGTATTCCGTGAAGACGATCAGGCGTTCATCGGGCCGGAACGCGGGTTCGTCCCCCGCACCGCCGCGGGCCCGACCCGGGGACTGAAGCAGCAATCGGTCGACGAGCGTCAAGAGCGCGTCGAACCGCGCATCCGCTACGGGCGTCTGCTCCGTAATCGGCGAATCGTCTACGTCGAATCCGAGCGTTTCGAGCGCGCGCTCGATGTCGCGAATCTGTGCATCCAGCTCGTCGGCGAAGTTTCGGAGCCAGGCGCCGGCAACCGTCGCGGCGGTAGCCTCGCGCTGCTGGGCTTCGCGGTCGTCACCCGTCTCCTGGCGCAGCGTGCGCTCCGCCGTCGCCACATCCTTCTCGCTGGCCGTCTCTGCACCGGAGAATCCCTGCCGCGCCCGACTCCAGGAGTCCGCAAACGCCGTGGGGCAGGAGAGCAGCCGCTTGCCGAGGATCTCGACCGCGAACGCGCCGGTCCGGCGTCTGGGGGCCGAACTCCTTGATACGAGGGTGCGGATGGCGGTGCGGAAGGCGTCGAAGGCGGTCGAGAGTCTGGCTTCGCGCGGGTCGGTATCGAGAAGGAGCGCCTTCGGCGGACGCCGGGTACAGAAGCGCGGCGTCGTGCTCCGGGCGTTGATGTCGCGCTTCAGCCGGCGAACCACCACGTCCTCTATCCGCCTGCGCATGGCGGCGCCCATCTCGCTGGTGCGGGAGAAGCGCACCGGGTCGAGCATCTCCAGAAGCCCGGTGAACGAGCGCGTGTGTCCGTTGTGGGGAGTGGCGGAGAGGAAGAGGCGGTGCTCGAACTGCGGCGCCACCAGCCGCAGCATGCGGCACAGATCGCTGTCCTCGCCGAACGGCGAGGGCATCAGGTTGTGGCACTCGTCGACGATCAGCAGATCCCAGGGAAGATGCGGGGAGCCTTCCGGCGTACGGCAGGCGGCCACGAACTGCTCCAGTACGTCGGGCTGCCGCAGGTAGTGATACGAGGCGACGATGCGGCTGAACGAACGCCAGGGCGTGGCATCCATGCCAAGCCCGCGGCGCAGGCGCTCAGTCCCTTGCCGATCTACCACTTCGAACCGCAGTGCGAACTTCTCCCACAGCTCTTCCCGCCATTGCTGGCGCAACGAGGCGGGCGTGAGGACCAGGACCCGCTGGATGCGGCGCCGCAGCAGCAACTCGGTGAGGATCAAGCCCGCTTCGACGGTCTTGCCGAGGCCGACGTCGTCGGCGATGAGCAGGTTGACCCGCGGCATGCGCAGCGCCTTGAGGAGCGGTACGAGCTGGTAGCTCTCGATGCGTACGCCGCCGTGGAACGGGCTCGCGATCGGCTCGCGCCGAGTGCGTCCATTGCTGTCGCCCGGGTCGAGGTAGGGCGACAGCGCCGTCCAGCGCGCCGCCCGCAGCAGCGCGTCGAAGTCGTCCGCCGGCATCGGACCGCCGGTATGCGCCGGGTCCGGCAGGGCGTTCGGTTCCAGCAGATGGCGACTCGCCTCGAGCTCCCACAGGAGGCGCTCGTCGGCCGGCGCGTGATCGTCGGTGTACTCCAGATGGACGAGGTGGAGGCGTCCCGTCTCGCCGTCGAAGGGCTCGACCGCCGCGACCACGCCGCGCCGGTTGCGGACGGTGGCGAGCATGCCGGCGCGGGGGATCATCGTGTCTCCGGGCGCCGCTGTCGATTCGCGATCCACGGCGGGCTATTGTAGTCGGCCCTGCGCGTTCCGGGGCACCGTCGGGCTGTTGACGCGGAGTGATCGGCGGTTCCGACTGACGCACTCAGCGTCACGAGTGTCATCTCGTGGCCGCAGGCCGTTCTCGACGGTCCACGCCGACGACGGCCAGGGACGGCTTTGCGCTTCGATGTCGTAACGCCGCCGCCACTTGCCGGCTACGGAACCGACTCAGACGGTGAAGCTCCGCGACCTTCCGAGCAGCGTTCAGGGACTTCTCTCGGATCCCGTATCCTTATCCAGCGCCAGATCGAAGCTCAATTCGTCTGCGATACTACGAGGGAGTGGCGCGACCGCATTCGAATCGGGAGTTATCAAGCGCGCGACCGCATCCTGGCCCATCACGACACGGAACCACTGCTCCCGCTCGGTCATGACTCGGTACTGGCGCTCATCGACAGCGCCCGCCAAGTACGGAAGATAGACGTGGATGGGTTCCTGTCCTTCAGCCTTGCACCCGAGTCGGTCGACACGGCCCGTTCGTTGCTCGATGGTGCTGGGGTTCCACGCGAGATCATGGTGTATGACGTGGCGGCAATGGCGTTGGAGGTCCACGCCTTCACCCATGACTTGGCTACAGACCAAGATGTCGGGAAAGAACGGTGTATTGAAAGCGCGCATGAGCCGCAATCGCGTGTCGCGCCTCGTCGCGCCGGTCGCGACCTGGACGTTCCCGACGGTGACGACGGATTCCTTCCTATTCTCGTCGTCCGCTTGCGCATCATCGGCATCGACGCGAATTCCGCCAGTCCTCGTTGCGGCCGTGGCATCCAGATAGCCACTTCGCTCCTCAAGGGTGCATCCATCGGTGAGAAAGTCCACAAACGCCCTGAACTTCACTCGCCACGTTACGTTTGAGGCGTCTTCGTTGTCGAGCATACGCTCCACGACAGTATCCGGCGCCAACGTCTCGTACTCACCAAGCGGGAAACACCGTGCGAGGGTTGTCCGAACCCGCAGAAAGCGGCGCATCACATCGACCATTCGCGCCTGATCGGACTCTGATGCTCCCTTGTCGAACAGTTCATTGCGCCGACGATCCACAATGGACTGCAGCGCGCCGTCCAGCGCTCTGCGACCCGGCGCTCCTGGAGCATCGAAGTACAGGTCTTGGATTCTCCCCAGAACGTCCTCGACTTCCATCCGCCGGCTGGAGTGCTCCGCATTCGCGAGCCGTCGCTTGGCTAGGGTCGCGGTCCGAAGCTCGATTTCCTTACTGAGATGAATGCGAAGCGCGGCACAAGTCTGCTGATAGAAAGCGAACACGAGGACCTTTTCCCCTTCTTCCCACAGATCGACGACACTCCGCACCGTCGCTGCAATTTTGGGGTGCGCCTTACCGGTACACTGCTCGAGTGCGGTATCGAACTCCTGTAGGTACCAGGCGGAGTGCGTGAGGTCGACATTATCAGGTTCGTCTTCGCGTTCGTCACGCTCAGAGGCCCGTTGCTGCCGTGTATTGCGAAAGGCTTCATAGGACGAGCATAGCCCGGAAAATTCGTGGCGTGTTCCGATTCCGGTACAGACACAAAAGCCCCCGTGTGGTACAAGTGCAGTGTTAACAACCACTTGCGCCACCACGGAGGCCCTTGCGTGACAACCGGCACTGTACCACAGACTGTTCTGTTCCCGGAACTGTTTGACAAGCCGCTGTTCGCCCAGTTCAACCAGGAGCAGGCCAGTTCCGACGGCGGGGCGATCCTGCTGAAGGCCGCCGAGCGCATCTACGGCCTGGTCAAGGCGTTCGCCGGGTGTCTGTTCGACAAGCGGGCGCCGGACAAGACCCGGCACTCGCTCGCGGACCTGATCGGCCAGCGCATCTTTGGCATCGCCTGCGGCCATCCCGACTGCAATGATGGCGACCGTCTCGCCGACGACCCCATCCACAAGCTGCTGCTCGACAGAGACCCGGTTTCGGGCGAGCGCCTGGCGTCGCAGCCGACGCTGTCGCGGTTCGAGAACGCAGTCAACGGCTGCGCGCTCTACCGCATGGCGGACGAGTTGGCCACGCGGGTCATCGCGCGGCATCGCCGCCGCCTGGACGGGCGCGCGCGGTGCATCACGATCGATCTGGACCCGACGGACGATCCAACGCACGGGGCGCAGCAGTACACGCTCTTCAACGGGTACTACGACAACTGGTGCTACCTGCCGCTGCTTGGCTTCCTGAGCTTCGACCGCGAATCCGAGCAGTATCTGTGCGCGGCGCTGTTGCGGCACGGCAAGGCGGTCGCCTCCGAGGGGACGGTCGGGCTGTTGTCGCGGTTGCTGCCGCGGCTGCGCCGGGCATTTCCGCGGGCGCGCATTCTCGTTCGGCTCGACGGGGGCTTTGCCAGCCCGGCGGTCTTCGCCTTCCTGGAGGCGCAGCCGCGGCTCGATTACGTGATCGCGATGGCGAAGAACGCGGTGTTGGAGCGGTACGCCGAGCCGGCCATGCTGGTGGCGCGGGCGCGGACGTGGCGCAGCGAACAGACCGAGCACCTCTACACCGAGACCGACGAGTACCAGGCCGGCACGTGGAACCACGCGCGCCGCGTCGTGATCAAGGCCGAAGTCGTCCGCCACCGAGACCGCGAGCCGCGGGACAATCCGCGCTTCGTCGTGACCAACATGCGGCAGACGCCGCGCTTCCTCTACGAGAAGGTCTACTGCGCCCGCGGCGACGCCGAGAACCGGATCAAGGAACTGAAGGCCCTGCAGATCGACCGCACGAGTTGCCAGGCGTTTTCGGCGAATCAGTTGCGCGTGCTGCTGACGGCTGCCGCCTACGTGCTGATGCAGGAGTTGCGGTTGCGCGCCGCCGACACCGCGTGCGCCCGCGCGCAGGTGCCCTGGCTGCGCGACCGGCTGCTGAAGCTCGGCGTCCAGGTGGTGCGCTCGGCGCGTCGCATCGTCCTGCGCCTGCCGCGCGCGACACCGGACCTGGCGGCGTGGCGGCACATCGCGTTCGCGCTCGGGGCGCGCGCCGGATAGCCGCTCGGCGAGCGCCGCATCGCTGAACTGACGGAGGCTGCCAACCGCCCGCAACGGGGGAAGTGTGCGCTGTCCTCCCCTGCGGCACCCGTCATCACGTCCATTCGGCGCTCAACCACCTGCCACGCGCGGTTGAGAACGTTCCAATGGCCGCCCACTGGTCATTCCCCGTTGTCCGTGACCGAGTCCGGTTCCGGCGCCGCCTCCCAGGGGCCGAGTCACGGTCGCCACGAATAGTCCGGGATAGAGCCTCGCCGAGCAGGTCCTTCCCTGGGTTGACAGCGCTTCGGGCGGCAAGAAAGAACGGCAGCAATTGCTCGGGCGGCACTGGCAAGCCGGTCGTGCCGGTTGCGTCGGCCACCGCCCCGTCGAAGCGTCGTCGTCGTTCAATCTTGGTCCCGGCCCAGTGAGTACCCTTGTTGTGTCGAACGATCCAGGGGCGCAGGGCTTCTTCAGCCGCCTCTCGGCAACGCCGCGTCCTGTTGAAACTCCCGACGACTGCCCGCTGGTGGGTGGTGAGCTCGTCGCGAGGCGAATTCCGCGCTGCCTTCCACCACGCCTCCAAGTCCTCCTCGCAGTCCTCGTGGCGCAGCCGACTCCAGGAGCGTTGGAAAGCCACCGCGGCACGCTGACTCTCGTCCAGGCGTGTACCAAGCGTCTGCAGACGCTGACCAAACACCTCCCGTTCGCCGAACTGCGTCGCCTCCCATCTGACATCGCCAAAGCGCTCCAGGACACGCACGAGCTCGTGGTGACCTAGCTGGAACGGAGTCGCCGTCAGGAAGAGCATTCGATCGAAAGCCCCCGCCATGGCGCCATCGCCGGTTCGCAGAGCGCGGCTCGTGTCCTTCGACTGAAGCTGCCTGGCCAGCGATGTCGCAGGGTTCTTGAGATGGTGCGCTTCGTCCATCACCAGTAGGGGCGACCGCCAGCGTGCTTGAGAGAGAAGCTCCTTCCAGAGCAGTTGCTCTTCTTCCTTCAGGGCGGCGCGCGCGAGTTTCAGGCGCTCGGAGACCCGTTCCTGGCCTCCTCGAGCGCGTAACGGCATCTGCTTCAGCGCCTCGGCCAGCGGCGACAGGTCGATTCGGGAAAGAGTGCGAGCGACGGACTCCGGCACCGGGTCATCGTCAAGATGTCTCCGTTTGTCGCGGACAGCATCGTTGTAGATTCGTTTCCATTCCGATGGTTCTGTATCGAGAAGGCGCTCCCAGAGCTTGTCGCCCCATTCGTGTGCGCGCTGCTCACCGAATGCCCACAGGAGCTCGGCGAGAAAGCGGTGGATCTGTTGCTTCACCTGGATGAGCCTCTTCGCACTTCCGCGGCCATGCTGCCTCAGTGCTTCGGAGATCACCGCCAGTCGCACCCACTTGTCTGTCTGGCTACGGGACATGGCACCTTGAGCCAGTAGGATGAGATGGCAGCGAAGAGGGTCTGGGTCGTCCAGAAGTCGCATTAGGTCTACGCTGTGCCGGGCCGTCCCGTAGCGGACGGCCTCGGGTGTGGTCAGATCCTCACGCCTTGCGCCCTCTCGACGAACCGGTCGTCGATTCTCCAGGTAGAGCTCGCAGAACGTCACGAGGTCCTGCTTCCATTTTCCGATCAGGTTCGCCGGAGCCATCACGATGACGGGCCCTCGCGGGTTTCGGATCGCGACGCTGTACGCTGTTGCGAGCGCGATGAAGGTCTTTCCCATGCCGACCTCGTCGGCAAGAACTACACCGGGCTGTTCGCGCAAGCGCGCCAGGATCGCTTCAACCTCGGCACGTTGACGCGTTTGGTCTGCCTCGGGGACGCGCTGGTTCATCCTGGACCCGAGCACCAACTCAGGTGGAGTGGAGTATGGATCGCTCTCTAGCGGCATTTGTCAAGAACCCGCAGCCAGAAGCCCAGGGGCTCCGGTGAGATATTCGATTGTTGGGCGGCGACCTGCTCCTGGAGCTTGTCCGCGAGTTCGCGGAGGAACAGCCGAAACTCCGTGTCGAACTCCTGCTTGGACAAGGAACCGTCGCTTGACACGTAGTCTACCTCGTGCAGCACGAGGAGGAAATCCGCAAGAGTGAGCAGGGCCTCGTCCCTGGCTTCGTCCCCCGCATCGGAGGAAGTAGCAATATCACTGACCAGACACTGAGAAAGCGCCTCTATGCCGATCATCCCCCGTAGTCGCCAATCGAGCGCCCGCCGTCCCCAGACCGGGCGCTGAAGATTCGCGCGGAGCTGCGCTAGAATCCGTGCCCGCCGCCGAATGCGGTACAGGAAGGTAATCTGCAAGTCGTGGCGACGGAGCGGATTGAGGTCGATTGGAGTTGCTGAATCGACGTCGATGTCGAACGTATCTGATGGCTGCTGATCGCGTGCCCACGCCCGAAACGCGGCGCTCGGGTCCGCCGCCGCCAGGACCCACAGCATATCGTCTGCAGACATCTGTTCGAGCCACGCCGGGGGCGGTAGTTGTTGTCCGTCCTCCACATTCAGCGGCAAGAAGGCTTCTTCGCCGCCCCAAACAACCAAGAGTCGGTCCGGCGGCTCCAGCGGTGACCACGGCAATGTCACAACTGATCCGGAGCCGGTCTCCATCCACAATGTCTCGGTCAGAAGCTCGCTTTCGTCCCGTCCACATGCATGGATTAGCCACTGGCGCGGCAGACTCGAGGGATCGAATCGCAGCACAATCTCTCGGGCGTCACCTGCTCGGTAGGTACCTGACACGAAACCAGCGGGAAGCGACGAGACGACAGCCCCCTCCTCTTCGTCAGTCTCCGGCTGGGAACCCAACCACTCGGCTGCGCCCGGGTCCACGACCGGATCCATCTCGGACCATATCGCTTCCAGTGTGCTTGTCTCTCGCCCGTATGGGGCCCGGTCGACGACCGTGAGGAGATTCGCCTCGGCGTTCCGGTTCGCCGAGGCGCCCATCCCCGCGCACGTGAAGTTCGATGAGCCGGCCATGAGAGCCGTGTAGCCATCTCCTCGCAACGCAAGCATCTTGGCGTGCCAGAACCGATGATTCTTGTCATCGTCGAAGGCCGGGAGGACGGCGACACTGACGTGCCCGCGATACTGAAGCGGAGCCAGCCTGATGGCTTCTGGTGCCGCTAGACGAGGAACGGCCGTCTCGCCTTCATCACGGGCGGCAGGCACGCAGAAGCGGATCTTGCGAGTTCGGCCTCTGGCCATCGACTTGCAGAGCGCGACGGCCACGCGACCACTGTCGTCGTCCACATCGAAGAAAGGCGACGCGACCCAGGCCTCGTGCGGCGACCTACCGCTACGGCGGCACGCTTCGACCGCTTCGTCGAGGCTGCTCCGCGGACCGTTCTCCGACCGGACCGCGGGCAGCGTGCACGCGAGTTGCTGCCGAACCACCGCCTTGCGCCGAGGGCGCACCCAGGTCTCTGCCAGTCGTTCCACTTGCGAGAGATAGGCCGACGCTCTCTGGACATCAGGCGGGTCGTCCTGCGCACCTGGCACGAGGGCAAGCAGGTCGCGGAGGAAGGTTATCGCCTGAATCAGCAGATCTCCGTCCGCTTCCGTGGGCGAAAGATCGACGGTTGCGGCAACCTCGCGGTTCGCCCGGTAGCCTGGCTCAGTGAGGTTCGCGGAGGCCACGATGATCCGGATGTGACGACTCCAGGCGAGAAGACTCAGCTTGGCGTGCTGCTTTCCTGCGCGGACGCGCACGGGCAGCACGTCCCATCGAAGCGAGTGCGACACACCGGCCTGGGTGTGGTCGACCAAGACGCCCGCGTAGACGCACCCGAGACGGTTTTCGCGCTCAAGCAGGAATGCCAAGTCCTCTCGGTCGGGCTCGGATTCGATCTCCAGGAAGCGGCCGAGACACGGCTCGTCGAAGAGACTCGGGTCGAACGTGTAGGTCGTCGCGAGGCACCCGATGGGCTCCCCGGCATCCTCGGGTGGCCTCCACAACTCGAGCATCGCGCCGCTCCTGGTTCTTCGCGTGCGCTTGCTCATGCGACGTCGTCCCAAAACCGGCGGATTGGCCAGCCGCGATAACCGTGCAGGTATCGTTCGGGGGCAATCTCGTGCTGCGGGATGCGATACGCCTGACGGATGTAGATGCGGTCGCCGCCGATGCGATCGAACCACGGGCGCTTGCCCTCCGTCGACTTCGCCCGTTGAACGTCCTCGTGATGCTCACATAGCGCGAGCGCGCAGGTCTGCGCGTCCATCGGCTCCGCGAACCTGCCGAAGCGCTCGTCGAACAGATTCTGGAGCGAAATCGTGGTAGCCGTAATCTCCCCCAGCACCCGACGTGCGGCCGCGAAGCGTTCGTCGAGCCTATCGACGCTGGTTCGGAAGGCCTCATTTCGAGCAATGTGAGGAACCACATATCCACGGGCATCCGGTGCGGCTGCTTCCGCCCGAAGAACGTCGAACCCGTCCTGAAGGCCCCGCGCGAACGCCTCGTAGGTACGGATTGCCTCCACGAGCGCGCCGTACGCGGGAGCGTGTTGCTCCAAGTCCGTGTGCAATGACTCCTCCTGAAGCGCGTCGTTGGTGTAGTTCTCCTGAAGTCGCCAGAGCTCCGGAAGTGCGCCCAGTTGTCGTTCGCCCGAGGACAACAGCAACTCGCCCAGCAGTTGTTTTTCTTCGGCTCCTGCCGCCTCGGGAGCGAACGCCTCAGCGAGCTCACGCCACTCCGACCTGTTCCAGAGAGCACTCGTACGCGGTGGAGCTTGGTTCAGGCCCCGCTTCACTGTAGCCTTCCAACGCGCCCAGAGCGGCTTGGCGCCAGCTATGCCAGCCAGTCCTCGCCCCCGGGCCCACGCATCAGCCAAGCGCTCCGCATTCGGCCCCGGACCCAGATGGATGTCCAGTAACCCGAGGTGAACCGCAAGGGATTTGTAGACCCCATGGAAGCCGAAGATACGAGGGGTCTTGAGGTAGCTCCGGGCGTCGACGTACCCGTGCTGCGCGAGCGCGGTGCGAGTCACACCGGAACCCGGAACGCCCCGAATCGAGGCGTCGTCCGAAATCTCTCGTATCAGCGCCTCGACGACGAGCCACTCCCACACGAGATACGGTGAGACATCGGGATGGCGGGGGTTGCCCTCCAGGTCCTCGAGCGCGAGAGAACCCACGACCATCGCAGTCAAGAATCGGATCCGTTGCATGCGCTCGCGCACGGCCGGCACGAGCTGGACGG
This sequence comes from Vicinamibacterales bacterium, assembly GCA_958296065.1. Lineage (GTDB taxonomy): Bacteria > Acidobacteriota > Vicinamibacteria > Vicinamibacterales > UBA8438 > WTFV01. Next base: position 153,747 of record CATQHX010000074.1, on the reverse strand, counting down.
CTAGCTGATCAGCGATCCGGTACAGACCCAGGGGATCGAGTGAGCCTTCACTGGTGCCCGGCGGATCGTAAGTCGTTAGAAAAGGGAACGACGCGGTCGTTCTTTCGACCGGCTTCCGCATTGGCGCAACCATCACCGCAAACCCCGCTCACCCAGAATCCAGCCCTCCAACTCGGCCACGGTCCGTTCAGCCGGTGTCAGGGAGGGCCGCAAGAACTCGTCCAACGTTCCATCGCGAACTACGCGACGCAACCACTCGGCGGCCGAGTCCCGCTCCACAACGATGGGTAGACCTCTGCCACGGCCGACCGCCCGTCCGGGATGTCCCACCCGTCGAACGGCCAGAAATGTACTTGGCCCCCGAGCTCCCGGCGGAGGTAACGCAGCCAGGGAATCCCGGCATGCGTAGACTTCGCCACCTGCCCCTGGACGTCGAAATGGAACACCGACTTCGCCGATCCAGCCCGCTCCTCGGTCAAGCGCCGCCAACGGCGCCTGCCACCACGCGCCGCACCGTTGCCCACGCTGCCGTTGCGGACGAAATCGACATAGACGTGATCGCCGTCCGTCGGCCAATGCCGCTGGAAATCGTCAAGGAACGATGCCCAGTCCGGCGCGAGGCGGTGAGTCTCGAAATAACGCAGAGGAAAGGAGAAACCGTGGTCGATTCCGACCAACGCGGTGGGAGTGTCGCCAAGCCGCGTCACCAGCCATTCCGCGATGCCTCGGCGAGTCCAGTACTTCTTCCGACTCGGCGGAGGTGGAACCTCCTCCGGAGGAGATTCGCGTTCCGCAACGTACACGCGCAACCCCTTCAGGCTCGAAGTCGCCGTCTCGGCCCCGGAATAGTCGATGCCGACGTAGTGCTCGAATCGCATCGGATGTCGCAGGTAATGTCCTCTGGATGCGGAACCTTGCGCATCGCCGACTCCCGTTGCTCGCTCTCGAAACGTGGATACTACGCCGTGCGTCTCACGCGGGCAAACATGGGCGACCCCGTTCCGCCCCAGCCATGCCAGCAGGCTGCCCGCGCCGTCACGAGGGTCAACGACATGACCACTGACGTTCCGAGATAGACGGGTACTCGGGCGGCATCGGTCAGAGCTTGCGCGCCAGCACTCGCTCACGCTCGCGGTCGATGTCTTCGCGAGTTGCGAATTGACCCTGCTGCAGTCGAACGTTTCCGCTGCTCAGGTTGGACACGATCCGCCTGTCCGTCTCACGCCGCTTGGACTCGTCGGAAGCTGGGAGCGCAGGACGCGTTCGGACGCCGAACGCCGAGCGTGCTGCCTGAATCAGCTTCTTCATCGGGGACTCTCCATCCCTGCCCCGCTCTCGGGCGTGTCCCGTACGCGCGAACCCGGGCACTCAGCAACAATCCGCTGAACTTCGGCCCGACGCATGCTGAATTCTGCGGAGAACCGGATCCCACGGCCGTCCTCGCCGGCGCGCAACTGATTCAGAATCTGGTCTCTGGTGTCGAACATCGAGTGCGCCGCCGAAGGATGCGTCGGTGTCACAACCGATGGGCGCCGTCCACGCGCGACATTTTCCTGTCGAACGTGCCCACCGGAACGTGTCCCGCCTTGCGGGCGACCTCGACGACGAGGCAATCGGAGAATCCGACGGCCCGCTCACGTGCCAACGTCGCGTGCGCGCGCCGGACGACGTCCTCATCCTGCAGGGCGAGGCGATCGTGCTCTACGAGCATGCTCACCGCGGTCCCGATGCCCTGGCGGTTCAGCCCGTAGACGGCCTTCAGTACCCAGACGGTCTCGACGAGCACCGGCAGCGAAATCCAGGCGCCGTGCTCGACGAACACCTCGGCCCGGGCGACCTGTTCCGGATCGTCGCGCACGATCAGGCGGACGAGGACGTTGGTGTCAACCGCGCGCATGGGTGCGCCGCAGGTGGGATCGAATACCCTCGTCCATGTCCTCGACGCTCCTGCGCGCCGGCGGTGCGCCGAAAACAGCTTCGTGAATGTCCAGTGACGAGTACTTCGACGCCCGTCGCACGACCACTTCGTCCCCTCGCTCGCACCACTCGACGGTCGAACCCGGCGTCAAGCCCAGCTTGCGGCGGATCCGGGCCGGAACCGATACCTGACCCTGTGACGTGATTTTCGATTCGATCGATTTCATGTGCCTGCTCCCTGCTCGGTGCGCCACAGCATCGTCACTGTCATTACCCTGGTAAGTCAACCCCTCGGGAGGATCGAACGGATACGCCGTGAGCTGGTAGCGCAGGAAGCTGCGGACGACGTGTTCGGTGTAGGCGGTCGGGTTCAGCGCCATCGGGCGAATGGCCTTGAGCCCAGGATTTATCCTTTTCAAACGGATATTATCATGGGTACTTCACCTTCCAGAGAGGACAATCGGCGATGGACGCAAAGTACCCTCGCCTGCGACAGGCGTTCAGAGAGCAGCTCGCCGACTCGCTGCGGAAGCCGCTGCCCAGGCTCACACGGCGCCGCGTTTTCGGCAGGGTGCGGTTTCCCGGCAAGGCGACCGCGGTCGTGGGGATGCGCCGGGCCGGCAAGACGACGTTTCTGCACCAGCTCCGGCAGGACGGCATCGAGCAGGGTGTTCCCCGGCAGCAGTTGCCCTACATCTCGTTCGAGGACGAGCGGCTTGCCGACCTCGACGCCGCCGACCTCGACCTGCTCGTGTCCGAATACGGCCGCGCCTTCCCGGACGCGGATGACGCCGCGCCGGTAGTCTGGCACTTCGACGAAATCCAGGTCGTCCCCGGCTGGGAACGTTTCGTGCGGCGGCTCCTCGACACCGAATGCACGGAGGTGATCGTCACCGGCTCGTCCGCCGCGCTCCTGTCGCGAGAGGTCGCGACGGCGCTCCGGGGCCGCGGGTGGCGGGTGCTGATTCACCCCTTCAGTTTCGACGAAGCGCTTCGCCACCAGGGACGGGCGCTTCCGGACGATGCAACCGTCCTTACGGGCCGGGAACGGACGCGGCTCGAACGCGCCCTCCTCGACTGGCTCGGGACCGGCGGCTTTCCCGAGGCGCAAGGGCTCGACGCGCCGTCGCGACATCAGCTTCTGCGCGACTACGTCGACGTGGCGATGCTGCGCGACGTGATCGAGCGTCACGACGTGCGCAACGTGACGTCGCTGCGTTGGCTCGTGCGTCATCTGCTCGGCAACGCCGGTGGGATGTTCAGCATCGAGAAGTTCCACGCGGCATTGAAGTCGCAGGGTATCCCTATCGCCAAGGACACGTTGCACCACTTCCTCGGGTACCTGGAAGACTGTTTCCTCGTGCGGATCGTGTGGATGGAATCGGCGTCGGAACGTCAGCGTATGGTCAATCCACGCAAGGCGTATCCGGTCGACCCGGGGTTGATCCCGGTCTTCGACCGAACCGGCCGGGCCAACCTGGGCCACGCGCTGGAGACGGCAGTTCTCCTGGAGCTCGAGCGCCGGGGCTGCGAGGTGACCTACGTGCGGACCCCCGAAGGCAACGAGGTCGACTTCCTCGCCCGGGACGCGGCCGGCGCAACCGAACTGCTCCAGGTCTGCGCCGACCTCTCGGACCCCGCCACCGCGACGCGCGAATGCCGGGCGCTCGCCGCGGCCGGCAAGCTGTTCCCGCGCGCCCGCCGTCGGCTGCTGACGTTGACGCAGGACGGCCTGCCCACCGAACCGCCGGCCGGCGTGGAGATGCATGGCGCCTGCGAGTGGCTGCTGGAGGGTGCACGGTGACGGCGTGTCGCCGTCGATGGCGCGAGTGCTCGACGATAATCCGACACGCGACGGGCCTTCAGGCGGTTCGCGTCGAGCTCTTCGCCCACAACGTCAACCGCAGTTCGTCGCCGAACAGCTCGTACGTCGGCCGCCGGCCGGAGTGCGCCTCGCCGTCCTGGAGGATCTTGCGCACCCCCTCGCCGCGGGACTCGAGGAACACCTGCCCGGTGCGCTTGCTCCGGATTCTGGACAGGAAGCTCACCAGGAGCTGGTTGCGCGTAAACGTGCGGTAGGGCATCTCGTCGAGCGTGATGGTGTTGGGCAGCTTGCCCGGGCTGTAGAGCTCCAGCCGATCGGCGAACAGGAACAGGCGGATCTTCGATCCGGAGATGGCGCAGTCGCGGTGGGCGACGGCGTTGACGATCGCTTCGTCGACGACTTCGAGGTCGTACCGTGCATCGGCGCCGCCAGCGCTCGATCGGGTGTTCGGCGGCGGCTGCATGAACTGCGCGACGAAGGCGATCCCCGCGTCGATCTGGTCGGACACCGGCCCGGCAAGCCGCTCGGCGTGAACGAGGTCGTCGGACGACAACCGCTCGCCCCGATAACAGGCGGCTTCGATGGAAGCGGAGGGCAGGAAATCGGCTGGTTCGGTGCCGAAGGTCAGCAGGCCGGCGACGGTGGGGCGGTCGACGCCGTTCTCGTCCCGGAAGGTCACCCGCGTGTTGCGGAGCAGGTCGAGCCAGGGGATCGTCGGCGAGCGCCCGAAGAACGCTTCGAGGCGGTGGCGGTTGAGGTCGTCGACGGCTGCCGTGAGCACGGCCTGTTCGTCGAACACGTACTCGCGGCCCCGCTCCTGGAACAGCCGGGCCCGTTCGGGAGGCGTGAGGTCGCGCTTCGTGGAACCGACGCGCACGTAGTAGCGTCCGCCCGACGTCCGGTGGACGTAGAGCCCGCGCGGAACCTCGGCCAGGAGCACCTGCCGGTCGTCTCCGGCCGCGTCGGGGAGCAGGATCTTGCGCAGGACAGGTCGAATCGGCGGCTCGCAATTGTGCGTGGCGACGTTGACGATCCAGCGCTCGACCGCGTCGACGTGCGATATCGCAATCCCCGCCACGGCGCCGGAATCCGCGACCCCGAGAAATACGCCGCCGCCCGCGGCGTTCGCGAACGCGACCAGCTCGCCCGCGAGCGCTTCGGTATCGGGCGAGAGCACGCCGCGGGCTCCGAGACGCACCTCCTTGAACTCGACCCTGCCATCTTCGCCGGCGCGGAGCTGGTCCAGAATCTGCTCGGTGGTGTCGAACATCGGTTCAAGCCTCGGTTCGGCCGGTTGCGTGACGAGGCCGTTGGTCCGCGAGCCTTCCGTCCATCGAGATGTACGAGGTGGAGGCGCCCCGTCTCGCCGTCGAAGGGCTCGACCGCCGCGACCACGCCGCGCCGGTTGCGGACGGTGGCGAGCATGCCGGCACGCGGAAGCCCGTGCCTGAGCGCGCCGCCGTCGAGTTGGAGTCCACGGCGGCCTATTGTAGTCGGGCATCGCAAGGGCCCTCGACCGCAAGCCTCGCCTGCTCGATGCACTCCATCTGGGCCGACTCGCCGGCGGCCGCGCTCCTCGGCGCAGCCCCGACACGCGTAGCCGATTCGTCAGGAGGGAGAGCGCCGCGTTCGCGTGATACGCTCCAGATAGTGTGGATCTTCGACGACCCGGACCACTCGGCAGACGAGTCTCGTGAGATCATCGTCGGACATTCGATGGGACAGCGGTTTGCTGATCGTCAGCTTCACCGAGCGCGGCGGCAGGGTTCGGATCATCAGCGCCCGCGCCGCGACGAAGCGTGAACGACATGACTACGAACAAGGCATCGGCGAACTCTGACGCATCGGACGACCTTCGGGCCGAGTACGATCTCGACTACACACAGAGCCGGCCGAACAGGTTCTCACCCCGCATGAGCGGCACGACTGTCGCTGTCGTCCTCGAACCGGATGTCGCCGCGGTATTCGACACGTCCGAAGCGGTGAACCGCTTCCTGCGCTCGGTGATTTTGGCGTTGCCGGCGGACCGGATGCAGAACGCCACCGCCAAAGCGCAGCGCGAGTAGCCTCCGCTCTCGTACTCTAGAATGCAGAGAAGGCAGGACCGTCGGGCGCCTCACGTGCAACTCTGTCTCAGGGAGCGCCCAGCCCGGCCGGGAGAGCGAGATGAAGGCGGACGCTGACCAGATCGAAGGGACGATGACCATGCTGGCCACCGAGGACGCACGAGAAATGTGCTTCTCCCAGGGAAAGTCGTGCGTGTACGCCAGCGACGACGACAGGTTCATCATCTCCGAGACGCCGACCGGCGTGTTCGACCGCCACGAGCTCGCGACGGGACAGGTCACCCGCGTATGGCCGGACGGCGCCGAGGAGACCTTCCCCGCCGACAGCCCGAGGCACGACGAGTACCCGGTATGGCCGAGACCGACAGCCAAACGAAGGGCGAAGGGCCCCGACGCGACCACCGCCCGAAGCTGACGATCGTCATCGGCACGAACGGAGCCGGAAAGTCGACTTGGTGTAGCAAGCACGAAGACGAACTGCCGACGGCCTTCTACGACGCCGACTCGATCGCCAACAGCCTGGGCGATTGGAACGATCGCCACAACCAGATCCAGGCGGCACGGTGCGTCAACCGGGCTCTCCGCGATCACCTCGCCAGCAGCGAGAGCTTCGGGTTCGAAAGCACCTACTCGGGACGGTCACGACCCAGGCTCGTCGAGCGAGCGGCGCGCGAAGGATACGACGTCCACGCCGTCTTCATCGGGACCAGACACCCGCAGATCAACGTCGCCCGAGTCAAGAGACGCGTGAAGGAGAACACCGGCCATGCCGTCGACGCGGAGGACATCCGACGACGGTGGCACAACGCCCAGGAGAACCTGGCGCGAACAGCTCACGCCTTCACCCGGATCGACCTGTACGACAACAGCGGTACGACGTACCGGCGGATCGCCGTCCTGAAACGGCACGCAATCGAACAGGTGAGCCCGAAGACGCCCGAGTGGACCCGCTTGCTGCTCGGGCGAATCGGCAACCTGCTCGGAGTCTCCGTGGAGCCCACTGAAGACCGGCACGGTCCGGGTTACTGATGGGTCAAGAAGGAGCTCCGTCCTTGAACTCGAGGCGGCCTCGCCGGCGCGCAACTGATTCAGAATCTGGTCTCTGGTGTCGAACATTCGGGCCGATAGATGACGTGATGCTATGATGACGCCATGCGGACCACGGTGACGATTGACGATGACGTACTGGCCGTCGCTCGAGCTCTGGCCGGCCGGCGCGGCGTCAGCCTCGGAACCGCGGTGTCGGACCTGGCCCGGCGCGGCTTCCGAGGGACCAGCGTAGCCGGCCACGAGGACGACGGCGTGCCGGTCTTCCGGGTTTCGCCCGATGCACCACCGATTACCAGCGAGGACGTTCAGAGGGCGCTCGACGAGTGGCCGTGACTCGATTGCTCGACGTCAACGTGCTCATCGCGCTGACGTGGCCCCACCACGTGCACCACAACGCGGCGAGGTCCTGGTTCGCCGGAGTCCGCGGAAACGGCTGGGCTACCTGCGCGCTGACCGAAGCCGGATTCGTGCGCGTGTCGTGCAACCCGTCGGCCGTCAAGCGGTCCGTGACCGTCTTCGACGCGATAGCGCTGCTGGGCCGTCTCAGGCGGCTGGAGTCGCATGCGTTCTGGGCGATGGAGCACTCCGTCACGGCGCTGCCGCCCGGAATCCTCTCGCGCATTCAGGGCTATCGCCAGATCACCGATGCCGTGCTGCTTGGACTCGCAGCGCAACGCGGCGGCCGGCTCGCCACATTCGACACGGGAATGGCGGACCTCCTCGCGGAGGCGGAACGAGACTGGGTCGAGACCATTCCCGTGTGAACCGCGCCTGACCTGCCGCCGCGGTCGAGCGCTGGAAGCTCCGCTCTGGTTCCGGATCACCACCTCTTCGCCGGCCTCCACCCGCGCCAACAGTCGGGACAGTTGTGTCTTGGCTTCATGGACGTTCACGACGGGCATCGGCGGCTCCTCTTCTACCGGCCAATCTAGCCAGGAAACTGGTCGGATCGCAAGATCGTCGGCGACGGCCAGTGGCAGACTGGCAATAGTCATGGGCACGCAGCCTGCCCGCTCGCTGCTCGAGCGAATCGGCAACCTACTCGACCCGCAACGCCGCTATCGGCTCGACCCGCGTCGCCCGCCGCGCCGGCACCCAACTCGCCAGCAGACATACCGAAACCAGAAACACCGACACGCCAAGAAAGACAGCCGGATCGAGCGGGCTCGTCTCGAACAGGACCGCCCGCAGCTGCCCGGTCAGCGCCAGCGCCGCGCCGACACCCAGCATCGCCCCGACCAGCGCCAGACCACCCGCCTCCGCGAGCACCAGCCGGCGCACGTCACCCGCCCGGGCGCCGACGGCCATGCGGATGGCGATCTCGCAACGCCGTTGCGCGACGGTGTAGGACACGACGCCGTACAGACCGACCGCGCCGAGCAACAGCGCAAGTCCGGCCGCGACGCCCAGCAGGACCATGACGAAGGCCCGCGTCCCGCGCGCCCGCCCTACCCGAGTCTCGAACGTCTCGACGCCGAACACGGGCAGCGCGGGATCGAGCCGGCGCAGCGCCTCCCGCACGGGGCCGGCGAGCGCCGCGGCGTTCGGCGCGCGCACCACGTAGCGCATCGGCCATGGGACGTCCGCGACGAAGGCCGCTCCAGACACCGCGTAGTACGCCATCTCCGGGGGCACCTCGTGCAGCGCTGTCTCATGGACGTCATCCACCACACCGACGATCCGGGACCACGCCTCGCCCTCGGCCCCCGGCGGCGCGCCCATGCGGATCCCTTTGCCCAGCGCGCTCTCGCCCGGCCAGTGCGACTGCGCCAGCGACCGCGACACGATGACGACCGGCGCACCGCTTTCCTCGTCCAGGCGATCGAACACGCGCCCCTCGACGAGTTGGATCCGCATCGCGTCGAAGTAGTCGGGCGACACTACCCGCACCGCGAACATCGGCGACACCTCTCCCTCGGCCAGCGGCCGACCCTCGATCCGGTGACTCCCACTGTTCAGCACACCGTCCAGCGGCAGTGTCGACGAGGCCGCCGCGTCAACGGCGCCGGGCAGGGCACGCAGGCGGTCGACCATCTGTCGATAGAAAACCAACCGCGAGTCGGGCGTGCCGTAGTCGCGCGCCGGCAGGGCTAGCGCGAACGTAAGCACGTCGACCGGGTCGAATCCAGGATCGACCGCCGCCAGCCGCTGGAACGAGCGCCCGGCCAGTCCCGACCCGACGAGCAGGGTCAGGGCCAGCGCGATCTGCACGACGACTAGACCCCGCCGGACGAACTGCTGATCGCGCCCGCTCGTGGCACCGGGAGCACCCGTCGACATGGGGCCGGACGCGGCCACGGCGCTTGCGCGCCACGCCGGCAGCAGACCGAAGAGCAGGCCCGCCGCGAGCGACACCGCAAGACCGAACAGCAGGACGCCGGCGTCTATCGAGACCTCCTCCAGCCGCGGCAGCTCTCGAGGCCCGAAGCGGACCAGCACCCGCACCGCCCCCAACGCCAGGAGCAGCGCCGCAAGGCCGCCCGCCACACCCAGGGCCAAGCTCTCGAGAAGGACCGACGCGACCAGCCGCGCGCGGCTCTCGCCGAGGGCGGCGCGAATCGCCACCTCCCCGTGACGCGCCTCGGCGCGGACCAGGAACAGGTTGGCGATATTGGCGCAGGCGATCAGCAGCAGGAACCCGACCGCGCCCAGCAGGATCCACAACGTCGCCTCAACGTCGCCGACCGTCCACTCCCGAACGGGCACGATCAGCGGCCGATACTCCCTCGCCATGACCGGCGCGGCCGGCTGGTCGGGAAGCAGCTCCTCCAGATTCGACAGCATGGCGCCGAGCTCCGCCCGGACCTGCTCCAGGGACGCGCCGTCCGCTATGCGCCCCACACCGTTCAAACCGAAGAAGCCCAGCCGTACGTTCTCCGGGTCGAGGCCCATCGGCCGCCAGAGTTCGGTCTCCGGCCGCGGAAACGCGAAGCCCGGCGGCATCACCCCCACGATCTCGACGCGCTCGCGATCGATCTCCACGACCCGGCCCACGACGCCGGAATCCGCACCGAACCGGCTCCTCCACAACCCGTCGCCGAGCACGACCACCGGTGCGGCGCCCGGCCGGTCCTCCTCGGCCGTGAACGGGCGGCCGAGGAGCGGCGGCGTCCGCAGCACATCGAAGAACGAGGCGGTGACGCTCGCCGCCGACACGCGCTGCGGGTTGTCCGGATCCGTGAAGCTGACCGCCACGTCGCTGAATCCCACCACGCCGTCGAGGGTGCGGCTCTGCTCGGCGTAGAGGAAATGGAGCGCATCCGACATCGGAAGGTCGTTGAGCGGCCCCAGCTGTGGGGCCGCGTGCCTGAGCAGGACGAGCCGCTCGGATTCCGGAAACGGCAGCGGCCGCAGGAGCACTGCGTTGACGACGGTAAAGAGCGCGACGGTCGCGCCGACGGCGACGGCGAGCGTCAGCAGGGAGAGGAGCATGAGGCCCGGGTTGGCCGTGGCACGGCGCCAGAGGAGGCGGAGCTGCGAAGACAGCGGCATGCTCTCCTACTGTAGGGGACGTCGCCGCGCGAGGAGTTGCCGACCGTGCCGTCGCGTTCAGGAGGCGTCGATTTCAGACGACCCGACCGCTTGGCCACCGCCTGCCCACCCTGATGGCGTTGATGCCTACGAGACCGGCGCGCCGTCACCCGATGACAGGGTGTACCAGATCGTCCAGATGAGACCGATCGCCGCGACCAGACCGCCTACTACTCTGGCCACGAACTGAAGAAGGAACCGGCGGCTTTCCGTCTGCTCCTTCGCTCGGTCTTCATCGATCATCGCGTTCAGGTCATCCCGACTGCCATCGAGCACGCGGACCGCATCGCGCAACTGCCGGAACAACTCCATGTACTCGGTGGTCTGTTGTTGAGCCGATGCGCGGTTGCCCCGGCCCTGGGCCAGCATCGCCTGCGCTCGGATCGCGAGCGCGCGAACGTTCGGGTAGTCCTTGACAACGCGGCTGACAACGATGTCCTTGTAGTCATCCTGAAAGCGGCCAATCTCGTCGATCGCGTACAGGATCCCCGCCTCGGCGGCGTCGTACATCGCACGCTCGCAGTGGTTCTTGGCTTTATCTCAGTCCGTCAGGCTTGGAGATCTTCTCCTGGCCGTCGAGCGCCTGAAGCAGGTGGTGGCCGGCGTACCTGAGTTCGTTGTTGGCAGGAACGGCGACCGCAGACCGAAACTGTGCGACATCGCGCGTGAATCGATCGGCGGTGTCGTAGCTCTCGGTGAGTTCCGAGATAGACGGGTACTCGGGCGGCATCGGTCAGAGCTTGCGCGCCAGCACTCGCTCGCGCTCTCGATCGATGTCCTCGCGAGTTGTGAATTGACCCTGCTGCAGACGAACGTTTCCGCTGCTCAGGTCGGACACGATCCTCTTGTCCGTCTCACGCCGCTTGGTCTCGTTGGAAGCTGGGGGCGCAGGACGGGTTCGGACGCCGAACGCCGAGCGTGCCGCCTGAATCAGCTTCTTCATCGGGGACTCTCCCTCCCTGCCCTGATCTCGGGCGTGTCCCGTATGCGCGAACCGGGCGCTCAGCAAGAAATCCGCTGAACTTCGGCCCAACGCATGCTGAATTCTGTGGAAAACCGCATCCCGCGTCAACGGACGTGGGCGCCACTCGCCCCGACCCGGCTGGAACGTCCTGGTCCCGTAGGGCGCGCACCGCCCGACGTGCGCGGCACGAAAATGGGGACTGCTCTCTCTGGAAACAGCATGTCCACGCACTCCACTAAACTTCCCATAATGCAATAGCTTATAGCGAAACGAGAGGCGATCCGGTTGTCGGGGAGCCACTCTCGCGCAACACTCACGGTTTGCTCCACCTGCGCCAGCCGACGTCGGGCCGGACAACGGGCAAGCGCGTCAGGAAATAGCCACCGTCAATGAGAATCGCCGCCTTGGTCATGCGGATCATTCACCGCGAACGTAACGGAAGTCCCCAAAAAAGAAAGCCCCAAGGGCTCGGCCTCACTCTTGATGACCGAACTGACATCAGTCCGGGAGTGCGGCGTAATGCCAAGGGGCGAATGTCCAGATTTTCTCAGGTCACGTTGCCTGCGTCAAGAAGGATACCCGGCGTCTCAGTCGTCTCCATGAAGTCCCCATCGGGCGTCCTCCTTCATGAAGGCTACGGTCAACTCGGAGGCGTGGGACTCGAGGAAGCGCCGCAGGGCTTCCGCCAGCAGGTCGTCGAGATCCCGATGTCGCTACCGGTATTCGACACGTCGGAATCGGTGAACCGCTTGCTCCGCTCGGTGATTTCGGCCTTGCCGCCTGCCAGGACACGGGCCGCAACTGGCAGAGCGCGGCACGATTGACCGCATCGGTTCACTCTGTCCGCCCGTTCCGAATCACCGGCGGCGAAAGGTCGACCGCCCAGTCTCTGAGCCTCGCAACATCGACCCCAGCGCGATCCAGCAGCGTGACCAGTTCCTCCTGCCGGGGCTGCCCGAAGACCACCCGGTAGGCGGCAAGCTGCCGCTTCAGACGGTAGAACGCCTCCACCTCCGCCGTGTACGGCAGTTGCGGCACATGGCGTTCCACCCGGTGTTCGCCGGGAGCGATCCAGTGCGGAACCAGGTCGCTCTCCTCGCCGGCGCGCGCCGCCTTGTCGGCCAACTCGAACATCAGCTCCCAGATGTCCTTACCTTTACCCGCCCGCCACGACGCGAAGGCGGCGAGAGCATGAGAGGCAGCAACATTCCGGCGCACGGCATGCCCCTTGTACCGGTGAATCCGCCCCTCGCGCTGCTCCAGATCCACCGGATTGCCCGGCAGGTTCCAGTGGACCAGGCGGTGGCACCAGGGATGGAAATCGAGCCCCTCCTGCCCTATCGACGTGCTGGTGAGCACGAAGGGCCGAAACGGGCTGTTGAACCCGGCGCGGACGGCGTCCTGGCTGATGTGCTCGCCGTCGTCCGTGCGAACGTGGCCGAAGCGTAGGGCGAACACGGTGCGGACGCGGATCTCGTCGCGGTCGACGGTGGCGCCGGATGCTCCTCGCTCGGGCCGGAAGAACTCGGCGTGGACGCGGGCGCGCGCCGGGTGCACCACCTGGACGAGCTTCCGCGCGCATTTGGCGGCGGTCTCGTCCGCGCTGGCGTCCTCGGACCATGAGTCCTGCTCCCAGAGCAGATGCCATTGCTCGTCGAGCACCGCCTGCAGGTTGCCCTGCCGGCAGTAGTGCAGCACGAGCCGCCAGTAGGCCGACTCGTCGCGCACGGCCCCGGACCCGGCGGCGAGCTGGCGCAGCAGCGCGATGACGGCCGGCCGGTTGAAGAGGCGCCAGAACGCTTCCGCGATCAGCACCGCGAGCCGGCGGCGCGTGTCGTCGCCGACATCGCCCCCGCCGCTCAGACTCCGTGCCGAGAGAATCCCCGGCGAGCCGAGGGCGAGGTCCGTGAGCAGCTCCGGGAGATCCGCTGGACGCCGGCCGAGCGATTGCAGGTCGACCGCGAGCAGTTCGTCGACGTACGCACGGAAGACTTCCGGATTCGGCTGCGGCAGCGGTTCGTTATCCGACGCCCCGGCAAGCTCGCCGTCACGCCAGGCACGCAGGAAGGCCGGCAATTCCGGATCCAGCAGGAGCGGCGCGGCCCATTCCCACTGATCGTCGACTCTCCCCTCCCGCGGATTCGGCAGCCCCGGGTCCGAAAGAAGCGCGTCGACCTGGGCGCGCACCCACGCCCGGCGATCCTGCCCGGGCGGCGCGGCGAGCGGATGCGCCCGATCCGCCAGCGGCAGGCACGGCAGGAGCAGCAGCAGCAGACGGTGACGGGATCGAACGCCGGACGTCGACTGCGTCAGCCTCAGCAGTGGTCGCTGCTCCTTGTCGGGGTTGTCGTAGGAGTCGAGCCGGCCGCCCATCATCAGCCGTTCCGCTTCGTAGCTGAGGACAGCGCTGACGACCTCCGGCACTACGTTCCAGGCCGAGAACAAGAGCCGCTTGGTCGCGTGTTCCTTGCCCTGGAACGGTCCTTCCAGCGGCCAGTACTCCACCGTGGGCGGCATCCACAGCAGGCGCCACAGCCCCTCGTCGATCAGCTCGCCCACCAGCTCCCGCAGCTTGGCGTGCCCGGGGTCGATGCTTCCCCACGACCGCAGCACCGACGCCTTCAGAAAGGCCGAATCGTGCTGCTCGAGCGCATCGACGATCTTGTCCGGCGGACCAGGCGAACCGATCGCCTCGACGAGGAGCTCGTGAAACTTGTAGCCGTGCATGAAGTGCGCCAGATACGGCGCCGACTTCCAGAACTGCATCGGATCCTGGCTGCGGACGGCGCCAAACAGCGCATCGGCGGCGAGGTACTGCCGTACATCGCTCGCGGTGACCGGCGTGGTGCGCCGGTCCTCGGCCACCATCGCATCGTGGTCTTCACTGGCCGCCACCCGCTCGGTGCGCGCCATCACGTCCCGCAGGGAGCCTTCGACCGACCGCTTCGCCCGCTCGACGCGCTCCACCTGGTCCGGCTCCCCGGCGGCCGCGCGCCGCAGCGCCGCCCCGAAACGCGACAACTGGTGCTTGAGCTCCTCGACGCGGGCGTCGTCGTCGCCGAGCAGGAACCGGGTGGTGGCCAGGAAATCCTGGTAGTGCTCCTCGTGCTCGATCTCCGCGTCGGCGGTGTAGAGCTTGTACGGCGTGGCAGAAAGCAGAAGCGTGCGCACGCGCTTGCCGTCATGCGCCTCGGCCTGGAACAGCTCCTGGGCCAGATCCGCCGCGGGGTCGTGCTCCGGCCCCTGCGCGCCGAGCAGCGACTTGAAGCGCTGGAACTCGTCGAGAATGACGAGATCGGGTTCGAGAGCCCGGACGCACGCGCCGGCCAGCAGGCGGCGCAGATCGGAGATGACCCGGTCTCGCGGGTGCCGGGCTTCGGCCGGCCACGACCGATAGCGCCGGAACCACGTGTCGAGTAGCTCGCGGAGCCTGCCCTGGAGGTCCGTCTCCCCATGGAGCGCCGCCTCGAAGCCACGCCGTATGGTGTCGTCGATGGGCCGGGGGTGGTTCTCCAGCCGCGAGCGCCATCTGTCTCTCCTGGTGATCCCTCCCTGCAGTAGATTCATGAGCGCGGTGCGCGGCCCCACCAGCGGATCGAGCAGTTGGAACAGCACCTCCCGCTCCCGGCCGCGGCCGGCCGACTGCCCCAGCTTGAACGAGGTGCCGGGCGTGAAGCTGACGAAGTTCAGCTTGCTGCCGGCGAGCCCGGATTCGCCCTCCCGGCGCGCCAGCTCGGTGGCCAGCATCGTCAGGCGGGTCGCGAGCGCGAACGACCGCTGCTCCGCCCCGCCCACCTGCAGCTTGGGGAGATTGGCGCGCGCGATGCTGCCGTTGCTGCATATGTAGACGATGTCGATCCGCTCGACGTCGTTCCAGAGGTGGTCGATGGCACGGGCGATGATGCCGCGGGCGACCAGCGTCTTGCCGAGGCCCACCTCGTCGGCCACCAGGAAGCGCCCGGTGCCGTCCTTCGCCGTGAACAGGCGGTGGAAGGCGTGCTCCACCGTCCGGCGCTGGAACGGCTTGAGGGGCTTGAGACTCGCCTCGATGGATGGTCGCTTCATGAACGTGGCTCCGGCGCGAGCGCCTCCTCGACGGCCGTCCAGACGGCGAACAGCTCGTCGGGCACGATGCGGCGCCCTTCCTCCGTCTTCCGCAAGTCGTCTATCAGGCGGCGGACGGGCTTGAGGCGATCGGGGTCTCTGGAGGCGGTGCGGACGAGGTCGTCGAGCAGGGTCTCGCCGCCGAGGCCGACCCCCCAGGCGACTGGGCCGTCTCCCTTTCCTTCTTCCGACAGCCACCCGGACAACTGGTCCAACCCGCCCAGCAACGCCCGCAGGAAGCGGAGGAACTTCTCCGGGCTGTCCAGCAGACCCCTGAGCACGTGGTGCATCCGGTCGGCGGGCATTCCCACGGCGGGAAGCCGCAGGGTCATGCGGATGTCGTCTACGCCGCGCACGGCGACGCGCAACCGAAACGCGATGAATGCCGTCAGGCGGGCGACGGGCAGCTTCCAGCGCAACGGCTCGTCCGGGCTCAAGGCCCGATCCTCGGCAACGGAGACAGGCCAGACTGCGACCTCTATATCGTCGCCGGGCGGAACCACCCCGTCGATCGTCAGCGTCCAGAGGTCGTCCCCGGCAACGCAGACTACGCGCAGGTCCGCATCCACGAGAACATCTCGCGCCCCTTCGAGACGTGCTCGCGCCTCGCTCACGCGCGGATCCTCGTCCTCTTGCTCGACTCTCCGGTACGGCACGCACAACTTCAGGAAGCCGCCGTCGAGGAAGTGACCGATGCCGCGGCCAATGGCGCCCCCCTTCTTGCCCGTGACGGACGCCATCATCTCGACGTTGCTGCCGGTGAACGCCGCTGCGGTCAGGTTCGCCGACCCGACGGACCACGTCACGCGCCAACCGTGCTCCACCGCGATCATCTTGGCGTGCAGCCCCGACGGACGAGTATCCGCACCGGTTCCAGGATCGCCCTGGTCCGTGCCGGCCCTGTCGCTCTGACCCTCCTCGTCCGCGTCGGCCGGGCCATCTTCGGCTTCTCCCTGGGCGGCATCGGAAAGGACGAGTACCTGCTTCCATGCGGCGAGGGCGTCTTCGGACAGCTTGTCGAGCTCCTCCTGCCGACTCACCAGCGTCCGGTCGTCCCTGCCCAGCCTGGCGACCGCGTCGAGTCCGGTCCGGTTGACGAACGGGGCTACCGCGAGCGCCGTATGCCCGCTCGATGGCGGACTCCAGGATCGGCGCCCACGTGCCAGTCCGAGCGCATGGAACTCGATCGGCGAATCGAATCCCTCGGGGGCGGGAAACGCGGTTCGCCAGACCTGGTCGGCCAGCCCCTCCACACGTTCCGCGACGTCTTGTGGAAGCCGGTTCCCGTCCGTGGCCAGTTGCGGCAGCTCCAGGAGGAAATCCCGGAGCGGCCGGCTCGCCGCCACGTACCGGCGGCTTCGAAACGGGGCCTCGCTCGCCAGGGCGACGTCCCAGGAGCGGTCGAAGGTCAGGTTCCGCGACAGGACCGCCACCCGCAGCAGGTCGTCCGCCGTTTCGTCGTCTTTCGCCGTGAACCGGGCTACCCACACCTTGGGATGGAAGGCGCCGCCGTTCGGCGCGCGCACGGGATGCACGCTCGACTCGAGCATCGAGTACAGCGATCGCGCGCCGCGCGGAATCGCGATGCCCTTCTCGTCGACGAAGGCGTGCACGCGATCGCCGGCGTCCCGGATCGCCTGGTGCAGCCGCAGCGGATCGGCCAGCAGCTCCTCCAGGCCGCCGTCGGGATGCGCGAGCACCGACAGGGGCAGGACGAGCAGCGCTTCCAGGTCGAGGGTGTAGGTGGTCAGCACGGCGAAGTCGAGGCGGTATCCGCTCGGCGGGCGGATCAGCTCGAACGCCGTGGCGCGCGAGTCCGGCGGGAGCATCAGGCGGCCACCCCCCGGTGCAGGTCGATCAGGAGTTGCCGGACGCGAAACCAGCGGAAGTCCATCCGGCCGACGCCGGCCCCCGGGCTCCAGTCCACGAGCCGACTCTGGTTGGCCAGCCGGGCTCGGGCGCCCTTCAGGCGCAACTCGCGTTCGGCGACCAACGCCCGCAACCGATCGTCGTCGGCGACCCCGTCGGGACCCAGTTCGGCGATCCGCCGCGACCAGCTCTCGATGAAGACGCGTTGCGGATACGGAAGGCGTCCGCCGCGCCGGACGACCAGCTCCCAGAGCGCCTCCGGCTGGAACGGATGGTTCTCGTCGGCTTCCCGAGCCGCCCACTCGGCGAGCCCCGAGCGGAACTCGTCGATAGACTCCGCCTCGTCCGAATCCAGGACCTCGCGCCGCCGTGCCGCTACGAGCAAGTTGTAGAGCAGCGGAATGCCCTCCACATGCAGCGAGAACCGCCGCGCCAGCTCCAACGTCTCGCGAATGCTCTCCGGCGCGCGCAGTGCGTCCGGATCCTTCCAGACGTCCTCCGCCGGCGAATCCGACCCGTTCCGGACCAGCCACGCCAGCAGCGTACCCGCGCACCGCTCCTCCACGCGGCCGCGCAGGAAGTCGGCCTCGTCATGGGTCAGCGCGAACGACGCTTCCCAGGGGAACCCCGCCAGCGGCTCCGGTAGCCGCGGATGCCAGTGCGGTTGCCGGCTCCAGATCACGCCCGGATCGTCGGCGCGCCCCACAACGCCGCGTCCACTCGCGAGCGCGTCGAAGCGCGACTGGTACCAGCCCTGGCTCTGCTGCGGCTGGAAGATTCCCCACCGTGTGAGCGCGCCCCAGTAGACGGAGCTCGGCAGCCGAACGAGCGCGCCACGAGCCCTCTGGCCGATGATCCCCGCGTTGTCCGGGTTCCGTTCGAGCGAACCGATCAGATCGACCTCGGCCCTCCGCGCCGCTTGCTGCACCTCCGCGGCCCCGACACGCCGATCCTCCAACCGGCGATAGAGCCACGGGATGAACAGGACGTAGCGCAGCCGTGTCTGGATGGACGATGTGCCCGGAAACAATGCGTCCGACAACACGTCCCGCAGGCTCCCGAGCCCCATCTCGTCGAGCGTGCCCTGCTCCTTGAACAGATCCAGCACCCGCCGCATCTTGTCGCGGTCGCTCGCCGTCAGGTCGAGCCAAGTCAACGTCGCCTGCATTCGGCTGCCTTTCGCACTTCAATGCGCGATTTGCGACACACGATCGGGCGGCGCCGGGCGCGCCGAGCGCATGCGAACGGATTTTGCCGTCATAGGGTCTTCGCGTCGTTGACAACCGACAAGGACGCTCTCTCATTGAAGACGATCGGCTGCACGCTGCCGCGCCGCCAGATGGTCTGCGACGCGCACTCGCCGGCCGGCCTTCAGGCCGCCGGCCTGCCTGCGACGCATCCGCTCGACGAGGACGGCACGCCGATGATCCCGCACGCGCGCTGCCAGCCGGTGAACGCGAAAATCAGCGGCAGCGTCGGCAGGCGCGGCGCGACGTTCGGCCGCGCGGCAGGCCGCCGCTGTTCGAGAACCCGCCGGATGGCCTCCAGGCCGCGTGCATGCTCAGAACGGGATGCGCTGGACGCCGTCGACCCGGTCGAAGTGCGCATCGTTGCTCAACACCGGGAATCCGTGCTGGCGCGCGAGTGCGGCGATCCAGGCGTCATTGGGCGGAATGGGGCTGCCGGAGCGCTTCAGCTCCAGCCGGACATCGGCGTACACGCCGGCGGTCGCGTGGGTGACGATGGCGATCTCGGCCAGCGGCAGGTAGCGGCGCAGCCAGCCTTCGTAGCGGTCGCGATGGCTCGATTGACGAATGCCGAAGTAGTACTCGCCAAGGACGATGCTCGGGACGACGAGACGACGAGCGGACCGCAACGGAGCCTCGACGGCTGCGACCCCTTCCGCCCACGCGGACAGGGCGTTGGTGTCGAGAATCATGCAACGTCTTCGGGCGCCAGCGTCTCGAATTCCTCCGCTATCGCTTCGCCGACCCGACGGTGCTCGTGCGACAGATCGGCCAGTGCGCCGAATCCGGCCATCCACGGAGCCTCGTGCTCGCGGCCGGCAGCGTCGCCGGTACACCGACGGAGCTTGTCCTCGAGCGCGTCGGTGAAGAACTGCTTCAAGGTCATGCCGCGGCTGGCGGCGAGCGCCTTGGCCTGCCGAAAGGCGACATCGGGGAGCTCGATGGTCGTCTTCACGCGTGCATATTCCCATATTTACGGGTTACGGTCAATCCGCCGCCACATCGTGCATCCACGCCGCGCTCGACACCAGCCGCAGCGCGACGAGAACGAGGACGGTGCGGTAGAGGCGCGTGAAGAAGACCTCGTCGAGCCGATCGAGCAGTCGGCTGCCGGCCATCGCGCCGGCCGCCACCAGCACGGACATCGCCATCAGCAGCCCGAGGTGCTCGCGGTACGAGAGGCCCATCCAGCCGAACGCGGCGATCTTCGCCAGATGCCCGGCCCCCTGACACGCGGCCGCGGTCCCCACGACGCCCCGCCGCGACAGGCCGAGATGCGGAAAGAACGGCGCGACGAGCGGCCCGACCGCCCCGATCAGGCTGCCCAGGAAACCGCCGACGCCGCCCAGCAGCGCGAAGCGGCGCGGCTCGCCGCCCGCGCCGGCGGGACGAATTCGAAGCCACCCGGGTCGCAACGTGGCCACCAGCACGAAGACGCCGATCAGGGTCGTACCCAGCGCAGGCGGCATGGCGAGCGCCACCCGCGCTCCGGCCAGCGCCGACGGCAGCAGGAACAGCGAGTACCAGCCGACGACGCTCCACGCCACGTGGCGCCGCTGGACGACGGTGCGCGCACCGTTGGAGACCAGTTGGATCACGCCGTGCAGCGGAATGGCGGCGGCCGGCTCGAAGAACAACAGCATCACCGCCAGCAGCACCGTGCCGCCAGCCAGGCCGACCACCGCCGACAGCATGGCCGACGCAAACGCCACGGCGCAGAGCAGAGCGACGGTCACCGGGTCCATGCGCGGGAATGATAGAGCCCGGCCGTCGGATGCTCGCGGAGCGGGCGCGACGTCATCGACGTTCGCCGCGGGACGTGGCGGTCTTCACGCATCCGGCACGACGCGTTGCAGGCGCTGTCAGGCGATCAGATCCGCCGGGGCGGAGGCTGCGGCGCCGGTGTCTCGCAACCGTGCAACCGCCCGGCGATCGAAGCTCGCGAACACGGTTCCACCCAGCGCCTCTCCCTGGTGCGCGATGACGCCGTCCGCGAAGTCGCCGCCCGTCCGCAACGCCGCCAGGCCGGCCTCGACCGCCGGAACGTCGGTGGCGACCGCATCGATCTCGGTTATCGCCTCGATTGCCGCCGCGATGTCGTTCGCCCCATGGCCATAGGCGCGCTTCAGCACCCAGGCGAGCTCGCAGAACACCGGAATGGGAACGGCAATGAGCGTCGCCCGCGCCAGCAACGTCCGGGCCGCCCCGGCCTGCTCCGCATCATCCTCCACCACCGTGCGCACCAGGATGTTGGTGTCGACCGTGACCTTCACGCCTCTCCCGCCCATCCCGCGGCCGCGGCCTCGTTCAGCTCCTCGATGGAACGTGTCGGCGTTGCCGGACTCTTCAGCATGCCGAAGATGGATTCCACCGGCCTCCCGCACTTCCCTCTGACCTGTAGCCTTCCGTCCTTCAGCAGATCGACGTCGATCTTGTCGCCGGGGCGCACCCCGAGATGTTCGAGCACTTCCTTGCGCAGGGTAATCTGGCCCTTGGCCGTTACTGTCAGCGTGATGGGCATGTACCGGTCTCCGTCGCTATCGAGATCGAAAGTAAGGCATTATAGCCTTTCCGGCACCCGAGCAAGGTCTCCCGGCGGTTGCGGACACATGCCCGCGAACCGCAACCGGTTCCTTGTAGTCTGCAACGGCCGCCTGGCGGTCGAGACGGCGGTCGTACAGGCGGTCGAGAAACGCGCCACAACAGGTAACCGGTGGCGCACAAGTTGCTTATTTACAACGTCTTGCATGGCCACATTTCATGTCGAAAAACGTGTCACAATTGGCGTCATGGACTGGCGGCGATTCAGTTTCGAGTACCGGTTGCGCCGCGAGGCCCTGACCCCGGGCCTGATCCGGATCGAGGCATCCCGGGAAGCGGCAGTCAACCTGGTGCTGCCGCCCGACTGGAGGACGCAACTGGACCGGCTGAACCGCGTACGCGCAGTGCACGGAACGACCGCCCTCGAGGGCAATCCGCTGTCCGAGACCGAGGTGGGCCGGCAGATGGACCTGCTGGCAGCCTCTTCGACGGCTCCTGCCACTACGTCCCGGGACCAGCGCCAGGTGCAGAACGCCGGCCGGGCGCAGGACTGGATCCGCCAGCGATTCACCCCGACGGCCGCTCCGTTGCGCCGCACCGATGTCCTCCGGATGCACGAGCTGATCACGGAGGGGGCCGACGAGACGGACAACCTTCCCGGTCGGCTACGAACTCACTCCGTCGTCGTGGGGACCGAAGCGCTGGGCGGGGTGCATCGGGGAGCGCCGCCCCAGGAGGTGTCCCGGCTCGTCGATCGGTTCGTCGAGTTCGTGAACTCCCGACCATTCATGGCGCAACACCCGGTGGTGCGGGCCCTGCTGGCGCACTTCTTCCTGGTCACGATTCACCCGTTCGGGGACGGAAACGGCCGGGTGTCCCGGCTGGTCGAAGCCGGCATTCTCTTCCAGGGCGATTACAACGTATTCGGATTTTATGGCCTGTCGAACTACTTCTACCGCCACGGGGAAGAATACAAACGGCTGCTGCAGGAGAGCCGACGCACGCAGCCATTCGACCTGAATGCGTTCGTGGCGTTTGGCGTGGAGGGGTTCGCGGCCGAGCTGAAGGGCATCAACAACTTCATCAAGACGAAGCTGAACCGCGTCGTATACCGGGCCACCCTGGTGCGGGCGTTCAACCAGCGGGCGGGCAAGCGGCGTCGGGTCATCAACCAGCGGGAATACGGCCTCCTGGACTTCCTTCTGCACGAAACGGAGCCGATCGACCCCTTCGCCGAGGAGCCTTCCCGGAAAATCGAGTACTCGTCACTGCGCCGGGCGCCGTACGTCACGGGGGTGTACAGGAACGTCACGGCTCGCACGTTCTATCGCGAGCTGACCAGACTGGCCGAAACGGGGTTCATCAAGTTCTCGGTCGACGAACGGGAACCGACCATCGAGATCGACTTCGGGGCAATCGGCAGGTACTGACCGGACTGCGATGGCGACACAACCAGCGGGTCGAGAACGCACGTGGATCGAGAAGGCCCAACTGGTTCTCGCCCACGTGGCGGCCGTCGTCATCGGGTTCGGCCTGATGGTCTTCGGCCTCGGCTTGGGGGTGACGATGGTCATGCTGCCGGTCGGCCTCATCGTCGGCGTGTTCGGAGTCGGGGTGTTCGTGTGGGGTCTGTTGGGTCACCTGGGGAAAGACGAGTGAGGTCGGGGGGCTTGTCACTCGATCTTCAGCAGGCGAACGCCCAATGCCTGCGGGCGCGACCGAAACAGCGCCCGAAGGCGAAGTGCGGGAACTCGGCCGGCGCCTCGAACGGCGCCGGAGCGGTCGGCCCCTGCTTGCGCGTCGCTACAACGGCCGGTGCGGGTTGAATATCGTCCGCCACATGTGGGCCACCGGGCTGCCGTCGTACCCGAGCCCCTCCTTCGGCTGCTTGAACTGACGCCCGATGACGTCCTCGAACTGGTCGATGGTGATCCGGCACCGTGATAGCGGCGGCCCTCACAAGTCAGGCGCCCCGCGCAGGCTTCCCCCTCACGCTGCAGCTCGGTGCGCCTCCACCGGGCATCAGTCGAGACCGGGCACACCCCTGACCCACGCGGTCGGGCCGTCCTCCCACTTGTTGTGGGTCAATCGGACCACCGTCCGGTCCGACAGGCGGATGGCGTGCAGCTCCCCGTACGGCTGCGGCTGGAAGACGACGCGCAAGAGCGGCAGCTCGTCGCTGAACTCGCCGCGCTGGGACGTGAAGAGCACCCATTCGTCGTCCGGCGAGAACCGCGGGTGCATGTCGTGGCCGAGGCTCCGGGTGAGGCGTTCCGGCGCGCCCGGCCGGCCGTCCTCGTCGAGCGCGATGGTGTAGAGCTCGAAGTTCCCGTCCCGGAGCGACGTGAACGCGACCCGGTCGCCCGCGGACGAGAACGCCGGCATCGTGTCGGTCGCCTCGTGGTGCGTCAGGCGCCGCACGTCGGTGCCGTCCGCGTTCATCACATGGATCTCGGCGTTGCCGTCGCGCATGCTGCGAAACACGATGCGGCGGCCGTCGGGAGAGAAGTCGGGAAACGCGTCGTTGGCCTCCGAGTCCGCGGTCAGGTTCACCGCCTCTCCCCCGTCGGCGTCGATCTTCCAGATGTCGACGTCCACGTTGCCGCGCGCGAACGGCGGCCCGACGGCGAACGCGAGCCAGCGGCCGTCCTTCGACCACGAAGGCCCCCAGACGGAGTCGGGACCGCGGTACCGATCCGCTCCGGCCAGGTCGAAGACCACGCGCTTGCGGGTGCCGTCGGCCCCGGACGCCACCAGACGCGCGAACGCCTCGCTGGTGGCGATCTCTCCGGAGGTGGGATCGATCGCCGGCAGATAGCCGCGGATGCCAATCAGCGACACGCGACGGCCCGGCATGGCGACTTCGAGCGGCTCGTGGATGCGAAACGCCCCGGGCGTGTCGCTCTCGAACCGGGACGCCGGATCGGCCGGTCCCGGCCCGTGCGCGAGCAGGCGCCCCGAGCCCGCATCGTAGGCCGGCGCCCAGTAGTCGCGGGCGGTGTCGCTCTCGACCCGCGGATCGGAGCCATCGGGCCGGGTGGTGACGATGGTCCAGCGGTCGTCGCGGCGCGCCGTGAAGGCGAGCCGGCCGTCCGGAGTGGGAACCGGCGACAGCGCCGGTTCGCCCGGCGCGGAGATCGGCTCGGGCCAAGACCCGTCGATGCTGTCCATCCCGTCGATGCCGGCGCGGTATATGCGCGGGTCGCCGTCGCGCTGCGAATAGAAGACGACCTGCCGCCCGTCCGGCGTCCAGGCCGGCGCACCGTCCCAGTTCTCGTGGTGCGTGAGCCTCCGGACGCCACTGCCATCCGCCCGCATCACGTACAGCTCGCTGGCCAGGTAAGTCGCCGGCGGACCGGCCCCGGTGCTCGTCGCCACCGTGGCGTCGCGGCTGCTGGAGAACAGAATCCGCGTGCCGTCGGGGGAGAAGGCCGGGTTGTAGTCGCCCGCCGCGTGCCGCGTCAGGTTCACCGCCCGACCGGCCGCGGACGGATCCCAGGGTCGAAACGCGGTGGCAAAGATGTCCGCGTTGCCGTCCCGCGTGCTGACGAAGAGCAGCCGCCGGCCGTCCGGCGAAATGGCGGCCGCGTCCTCCATCGCGGGACTCTCGACCAGCGGCCGCGGCCCCGCGTCGCCTTCCAGGTCGAGCACGTACAGATCCGGGTTGCCGCTCCGCTCGGAGGTGAACACCACCCAGCGCCCGTCGGGGGAGATGACGCCGTTGTAGTCGAGCCCCGGATCCTTGGTCAGCCGCCGGGGCTCCGAGCCGGGGCTCTCGAAGAGGTACAGGTCCCAGTTCGACGGCTGGATGCTGCTGTAGACGATCGTCTCCCGGGCGGTGTCGGCCTCCTGCGCGCCGCGCACGCCTGTACCGTGCACGCGGCCTGTCGGGACGACGATGACGACGCCCAACAAGCCGGCAACCGCCAGGATCCTCGTGAAGACCTGCATTGAACCCTCCATGTCCGTGGAGCCGGCGGCGCGGACGCGCCCTCGCCGCACTCTATCAGACGCTGGCCCTGGTCCCTGATCTACGCTTCGGTGTCTTCCGCGTATCCCGGTGTCAGGTTCATCCCGGCCTTTGCGGTCCGCCACGCTCTCACCACGCCGGCGTCCGGCTTCGAACACCACCGCGTCGCGCTGTTGCCGCCGGGGACGGCAGTGTCAGCGTCGGCGGCGCGGAAGAACATCACGGGAGGGGCTCCCGGGCGGCCGTGCGAACACGGCCGCCCGGGACACGATGACGGCCTAGAAGTCGATCTGACCTCCGATCTGCATCAGCCGCGGATCCATGATCGTCGCGGGCTGTTGCCACCGCGATCCGAACGTGCTGTTGACGCCCAGCACCGAGCTGCTGTTGAGCGCGTTGTAGGCGTCGAAGTTGATCTGGAAGCGGAAGCGGCCCGCGTACAGGATCTTGCTGACCCTCAGATCCAGCCGCCGAATCCGCCCTTCGAACAACGTCTGCGGCGGGACCAACGGCACGGTTGCGGCCCTCCGGCCGCCCGCCAGCGGCCGCCCGAGCGATGCCATGATCTCGTCGTTCGTCGCCGCGTAGTTGGCGTCTATCGGCGGTCCCGACAGATCCTGGTAGGTCGCGCTGAACATCGTGTCGCCCGGCAGCGGCACCGACCCGTAGACCTTGACCTGCGTCTGGGCCTCCCAGGGTCTGAGCTCGCGGCAGTTCAACAACTGCTGGGGCGTATCGACCACGAAGCACTGGTCCTGGACCGAGCGCCCCGTGTCCACGCCGCCGCCAACCTGAATGCCATTGGCGAACCGCCCGTCGAAGCTGACCTGCACGAAGTGGTGCGACAGGCCGAACTGGCCGAAGTTCTCCACCCCCGTGATCAGGTTCTCGACCTGTCCGAACTTGTCCGGCTTGATGTCGTAGAGACCGCAGATCTCGTACCCGCCGCCTCCCGGCAGCCGCGGCTCCGTCGGCGCCGTGATGCAGTAGTGATCGTAGTCGTCCGGCGTCACCAGGACGTTGTCCGTCAGCCGGACCTTGCTGGCCCCGAGGGTCCCGTAACCCGATCCGCTCGAGAAGTACCCGCCGGTGTTGTAGTAGTACCCGACGCTCATCGACAGCCCCTCGCGCAGCTCCTGCTGCACTTCCCAGGACATGTCCCAGTTGTAGTCGCGCTGACCCCAGCCGCTCAGCACCGCCGGGTCCCACCGCACGGCGTTCGGGTTCTGCTGGCCGAAGTTCGAGTTGTCTATCGGGCCGCATTCCCCGTTGGCGCCGAAGTTCCCCAGGTTGCAGTCCGGCACATAGTCGCCGTTGGCGTCGTTCCAGGACCGGTTCGCGAAGAGGATCGACGTGTTGATCGGGTTGTTGGCCGCCGTCATGTTCGTGCTCGACTTCCCGACATAGCGGCCCATCGCGAACTTGAGCGCCGTGCGCCCGTCCCCGAACAGGTCGTAGGCGGCCCCGACGCGCGGGCTGAAGTCCCGCCACGCCGGCACGTTGCTCCGCGGCGCGAAGTCCACCGGCGGGAGCCAGGTGTTGCCGAACGTCACGCCCGGCCAGGTCCCCGAGTCGGGCGCCCCCGGGAAGGACTGCGGCGGCACGTAGCCGTTCATCGAGTCTAGGCGCGCGCCGAGGTTCAGCGTCAGCCGGTCGATCGTCCACTGGTCCTGCACGTAGATTCCGACCTCGTTGACGCGGTTCCTTTCGAGCGCTGGCGTCGCATGCTGCCTGATCCGGAGCGGCACGCCGTTCCGGAACCAGTACTCGGAGTTCGTGGGCCGGAAGAAGAAGTTGTCCCGCGTCAGGTGCTCGTAGAGGAACCCGGCCTTGAAGTTGTGCGATCCGGTGACATACGAGACCGACCCGCGGGCCGAGTAGCGGTCCGTGTTGTTCGGGTCGCCGCGATACACCGAGCCCGAGCCGTAGCTGATGCCCGTTCCCAGATCGGTGATCCGCACCATGTCCGGCGTGACGCCCGGCATGAAGAACTGATTCCACTGCGAGATGGCTACCGTCCCGCCGGCCTCCAGCAGCAGGCGGCTCGTCTGCGTCGACGTCCACGTCGCCTGCAACAGACGGTTCGGATCGAACCGGTAGCCGGGGCTGAACTCCTGCATGCGGGTCGAGTTGGTCGAGCCGCAGTTGCACGCCCGCTGCTCGTCATAGGTGAAGTTCACCTTCTGGTTCTCCGCCGCCTGCCAGGTGATCCGGCTCAGGTACGAGTCGTACCACTCGAGCCGGCCGCTGTAGCGGTCGTCCGGCCGGTCCATCCACGGGGTGAACCGCACGACCTTGCGCTCGGCTCCGGGCGGGGTAAGAAACGGGCTCAGGCCCGTCGACGGCGCCCCGGGGGCGGTGTTCTGGTTCCAGAAGACGCCGTCGTGCCGCCGCGAGAAGCCCCAGCTCCGCCCGGCGATGAAGAACCACACCTTGTCCCGCAGGATCGGGCCCCCGAGGCTCAGCGACTGGTCCCACATCTTCAGCGTCTTGTTCGACCGATTCAGGCCGCGTGCCTGGAGGTCGGCGGTCAGGTTCTCGCTCTCCATGCCGTCGTTGGACAAGAAGCCCGCGGCAACCCCGCTGAACTGGTTGCCCCCCTCCTTGGGAATGATGTTCACGACCGGCCCGTCGGCGTTCGTGTCCGCCCCGATGCCGCTCGTCTGGAGCACCATCTCCTCGATCGCCGCCGCGTTGATCTGGTAGCTGCTGTTCCCGGAGGTGTTCTCGACGCCCATGCCGTCGAACGCCACCTTGGTGCCTCGCTTCCCGTGGAACGAGCCGCCCACCTGCGAGCTGTAGCGGCCGCCCACGTCGGCCAGGCCCGTGAACCCCGGCGTCAACGTGACGAGGTTGTTGACGTGCTTCGTGCTCATCGGCAGCGTGGAGAGCGTTTCGTCCGTGACCGCCGTCTGTCGCCGGACGTTCTGCACGTCGACCACCGGCGTGGCGCCCGTGACGGTAATCGTCTCCTCGATGCCGCCGACCGACATCGCCGAGTCGATGTTCGCCGTGACCCCCGTCGACAGCTCGATTGCCTCCCGGATGACCGTGGTGAAGCCCGGCAGGGAGAACGTGACGGTGTAGATGCCCGGCCGCAGGTCGATGATCGAGTACAGGCCCTGGCTGTCCGTGATGGCGATCCGTTCGCCTTCGATGAGGGCGGGGCTCGCGGCGATGACGGTCACGCCCGGCAGCACGCCGCCGGTATTGTCCGTAACCTCACCGGAGATGCCTTGCGCGAAAGCCGTGGCTGGCGCAAGCAGGAAGGAGCCGACGACGACGAACGTCCAAGGCGAGCGGGAGAATTGACACACGAGGTGACCTCCTCTCTCCCATCGGCCGCAACGCCATCTGGCGCCGCGGCGACGGTCACGCCCTGGATCCCGGAATGCACTCGAGCTCTGCAGGCGCGACCTGTACCTGCTGTTCGGCTGTCGTCAACGCGGGGTTGCTGCTTCGGAACCACCTCCCTGATTCGTGACCCTACCGTGGTCCATTGGACCACCTCATCACGTGCCCGTCAATCGAACGGCGAACTCGCCGTCTCGGCCCGGGAGCCGGCAACAGACATCCGTGACCCGATAGTCGTCGCCCGCGGGCTTCGATCGCGGCCCAACCGACCCCTCGCCAGTCGCCTGCCCGCGTCGCGGGCAGACTCCTACGGCAGCGTCAGCGCCACCAGCTCGGCCGGCTCGCCGCGGGCGCTCATCGCCATCGCGATGTACTGCTTGCCGTCGATCATGTAGGTCATGGGCACGCCGCTCTGGCGCTTGGGCAGCTCCATTTCCCAGATCGTCTCGCCCGTCTGCTTGTCGTAGGCGTAGAACATCTCGCCGCCGGCCCAGGTGGGGGTGGCGAAGAGTCCGCCGCCTTCACCGGCGAAGACCAACGTCTTCGTGACGAGGATGCCGCTCCGCTCCGGCTTGCCCGTCCGCGGGATGTCGACGCCGCTCAGGGCCGGGTGGTTCCGGACGCAGTCCGGCGTGTCGCCGTTGGGGATCATCCAGACGTGCTCGCCAGTGTTCAGATCGATGGCCGTGATGCGTCCCCACGGCGGCTTGATGAGGGGCAGGCCCAGCGGTCCGATCTCGCCGCACCCCTGCCGCGCGGCGGCGCCGCGCCTACGGCCGCCGCCGCCCACGAAGTCCATCGTCGAGCGGTTCGGGTCGTTGACGAGTCCGGCGACGGTGGGGGCGGTGACCGAGGCCACGTAGAGGATGCCCGTCTCGGCGTCCACCGCACCGCCCTGCCAGTTCGCGCCCCCCGTCATCTGCGGCACCATCAGCAAGGCGCGCAGGCCGTCCTGCCCCGCCAGGATAGGGGGCGTGTAGATGGGACCGAGCTGATATTCCGATGCGATGCGCCGCGCTTCGGCGGCCAGCTCCGGCGTGAAATCGATGAGGTCGTCGTTCGACACCCCCTGGCGGTCGAACGGGGCGGGCCGGGTGGGAAACGGCTGGGTAGGCGCGGCCTGCTCGCCGGGCACCGTCGACGCGGGTACCGGGCGTTCCTCAATCGGCCAGACCGGCTCGCCCGTGACCCGGTCGAACACATAGGTGAACGCCTGCTTGGTCACCTGCGCCACGGCCTTGATCTCGCGGCCGTCGACGGTGATGTCGATCAGCGCGGGCGGGGTCGGGATGTCGTAGTCCCAGATGCCGTGGTGGATGAGCTGGTAGTGCCAGACCCGCTCGCCGGTACGGGCGTCCAGGCAGACCAGACTCTCCGCGAACAGGTTGTCGCCGGGCCGGTGGCCGCCGTAGAGGTCGTTCGTCGGGGTCTCGACCGGCAGGTACACGTAGCCCAGCTCGGGATCGGCCGACATCGGGGCCCACACCCCGGTGTTGCCGCTGAAGCGCCAGGAGTCGTTCTCCCAGGTGTCGTTGCCGAACTCGCCCGGCTGCGGGATGGTGTGGAAGATCCACAACTGCTCGCCGGTGCGCGCATCGAAGCCGCGGACGAACCCGGCGGTGAACTCGGGGGCGGGCGCGGTGGCGCGCAGCGCCGCGCCGACCACGATCACGTCGCCGACGACGAGGGCGGGCGAGTTCAGGCCGATCTGACCGGGCTCGACCGGCGGGCGGTCGGTCCCGTCGTTGATCCCCTGGAACAGATCGACCACGCCCTGCTCGCCGAAGGTGGGAACCGGCAGCCCGGTCCCCGCGTCCAGGGCCACGAGGCGGTACCCCCGCGTGACGTGGACGATCCGCTCGTCGTCCTGTCCGTCCGTCCAGTACGCCACGCCGCGGCCGGAGCTGGCCCGCACCGGCGCGACGTCGCCGCGCTCGCCCTCGTCGAGGCGGTACATCCACAACGTCTCGCCGGTGGCCCCGTCGATGGCCACCACGTTGCGCCGCCAGCCGGCGGAGGTGTACAGCACGCCGCCGACCGCCAACGGCGTCGCCTGGTAGTTGAAGTCGACACGGGGGCCGAAGTTGTCCGTCCGCCAGCGCCACGCGATCTGCAGGTCGGCGACGTTGTCGCGGTCGATCTGATCGAGGGACGAGTACTTGGTGCTGCCCGAGTCTGCGCCGTAGTACCGCCACTCGCCGTCCCGGGCGCCCTGTTGCGCCGGGGCGACGGCGCTCGTGCCAAGCAAGATGGCAACCATGACCAGGCTGCTCCAGATGCGCCGGTTGATCCGTATCGACATGCAGTGCTCCTTTCACCGTTGGTACGCATGGTCCCTGCCCGGTAGCGTGGGTCCCTTCCCACTCGCCGCGCTTTGGTGGTCGGCGTCTGCCGCGTTTCCCGGTATCAGGTTCATCGCAGACTTCGCGGTCCGCCACGCCTTCAAACCGCGCGCGTCGGCCTCGAACACCAACCGCTCGCGTTTCTCCCGGCAGGCTGCGCCCGCGTAGCTCACGAGCGCCCTGGCGCCAGGTCCCTGCGGCTGTCGCGGACGGTGTCGCCTATGGCTCGCCACAGCGTTCCGGCCGGTTTCGACAGCGCGAGGTCGGGTCCGTTCATTCCGCGTCAACCTGGGTGGCGGCTCCGGCCATTGGGCTCGACGACGAGGTAGAGGATTGTCGGCCTCCTGCGGAACACTACGGAACAGCATCGCGCTCCGGCAAGGTCAACACGGACACCGCTGTAAATACCTGAATACGCCTGTGTTTACGGGTACGTGCCGAGAACGAATACCACGGTGTACCCCACAACATCGGGAAAGTGCTGCCGACCGTCGTCTCCGCGTCGCTGTCACGCAGCCATCATACGTCGTGGTGCCGAGAGACGCATTCGCATCGTCCCCTGCACAGCTCCCACGCATCAGCCGGCGGCGTTGGTGACCGCGTACGACCGTCGGGCGACCCCTGCAGCTCGATGCGGCGGCGCCGCGGGTGGTGGTCATCAACGCTCGACCGCACCGTCGGATTCGACCAGTGGCAGACTGGGAGGTAGGGGGCTACACATCGCGGTCGGGCATGCGGTAGCCAACCCCGCGCTCGTTGACGAGGTAGGCAGGACTGGCCGCGTCCTCGCCGAGCTTTCCACGGAGCCGTTGTACGACGGCACGCACCAGCTTCTGGTCGCTGGTGGAGCCCCGGCGGTCTCGCTCGCCCCACGCCTGGCGACGCAAGTCGTTGTAGGTCAACACTCTGCCCGAGTTGAGCGAGAGCACGCGCAGCAGCTCGTACTCGATGGGCGTCAACTCCACGGGCCGGCCCTTCAACGTGACCTGGCGTTGCTCGTAGCGGATGACCAGCTCCCCCGACCGGAAGGGCTCGGGCTCGGCGTGCCGGCGCAGCGCCGCCCGCACCCGCGCCGTCAGCTCCGTCGGCGAGAACGGCTTGACGATGTAGTCGGCGGCCCCCGCATCCAGCGCCCTGGCGACGATCTCGTCCCGGCCGTAGGCCGAAATGAAGATGACCGGCAGGTCGGCCAACCCGGCGACCTGCTCCATCAGCGCTATGCCGTCGACCCCGGGGAGCACCAGATCCAGCAGCACCAGCCGGGGTCGGTGCTTCCTCAGGAGACCGGGAAGAGCATCGGGGTCGCCCGTCACCACCGGCGTGTAGTCTTCCGTCACGAGTGCATCCCGGACGTAGCGCAGCGTCTGCGGGTCGTCGTCGACCACGAGGATGGGCGTCCGCCCGGGCGTGTCGTGCGGCGCGGCGGACCGCTTCCGGGCGGTGAAGGCTGCCTCGGCCACCGGGACCGTGAAGGTGACGCGGGTGCCGCGGCCCACCCCCGCGCTCTCGGCCCAGATGCGGCCGCCGTGCGCCTCCACCAGCCCCTTGCAGATGACCAAGCCGAGACCGACCCCGCCGCCGCCGGCCGGGTCGCCGCCGACGCCGGCTGCGTACTTCTTGAACAGGTGCGGGAGCCGCTCCGGCGGCACGCCCCGGCCGTCGTCGGCCACCGAGACCGCCACGTGCACGCCGTCCAGCGATGCCGCCACCCGGATTGGCGACGACTCGGGCGCGTGCCTCGCCGCGTTCGAGAGGAGGTTCGTCAGGACCTGGACGACGCGCTGCCCGTCGGCCATGACCGGCGGCAGGTCCTCCGGCAGGTCGATACGCACGACGTGCCGGCTGCCGGCGCTCAGGAACGTGTTGCGGGCCTCCTCCACCAAGTCGGCCACCGCCGCTGGCTCGGGCGAAACCGACAGCATGCCGGCCTCGATGCGCCCCTGGTCCAGCAGGTCGCCGATGAGACCGCGCATGTGGTGGGCCTGTTGGTCGATGATCCGGAAGAACTCGTGCATCTCGGCTCGATCCAGCCGCGGAGAGTCACGCAGCAGGGTGGTGGTCGACCCGATGATGGAGGCCAGCGGGGCCCGCAGCTCGTGGCTCACCATGCCCAGAAACTGTGCCCGCATGCGCTCCAGCTCCTCGAGCGGGGAGAGGTCCTGCATGGTGACCACGACCGACTCGACCTCGCCGGTGGTCGCCGGGATCGGCGTAGCGTTGACCAACGTCTTCACGCTCGGGCCGTCGGGAACCGACAATTCGATCTCCTCGGCCCGCACGGTCTCGCCGCTGCTCAGCTGCTGCGCCAGCGGCAGCTCCGTCAAGGCCACCTCCCGCCCGTCGCCGCGCCGCACGGTCATCGTCTCCAGCAGCTCGTCCACCGGGCGGCCCAGGCCCCCGACGATGCGCCTGGCCTCCCGGTTGAGCGACACCAGCCGGCCGGTCCGGGCAGCGAAGACCACCACGCCGACTGGGGAGGTATCGACCAGGGCCTCAAGGTCAGCCCGGGCCTGCTGCTCGTCCCGGTAGGCGCGGGCGTTGGCGATGGCCGTCGCCGCCTGGGCGGCGAAGAGTACGAGCACCTCTTCGTCCTCGCTCGTGAACTCCCGCCCGCCTTCCTTCTCGGTGAGGAAGAAGCTGCCCACGTGGACGCCCCGATGGCGCATCGGCGTTGCCTGCATGGTGCGGTAGGGCAGCAACACGTCGTCGAGGGCCAGGCCGAGGGACTTGAGGTAGCCGTGCATGTCGCTGACTCTCACCGGTCCCGGCAGGTCCCGGAGGTGTTCGAAGAACCGAAACCCGTCGGCCCAGGCCTGCACGGCCGCGTCTTCCTCCGGCGTGATCCCGGAGTTCACGAACTGCAGGAGGCGGCCCGCCTCGTCGACCGTCGTGATCGCGCCGGCGCGCGCCCCGGTCAGGGCGCGGGCGCTGTCGACGACCTCTCGCAGGACGGTCTCGAGGTCGAGGCTCGCGCTCACACGCAGGACGGCCGCCGACACTCTGGAGACGCGTTCCTGCAACGCCGCGATCTGTCGCCCTGACGCGTCGGGATGCTCGGTCATGGTTCCTTGTCTCGCCGGAGTGGCGCATGGGTCGGTCCGAAGACCGCCTGTTATTGCTTATATGAGACCATATGCACATCAATTGTAGCCGTAATATGTCTCTTTGCCTGCTAGGATCTGTTTGTCCAGGCGCGCAACGTGAAGGGGGCGGGGAATTCGACGGCCAGCTCGGCGTCTTCCAGCGGCGGCGGGTTGTCGATCAGCCGCCTGATCTGGGCGAGCAGGCGGCCGCGGGCTGTGGCCAGGCCGTGGTCCGCCGTGGGTGTGTAACCTGATGACCAGCGCGACCACACCGGGGCCAGGCTCATCCGGACCAAGCCGCCCACCGCCCCCGATCCCGACACCGCCGTCACCGTCGCTACCCGGCTATGCCGTAGTTTAGTCGTGCCACCGGGATGGGAGGTTCAGGATGAGTTGCAGACATCGCTGTGCAGTGCGCTTCGTGGTTGCGGGCGTCGTCTTGTTGCTGGGCGTACACGGCGCAACGGGTCAAGTGACGGATGCCGTGGGGGCGGCGGTGAAGGATGAGACATGGGAACAGCCACGGACGCCGTGGGGAGACCCCGACCTCCAAGGCATATGGAACAACACCCCGTGGAATGCGACGCCCCTCGAACTCCAGACCGAGGAGGACATCGCGGAGACGGAAAGAAGGAGGCGCAATCGCCCCAGGCTCCCCGGCGCCGCAAGCCTTACCTATGACTGGGATGTCTGGGGTGAGGGCGCCCGGGCAGGAGCGACGCCGCCGATCGACGTCACGCACTTCATCGTAGAGCCCGTCAACGGCAAGTTGCCGCCCCTGACGCCCGACGCGCAGCAGCGCTGGGACGCTTGGCAGGAAGCTCGCCGGGGCCTGTCCCTGGACGAGCCGCGGCCGGGCGCCTGGGTCGAGGATGTCACCGTGTGGATGCGCTGCATCTCGCGCGGCTTGCCGGATGCGATGTTTCCCCGGATAGCCAACAACGTCTACCACTTCCTCCAGGTTCCGGGGTACGTCGTCATCGTCTACGAGATGATCCATGAGGCCCGCATCATTCCCGTGGACGGCAGGTCACACCTTCCTCCGCACATGCGCCAGTGGCTCGGAGACTCGGTGGGACGCTGGGAGGGCGACACGCTCGTGGTCGAGACGACCAATTTCGTCGGCAACGAGTTCAGCCTCATACCCCACGGCGGGGGCGGCAGCGGAACCTACCGCGGGGCGAGCAGTGCCCTGAACCTTACGGAACGGTTCACGCGAGTATCCGACGAGTTCATCGAATACCGGTTCACGGTCGACGATCCGGACCTGTACACGGAACCGTGGACCGGCGCGATTCCGCTGACGACCATTGGGAGTCCGGAGGGGATACTGGAATACGCGTGCCACGAGGGGAACTACGCCATGGTAAACGCCCTCGGCGTGGCTCTGGCGCGGGATGCCGACCTCGAATCCAGGTAGGACCTCTGGCCTTTGGGTCCATTGGCCTCGCGGCTCGGCTCGGTCGGACTGCCGGAGCACCCGAAGCTGAAGAGGACGATGGCCGCGACGCAGAAGACATAGGGATGGAATCTTGGTGATCTTTCCAGTCTGGCTGCGCTACATCGGCCTTGCAACGTCCTGCGTCTCGGGCAGTGCAGGCGGTGTTGGTCTGCCGAATCGCCCCTCGACGGCGACGGGCCACGGTGAGGATCGATTGTTGCGGACGAAGTGCCTGGTGATCGCGTCGGTTCTTCTGCTGTCGGGCTTCGTGCGCCAGGCGCCCGCCGGCCAGGTGGACTTCACGGGCATGGTCGATCCAGCTCTCATCGATGGCCCGGCGGCTCCCGTTCCGCCGGCGGTGATGACGCGCGACGAGGAGGGTCGGGCGACGGTTCGTGCGATCAGGCTGGACGGGAGCATCGACCTCGACGGCGTGCTGGACGAAGCCGTCTACGGGACCGTTCCCGCCATCAGCGGCTTCATTCAATTGACGCCCGACGTGGGGGCGGCGGCGACGGAGCGGACCGAGGCGTGGATCCTGTTCGACGAGACGAACATCTACGTGTCGGCGCGGGTCTGGGACTCGGCCCCGGAGAGCCAGTGGGTGGCGAACGAGATGCGCCGCGACACCAACCAGTTGCGGCAGAACGATACCTTCGCCGTTCTGTTCGATACGTTCTACGACCGCCGCAACGGATTGCTGTTCTACACGAATCCGCTCGGCGCCCGCGCCGACGCGCAGTTCATGAACGAGGGCAATCCGAACACGGACTGGAACCCGGTGTGGGATGTGCGAAGCGGGCGTTTCGACGGCGGCTGGACGTTGGAGATGGAGATTCCGTTCAGGACCCTGCGCTACCGCTCGGAGCCGCCTCATATCTGGGGCGTCCAGCTCCGCCGGGCCATTCGGCGCAAGAACGAGTGGGCGTACCTGACGCGGTTGCCGGTCGCGTCCGGAGCCGGCAGCGGCGCCCGGGGGATGTTCCGCATTTCGCAGGCCGGCTCGCTGGTTGGCATCGAGCCTCCGCCTGCGGGCCGCAACATCGAGATCAAGCCGTATGCCATCGGCGGCTTGACCACGGACATGGCCGCGACCCCGGTGAGGATCGACGAGGGCAGCGGCGACGGCGGCATCGACGTCAAGTACGGCATCACCCAGAACCTGACCGCCGACTTCACATGGAACACGGACTTCGCCCAGGTAGAGGTGGACGAGCGGCAGGTGAATCTGACCCGCTTTCCGTTGTTCTTTCCCGAGAAGCGGGAGTTCTTCCTCGAAGGACGGGGCATCTTCGGCTTCGCTCGCGGCGGCATCACGCGCGTCGCCGGCCCGGCCGGCGAGCCGGTCGGCGGGTTCTTCGGCGACGTCAACGTGCCGCAACTCTTCTACAGCCGGAAGATCGGTCTGGAGCGGGGTCCCGACGGCGCGTCCCGGGTGGTGCCGATCGTCGGGGGCGCGCGGGTGACCGGGAAGGTCGGGCAGTTCGACGTCGGGGCGCTGAACATCCACGCCGGCGACGAGGTGCTTTCGGCCACCGAGCCGACCAACTTCACCGTGGTGCGGCTGCGGCGCGATATCCTGCGCCGCAGCTCGATCGGCGGGATGTTCACCAACCGGTCGGTCTCGCGGGTGGCGCCGGGCGCCAGCCAGGCCTACGGCATCGACGGAACCTTCGCCTTCTTCGAGAACGTCAGTCTGATTACGTATCTTGCCCGTACGCGGCTGCCCGATCCCGAGTACCGAGGCAAGGACCTGAGCTACCAGGGCAAGTTCGAGTACGCGGCGGACCGCTACGGCTTCCAGGTGGATCACCTCGCGGTGGAGGACAACTTCCTGCCGGAGGTGGGCTTCTTGCGGCGCGACAACTTCCGGCGCACCTTCACGTCGGCACGCTTCAGCCCGCGGCCGCAGTCGATCGAGAGCGTTCGGCAGTTCAGCCTGGAAGGGAGCATCGACTACATCGTCACCGCCGACGAGAACCACCTGGAGACGCGCCAGAACATCGTGGCGTTCCAGACCGAGTTCGAGTCCAGCGACCGGCTGACCTTTACGGCGACCGACAGCTACGAGCTGTTGGTCCGGCCGTTCGTCGCCCCCGGTTCCGGTTTCTCGATCCCGGCGGGAGGTTACGGCTTCTCCGATGTTCAGGTGGCGTACTCCATCGGCCAGCAGCGGCGCATCAACGGGACGGCGGCGTTGAGGCGGGGCGCCTACTTCGGCGGGGACCTGACGACGCTGGAGTTGACGCAGGGCCGAATCGGCGTGCTGCCGCAGATGTCGGTGGAGCCGACGGTGTCGTTCAACTGGATCGACACCCCGTTCGGCGCCTTCCAGACGAACCTGGCGGTGGCGCGGATCAACTACGCGTTCAACCCGCGCATGTTCTTCAGCGGGCTCGTTCAGTACAACTCGGCCGGCAAGTCCTTCGGCAGCAACCTGCGCCTGCGCTGGGAGTACAGCCCGGGCAGCGAGCTGTTCGTGGTCTACACCGACGACCACGACGTCACCGGCGCGTTGCGGCCCGACCGGGGCTGGAGTCTGCGGAACCGCGGTCTCGTCGTCAAGTTCAACAAGCTGTTCCGTTTCTGACGGCCGCCGCTGCCGGGCCTGGACACGGGGCCGACACGCCCGGTGAGATTCACATGAGTCGCAAGGACCGGGATCGCGACCTTCGCTACCAGCCCGACGAGCGCCCTCCGGGCGGCTTCGTGCTCGGATGCGGCGCGCAGCTCGTCGTGCTCGGCATCACCGGACTGGTCGCGTTCCCCACGATCGTGGTCAGGGCCGCGGGCGAGACCGAGGCCTACCTGTCGTGGGCCGTGTTCTGCACGGTGGCCGTCAGCGGCGTCGCCACGGTCCTGCAGGCGTTGCGTATCGGCCGGATCGGCGCCGGTTA
The DNA here is from genome assembly GCA_958296065.1 of Vicinamibacterales bacterium. Lineage (GTDB taxonomy): Bacteria > Acidobacteriota > Vicinamibacteria > Vicinamibacterales > UBA8438 > WTFV01. The sequence continues at coordinate 115,546 of CATQHX010000074.1, read as the reverse complement.
CATCCTGACGACGGGCCCGGCCGCGGCCTTCATCGGCATCTGCGTGACCGCCCTCGCCGAGGGCGGCCCGGGCGTGCTCGCCGTCCTCGTCATCGTCTCGTCCCTGCTTCCGCTCGCGATATCCGCGCGCCTGTCGCTGTTCCGCCGGTTCCTCACCCCGACCATCGTCGGCACCGTGAACATGCTGATACCGGCCACCGTGCTGCCCGTCGTCTTCGGCCGCCTGACCGACGTGCCGGAAGGCGTGCCGGGGCCGGCGGCGCCGCTGACCGCGGCGGCGACGGTGCTCGTCATCAGCGTGATCCACCTCAAGGCGGCGCCACGGCTGCGTCTGTGGGCGCCGCTGCTGGGGGTCGTCACCGGCTCGGTCGTCGCGGCGGCCTTCGGACTGTACGACGTCGAACGCGTGCTCCGGGCGTCCTGGGTAGGGCTGCCGCAGGGGGCGTGGCCGGGCCTCGATCTCGACTTCGGGCCGGCGTTCGCAGGGCTTCTGCCCGCCTTCGCGTTCGTGGCCGTCATCGGGACCATCCAGACCATCACCGCCGCCGTCGCGGTCCAGCGCGTGTCGTGGCGGCGGGCGCGGGCGGTGGACTACCGGGTCGTGGAAGGCGCGGTGGCCGCCGACGGGGTCAGCAAGCTGCTGTGCGGGGTCGGCGGCATCATGCCGACCCAGACGACCACCGTCGCGGTCCCGACGATCGAGATCACCGGGGTCGCCGCCCGCAGCGTCGGCGTCGCGGCGGGAGCGCTGATGATCGTGCTCGCGTTCCTCCCCAAGGCGCTGGCCGCGGTCCTGGCCGTCCCGGGACCGGTGTATGCCGCCTACCTGATCGTCCTCCTGGCCCTGATCTTCGTACGGGGCATGGCGGAGGTCATCCAGGGCGGCATCGACCACCGCAAGGGACTCATCGCGGGGTTGGGCTTCTGGGTCGGCGTCGGCTGTCAGAACGGCGTGCTGTTTCCCGAGTACCTCGCGGAGGTCGCGGGCGGCCTGCTCGCGAACGGCATCACCGTCGGCGGTCTGGTGGCCATCGGGATGACCCTGTTTCTGGAGGTGACGGCGCCGCGGGTGAGCCGGCTCGAGGTGGAGGCCGACGTGTCGGTCCTGCCGAGGATCCGGAAGTTCATCGGCAAGTTCGCGGTGCGCAGCGGCTGGGACTCGAAGATGGTGGACCGCCTGGACGCGGCCAGCGAGGAGACGCTGCTGACGCTGGTGGGCGAGGACGAGGCCGGCGAGGAACGCGCGCGACGGCGCCTGTTCCTGACGGCGCGCAGGGAAACGGAGGGTGCGGTCCTCGAGTTCGTCGCCGCGGTCGGCGAGGAGAACATCCAGGACCGCATCGGGCTGCTCGCGGAGCGGCCCGACGACCTGCTGGTGGAGCGGGAGGTGTCGCTGCGCCTGTTGCGCCACATCGCCTCGTCGGTTCGTCACCAGCAGTTCCACGACACGGACATCGTGACGGTTCGCGTGGACGCGCCGACGCCGCCCCGTGACGGCTGGTAGGACCGGGGCTCATGTTTCGCCGGCTGCACCGGAGTCCAGGGGCGACGAGTCTCCTCCGTTGCACCCTTGCCGTGCTCGCGGACCGGAAACGAGCCACTCTCTCGAGAGCGACCCGGCGGTCGGGGCGCGTCGCCATGAACATGAGGACTGACTGGCGTCGAAGGCGGCGGTCCCGGAGTTGGCAGATGACGCAGGCATCGCCGTGAGTGAATCCGCTCTCGACATCGGCCTCGGCGTCGAGGAGGAGTTCTTCCTCGTCGACCCCGATACCCGCGACCTGGTGTCCGATCCGGACCCGGCCATCTTCGAGGCGTGCGAGCGGAACCGCGGGCCCCACACGGTGGCGCACGAGGTGTTGCGGACGCAGATCGAGACCAGCACCCGGGTGTGCGGGTCGGTGGCCGAGGCGGGCGAGGCGGTGCGCGAGACCCGTCGTGTGGTGCTCGAGGCCGCCGCGGAGCACGGCGTGGCGGTGCTGGGGGCGTCGACCCACCCGTTCGCCGAATGGAAGTCCCAACTGATCACGCCGCGCGAGCGCTACCAGCGATTCGTCGTCACCTTTCAGGAGAGCGTGCGGCAGCAGCTCATCGGCGGCATGCACATCCACGCCGGCTTCGGCGACCCCGACTCGCGCATCCGGGTCATGACCGCGATGCGGCCGTACCTGCCGCTGTTCAACGCGCTGTCCACGTCGTCGCCGTTCCATGGCGGGCGCGAGACGGGCTTCAAGTCCTACCGCCTGAACATCATGGGCGTGCTGCCCCGCACGAGCCTGCCGAGCCCGCTGTCGTCGTGGGCCGAGTACGAGCGCCTCCTGGCGACCTACCGGCGCATGAACTTCATCCGGAGCGGCAGCGAGCTGTGGTGGGACATCCGCCCATCCGATCGCTTTCCGACGGTGGAGCTGCGGATCTGCGACGTCTGCCCGCGTCTCGCCGACGTGGCGGGCGTCGTGGCGCTCTATGCGTCGCTGGTCCGGCGCCTGCTGCGCCTCGACGCGGCGGGGCGGCTGCCCCCCGATTTGCCGACCGAGATCATCGCGGAGAACCGCTGGCTCGCCCAGCGCTACGGCGTGCTGGCGTTCTTCGGCGACACGTCCGGCGGCGAGGGCCGCGTGGACATCGAGGACTACGCCGCGCGGCTGGTGGAGGACCTGGCGGAGGATGCCCACGCGCTCGGCTGCGAGCGGGAGCTCGGCCACGTGCTCACCGTCATTCGGGAAGGCAGCGGCGCAGACCGCCAGCTCGACCATTTTCGGCTCCGCCGGCTGGAGGGCGACACCCAGGAAGAGGCGTTGCGGGCCGTGGTCGACCTGGTGATCGCCGAGACCCGCCAGGGTGTCGGCGCGGACACATAGCTGGAGCAGCCGCCGTCACGCCTCGCGGCATCCGGACCAGTCCCCGATTCGGAAGGGGCCCACTCGCCGCGGAGGCGGCAGGCCCTTCGGTCTTCCAGGCGGCGCTGGCGATGATGGGCCTGGCTCGGTGACGAGGCGGTTTTCGCCCCAAACGACCTCGAGAGCGTCGAGAGACGTCGCAGACAGCCCACAGGTCACCCAACCGGCGAAATAGAGCCGAGAATACGACCGCAGCCCGGCCCTGAAGGCTCCGCGGCGTGCCCACGCCGATTAGCTGCCGCAACAGCAGCCCGAGGTTGCAGCCGGCGGCCTGCACGAGCAGCCGCTTGAGGATGTTCGGATGCCCTCGAAGATGTACCCGCCGCATCCCGCCGGTCTCGCACACGTGCGCGAAGGGTCGCTCCAGGAGTTCTCCCCGACAGCGCAGTAGCCGACGGCCCCGCGCGCCGCGAATCCGTCGCCGGTTGCCATACACCGCATCGCGGGCCTTCGGCCGGCCCTTCCAGCACCGCCGGCCCCGGTCCGGCTCCGAGATGTAGCTGCGCAGGCCCAGCGCCTTCAGGTCGGTCATTATCCGGTTGCTGTGGTAGCCCTTGTCGCCCACCACTTCGGCGATGCCGGGTCCTTCCGGCTGAACCGCCTCGACCTGCTCGGCCGCCACGATCAGCGTCTCGACCATCGACGTCGTGTCGCCCGTGTCGGCGGCCTGCACCGTGACGCCCACCACCGCGCCCGTCTCCATGTCCACGGCGTGCTCGGCCTTGTGGGCCAGGTGAGTCCGACCGTCCTTCATCTTCGTGACCCGCGCATCCGGATCGTGGGGATGGGTCCAGTCGGCGTTCGACGTCTTCTTCCTCTTCTTGCGCGACTTATCGAAGCGTGCCAGTTCGGCGCGAGTCGGTGTCGCGATGCCCGACGCTTCGGCCAGCCGCGTCAGAAACGCCGTGTAGTCCTCACCCGTGTCGCGACGAACGATGCTCCGTAATGCGGCGTTCGCCTAGCGTCATCGCGTCGACCCCCATTGTCTTCCCGCGCACCAGACCCGCGTCGGAGAGCTGCTGCAACACCCAGGTGAAGACCGCCTCATGCGTTTCGAGACTCAGCAGTCGCCGTGTCCGTGAGATCGTCGAGTGGTCCGGTGGCGACGCCGGCGGCGCCAGACGCAGAAACGACCGCAGGCTCAGCGAATCGGCGCTGCGCCAAGCTATGGCCCGCTCCGAATCCAGCCCCTCGAAGTAGCCGACCAGCAGCAGCCGAAAGTAGCGGCCCGGCGCCAGACTCGGCCGCCCCATCCGTGCGTAGAACCCCGCGCACAGATTTTCGACGAATGCATCGAAGCCGGACGTGCTGAGAATCTGGTTCAGGCGCTCGTAGAACGGATGTCCACCGCCCTGTGGCAGGTCCGCCGTCGCCACCCACATCGATTGTTGGGACCCGTCGTCCCGCGTCGTTCCCATCGCCATTCCGGCCAGTCTACGGGACGGGATCGGGGCGTCGATCCCTGCCGCTGGACGGACCTTCACCACGGCCAGCTATGCCGAGATTTTGGCTCTCTCAGAGAACTCCTCATACGACACCATCAAGTTTGACACTCCTATGATGGCGTCGCGAATATTGTTCAGATTCTGCGCATTTATGCTCTTCGCTGACACCGCCGCCTCTCGTTGCCACGATTTGCAGAGGCTGTCCCGAAGCTTATCCAGCTTTGCGTAGACTCGTTTGACATACTCAACCCTTCGCCGGCATTGAGAAATAAACGATGCAGTCGCAGCATAGTGCGAGTCATTCAAGCGACCAACGTCGTGCCTCAACGCGCCGACGATTGCCTCTACGCTCCTTGACGACCCTTCAGACATCTGTCGGTGGGCCGGGTGCTGGTCTGGCTGCACGCGCGCCGCCGCCCCGACGCGCCGGGCCATCTCTCGGTGACCTGCCACTGAGGTGCCGCCGGGTGGTATGGTGGGACCGCCGTCGTGGAAGGTCTCGGCGACGAGTTGGCGCACCCGGGTGCACCAGCGGCCAAGGAGGCACAACAGCGCCAGTCGCAGCGCGGCCTTGCTTCAAGGAGAGCTACCGCGACTGCTGGCCCGGGTGTTCGGTGGGAGCATCCCGATCAGACATCCGGCTCTCACCCCCGACCCTCATACTCGCCGTCGCCAGTCCTCGGATCTCGCGATTGGTGCACGACGGCGATCACTTCGATCCACTTGGGGAGGATTCGGTAGAAGACCGAGAACGGAAACTTCCGCACCAGAGCACGGCGAACGGTCGACTCCACGGTCTCATACAACTCAGGTCGCTCCGAGATCACGCTGAAGGCTCTATCGATTTCCTCCTCGAACGACGCCAGTACGTGCGGTGCCTCGTCGAGGTACCACCTCTCGGCGAGGGCCAGATCCTGCACCGCGGCAGACGTCAGCCGGACGGGCAGGGTCACGTCTTGTCGGAGAAGATTCGCTTGCGGACCGCTCCCCAGGGCACCGAACGCTCTTCCGGCAGCAGGTCCTCCAGCGCCGCCAGGCGGTCACGAATCAGGTCCCGCTGCCAGTCGGGGACCGAAATCTGCCCCGGCGCCAGACTGTCCCAGAGCTCTACGACGAGCTCGATGCGCTCCTGTGCCGGAAGATCGAGTGCCTCTTTCTGTATCTCGGACTTCGCCAACATCGTTTCAGCATATCCGTTTTCGTTCGCCCCATTCCACAGATTCGACCGCCTCGCTCGAAGGCCGTGTCCTGTACGCGGTCGCGACGATCCGCCACGCTGCCGTACACGAGAGGCGGAGGACGAGCGCCTGAACGCGCCCTGGCGCCGAACGGTCTCCTCCCTGCATGCCGGAATGAGTCCCCGCGAGATGAACGCAGATAACCTCTGGTCGCTCAGGACTTCGGTCACGTCCACCGGCCCGAATTGACACCCAAGTGACACCCTACGGAGCGAACGCCCGCGCGATTCCTGGACACCCTCGGAAGCGAAAGTCCGTTGGTCGTCGTCCCGAAATCCTCGAAGTCCTCGATGCGGACCGCCGCGCCCAGGCCCTGAAACCGACCCGGATGCCGCCGGCACAGCGCCTTGAACAGCGTCAGCACCTGCGGCCGGCCGTCAGTATCGACCACCAACTGCGGCACCACTTCCGCCTGCCACACGGCGGCAAACGCGTCCTCCCGCGTCCCCCAACTCCGAGGTGCCTTCGCCGTCGACGGCAACCCGCCGTGCTGCCAGCAACCCGCCGTCCGCTCGCTCATTCCCGCCGCGGCCGCGGCCAACGTCTTCCCCGACATCCGTTCTCACGCAATCGCCGAACCTGCGCATCCGTGACCAACCCGTCCTCCACGAGGAAAACGGGCAGTCTCACACGACTCTGGGTGGGGCCACGAACCGGCCGATCGCGTCGTCGGCAACCGGCAAAAATTATTGTCGTTGATCATACCCAGACACCAGCCCGTCGCCGCCCCCGAGCTGCCCAACCCACACCTGTGGTTCGCCACCTCGCCGCGCTCGCGACAGGCACGGGCCTATCGGCAGGCTCGCCGCGATTCGCGCTGTCGCCGGCCTCTCTCCTCGGCAGCGATGTCCGGGGACTCGGCTGGGTTAGCGGCCGGGATCGGTGGGTCGGCGCGGGGTGACGTTCTTCATTCGCGAGCGCCGTGACGGCTCACCTGCGCTGACGAAGGCTCCGCGGACACCGGCACCGCCGCGCCGCATGGTGCCCTCGAACCGCTGGTGCAGGTAGCGCCTCAACAGCCGCCGGCAGGCCGGGACAAGGCAGAGGAATCCGGCAAGGTCGGTCAGCAGGCCGGGCGTGATGAGCACCGCCGCCCCGACGAGGATCAGCACGCCGTCGACGATCTGTTCAGCGGGCCACCGGCCGGCGTCGAGATCCGCCCGCAAGCGTGCCAGCGTGCTGATGCCCTGCTGCCGGGCCAGCGACCCGCCGACGATCCCCGTGCCCATGATGAGCCCGATCGTGCCGACGGTGCCCACGCGTTGGCCGATCTCGATGAGCAGGGCCAACTCGACGACCGGTACGGCGATGAAGAGGACGAGGAGGTATCCCACGGGCGGTTTGATGAGTTCCCGCTCTCGAATCGGCGGCATTCCAGACTGAATCGGCGCGCGGTCCCGCGTCTCAACGCGGGGCGTCGGGCACCGTCCGGGCGTCGACGAGCGCCACCAACGGCCCCGCCCTCTGCTGCGCGGAGAACCCGTAGGGTTTCGCGAGATACAGTGTCTTCAGCATCCGTATCAGTCTACCGAAATCCGCCGCGTTCGATTCGGATTATCCGCTCGTCGCGCTTCGTACACAGCGCGCCGACGGTTCCGTGCAGCCCGCGGCCGGAGGAGACGGCGGCGACGATAGAAGTTATAGAGTGTCAGGTAGCCTATTTCCCGCTCAAAACTCATTCGCATAGGCGGGGAGAGTGGTGAGCCGGGTGTCCTCGATCGGCCCACCCACCGTGAAATGGTAGAGGTCTTGGTAGGTGAGGTCTTGGAGGCCAAGGACACGATGCATGGGGTCGTCGAAGTAACACCCGATACCAGTACTCCGAATCCCGGCAGCTTCGGCTTCTAGATAGAGCACCTGGCCAATCATCCCGGCCTCCCAGAACAGACGTGGATAGAACCACGGACCATTCTGTTCAATGGGTGTCTCGTACTCCGCGATCATCCCAAGACTGAAGCACCCATCGCTTGCGATGTCCTGGTGACACGAGACCTGCCGGGCGGATTGCTGGGCCTCAGCTTCGATGAGGCAGTACAGCTCCAGTTGCGGCGGACATTCGACAGGTCGCTGCCATTGCTCCGCCTTGGTGAATGCTGCCCGAAGAGCGCGTGTCTGTGCCGCGTCGCGCACGAAGAGGTACAAGCCAGCGGGAAGATCCTTTACGCGGTGAACAAAAATGGCCAAGTGAATGTGCGGCGTCCACGGAAGCGTGCTTAACGGAATGCTTCCTGGTACCGCCAACGTTCTTTGAAGAATCCGATAGAACGTGTCTCGGGTGATGTGAGTTTTCCTATCCATCGCCACCGCGCTGCGGCGCTGACGAACGACTGTCCGGAGAGAAACGGACCGATGGTCGTAAGAACACGAAGGCTGCGGACTCTCGCGTCGCTCGTACGGCTGCCGACTTCGCGGCTTTCGGGCGGCGGCGGCCGTGGTCTCGACACCCCAGTCGAGGTGAGATGGGCTGAGCTGATTGGCGGTGCCCTGCCAGGTAAGAGACCTCAAGGCTTGTATTTGATCTTCCTGGAGCCCCATAGCCTCTTCGGCATGCGGACCCACAGCCATAAGCACATCTGGCTCCTCCGACTCGGCGTCGTCATTCCCTGTGCCCATGAGCAGCGCCAATTCTTCTGTGCCCAGGTCGTCTAAAACCTGTGTCTGCCATCCGAGGCCAGCCGCAGCGATAACGATCGCGCCAATCGCGTGCCCGACATCGTGCTGGCAGTAGCGATAGGCCCGCTGGCCATATTTCCAGGCTTCTCGCCAATGAATGGACGTCAGTCCGACAAGAAATATGTCCGCCGGCGCTACTAGCCACAATGCGTCCCACATTCCCCGCTCGAACTCCGCCCGCACCTCCAATCCATGTTCCTTCGGAGCGTAGTGACACACCATAGGCCGATCGCCCAGCCCATCGATGGGACCACAGATCAAGTAGCCCTCGGTGGGATGTAGATTGCCGCTCGACGGATTCACGCGGAGTGCCCAACTGTGCTCGCCGGTGCTCTTCCAAGCTGAGATTGCCAAGCTGTCATAGAAGAGTTGCGAGATCGTCTGAAAGGTCACCGGAGCGGCGGGAATCCGGCCTCGAACGAAAGCGTCGTCGTACAGTGGCTCGCCCGTGGCTGGGAACTTCTCAAGAGATACGAGCCGCGCCCCCTGATACCGCCGAAACGGCTTTGGCTGTGTGGCCCAATCCAAAGACCCTGGCCCTTGGGCATAGCCTTGGAAGTGATGTTTTGTGACCTCGTGGTAGTGAAGAACCTGCTGCAGTGCGGGGCGGGCGTCTAGATTGTCTTCGGAATCAGCGGTCATCTCTTTGTTTCTCTGAAAACGAGCGCCTGCTCAGTACCAGGGGCTGATCATGAAGTCATTGAATACGGCTCGTGCGACGTGAGTGAGCCGCTTCGCCACATTTTCTTCGAGTTTCTCGAGACCTCTGAGGCACACCCCAGGAGGGTATGGTACCTGGGCGATCTCAACGACATCCAGCGCCTCGGGAAACTCACGCCGCAGGGCGCTATCGAGAAGCGCTGCAAACTGCTCGGGCCGTTTCGAGGGACTGCTCGCATCGATCTGGAAATCCAGACTGGGTAGCGAGTCCTGATCCTGTACCATTCGTCGGCCATATTCTAGCAGGTTGCTGAAAAAAGGTCCGCGAGAGGGATCGACACAGCGATCCCAGCGTACTACCATGGCTCCACGCGGTTAGCAGCCTGTGGCGAAAGTCAGAGATTCGGACTCGACCGGATCGAGCGCGTTCCGTACACTGGACAGCATGGCGATGGGCAAGAAACCGGCGGTTGGAGCGGCTCCTCGACGCGGGGCTGGTGCGGGGGAAGACGCTCGGCATCGATGCGACGGCGCTGGAAGCGAACGCGGCGATGCGGAGCATCGAGCCGCGGGACACGGGCGAATCCTACGAGGCTTTCGTGCGGAGTTTGGCGGAAGCGTCGAGGGTAGAGACCCCGACGCGGGCGGATCTGGCTCGTTTCGAATAAGGCCGTCCGTACCGTCACGTTCGCGCACCGCAGACGCCGCGCGCGTGGCTATTCCCCTCCTGATCGCCTTCGCCGCGCCGTCGTCGCTCGTCGTGGAACGCGACCGCCCCTCCCAGTTCCCGATCCTGGGCAACGGTCCACCCGGCACATTCGTCCTATTCCCGGGCAGGCTCCGAGTGTCGCTGCCCACCGATCAAGTCGTCTCGGCGGACGACACCGGCGGCTACGCCAAGGTCGGATTCGGAGGAATGCGCTTCACCGGCATGACAAGCGGGCGTCTCGGCTTTGTGCGTGAGCGCGACCTGTACCCGGTGGGCCAGCTTTCGCCAGATCGCAGCCACACAATGCGGCTCGAGCCCCAGTGGGTCGCATCGATCTTCGCATACGGTCAGCTCCTGTGGCCCGCTGTCCCTCGCGAGCCCTAACCCGTCGGGGGTTTCCCACTGAAGAGAGGGTTTCCGGCACGTCTCCGGGCAACCCGATTTACCGGGAGGGGCCCCGCGCCAAGACGGTGATCTTTCGATGGGGACGACACCGTCCTCGCTCGAAGGCCGTGTCCACCGAGTGTCCGGTCAAGTGGTTGGGACGACGCGGTGCTGGCCGCGATCGAGGGGGCGGATGTCGCCCTCGTCCCGACGCTGAAAGTCTGGCAACACCACCTTCGGGATGAGCCGGCATCGGCGCGCGCTCGCTCGGCGTCGAGCAGCACAGGCCAGCTCCGGGCTTGGCGCGACGCTGGCGGCACCGTCGTCTTCGGTACCGATACCGGCGGCATGAACGACTACGACCCGAGCGATGAGTACGCGCTGATGGCCGAGGCCGGCATGACGTTTCGAGAGATCCTTGCGGCGCTCACGACGACGCCAGCGGCGCTCATCGGCGGGCCGGCGCCGACCGGGCGCATCGCTCCGGGCCAACCGGCGGACTTGGTGGTCCTGGACGGCGATCCGTCGCAGAACGTTCGAGCGCTCGCCGACGTGCTCTCCACGCGCAACCGCCGCTCGGTTCCCGCGGACCTCGCTCGGCACCTTGCCCGACATGATCCGACTCATGGTCCATCCCGGCTCGCCGATGTGCCTGGAACTTCGAGCGAAACCCCAGACTCGGAGTCCTGGAACAGGCTCACCGGAAGTTGACCGGCGGCGAAGTCGAACCGTAGGCTGGGGACGCTGAGAGCCGACCGGACCATGATGAACGCGCGGCACGACACACGCGCCCGCCAGCCCGCGTCGCACTCAGCGAGTACACCGACGCGATACGCGCCGGGTGGACCGACGGAGACCTCACACGGGTGATCCTGCACGACCTGCCCCGGAACTTCCCGCGGCGTACATCCGACACGGGGCGCTGCCGGATCCGAGATGCCTGTTGCTATTGCTTTTCTGGAATCCGCTCGGCTTCTCCACGCCACGACTGCAACCAGGCTCTATTCCACGCGATTCGCCATTGGCCCACGACCTGAACCGTCGAACCGATTATGTCCGGCGACTTTATCCGACGCATACGCTGGAGACGCAACGTGCAAATCAAGACACTGTAACTGTCTTCGTCGAAGAACTTATCTGGACGTTCATCCAGATAGCGGCGAAGGACGAGGCCCAGCGCGCTCTTGCATCGGGTCTGAGCACCGGAAAAGCGGAGAGAATGCGGCCGCGATCTCTCGCGTCACGTTCGCTCGTGAGGGAGTTCCGTAGTTGCCCTTGTAGTGGGTGATGGTCCATCGTGCTCCCCGTCTGACGGCGTGTTAGTCTAGCAGCCTGAGGTGGAATTCTCCACGCTCACGCGTAGTAGCACAAGCGATGATGGCTCGGTGACGAGGCCGGTTTTCGCCCCAATTGGCTTGGCGAGCGTCGAAAGACGCCGCAGACAGCCCCACAGGTCACCCAACCCTCGAAATAGAGGCGAGACCACCGTCGCAGCCCGGCCCTGAAGGCTCCGCGGCGTGCCCACGCCGATCAGACTGCCGCAACAGCAGCCCGAGGTTGCAGCCGGCGACCGCCACGAGCAGCTGCTTGAGGATGTTCGGATGCCCTCGAAGATGCACCCGCCGCATCCCGCCGGTCTCGCACACGTTCGCGAAGGTCACTCCAGCAGTTTTCCCCGACGGCCCAGTAGCCGAGGGCCCCGCGCGCCGCGAAACCGCCGCCGGTTGCCGGGGAGTTCGGTGCGGAAGCCACGCATGGTGGCATCAGACTTCATCCAGGCCCGCAATTCTTGGCGGACGGCATCGTCCAGGGCATGGTCGTACCCCAAGGCGCTGGCCCTTGGCGCCGACGTGCTGCTCGGGATGGCTGGACTGTTGCGCTCGGCCCCAACGCTGCCGCCCTACGGCGCGAGCTCCCGGACCGTATCGCCGTTCTCATCCAGGAACCGGATGCGGGCCTGACCCTCGGGTGTGACCGCCAGTACCAGTCGGTCACGGCCCTCGGCGTCCTTCAGGTCGATGGTCGCGTTCCCGTCCATGCTGCGGCCTGCGAACATGCGGTTCGCCGTGCCAGGCTGGCGCGCCATGATCTCCTGCCGCAGACGCGCTCGCTCGGTCTCCGACGCGGCTTCGTCGAGACGGACCAGGAGGTCGGCGATTGCCGTCAAGGGTTGCTCGGAACGGTCCGTGACTGTCAGGCCGGACCAGTAGCGGCCGTTGCGTTCGGAATATCGGAGAACGACGGTCTGGTCCTGCTTCCACCGGTCGAACGTCAACGAGACCAGTGCACTGTGTCCATCACTCGTCTCCGCGCCCCTGAAGATCAGCCCGCCGACCTCGTCGCCCACCTCGTTGAAGAAGATCATGCCGGCAGGACGCTCTCTGTCCGGTCCCAGTTGTTGACCGTCTACGGTAACCTGCGCCTGCCGTTCACCGTTCGAAAGAACCAGCCGCGTTCTGCCGTCCGCTTCGACTATGTTGAGACGTTGCACGGTGATCTCGTCGAACTCGGTCACGGGCGGTGTCGCCTGGCGAAAGGCCGCCACGCTGACCACCACGAGCGCGAGTGAACTGACGGCTGCGTAGCTCTTCAGGAGCCCGATGTCACGACGTAGCTTGCTCCGCATGTTGCCTCCTCGTTCCAGTATGGCATGGCGGGGCGATGTCCGGTCGCACCCCATTCCGTGTGCAATTCGTGCGCGGATTGCCACGGACTACGGCGAACGAACATGCTGGCACTACACCTGACGGATCCCGTGATTACCCCAACATTACTGGGACCCCGCGGTGTTCTACGGAGTGTCTCGGAGTTCTACGGACACTAGTGGTGTGTCACTAGAACAAGTTTGCAGTTCAACACACGTGGCATCGCGGCACTGCCGCCCACAATCGCCGCAGGAATTGGGCGTTCCTGCGAGCCGTTGGCCGTCTGCGGCAAGTGTAAAGGCCTTTCTGAGACACACCACTAGTCTTGTTCTGGCAAGGCGAAGACGTACAGCGCGTTACCTCCCTCCGGCTGGAAGATCTCCGGGCTGAGCTGCGCGGTGAGGCCCCTGAACGCACCGCCCAGCGAGGCCGGGACCGCAAGGAACTGCCTCCCGCCCACCGCATAGGTCATCGGATAGCCGTGCGCCGCGGCGCCGAGACGAGTCTCCCAGAGCACGTCACCTGTCTCGATGTCGAACGCCCGGTAGTAGCGGTCGGCATCGCCCGCGAAGACCAGTCCGCCCGCCGTCGTCAACGTCGACGTCAGGAACGGAGCGCGCTGCTCGCGGCTCCACAGCTCCTCCATCGTCCGCACGTCGTAGGCGGCCAGCTTGCCGACGTTGCCGTTGCTGCCCGGCATCTCGCGGAACTCGGACCGGCCCGCCGCGCCGCCGCCGCCCTCCACGAACTCCACCTCGCGCCCGGTCAGGTACATGCACGCCTGGTGGAGCGGAATCACGAGCGCGTGAGCGCCGGGGTGGTACGCCGACGCCTGCCAGTTATGCCCGCCGAGCAGGCTGGGACAGGCCGGCACGCGGTCGCCGATGCGCGCGTCGATGATGTCCTGCCGGTAGGTCAACTCGCCGGTGGTCCGGTCGATCGACGCGAAGACGTCCTGATGGACCGTCTCGCGCAGGTCGACGAACGCGCCCGTCCGCCGGTCCAGCTTCCAGAGGATGCCGTCCTTCCCGATCGTGAACAGCCACTGCTCGTCGTCGGCATCCACGAGCACGCGCTCATAGACGATGTCCAGGTCCAGCGTCTCGCCCGGCGCATGCTGGAAGTACCACTGCACCTGCCCGGTGCCGGGGTTCAGCGCCAGCGTCGAGTTCGTATAGAGCGCATCCTGCCGCGTCGTCATCCCGCGGCTGGCCGCCACCCACGGCTTCGCCTGCGCGGTGCCGATGTAGAAGAGGCCCAGGTCCGGGTCGTAGCTCCCCGGTATCCACGAGTCGCCGCCCGCCCGCAGGTACGGCGGCGTGTCGCCCCACGACGCGTCGTTCGGATCGCCCGGGAGCGCGATGGTCGACGTCCGCCACAGCTCCTCGCCGGTGTCCGGGTCGTGGCCGGTGATGAAGCAGGTCTGCTCCTTGTAGCGGTTGCAGCCGTTCATGCCGCTGACGACGACGCCGTTGGCGACGACCGGCCCGGAGTTCTGGCGGAACCCCTGCGTGTAGTCCGCCTTCACGGCGCGCCACACCTCGGCGCCGGTCCGCGCGTCGAGCGCCACGAGCGCCGCGTCGTGGGTGGCCAGGTAGACCTTGTCGCCGTAGAGTGCCAGCGTACGCGTCGCCGCCCGTTGCGGCGCATCCTCCGGCAGCGGCCACCGGAACTGCCAGATGACGTTGCCGGCGGCCGCGTCGATGGCCTGCACCACGTTCCCCGGACTGGCCAGAAACATCACGCCGTCGTGCACCAGCGGCGTCGTCTGGTTGTTGCCCTCCCGGATCGCCAACACCCAGGCCAGCCGCAGCTCGTCGACGTTGTCGCGCGTGATCCGAGCGAGCGGACTGTAGCCGTGGCTGTCGCGCGTCCGCCGCCAGCTCAGCCAGTCGCCGGGCGGCGGATCCTGCAGCAGTGCGTCGGTGACCGGGGTCAGATCGTGCGGCACCTCCTGATTGACGAACCGCGAGGGCCTTCGCCGCGGCGGCTCGCCCGCGTCCGCCGCCCGCCGCGCCTCGGCGATGTCCGCCGCGTTGCCGATCGTGACCGCCGCGTCCGCCGTCAGCGGCCCGTCGCCCGGCCGGGCGCCGTTGGCATCCAGGAGGTACGCGACCAGGTCCAGGTAGACCGAATCGCCGAGCGAGCCCCCGAGCCCGGGCGGCATCGCGTCCCGCAAGTACTCGAACAGCTCGTCGGTCGTCTGCCCGGCCCAGCCGTTCAGGAAGTCCACCCCGCGCAGCGCCGGCGCTTCCGCCCCGTCCAGGTTCTCCCCGTGGCACTCTCCGCACTGCCGCGCGTACACCGTCCAGCCGGCCGCGGCCTGCTCCGCCGTGAAGCCCCCGTCCGCCGCCCCCTGGGCCTGCGCAGCCTCGACAACGACACCCGGCGCGAGGCCCGGCCCGCCGTTCGTGCCCACCACCACGATGAGCCCGACGGCCGCCGCCCGTGGCAGCGCTGCCGCGAGACGCGTTCCTTGCCAACGCGATCCTCCGACGCGAGTTCCCTTCGACATGATCGCAAACTCCCCGGCGCCGCTCGAGGGCGCCCGCAGACCGCGTGGCCGTCCGTGGTGCCCTTATACCACCAACAGGGTGGCAAGACGCGGCAAGTCGTTGCGATGGGGCGGCAGATGCGGACGGACCCGCTGGCGCACTTAGGGCAGTGATCGATACAACTTCGCCAACTGGCGTGACGCCGCAGACCCGTGATTCCAGGGCTCGCGCCCGCGAACGTGGCAACGTAGTTTCCGTCACTGTCCTTAGCGAAGGCGTGCAACCCGCGCCGCAGCGACGGCGGCGGTGACGATCGGAATGTCGTCGACCTGCTCGAGGATGAGCATGTGCCTCTTGTCACCGGAGACGACCAGGTCAGCTTGTCCGGCGATCGCAGTCGCCAGGATCACGTTGTCGTCGGGGTCGGGCGAGACACTCACGATCGGCAGGTTGGCAACGACTTCGCCGACCGCCTCCAGGTTGCGAATCAGGTCCTGCGCCTCTTCGGAACGGATGTAGGGACGGAGACGCTCACGCCCCAGGACGGTCCTCAACTCGTCGAGTTGCGCCTCCGAGGTGACCAGCGTCACTCGCTCGTGCCGGACCGCGTCGAGCACGCGGCCGGGCGGTCCGTCGCCCGAAATCAGGGCGCTGACCAGTACATTGGTGTCAAGCACGATGCGCACGAGCTTCCGCCACGGCCTGGTCGGCAAGGGACTGCGCCGCGTCGGCCGACAGGTGCTTGTTGCGGTCCCGGATCGATTCCAGAGTCTCCCAGAAGATCGCCTGCCGGACCGCACGATCCACGAACCGGGACAGGTCTCCCTTCCTGCCTCCGGTTCGTGCCAGGTAGCTGCGAAGACTGCGGTCGGTTTCCTCGGAAACGACCAGGTTCCACCTGATGTTCATCGGTTCCCTCGGTGTCGTGAGGTCACAACTCAATGTATAGGCACCTATATGTTTATGCACATTATCACTTCAGAGGCACGTTCGGAAGGCGACTCGCGATGGCGAACGCGGGAGGGCCGCGGCCATCCGCATCCTTCCGGGTTTGGCGACGGGGCCACATCGTGGGGTTTGGCGACGGGACCCCTGCCGGAGCCTGGCGAGCAATGCGGCCTGCAGGCAGGCCTGCATTGGCCGAGCCCGCGGCGACCCGCCCGGTGTGAGATGATGGGCCGCTGGAATCCGACATGAAGAAACCGAAGATCGCGATGCTGCTGGCCGGGCTGTTGCTGAGCCTCTCCACCGCCCACGCGCAGAGCGGCGCCGCCGGGACATGGGACGCGGAGGCCGCTGCCGCCTACCTCGACCAGCGCGTCGAGTGGTGGTCGGGCTGGGAGACGGCGGCGCGGGAGCGCGGCACGTTCTGCGTCTCCTGCCACACGACCGGCCCCTACGGCCTGGCCCGACCGATGCTGCGGCCGGCGGCGGGCCGCGCGAGCGAGGCGTCGCGGTCCGAGCGAGCATTGCTGGACAGCGTGACGACCCGCGTCGGCCACTGGACCGAGGTCGACCCGTTCTACCCCGACGAGCGCTACGGTGCCCCCAAGACCAGCCAGTCGCGGGGGACGGAAGCGATACTCAATGCCCTGGTTCTCGCCCGGCGCGACGATCGGACCGGCGCGCTGAGCGACCTCACGCTCCGGGCGTTCGACAACCTCTGGGCGCTGCAGGAAACGACCGGCGCCGCCGAGGGGGCGTGGCCCTGGCTGCACTTCAACCTGGCGCCGTGGGAATCGGACGAGGGGCCGTTCCACGGGGCGGCCCTGGCCGCCGTGGCGGTCGGCCTCGCGCCGGCCGACTACGGCGCACGCCCCGACATCCAGGACAACCTCGCGCGGCTCGGCGACTACCTCCGGCGACGCCTCGACGACCAGCCGCCCTTCAATCGCGTCATGGCGCTGTGGGCCTCCGGCGCCCTGCCGGGTGTACTGCCGGACGCACGGCAGCAGGCGATCGTCGACGAGGTCATCGACCTGCAGCAAGAGGACGGAGGCTGGAGCCTGTCGTCGCTGGGCTCCTGGACGCGGCGGGACGAGACACCCCTCGACCCGCGGAGCGGCGGCTACGCGACCGGGCTGGTCACGTTGGCGCTGCGGCAGGCGGGCCTGAAGCGCGACCACGCCGCCGTCGCGGGCGGCCTCGCCTGGCTCGTGCGGAACCAGGACCGCGACGGGTCGTGGCCCGCGTCGTCGCTCAATCGGGAACGCGATCCCGCGTCGGACCGGGGTCGCTTCATGCGCGACGCCGCCACCGCCTACGCGGTGCTGGCGCTGACGGCGGGCGACGGTCTCTGAACCGGCGCCGGACGCAGCGAAGCTCGTGCGCCGGGAGTTCCCTCAGTTCGCCAGCGGATGCGGCCGGATCTGGAACTTCACCAGGATCGGCTTCGAGATCGACCTGTACTCGCCGTTCTCCACCGCGAATCCATCCTCCGCGTGCCAGACCGTGTCGGACCCGGTCGACGAGTAGACGCCGCGCCCCTTCCACCCGGCGTCCGGATCGTCGATCCGCCCGTCCAGGCCCCGCGGGTGGAAGCCGGCCAGCGGGTAGGGAACACGCATGACCACCGTCTCGCCCGTCTCCGGCAGCAACGCCACCAGCGAGTCCGAGCCGGTGCCGGTGGCGATCGGCACGTTCTCGCCGAGCCCCAGCGTGTCGAACTGGTCGACCCAGTTGTAGTAGTTGTAGTCGGCGCGGACATCGGTCCCCTTGAAGGTGGGACCGGGCAGCGGGTGCAGCGTCCATCCTTCCGCGCAGTGCCGCCCGGTGTGCGCCGTCGGGCCGGTCAGCGATCCGCACCTGCTCCGGTCGAAGCTGGCGAGGTGGTTCGTCCCCGACAGCGCGGTCCAGATGACGCCGTTGCGGTCGACGTCGAGGCCGCGCGGCATGAAGCCGACCTCGCCGTTCGCCTCCACGTTCCAGCGCTCGGACGGCACCTCGAACACCTCGGCGATGCAGCTCTCCGGCGGGTCGTCGCCAACCACCAGGCGGACGATCCTGCCGGGATAGGAATCCTGCGCGCCCCAGACCGAGCCGTCGACCGGGTTGACGATGATCCCGTACGCCCCCACCGCGACGCGCGTATCCAGCGCCGGGTCGAAGTCGTAGGTGCTCCGGGTGGCGTCCTCCTCGAAGCGGGCGCCGCCGACCACCGACGGCTCGTTCCACGGCTTCGAGATGCGACCGTCGCCGTTGGTGTCGACCACGGTCGGGCACCAGCCCTGCGCCCGTCGCCCGTCGCCGGTCTCGTCGAGCAGCTTCGTTTCGACCCAGCCGAACACGTCGCTGTTGGGCCGACTCAGGAACAGCGTCTCGTTGTCGTCGTACGCGAACTGCAGGTGGTGGCTGCCGAAGCAGGTGTCCACCATCGTGAACTCCCCCGTCTGGGGGTCGTAGTAGCTCACGTTGCGGCCCGACCGTTCCACCGGGAAATACTGCGCGTACCGGTTGTCGGCGCCTTCCAGGCACCAGTCGGGCTGGTTCTCCGGGGGACGCAGCGTCGCCGTGTACCAGACCCGGCCCCGGCTGTCGAGCATCGGATTGTGGATGCTGGCCGGATTGAAGCGTGCGATGTCCGCCAAGCGGGACGGCGGGTAGCCCGACTGCGCATAGGACGCCCGCATCGTCGAGCGATCCGCCAGGGTCGGGATGCGTACCATCGTCGCGGTGTGGGTGTTCGGATCGAGCATGGCGAGGTTGTCGTTGGCGATGTCGACGCCGTAGATCGGGCCGTTGGCATTCACCTGCGGGTTGCGCTTGTCGGTGGATGCCTCGTCGTGGATCTTGCCCATCTCGTCGGTCCACTCCCATTGGGTCAGGACCAGGTTCCGCTCCACCCCCCGCGGTCGCGGCGGCGCCGGCGGCGCCTCGCCGGTCGCGATGCGGTCGCTCCAGTCGGCGAACATGTCCAGCCCGCGCTCGCGCCCGAAGCGCGACATCCACATGCTCATCTCGGCCCCGCGCTGTCCCATCCGCACGCGCGCGTCCCACGCGTCGGCGCTCGAGTCGTACTCCTCCGCGTTCGGATGGCCGCGCGTGAACTCGCCCCCGACCTGGTGGCAGCGCAGGCAGGCCTTCACGTTGTAGAGGTACTCGTCCCGCGTCCGGAGCTGCTCGCTGATGCCGTTGCCGGCGGGGCCGGTGCCGGGGAACGCGTCCGCCGCGGGGGGTTCGATCAGCGACAGCCAGTGGGCGGCCGGATAGACCGCCGCGGCTTCCTGCGGGGTCCGCGCGACGGCTGCCGTCAGTCGCAGGTCCTGGCCCGGAGCGGCCGTCACCGGCGTCGAGTCGACCAGGCCGTAGCCGCGGACCCAGACCGAGTAGCTCGCCGCCGGAAGCTCCGGCAGCAGGAACCGCCCCTCGTCGTCGGTGACCACGATCTTGCGGAACCTCGTCGGCAGGTCGCCGGTCTCGGCGATGACCCAGGCGCCGGCCTCCGGACCGGCGCCGCTGGTCACGACGCCGGTGATGGTCGCGGGATCGGCTTCCTGCGCGCTCACCGCGAGTCCCGCCGCGCCCAGAGCCAGGAGGACGCCCACCGCCAGCCGTTCGTGTCTTCGTCGCATCGTGATCTCCCTCCGCGTTCGGGTGCACTCGGGCGCATGCGGGTCTCACCTCCCGAGATTCCGGAGGCGTGGACCAACAACCCTACCACCGCTACCTGATCTGCTGCGCCAACGGCCGACGAGCGACCGGCCGATACGGGGTACGAGTTCACCGATGCGCGAGAATGACCTCTATCCTCCGGTAAAGGCCTTCCTCGAAGCGCAGGGCTATGCCGTCAAGGGCGAGGTCGGCAACTGCGATGCAGTCGGCGTCCGCGGCGGAGAGGTCCCCGTCATCATCGAGCTGAAGACCTCGTTCTCCCTGCCCCTGGTCTTTCAGGGGGTCGCGCGGCAGGGTCTCTCCGACGCCGTCTATCTCGCCGTGCCGCCGTTCTCCGGCCGCACGGGGCGCCGGAAGGACGCGCTGGCGCTCTGCCGCCGGCTCGGGCTGGGCCTGCTGACCGTCCGCCTCGCCCCCCCGCCGGTCGTCGAAGTGCTGCTCGACCCGGCCCCCTACCGGCCGCGCAAGCGCCGCGCCGCGACAGGGCGGCTGCTGCGGGAGCACCAGCGGCGGGTGGGCGATCCGAACGCGGGCGGCTCGGCCCGCCGCAAGCTCATGACCGCCTACCGGCAGGACGCCCTGCGCTGCGCCGTGCATTTGCGCCTCGACGGTCCGACAAGGGCCGCGACCATCGCCCGGGCCACCGGCGTCGCCAGGGCCGGCGCCATCCTGCGCGCCGACCACTACGGTTGGTTCGAGCGCGCACCGGATACGCCCCGCGGGGTCTACGGCCTGACGCCGAAGGGGCGGGCCGCGCTGGAGGAATACGCGGACACCGTGGCCGCGCTGAGGCGCAACGGCCACCCGTGACAGGCGCACGGCGCTATCCCGTTCAGCGGGCGGCGCGGCCGACGTAGCCCTGGAATGTCCGTTCCACGAAGTCGTCCACTCCCGGGATGAACAGGACCGCGAGGACGGTCACGATCAGAACCGCCCCGATGCACCAGTAGAAGTGCTTCATGAGGCGATCCGCTTCCTCGGGAGTCCACATCAGGAGCCCCCTCGGCCAGCCTGGCGCGGCGCCGCCTCGAACAACCAGGAGTCGCCGGCCTCCACCCCCTCCCGGGTGAGCTGCGACGGGTACTTGTCCCGAATGGCGCCGGTAACGCCTTCGAGAATCTCGCCCGACTCGATGCGCACGAGCTGCCGCTCGTAGCGCTTGCCGTCGATGCGCAGCACTGCGCGGCCATCCCGCTCGGCGTGGAGCGGCCAGCGTTTCCACAACCTGCCGACAAGGGTGCCCATGTAGCCGGACCAGACGTAGAGCTTGCCGTCGTGTTCGGTGGTCCAGATGCGCCGGGCGCGCGGCGGATCGAGCAACTGCAGCTCGATGGTCTGGATGTCGTCTTCGTCGACGAAGCTCCAGTCCGGCTCCGGCCCGGAATGCAACGCGCCCTCCAGGAGGGGACCGCTCGAGAACAGCCGGTTCGGGCCGTCGGAGAAGCGCTGCTTCACCGCGGCGGTGAGGACCGCGGTCAGCGGGATCAGCAGCAGGCAGCCGACGACTATCAGCACTCGCGTAACGAGCGCTCGGGTCTCTACTGGCATGGTGCGGTCAGTCTACCACCGGCGCACGCCGCACAGTGCGAGCCGGCTTGCGCCGCGGGAATGGCTCCGTTGCCTCCCGCGGCGCAAGCGCCTAGAAGTCGTCGGGCGCGGGCGCCTCCCCGCCGTCCCAGTCCTTGACCGAGCCGTCCGCGGCCCTCAGGAAACCGAGCAGACATCCGGGAGAGCCGTCCCTGACCGGGTGGCAGCGCGCCTTCACGGCGTCGCCCGCCCGGATGTAGTCGCGGGTGATGCCGCTCTCGGCCAGATCGTTGCGGTCGGTGGCCTCCAGCGCCCAGACCTGCGGCTCGCCGTCAGGGCCCTCCACCTCGATGTAGAGCCAGGAATGCGGGACCAGCAGGTGGAGTTCGGTGACCACCCCCTCGATATCGGTGAACTCCTCCGAGTAGTTGCCGTGGGAATGGTGCGCCCCGGCCGGCAACGCGAGGGAAACCGCACAGATGGCTGCAAGACCGAGTTTGAACCGCATGCTCACCCTCCTGACTGACTTCTTCACCGCAATTGCCACAACTGCATCGCCTGCGCCCGCATCGCCTGCGCCAGCCGCTCTCCGCGGCGCGGATTCCCAGCGCCCCGAAACGCCTCGCCGGCTCGGCGTTTCGGCCCATCCCCCCACTCCATGACACTGCGCCTCGGCACTTCGCTTCGCTCCGTTCTGCGGCGCAAGCTCCTAGAACACGGCCGGGACGCGGGGCGGCGCCGGGAACCCGTTCGAGTAGGGGGACTGGTAGCGAAGCCCGTTCCCGTCCTCGTCGAGCCATCCGAGCGACTGCTGGAAAAGCGCCGGCTCGGGGTAGCCCCGCGGGACCGTGCCCTCCGCGACATAGAGCTTGTTCTCGTGCATGTAGATCGACACGAACGTACGGGACCGGTCGGGGTTGGTCAGGTGCAACTGGTAGCCCTCGACGCGATCGAGCGAGTTGTACCCGAGGTGCGTCGCCTCGGCGTCCCGCTGCAGGAACGTCCAGGTCGCGTACAGCATCGCGCCCCGCACGTCATGGCGCCAGTACCCCTCGCCGGTGGACCCGCCGCCGCTGCATCGCTCCGCTCCCGGCGGGCAGTTGCCGGCCCTTTCCGTGAGTATTCTCTCGACGTGGTTGTAGTCGGCCACCGTCACGGTGTAGCGGCTCGGGCCGACCTCGGCGGCATAGACGCGCGCGGGCAGCTCCGCGCCGAACTCGGAGACCCAGGTGCTCTCGGTCACTTCCGGCTGGCCCGGAAAGTTGCACGTGAAACGATCCTCCTGACTCGCGAACTCGGTCCATTCCTGCGCCGCCCCCGGCGCAGCAGTCAACAGGAGCGACGCCGCCGCAACGACTGTGATCAGGCGCATTTACCATTCCTCCTTCACGGCTCCTGCCGGCAGCGGTCCGATCCCACCCCGCGCCCCTCGGCGCCCACGTCGCGATAGACCTTGTGGCAGTTCGCACAGGCGTCGTTGAGCTGGTCGGTGACCTCGATGACCGCGTCGACGTCCCTGGACTGCGACGCCCGATAGGCGGCGCGTCCCGCCTCCACGACGGCCTCGGTGTATTCCCTCCAATCGGCCCGATCGACGGGCACGGGCCTGCCGTTCTCGCACCGGCGTCCGGGCGCCAGGAAGAGCGGCGCGGACTCGGCCACCGCCAGCGCGGCCAGATCGATCGCCTCCCATCCCGGATAGACCGTGGCTCCCCACTCCACGTAGTCGAAGGATCGGGAGCCCGTGGGCGGCGGCGCGTCTGCGCCGGGGTCCTTGATCTGCACGTTGAAGACGATGTTGGAGGCGGGAAAGGCGATGGCCCGCATCACCTGCGCGAGGTTGGCGGCCGGCGCGACGGGGACGTCCCCGCCGGCGATGGACGCGGTCGGCACGGCGGGCAGCGCAATCCCGGCCAGCGCGGCGCCGGTCAACTCCGCATCGCCGGCCGGGAAACCGCCGGCCTGCAGGATGTAGGCCGCCAGGTCGATCGATTCCTGCCGCGAGAGAGGCGCCTGCGCCTGCAGCGGCATGGTGTTGTGGATCTTGTCGACGAGGTCCAGCAACGGCCGAGCGCTCCAGTACGGCAGGAACCTGTCTCCGGCCAGCGGAGGGCCGACGCTGCCTTCCGCCGGGTCGCCGTGACAGGTCACGCACTGCGCCTGGTAGACCTCGTCGCCGCGCGCCGCCTGCTCGGCGGAGTACACCCCTTCGGTCACGGTTCGCAACTGCTGGGCCTGTGCGGTGAGGACGAAGGCCCCCGCCAGCACGCCGGCGAGCAGCATCGTGGCCGTTGCCCGGCGAACTCCGTTCCCCGTGGCACATCGGGACTTCATCCCGTCCCGCCGGCCCGGTCGAATCGCGCGCATGATGAATCCTCCCAAGCCTCTCACCACGATCCTACTAGTAGATGACGAGAAACCGGCCATCCTGCACGACCACGGCCGCCGTGCTGCCGCCGATGATCGTATCCGCTCCACCGCCCGGTTCTCCCACCGGACGGCCTCCGGCGTCGAAGACCTGCCAGTGGAGCGACCCACCGAAGCTGAAACCGGGCCCGTCGCCCCAGGCGAGCAGCGTGTCGCCCCGGGAATCCACCGCGACCACGGGGTTCTTGCGCCGGAAGCGTGCCTCTCCCGGCGGCGAGCGTACGGCATCGAGCCGATCGACGCTGGCGAAGTACACCTCTCCCGCCGTCTCCCACGCCGCCGTCAGCCCGTCGGGACCGGCGAACAGGCTGGTGGTCGACACCGGGCAGGCCCCGAGCTCCCACGGATCGATCAGCCGGTCGAAGAAGGTGCGCCCGTGATCCGTGGACGACAGCAGCCGCTGACCTCTGCGGACGTTGTCGCCGGCTCCCCGGTACGACACGTGCACGGCGCCGCCCGGAGCGGTCATCGCGGCCAGGCCGCAGCAGGCGCACGCGCCCTCCGCCGCCGGGCTGATGCGGCGCGGCGGCGCGAAGGTCGCACCGCCGTCGCGTGACGCCGTCAGGTACACGCTGCGCCGGGCGTCGTCGAACGGCCCGGCATGCCAGAAGACGAAGACGTTGCCGCCATCGTCGGTGGCGACGGCGGGGGCAGCTTCGAGGGTACCCTCTCGGCCGGTCGACAGATCGCGCTGGGGTTCGAAGCCTGACCCTTCCGCCCGGCTCCGCGTGTAGAGAAATTTCGCCGGCTCAGTCTGCAGCCAGACGACGTGGAGCCGGCCGGCGGGCCCGAGCGCAAGCTGTGCGCCGTCGATCGGTCCCACCCCCGTCACCGAAAGGTCCCGGCTGTTGACCCGTTGCGGCGCGGACCAGCCCGCGGCGCCCGCCGCACGCGTCACATGCACGAGGTTCGCGCGGTTGGTTCCCCCCTGCACGTACACCAGGTGAACCGTCCCTCGATCGTCGGCAATCGCCCGGGGCAAGCGGCCATCCTCGGGAATCCGCAGCGTCTCGACCGTGGCGCGCGACGCCGCCGCCGCCGCGTGCAACCCTGCCACCGCCTCGCGCGATACGAACCCCTCCCGGGCGACGCCCGACAAGCCGCACAAGAGGAGGACCGCAACCGCCGCGGGGCCGAATCGAAGCGCGACCATCAGGCGACAACCAGGATGGCGTGGGGTGCTTCGCTTCATGGCCCTTCCCGTTCTCCGGCCGTCCTCGGACGCCGCCGGCGCCCCTACCCGGCGACTCGTGCCGAGAATGGCCGCTCGGAGGACCGGCGTCAAGGGTTGATTCGCGTCGGCCTCCGCCCGCGGTTCTCCACTACCGGAACCGGCCGCCGTCGGACACCGCCCCGGTTCCCGAGAAGCTGAGCTCCGGGTCGTACCGCAACACGGTGCGCTCTACCGAGAGCACGACGCCGGCCAGACCGGCCGCGGTGTCGCTGGTCCGTGCGCCCAGGGCGAGCTGCATGATGGTGGGGTCGTTGAGCTCGGTGAAGCTCGAGTGATTCTCGACCAGTTGCCAAACGGCCGCTCCGGATCCCAGGTACCGCTCGTACATGCCGAAGACCACGTTCTGCCCGCGGAACAGCGGCAGTCGCTCGCGCATGAATGCCTGCCAGTCGGCCAGGCGTCCCGGGGCCACCTCGAGCGTCGTGATCCAGGCCAGCGCGAGGCCGCCGGCATTCGGCGATTCGACGCTCAGCTCGGGCCGGTACCGTAACGCGTAGCTCCGGTGACCGGAAACGGTGCGGCGCACGCGCTCGTCGATACCTTCCCGCTCGCGCCGGTCGAGAGCGAACGCCAGCGGTCCACCGCGATCGAGCTCGGACAGATCGTTCATGGGCGTCACGAACATTCGCTCGTACAGGTTGCCGAACTCGGCGGTGCGCCAAGCCGAGCGCCAGGGAACGCCCGCGCGCCGGAGGGCCGGATTGACTCGCTCGACCTGCACCTCGATGAACTCGTTCAGCTCCTCGGGGATGACCTCCATGATGTCGACGCGCATCCAGGGCATCGTCTCCTGCGCGAGCGTCACGGGCGCGCTGCCGGAGACGAGAAGAGCGACGACAACCGCGACAACTGAACCGACGACATGGCGCTTCATTGACTCTCTCCTGCTTGATGACCGACAACCCGCACGCCGGCGGGCGCGAGGGCCGCTCCTGCCGCACGCCAGCGGGCGCGAGGGCCGCTCCTGCATACTCTACTTTGTGCACGGGCAGTTCGCGCATGCGCGAAGATTTTTCCGCCACCCGTACCGACCGATTCGAGCCGGCCGGCCTCACGGGGGT
Source organism: Vicinamibacterales bacterium (assembly GCA_958296065.1). Taxonomy (GTDB): domain Bacteria; phylum Acidobacteriota; class Vicinamibacteria; order Vicinamibacterales; family UBA8438; genus WTFV01. The sequence goes on along the minus strand of CATQHX010000074.1, from coordinate 89,537 downwards.
AAGGGCACCCGATGAGCAACGCTTCGCACCGCGGTACGAGTGTTCGCTATCAACCTGACGAGCGCCCCCCGGCGGCGCTCGCTTTCGGATGCGGCCTGCAGCTCGTGGTTCTCGGGGTGGCCAGCATCGTGCTGATCCCCACCATCGTGATCCGGGCTGCCGGAGCGAGCGACGCGTACCTGTCCTGGGCCGTCTTCAGTGCAGTCGCCATCAGCGGCGTCTGCACCGCGCTGCAGGCGGTTCGCGCCGGCCGCATCGGAGCCGGCTACATCCTCGCCATGGGCCCGGCGGGCGCCTTCATCGGGCTCAGCGCCGCCGCGCTGGCCGAGGGCGGCCCCGCACTGCTCGGCACGCTGGTCGTCGCATCGTCATTGCTGCCGATCGTCATCTCCACGCGGCTCTCGTTGTTTCGGCGCCTTCTGACGCCGACCATCGTCGGCACGGTGAACATGCTGATACCGGTCACCGTGCTGCCGGTCGTCTTCAGCCGCATGGATCAGACGCCGAATGCGGTGCCGGCTCTGGGCGCGCCGTTGACGGCGCTGGCGACGATGCTCGTCATCATCGCCATTTCGCTGAAGGGGACGGCGACGCTCCGCCTGTGGGCTCCGGTCATCGGGGTCGTCAGCGGCTCGCTGGTCGCCGGGGCGTTCGGTCTCTACGACCTGGGCCGGGTGGTCGAGGCGCCGTGGGTCGGCTTGCCGCGGGGCGGGTGGCCGGGTGTCGAGCTCGACGTGGGCCCGACGTTCGTCGGGCTCCTCCCCGCCTTCGTGTTCGTCGCCCTGATCGGCGCCATTCAGACCATCACCAGCGCCGTCGCCATTCAGCGCGCCTCGTGGCGCCGGCCGCGGGCCGTGGATTACCGCGCGGTAGAGGGCGCCGTGGCCGCGGACGGCGTCTGCAAGCTGCTGTCCGGCCTCGCCGGCATCATGCCGACCCAGACCATCGGGATCAGCGTGCCGACGGTCGACCTCACCGGCGTCGGCGCCCGCCGCGTCGGCATCGTCGCGGGCGCAATCCTGATCTGCCTTGCTCTTCTGCCCAAGGCGCTGGCCATGGTCCTGGCCATTCCGGGCCCGGTCGCCGGCGCCTATCTGACCATCGTGATGGCATTGACCTTCGTGCGCGGCATGACCGAGATCGTGCAGGGCGGCATGGACCCTCGCAAGGGGCTGGTGGCCGGGGTGGCGTTCTGGGTCGGCGCCGGCTGCCAGAACGGCATGATCTTTCCCGAGTTTCTTGCGAACGTCGCGGGGGGCCTGCTGCAGAACGGCATAACCACCGGCGGCCTGGTCGCCATCCTCATGACGCTGTTCCTGGAGGCGACAGCACCCCGGCGCAGCCGGATAGAGGTCGAGTTCGATCTGTCCGTGCTGCCGAAGATCCGGGAGTTTCTCGGTGCGTTCGCGCGCCGCAACGGTTGGGACGCGAGGATGCTGCACCGCCTGGAAGCAGCCGGCGAGGAAACGCTGCTGACGCTGACAGGCCAGGACGAGGGTGACGGGAAGCGCCCGCGGCGGCGCCTGTTCCTGTCGGCGCAGAAGCAAGCGGGCGGCGCGGTCCTGGAGTTCGTGGCCGCCGTCGGCGAGGAGAACGTCCAGGACCGGATGGCGCTACTGGAGGAGCGGCCCGACGATCTGCTGATGGAGCGGGAGGTCTCGCTTCGATTGCTGCGCCACATCGCGTCCTCCGTTCGCCACCAGCAGTTCCACGAGACGGACATCGTCACGGTCCGCGTGGAGGCCCCGTAGACGAGCCTTGGGAGCCAGGTGAGGCCTTGACGAGCCGACAAGTGTACGCATTGCGGGTGTTGGCCGGCCCGGCAGCGTTCGCCGCGGTCCGCGCCATACCGCTGGCGGGCCTCGGACCCGAGGCGCACTTCACGATCGCCGTCTACGCCTGGACCCTGGCGTGGTGGGCGGCCGTACCGGTGCCGTGGGCGGTCACCGCCTTTCTGCCGTTCGTGCTTCTGCCCGCCGGCGGCGCGCTGCCCTTCGCCGACGTGGCCGGCCTGTACGGCCAGACGATCCTTCCCTTCCTGGTGGGCGTCATGCTCGTCGGGCACGCCCTGCGGAAGCACGGTCTGGCCGTCAGGATTTCCCTGGCGATTCTGAGCATGCCCGGTGTGGCGCGATCCAGCGGCAGCCTGATATTCATGCTGCTGATTGCGTCCACGGTCATATCCGCGCTCGTCAACGACCTGGCCGTCATCGTGGCGATGACGCCGATTGCGCTGTCGCTGACGCGGTCCGCGGTCGCGGGACTCGACGCCGGCGGACCGCGACCGCCCGCCACCGGGGCGCCGCGCATGGCCGCGGCGGCGAGTCTGGCGGTTCTGTACGGCGCGTCCGCCGGCGGGCTGGCAACCCCCGGGGGCAGCGTGTTCAACCCGCTGATCCTCGCGGTGCTGGAGCGGACGACCAGCTACAGCGTCAGCTTTGCGCAGTGGACATCGACCGGAGCCGTTCTCGCGGCGGCCCACGTTCCCATCTGCTACCTGGTCCTGAAGTGGATGTTGCCGCCGGAGGTGCAAACCCTTCCCGATCGCCGTTCCCACATTCGCCGGCAACGCGAGCAACTCGGTCCGCTGAGCCGCGGAGAGAAGAACGTCGTGTTGGCATCGACCGTGATGCTGGCCCTGTGGATGCTGCCGACCTTCGTCACGACGGAGTTCCTCGACATCTGGTACGCGCCTCCCGTGGCCATGGTCCTTCTGTTCCTCCTGCCGGTGGACGTGAAGCGCGGCGAGATGACCCTCGACCGCAAGGACTTTCAGGAGGGCGTGCCCTGGAACGTGCTGTTTCTGGTTGTCGGCGGCATGGCGCTGGTCAGCGGATTGACCCGGCTGGGGGTGACCGACTGGATTGGGGCCGCGTTCACGGGGAGCCTCACGGCGACGGCGTTGCCGTGGCTGGCTGGTCTGCTCGCGACGCTGGTGACGCAACTGGCCAGCGGCACCGCGACGACGATGATGGTCTCCTCGATCCTGTTTCCGATAGCGGAGGCTGTCGACTACAACCCCTCGGTTCTCGCGCGGATCATTGCCGGCACGGCCCATGCCCTGGTGCTGCCCTGGTCCAGTCCGACGGCGGCGGCAACGTTCGCCGCGGGCGCCGTCGGATTCGGGACGATGTTCAGGACGGGCGTGGTGGCCACCGTCCTGACGTCGATCGCCATAATCGTGCTGAGCACGATCCTGGTGCCGGCGTTCGGGGCGTTCTCCGTGCGGTGAACCGCCGGCGACGGCGCACCGACAACCTGTTCGGCCAGCGGGTGCGGCCGGAACTGGAATTTCCCCCGCACTGGTGCGCCGCCCGGACCGGGCGGCGTGAACGGTAAGTGGCCGCGTCCGCCGAATAACCGGCAAGACGCGTTACGATCCCCTCCGGCGGAGGCTACCAGTCGATCCGGCCGGAGTCGCCGGCGTAGACGGAGCGGATGAACGCCAGGATCTTGGGAATCCACGAGCAATGCCGATGTCGGAACCAGCCCCGGTAATCACCAGCGACCCCGAGATCCTGAGCGGGACTCCCGTCTTCGTCGGTACCCGCGTGCCGTTTCAGACGCTGCTCGACTACCTGGAAGCCGGGCAGCCCCTCTCCGAGTTCCTGGAGGACTTCCCGACCGTGTCGAGAGAGCGCGCGGTCACCGCTCTGGAACAGGCGAAGGACGCTCTGCTGACTCGTGCATGTCCTGCTTGACGAGTGCCTGCCGCGACGACTGAAGCACGCCCTGAACGGGCACGAAGTGCAGACCGTGCCGGAGATGGGGTGGGCCAGCAAGCGCAACGGTGAACTGTTGCGCCTTGCCGCACGCGAGTTCGACGTCTTCCTGACGGTCGACCAACGCCTTCAGCAAGAACAACAGCTCTCGATGTTCCGAATCGCCGTGATCGTCCTCGTGGCGCGTAGCAATCGCCTTCTGGACCTGCTGCTTCTCCGTCAGAAGTTGCAGTACGCGCCGGTCCGCCTCGTTGCGTCTATTCAGGAAGTTGACGACCGAGCCGAAGTCAGCGGCGCGGCCGCCCCAGACGGCGCCAGAAATCCGCCTCGTCCGCGCACCCCAGCGCCGCCGCCACCAGCGCCTCGCGACCGGCACCGGCCAACGCCGCCACGTCCCCGGGGAACCCGTCCGACACACGAATATCCCGCGACCGGAGCAGGCTGCGCACGACCGCCGTCAACTCCTCCGCACGACCCTGGGCGAGCTTGTTCTCACCGAACGCGCGCAACATCGGATCGTCGTCCGGCCCCGTGCCCTCCCGCGCGCCCAGCGCCCGTGCCACGCGCTCCAGCACCCGACAGGTCTGCGCCGTCGCCGACTGCGTCAGGCCCGCGAAGATCTCCGCTGCCGTCCAGCCTGGAAACGCCGTGCTCGCTGCCTCGGTCCGGTAGCGTCCCCCGATGAGCCGGTGGATCGTCACTCCCGCCGGACGCGTCCGTCTCGCTCCTTCGGGCGGCACGACCACCCACAGCTCGGGAAAGCCCCACGCCTCGTACAGCAGCAGCTTGCCCCGACGCACGTCCGTCGTGTGATCGACTTCCAGCACGACGTCCGGCAGGTCGTGCTCGCCGATGACCAGGGACCCCTCCGGCGTCAGGGCTCGCCGCGGGTGCAGGTACAGGGTCTCGTCCGCTTGCATCATCCGCGCCGGCTGCCCGCTCGCGTCGCGAACCAGCAGATCCACCGATCCGAACGATGCAATCGGCGCCCCGCGCATCATCGCGATCCGCTCCACCAGATGCGGCAGCCGCCGCGATGTGCCCTCGTGAACGCCCCCGGTCGGCTCGGCCAGCACCCAGGCCGTCTCGCTCCGACCCTCCCAGTACTCGAGCCGCCCGTCGTAGTCGGTGAGGCGGTCGCGGAGGAGCGGAATGCGGCGGCAACCCGGAAAGCGCAGGTCCTCGTCGGCTCTCGGAGTATCGAGCAACGGCTCGGTCCGCACCAGCTCGTCGTCGACGGGCGCCGGGCCGCCGCGCTCCAGGTCTTCGGCCCCGTGCGCCGGCGGTGTCGTGGTCCGGGTTTGCGTCTCGGCCATCCCGGCATCATATCCCGGCGCTACCAGTCGATCCGGCCGGGGTCGCCGGCGTAGACCGAGCGGATGAACGCCAGGATCTTCCAGACCTCCTCGTCCTCGAGCACGCTGTAGACGGTGGGCATCGTCTGCTCGGGGATCTCGCCCTTGACAAGCCGGAACAGCACGTCGTCGTCGCTGCCGAAGGTCCAGGCGTCGTCGATCACGGAGGTGGCCATCCCGCCGCCGCCGCCGCCGCCGTGGCAGCCCTGACAGCCGACCTGGAAGTACAGCGTCCTGCCCTCCGCGGCCATGTCCGCGTTGCCGGTGAACGGGTTCAGCTTCCGGGGCCCAGGGGCCGGCGCCGGCGCCGCCTCCTCCGCGGCGGCCGCAGCAGCAGCAGATGGCGGCTCAGGCTGCGCCGCCTCCTCCGGTGCGGGCTCTTCGTCCTGGCTCGCGGCGCCGGATCCGCCGGCGGCGGAGACGAGCGGCACGCCGTACTCCTCCAGAATCGCCAGAATTTCCGTCCGGCGCCGGTCGATCGCCGTCTCCAGCCGGTCCTTCAACTCGTCGTTGCCCTTCGCGACGCCCATCGAGATGTCGAAGGACAGGGGCACTCCCGGCTCGTCCTCCAGCGGGACGATCTCGAGCGGCGCGTCCGACGTCGTGGCGGCGTAGCCGGCCAGCGGGCCCCACGCGACGGCGACGTCCACCGTTCCCGCCACCAGGTCGTCGAGCAGCTTCCGGGGCCGGTCCCGATCGCCGCGCGGATCGAAGAACAGCGAGTAGGTCGAGACGTTGTCGAGCAGGCCCCGCCGCGCGAGACTCTCCTCGGGCGGCGTGTTGACATGGACGCCGATGCGAAGCTCTCGCAGTTCCGGCGCGTCCAGCGAGCGGAAGTCGTAGCCCCGGTCGCCACGGTAGGCCATGACGTAGGACGAACGGTAGTACGGCTCCGTCCAGAGGACGAAGTCGAGTCCCTCGGGAACTCCGAAGATGACGTCGCACGTCCCCGCGTCGATGGTGTTCCGGACGAGCCCCCGCTGGTGCGGCCACCAGGCGTAGACGGGCGAGGCGCCGAGCTCGGCGGCGACGACCCCCGCGATCCGGTTCTCGAACCCCTCGAGCTGCTCGTTCGAGTACGGCAGGTTGTCGGGGTCGCCGCAGACCCGGAGGCTCGGCGACTGCGCGAACACGGCGCCCGTTGACGGCTCGTACGCCGCCGACAGCACAAGCGCCGCCAGCAGCGCACAGGCGTCGATCGCGGCGAAGACGCGGCCGGCCGCGAAAACGCCCCTGAAGCTAAGGGTCACGGCAATCTCCGTGCGCCTGCGAGTCCGCGCCGCCAGCAGCGCTGCAGACTCGCAGGCACGTTGGTTGGGCGGCAAGCGCCGCCGGGCGACGACATCCGGACTACTCGAGCGCGAAGACGTGCAGCGTCCCGCCCACGGAGGTCACCTTGTCCAGCCCCGAGTCGTAGGCGGCGCCGACCGCCCCGAGCGCCCCGAGCGGATCCTCGCGCGAGAGGTCCGCCGCGACCGGAAGGCCGAACCACCCGCCAATCCCGGAATAGATCGCGACGTACTGCTTCCCGTCCGGCGCCCTGAACGTCATGGGGTTGCCGATCGAGCCCGACGGCAGCCGCGAGCTCCACAGGATGTCGCCGCTCCGGGCGTCGACCGCCTTGAACCAGCGGTCCATGGTCCCGTAGAAGACCACGTCCCCGGCCGTGACGAGCGTGCCCGTCCACACCGGAAACGGCTCGGTGATGCCCCAGACCTTCTCGCCCGCCTCCGGATTCCAGGCCATGAACTCGCCCTGGTAGCCGCCCGGACCGGCGAAGATCCGCACGTTCGCGCCGACGTACGGGGCGCCGGCGATGTACCGCACCTCGAAGCCTTCGTAGTTCATGCACAGGTTGTTCGTGCCGGCGTAGATCAGGCCGGTTCGGGGCGAGAACGAGACGGGCTGCTGGTTCTTGGCGCCCATCGCGGACGGGCAGATGTCCAAGGTGTTCACGCCCTGCCGGGTGCGCTTCTCCGGGACCTCCACCGGGCGGCCGGTCTCCAGATCGATGCGCTCGGCCCAGTTGGTCGCCTCCACGAACTTGTCGGCCGACAGGAGCGTTCCGTCCGTGCGGTCCAGCACGTAGGCAAAGCCGTTGCGGTCGAAGTGCACGAGCGCCTTCACGTCCCGCCCGTCGATGTTCAGATCGAGCAGCACGTGCTCGTTGATGCCGTCGTAGTCCCAGGCGTCCCACGGCGTCATCTGGTATGCCCACTTCGCCATCCCGGTATCGGGATCACGGGCGAAGATAGACATCGACCACTTGTTGTCGCCCTCGCGCGGCGTCGGATTCCACGTTCCGGGGTTGCCCGTGGAGTAGTAGACCAGGTCGAGCTCGGGGTCGTACGCGTACCAGCCCCACGTGGCGCCGCCGCCGTTGCGCCAGCGGTCGCCCGGCCACGTCTCGGTGCCGGCGCCGGGCCCACCGTGATGGGGATTGGCCTCGTTGAAGTCGGGGGCCAGCATGACGTCCTCGTCCGGGCCCATGCTGTAGGCCTTCCAGAGCTGCTCGCCCGACTCGACGGCGTAGGCGGCCACCCAGCCGCGGATGCCGAACTCGCCGCCTGAGACGCCCACGATGTACTTGTCCTTGACCACGAGCCCGGCCATCGTCATCGTCTCGCCCCGCAACGGGTCGGCGTTCCTGACGTTCCACAGCTCCTCCCCGCTGTCGGCGTCCAGCGCGATGACGTGCCCGTCGAGCGTCGTCATCAGGATCCGGCCGTCGACGTAGTTCACGCCGCGATGGACCAGATCGCAGCAGGCGACCGGCACGGCGCGGTCGTCCTGCACCGGCGTGTACCGCCACTTGATGGGCCAGTCCTCCTGCGTGAGGTCGATGGCGTAGACGTGGTTGGGGTACGCGCTGTGCACGTACATCGTCGAGTCCACGACCAGGGGCTGCCCTTCGTGGCCGCGCAGCGCGCCGGTCGAGAACGACCACACCTGGGTGAGATTCGCGACGTTGTCCGCGGTGATGTCATCGAGCGAGCTGAAACGGGTCGCCGAGTAGTTCTTTCCCGGCAACACCCACTGGTCGTCGTCGTTCTGCCGCGAGACCAGATCGTCATTGGCGGCGATCGCCAGCGGCAACCCCAGCGCCAGAGCCACGATGGCACAGATGCTTCTCTTCATGGCCGTTCCCCTTCCCTGACCGTCCCCGGCCGCCGCCGCCGTCGCCCCTGCCGGGCGATTCGTGCCGAGAATGGCCGGTCGGGTGACCGGCGTCAAGGACTATTCGCAAGCGGACGCCGGCGTCGAGCGCCACGGGCGGCTGCTCTGTTTCCCGTGCGCGCTCCACGCTCGGGTCACCGGTCCGCGGCCGCCGGCATCCACTCGCGCGCGAGGCGCCGGGCTTCGGCAACTTCAGCCGCGGACATCTTCTGCTCGGCCCGTGCCCGCCCCTGCAGCGCGCCATCCCGCACGGCGCCGGTGCTGTGACGCGACGCCAGGGTCAGCCACATGTGGGCGCGCACGTAATCCTGCGGAACCACCTGACCGTTGCGGCCGAGCCCGAGGCGGTCCCCCGCCATCGCCGGGCCGGCCGCGGCTCGTCCGTACTCCTGCAAGGCGTCTGCCTGGCCCGGGGGGAGGTCGAGGCCGTCGCCGTACATGAAGCCCAGGTTGAATTGGGCCATCGCATGTCTCTGCTCCGCGGCACGTGTCCACCACCGCACCGCTTCGGGGCCGTTCGGTTCGACCCCGTCGCCGCGGGCGTACATGCCTCCCAGGTTGTTCTGGGCATCGGCGTCCCCCTGTTCCGCCGCACGGCGATACCAGCGGATGGCGAGCGCATCGTCCTGCGCCACGCCACGCCCCTCGCGGTAGTGGAAGCCGAGGTTGAACTGCGCCTCCGCGTGACCCTGCTCGGCCGCCTCCCGGAACCATCTCGCCGCCGCCGCATCGTCCTGCAGCACGCCCTCACCGCGCCGGTACCTGAATCCGAGCGAGGCCTGCGCTTCCGCCTCACCCTGCCGGGCCTGCGCGTGCAGGTCGACCAGCTCGGGCGGAAGAACCGGGGCCGGCGCCTCGCCGATACCCGTGCTCGCAGCTACAGCGATGGCCACGAGAGCGATGACACGCATACGGAGCTCAGGCATCCGCGGTCTCGAGAACGACGCCGCACATCCACGCGAGCCTGCCCATCCTACCGCGATCACGGACTGCTAGCGCCGCCAAACCCGTCGAACGCTCCGTGTTCGGCCCCAGCCCCCACCGCCCCAGGAATCTGCGCAGCAGAACTCACTGCGTTGCGTTCTGCGGCGCAGACTCCTAGACTTCGGCGCACCATTCCAAGGAGGCGAGAAGACCGATGCGTACGACCCCGTTTCTGATCGCGACGGCCTTGGTACTCGCTGCCGCAACCGGACCGACGGCCCAGGAAACCCACGAATCCGCCGACGCGCCGGACCTCCCGCTGGAGCCGGCCCGGACGCTGTCGCTCGACACGGACGAGGGCACGTGGATCTCGGTAGACGTCAGCCCGGACGGCGAGACCATCGTCTTCGACCTGCTCGGCGACCTCTACACCCTCCCGTTCGCCGGCGGCGACGCGACGCCGCTCACCGCGGGAATGGCCTACGACAGCCAGCCGCGCTACAGCCCCGACGGGTCGCAGGTGCTCTTCGTCTCGGACCGCGACGGCGCGGAGAACCTCTGGCTGGTCGAGGTCGAGTCGCGGGCGACGCGGCAGGTGACGAACGCGCCGGACAACAACTACGAGTCGCCGGAATGGCTGCCGGACGGCGACTACGTGGTCGCGGCGGTCGGGGCGGGCGCGCTGGCCGGGGGCGACCGGCGCAACCCGAAGCTCTGGATGTGGCACGTCGACGGCGGCACCGGGATCCAGCTCATCGACGAGCCGGGCTCACGCCGCATCACCGGGCCGGCCCCGACGCCGGACGGGCGGCACATCTGGTTCGCGCAGCGGGAGCGCCTGTGGCAGTACAACGCAATCTTCCCGCAGTATCAGCTCGGGGTGTACGACCGCGAGACCGGCGAGCAGTATGTACGGACGTCGCGCTACGGCTCGGCCCTGCGGCCGACCCTCTCGCCCGACGGGACGTGGCTGGTCTACGGCACGCGGCACGAGGACCGGACCGGCCTGCGGCTGCGCGAGCTGGCCTCGGGCGACGAGCGCTGGCTTGCCTTTCCCGTTCAGCGCGACGACCAGGAGTCGGTGGCGGGCGCCGACACGCTGCCCGGCATGTCGTTCACGCCGGACTCGTCGGAGGTGGTTGTCTCGTACGGGGGCAGGATCTGGCGCGTCCCGGTCGACGAGGGGGCCGCGCCAATCCCGGTGCCCTTCCGGGTACAGGCCGAGCTGGAGATCGGACCCGAGCTGGCGTTCGAGTACCCGGTCGACGACAGCGTGCGGTTCACGGTGCGCCAGATCCGCGACGCGGTGCCGTCTCCCGACGGAAGCACATTGGCGTTCGCGGCGCTCGATCGCCTGTACGTGCGCCCCCTTCCGGAGGGCGAGCCGCGGCGTCTCACAGAGCTCGACATGGTCGAGGCGCAGCCGGCGTGGTCGCCCGACGGGGCCTGGATCGCCTTCGTCACCTGGTCGCCGGACGGCGGCCATCTCTACAAGGTGCGCGCGGACGGCAGCGCTGCGCCGGTGCGGCTGAGCACCCGCCCCGCCATCTTCCAGTACCCGGCGTGGTCGCCGGACGGGGAGCGGCTGGCCGCCATCCAGGGACCCGCCCGCAGCTTCCGCGAGGCGCCGCGGCAGACCGCACCCGGCGCCAGCGCGAACATCGTGTCCATCCCGGCCGACGGCGGCGGCTGGACGCTGGTGGCGCCCACCGACGGGCGCACCTTCCCGCACACGACGTCCGACCCGAACCGCATCTTCCTCTATCACCGCGAGGACGGCCTGGTATCGATCCGCTGGGACGGAACGGACGAAAAGGCGCACGTGAAGGTCAACGGCCCGGCGCCGCCCGGCGGCGGCGACCCCGCTCCGGCGTCGCTGGTCCTGATGGCCCCGTCGGGCGACCGGGCGCTGGCCCAGGTCCGCCTCGACCTCTACACGCTGGCGGTGCCCTATGTCGGCGGCAAGACGCCCGTGGTGTCGGTGGCCAATCCCGAGCGCGCCAGCGTGCCGGTCCGCAAGCTCACGGAGGTGGGCGGACAGTTTCCCGCGTGGAGCGCCGGCGGGCGGCGCACGCACTGGTCGATCGGCAACGCGCACTTCATCTACGACCTCGACGAAGCAGAGGCGGCCGAGGAGGCGGCGCGCACGGCCGATGCCGAGGAGGAGGAGGAGGATGCCGCGGCGAACGACGAAGCTGCCCGGGAGAACCGGGACAGCGGAGACGGCCGGGACGCAGACGATGACCCGGGCGATGGCGGCGAGGGCGAGACCGGCCAGGACGACGCCGCCGGCGCCGCGGGCGGGGAGGCGGAAGAGGGCGACGCCCCCGCCTACGCGCCGGTCGAGATCCGCATCGCGGTCGACGCGATCCGCGACATCCCGAACGGTTACGGCGTGCTGCGCGGCGGGCGGGTGATCACCATGCGCGGCAACGAGGTCATCGAGAACGCCGACGTAGTGGTGCAGGGCAACCGGATCCTCGAGGTGGGCCGCCGCGGCTCGGTGGAGTTTCCCGACTTCGCCCGCATCATCGAGGTCCCGGGCACGACCATCGTGCCCGGCTTCGTCGACACCCACGCCCACATGCGCCCGAGCTTCGGCGTCCACAAGACGCAGCCGTGGACCTACCTCGCCAATCTCGCCTACGGGGTCACCACGACGCGCGACCCGCAGACCGCCACGACCGACGTGCTGACCTACGGCGACCTGGTGGAAACCGGCGACATCGTCGGCCCGCGCATCTACTCGACGGGACCGGGCGTCTTCAGCGCCGAGCAGATCGAGGACCTCGACCACGCGCAACGCGTGCTGAAGCGCTACAGCGAGTACTACGACACGCAGACCATCAAGATGTACATGTCGGGCAACCGGCAGCAGCGCCAGTGGATCGTCATGGCAGCGAAGGAACAGGAGCTGATGCCGACCACCGAGGGCGGCCTCGACATGAAGTACGACCTGGAGATGATCATCGACGGCTACCCGGGGCTGGAGCACTCGTTCCCCATCTTCCCGCTCTACCGGGACGTCGTCAGCCTCGCCGCGGAGACCCGCATGGCCTACACGCCGACGCTGCTCGTCTCCTACGGCGGGCCGTTCGGCGAGAACTGGTTCTTCACGCGCGAGAACCCGCACGACGATCCGAAGCTGCGACGGTTCATCCCGCACGGCGAGCTGGATCGGCTCACACGCCGGCGCGGGGCCGGTGTCGACGCGGGGCCGGGCGGCTGGTTCCGCGAGGAGGAGTACGTCTTCCGGCAGCACGCCGAGGGAGTGAAGGCCATCGTGGAGGCGGGCGGCGTGGCCGGGGTGGGCAGCCACGGGCAGCTCCAGGGCCTCGGCTACCACTGGGAGCTGTGGGCCACGCAGTCCGGCGGCCTGTCCGAGCACGACGCGCTGCGCGTCGCCACCGCACTGGGGGCGGAGGCCATCGGCCTCGACGGCGACCTCGGCTCCATCGAGCCGGGCAAGCTGGCCGACCTCGTGGTGCTGGAAGCCAATCCGCTGGACGACATCCGGAACACGAACCGCATCCGCTACGTGATGAAGAACGGCCGCCTGTACGACGCGGACACGCTCGACGAGACGTGGCCGCGCGAGCGCCCGCTCGGCAACCCGGTGTGGCTGGGGGACGAGCCGGACGGAGTGGCGGCGGGGATCAGGTAGCCGGATCCTGGCGGTCACCGTGGCTAGGAGCTTGCGCCGCAGGACGCAGCGAAGCGGAGTGCTGCGGCGCAAGGTCATGGAGCGGGGGGGATGGGCCGAAACGCCGAGCCAGCGAGGCGTTTCGGGGCGCTAGGAGCTTGCGCCGTAGAAACGCAACGGCGTGAGTGCTACGGCGCAAGCTTCCGGAGCGGGGGAATGGGCCGAACGCCGAGCCAGCGAGGCGTTTCGGGGCGCCGCGCCGAGCGTTTCGTGGCGCTGCTGCGGCTCGCGCGGCGCGAGGACTTCTGCAGCAAGCCGCAACTGATCGACCTGCAGAACCGCATCGTCGATGCTCGTTTCCGCGATGTCGACTACCTACTCCGTTCAACTATGGGGATTACTGCAAGGCGACCGGCGCGGACCCGGAACGCTGAATCCGCAGTGGCGCAACCGGGCCGTTGATACCTGGGCCGTATGGACGCACATTCACCATGGAGGCGGCGTGTTCGTCACATCCGATGGCAATTTTCACAAGCCGAAGAAGAAAGTGAAACTCGCGCAATTGAACGCACAGGTCCTGCGGCCAAGTGAGGCGGTCACAGAGCTCTGCTCCACGAAAGATTGCAAGATTGGTCGCCCCCGGCAGCCGGTCTCAACCGATGAACCGTCGCGATAGCGAGGGCCGGCTCGGCCACGCCGCTCCTACCCCAGCAAGCGGAGAATGGCAATGACCGCGCCGACGATTGCCCCGGCCTGGATCAACATGGCGCGGTAGGTCCTGGATTCGGCCGCCGCAAAGTGCACCTTGATCTCGGCGATCCCGGCGGCGAACTGGTCACCTGTTACATGGTCGCCGTGCTCGGCCGCCTGGCGGATGGCGTCGGCCAGGACATCAGCCTGCTCGCGATCGAACCCGCCGGCGGTCAACTGGCGGGCGATGGTCAGGGAATCGAACATCCAGACGCAGCTTAACCCAATCGCCCCCGCAGCGTCGCGAACAACTGAGAACTCCCGCCGGGTCATCCCCGGCGCGGATCCTGTCTCATGGCCGACGGGTACAGCCGCGCCAGCGGGTTGCGTTCTCGACGAAACGCTATAAGATGCCTGCATGCAGTCGCGGCGCAGCTTTCTGAAGTGGAGCGCCCTGGTCGGCGGTGCGTCCGCGCTCGGCGGCGGCGGCGGATTGCTGCTGTCCCGGTACCCGAACGGCGGGGCGCCGGCCGGCGCCTCCGGCGCGGGGGCCGCCGCGGCGACGGGCAGCCGGATCGTCCGTACCGCGAACACCCCCGAGTGCCTCCACTGCGCCCTGCTGGCCCATGTCGAGGACGGCCGCCTGGTCAAGGTGACCGGCGATCCGGACTTCAACATCCTGGCCTGCGCCCGTGGCATCTCCCGCATCCGCCAGCTTTACAGCCCCCATCGGCTCAAGTACCCGATGCGGCGGGCGGGCCGGCGGGGCGAGGACCGCTGGGAACGCATCTCGTGGGAGGAGGCGCTCGACACGATAGCCGAGCGCTACCGGCGGATCCTGGAAGAGGACGGCAACCAGGCTTTCCTCGCCTTCGGCGGGACCGGCAACTGGTCGTCCCTGTCGACGGGCGTGCGGGGGCTCTACTCGGCCTTCTGGAACCGCTTCGGCGGCAACACGCCGATCATCTCCCAGCTCTGCTGCGCGTCGGTCAGCTCGGGATTCAACGCCGTCTTCGGCGGCGGGCGGTCCGAGTTCCGCGACGAGTGGGTCCACAGCCGCTTCTTCCTGGCCTGGGGCAACAACCCGGCGGTCTCCAACCAGGGCTACATGAAGAACCTCTTCCAGGCCCGGGAGGAGCACGGCGCACGGCTGATCACCATCGATCCGCGGCTGAGCGAGACGGCGGCACTGTCGGACCGCTGGGTCCAGATCCGGCCGGGCACCGACGCCGCGTACGCCCTGGGCATGGTGAAGGTGCTGCTCGACGAAGGGCTCTTCGACGAGGAGTACGTCCGCCGGTTCACCAACGCGCCGTTCCTGGTGAGGCTCGGCGAGCGCGGCTACGACCTGCAGGAAGCGTCGCGGGGCTGGCCCGCGGGCGGCCAGACGCTGCCGATCGATCTGCGCGACCTGCGGCTGTTGACCGACGGCGGCAGCGAGCCGGGAAGTTTCGTCGTCTGGGACGAGCTCGGCGGCCGGCCGGTTGCCCCCGACACGCCGGGGATACGGCCCGCCCTGCGGGGCAGCTACACGATCGGCGGCGTCCGCTACCAGCCGGTCTTCGAATGGATGCGGGCCAACGCGGCGCGCTATACGCCCGAGGTGGTGCACCGCATCACCGGCGCCCCGGCCGATTCGATCGCCCCGGTGACGCGGGAGTACGCGGCCGTCAGACCCGCCGCGATCATCCAGAACATGGCCGGCGCGCAGCGCACCGACCACGGCACGCTGACGGTCATCGGCCACCTCTACCTGGCCTCGCTCACCGGCAACGTCGGGATGCTCGGCGGCGGCGTCAACGACAACGGCGGCTTCCTGCGGCAGGGCGGAAACATCAACTACCCGGTGCCCGTCCAGAGCAACGAGCCCATCGCCGGCATTCCCGCCACCAAGCTCGGAGAGTACCTGGTCGAGCGCAAGCCGCATCCGATTCGCGCCATCCACGTGGCGGGGACCGGGGTGCTCACGCAGTACCCCAACACGCGGAAGATCATCGCCGGGCTCGACAACATCGATCTGATGGTCGTGCAGGACATCTTCATGACGACGACGGCGCGCTACGCCGACTACGTCCTGCCGGTGACCACGCTCTTCGAGACCCGGAACCTTCTGGCCGGCGTCCGCAGCCGCTACATCCAGCTCATGCAGCAGGCGATCGAGCCGCTGTTCGAGTCGCGCTCGGACCGCTGGATCCTGACCGAGCTGGCCAGGCGCCTGGGCTTCGGCGACGACTTCGACAAGCCGGACGACGAGCTGCTGCGGCACGTGCTGGAGCCGAGCGGGGTGACTCTGGAGCAGCTCGAGGAGGGCCCGGTCAACCCCATGCCGGACCCGTGGATCCCGTTCGCCGACAAGAAGTTCGATACGCCGTCGGGACGCATCGAGTTCTTCTCGACGTACCTGCAGGAACGGGGCTTCGACCCGCTGCTGGAGTACCTGCACCCGGTGGAGGCGCCCTGGGTGGACGAGACGCGGGCCGCGCGCTATCCGCTGCAGCTCATCAACCGCAAGAACCACAACCACGTCAACTCCAGCTTCCACCACCACGACTTCCTGACCGAGATCTGGGCCAGCCAGGTGCTGCAGATCCATCCCGAGGACGCGAAGACGCGCGACATCGAGGACGGGGCCCGCATCCGCGTCTTCAACGACCGCGGGGAGATCGAGGCCATGGCGCATGTGACGCGCGGCATCCTGCGGGGGGTGGTGAGCGTCACCACCGGCTGGGGCGGCGTGAACGAGAAGCAGACGGCCAGCATCCTCAGCCCCGACAAGTACGAGCCGATCTCGCTGGGTCACACGCTGAACTCGTCGATGGTGGAGGTCGCCGGCGGAGACACGCCGGCCGGGACGAACGCACCGTCCGGGAGGGACGCGGCATCCAGGAGGGACGCGACATCCGGGGGGAACATGGCATGAGCGACACGAAGCAGCAAGTCGCGTTCTTCTTCGACGCCAACCGCTGCACCGGCTGCCGCACGTGCGAGGTCGCCTGCAAGGTGGAGAACGGGGTCGAGCTGGGTCCGCGCTGGCGCAAGGTGCGGACGGTGGAGGGCGACCAGGACGGCGGGCCCTACATGTACCACGTCTCGATGTCGTGCAATCACTGCGAGGTGCCCGTCTGCGCCGAGGCCTGCCCGTCCGGCGCCATCACCAAGCGGTCCGACGGCATCGTCATCGTCGACGAGAGCAAGTGCATCGGCGCCCGTCTCTGCGCCTGGGCGTGTCCCTACGACGCGCCGCAGTTCAGCGAAGAGACGGGCAAGATGGAGAAGTGCAACTTCTGCTCGCACCGCATCGACGCCGGCACCGGGGGTCCCGCGTGCGCCGAGGCGTGCCCGACTAAGGCGCTGCAGTGGGGCACGCTGGACGAGGTGGCCGCCAAGGCGGGCGCCACCGCCGAGTTCGGACCGCTGCCCGACGCCGACATCACGAAGCCGGCGATACGCTTCATCCCGCTCAAGCTCGTCCACTCCTGACCCGCGCCCCGGCATGGAGACGCGCGACTGGTCGCTCGTGATCTTCACGGTCCTGACGCAGGCGGCGGTGGGGGCGTTCCTCACCCTGCAGGTGCTGGAGCACCTGGCAACGCGCCGGGATCGGGGTGCGAGCGGACGGGCAACGGACGGCCCACAGAACAACAGTCCCGCAAGAGGGGGCGCACAGGCCGACGAGCACGAAGCAGGCAGCGCAAGGGAAAGCAGTGGTGCCAGGGCCTTGGCAGCCCGTGGCCCGCTGCCGGCGCCGCTCCTGGTCGTGTTGGCGGTGCTGTCGGTCGGCCTGTTCGCGGCCCTCTTTCATCTCTCCACCCCGCTGCAGGCAGTGCGCGCCGTCGTGAACTTCTCGTCGTCCTGGCTGAGCCGCGAGATCGTCTTCGGGAGCCTGTTCGCGGCGCTGCTGAGCGCGCTCGTGTGGCACGAATGGCGAACGGCCGGTGCGGCGGCCGCGAGTCCAGCGCCGGAACGGCACGCGGCGGGGTCGGCAGCATCCGGCTCGGCGCCCGCAACGCCGACACCCGCGGGCCAGGCATTCAGGAGTCCAGCGCCAGCGAATGCCCTGTCGGCAGACCCGACGAGTCTTGCGCCGGCGACGTGGCTGCCCCGGTTCACCGCGGCGGCCGGCCTGGCGTTCATCTGCTGCCAGATCGCCATCTACCTGCTCCCCGCCCAGCCGGCCTGGAACAGCTTCGCCACGCCCGCTGCGTTCGGAGGCACGGCGCTGCGGCTGGGCATCCTGGGTGTGGCGGCCGGGTTCGCCGTCCGGAACCTGACCGCGGGAGTCGACGATCCCGCGCCGGCCGACCCCGGCGGAAGTGGCGTCGCGCCGGCGGCGACCCTGCGCGAGGGCAAGGTCATCCGGTCGTTCCGGGTGTCGGACGGCGGAAGTGGCGTCGCGCCGGCGGCGACCCTGCGCGGACTGGCGCTGGCCGGCATCGCGGCGCTGGCGCTGGAGTTCGTGGTCGTTCCGCTCCATCTCTCCTCGCTGAGCGCGAATCCCCTGCCGGCCGCGGCGGCGAGCGTGCAGCGGCTGACCGTCGACTACAGCGGCATCCTGCTGCTGCGGCTGGGACTGCTGGGCGCCGCGGCGGCGGCGCTGGTTGGTGTTCTTGTGACCATCCGTCGAGCCGCCGGGCCGTCCGCGCCCTCGCCGCCGTCACTGGCTTCGGTTCTCACCTGCGTAGCGTTCGGCCTCACCGTGGCGTCGGAGGTATGCGGGCGCTTCCTCTTCTACGCCATGCAGGTGAGGGTCGGCATTTGACGGACCGCGCGTCGAACGACTCCCCGACCGTCCCGGACGAATGGCGGCGGCGGCAGGAGATGCAGGCCCTCGCGTACCACTTTCTCGGCCGCTGCTTCTACGAGGCGCCGCGCGCGGAGTGGCTGGCCGCCTTCGCCGGAGACCGGTTGTTCGAGGCCTGGCCCTTTCCGTCCTGCGACGCCAGGACCGCCGCGGGGGTGGCGCAGTTGGCTGAGTTCTGCGAGCACTGGGACCCCGCGCAGCTCGGCGCGCTGACCTGGGACTTCAACCGGCTGTTCGTCGGTCCGGGCGAGATGCTGGCCGCGCCCTGGGAATCGGTCTACCGCAGCAAGACGAAGCTCACGTTCCAGGAGCCGACCCTGCAGGTCCGCGAGCTCTACGAGCGGTTCGGCATGCGGGCGCCGGCGATTCATCGCGAGCCGGACGACCACCTCGGGCTCGAGCTGGCCTTCGTGGCGACGCTATCGGACCTGGCTGCTCAGGCCGCGGCGGCGGGCGATTGCGCCCAGCTCGCAAGATGCTTCGAGGCCCAGAAGGACTTCCTGCGGGGCCACCTGCTCGCATGGTCGCCCGCGTGCCTGGAGCTCGTCGACAAGCACGCCCAGACCGGCTACTACCGCGGCGCGGCGCTTCTGGCCCTGGGATCGCTCGCGGAATCGGCTCGTCTCTGCGGCGCGGGACCGGCGGGGTGATGCGATTGGAGCCGCCCCCGTCCACGGCACGCGCTCGCCCGGACCGCCCCGACGCCGAGCACGATCAGGGTGACAGGCTCCTTGCCGAACTCCACTCTGCATGCCGATGGGCAGCTTGCGTCGAGTCATAAACACGCTCGTTCACGCCTGGAGCGAGCCTTTGAGTTGCTGCGCGACGCGGACGGTGACCACCTTTCTTGCCTCGATCCGAATGGCTTCCCCAGTCGCCGGATTGCGCCCGTTCCGTGCTGGTCGTTGCCGCAGTACGAATTTCGCCATGCGTGGCAACGTGAACTCGCCGGTGTCGTTCAACTGTTGCACGCAGAGTCGGTGAAGCTCTTCCAGGAACTCCCGCGCGTCGGCGCGACCGAGCGTGAGGCCGCGGGCCGCAAAGTGCTCCACGAAGTGTGCCATCACATCGGTCTTGCCCATGCGACGAACTTTGGGGCGGTCGATCTGGCCGCTCATCGGGATGCGCTTCTGCTCGAGGTGCTCGACCGACGCGCGATTTCTTCAGCGTTCCCACGCCGTCCAGTGGTCGCTTGCGGGCAGCCCCGACACGCCGGTGCTCCGGCCGACGGCGACCATTCTGACCGCGAGGCGTTGCGAACCAGCTCCTGGCACAAGGCCAAGAACCGCTGCGTCAAGGTGAGCGAGGGTAGCGCGTTCATATGCAAGGCAGAGCCGCCGGGGACCGCGCCGTCCGGCGTGCCGAAATCAGAGCCAATCCTACACGGCTGGGGTGTCTTCGACGTGACTTGCCGGCGTTTTTTGTGTAGTTTATGTGACCTGTCGGGAATAAGTGGGAGGACAAGGCGCTGCGAGACCGCATCTCACCGTTGAACGAGGCCATTCTGCGCATCAGCGGCAGTCTCGACCTGAGCACCGTCCTGCGAGAGGTCGTCGACAGCGCCCGTGCGCTGACCGGCGCCCGATGCGGTGTCATCACGACCGTCGACGCAGGCAACCGGGTCCAGGACTTCGTCAGCTCCGGCTTCACGCCCGACGAGCACCGACACCTGGTTGGCTGGCCCGAGGGGCCGCGGCTCTTCGAGCACCTGCGGGACCTTCCGGAAACGGTGCGAATGCCGGACTTACCCGCCTACGTCCGGTCGCTCGGATTCTCGGCCGACCGGATACTGGTGAAGACGATGCAGGCAACGTCGATGCGTCACCGGGGCGAGCATGTCGGCAACTTCTTCCTGGGCGACAAGGAAGACGGTCGAGAGTTCACGACCGAGGACGAAGAGATCCTCGTCCTGTTCGCGTTGCAGGCGGCGACGGCGATCGCCAACGCGCGCACGCACCAGAACGAACAGCGAGCCCGGGCCAACCTGGAAACCCTGATCGAGACTTCGCCGGTGGGCGTCGTGATCCACGACGCCAGGACCACGAAACCGGTGTCGTTCAATCAGGAGGCGAGGCGGATTATCAACACGATGCGCTCGCCGGACCAGTCCCGGGAAGCTCTGCTGCACTCGTTGACGTGCCGGTTCCCCGATGGGCGGGAGGTCGCCCTCGACGAGCCTGGCCTCGCGCAGCAGTTGCGCGAGACGACGACCGTGCGCGCCCAGGAGATCGTGTTGTCGGTCCCCGACGGCCGCAGCGTGAGGATGCTGGTCAACGCGACTCCGATCCGCTCGGCGGACGGTTTGGTCGAATCGGTGGTTGTCACCATGCAGGACCTGACGCCGCTGAACGAACTGGAGCGGTTGCAGACCGAGTTCCTGGGCATGGTGAGCCACGAGCTGCGAGCCCCGCTGACTTCCATCAAGGGCTCGGCGGCCGCGCTGCTGCGCCCCTCGCCGGAGCTGGACCCGGCCGAGGTGCGCGCGTTCCACCGGATCATCGACGATCAGGCCGACCACATGATCGGCTTGATCAGCGACCTGCTCGATGCGGGACGTATCGAGACCGGCACGCTGTCGGTCGCTCCCGAGCCGGCGGTGGTGGCCAGCCTGGTGGACCGGGCGCGGAACACGTTCCTCAGCGGCGGCGGCCGGCACGCCGTCCATATCGACCTGCCGCCGGACCTGCCCCAGGTGATGGCCGACCGGCGGCGCATCGTCCAGGTCCTGAACAACCTGTTGTCCAACGCGGCGAGACATTCTCCCGATACGTTACCCCTCCACGTCGTCGCGGCGCTCGATGGCGTTCACGTGGCGATCTCGGTGTCCGACGAAGGCCAGGGCATACCGCCGGAGCAGTTGCCGCACCTGTTCCGCAAGCATGTCGGCGCTGCCGGCGGCGACCCGAAGCGCGGGGCCGCGGGATACGGCCTGGGACTGGCCATCTGCAAGGGCCTGGTAGAGGCACACGGGGGTCGCATCTGGGCCGAAAGCGGAGGGCCGGGCCGGGGGACGCGGGTCACGTTCACGATTCCGATGGCCGAAGAGGCCGGCGACGCCGCAACCGGCGTGGCCGCGAGCCGCTCCGGCTCGCCGGGGGAAGGGCGGAAGTCATCGTGCATCCTGGTCGTCGACGACGACCCGCAGTCGCTGCGCTACGTGCGGGACGCGCTCATCCCGGCCGGCTACGCGCCGGTCGTGACCGGGGACCCACGACAGCTATCGGACCTCGTCGAGACGCACAAGCCTGCATTGGTCCTGTTGGACCTGATGTTGCCGGGAACCGATGGCATCGAGTTGATGCAGCGCATCCCCCAGCTTGCCGACCTGCCGGTCATCTTCATTTCCGCCTACGGCAGGGACGAGACGATCGCCAGGGCCCTGGAGCTCGGCGCCGCCGACTACATCGTCAAGCCCTTCTCGCCGACCGAGCTGATGGCGCGAGTGCAGGCGGCCCTGCGCAGGCGGGCGGAACCGGAACGCTTCCGGCTCGGAGAGCTGGCCATCGACTACGAGCGCCGCAAGGTGACCGTGGCGGGGCGGGCGGTGCAACTGACGGCCAGCGAGTACGAGCTTCTCCGCCTGCTCTCGCTCAACGCGGGACGGGTGCTGACGCCCGAAAAACTGGTGCGCCAGGTGCGGGGCGGGCGGGACGCCGCCGATTCGACGGGGGTGCGGACCCTGGTGAAGAAGCTCCGCCGCAAGCTGGGCGACGATGCGGCCAAGCCTATCTACGTCCTGACCGAGCGCGGGGTCGGCTACCGCATGGCCGCCGACCCGTGAGGGCAGGCGTCTCGACGACCTCGAGTCTCCAGGGCGCCGACGGAGGGCGGCCCTCGGGTTCATTGAGGTCGAGTAACGCGAATGCTGCCTGACGGGAAGGAATCCCACATGCCGAGCCGCCCGACCCTCTGCGACGACCCGGCCACGATCGACGCGGAATGGATGCAGCGTGCCCTGGCCGCGGGTGGCGTGTCCGACGTTCCGGCGATAGGGGACGTCGTCGTCGAGGACCTCGGGGCAGCCTCGAATGCCTTCGGCAGGACAGGCCACTCGCGCCGGCGCGTACGTGCACTGGATGCACAGCGGTTGGCGCGTGGTGTCCAGACTCCACCCGGAGTCGAGCCGCTCGCAGCGTCTCGTCCAACGATCCAACTTACCGCAACGCAATGACTTTGGGGGCCGACCGCCGGGTTGGCATCCGCTGTGCTCATTCCGTGGCACGGTGCGGCGAGCTCGCGTGACCCTACGGTCGCGTTGGGAGTTTCTCTGCGCGAAACTCCTACGGCGCGAGCGCGTGGCTGCACGACGGAGGACCGACATGCACATGGAACATCCTCGCGGAGGGTCGGGCGGCCAGGCGGTACCCGGGGCAGTCGCCATCGCCATGGCGATGGCGACCACTTCGATGCCCGCTCCCGCATTGTCCGGTGCCGCGGTCTCGTCCACACAGCCGGCCGCGACGGTTTCGTCCATGCAGGCTGGCACGGCGACCGCCCACGCGGCAGAACCACGCGCGGCCAGGAACGACAACGACATCGACCGGTTCATGGAGCGCGTGCTCGCCAACCGTGACGCCGCACCGTGGCAGGAGCTGGGAGACTTCGTCCTGCGCGAGACCTGGTCGTTCGAGCTCGACGCGCCACCGGAGAGTCGACTGTCCAGCTTTCGGCGCGTGCGCGAGTACGAGTGGTACGTCCGCGACGGAACGGCGGTGCGCAGCCCCGTGCGCGTGGACGGCGTCGGCATCGACGATGCGGCGCGGCGCGGCTACGAACGGTCCTGGCTGCGCGACGAGGAGCAGCGGCGCGCCGGGCTGCTGACGGGTGGTGACAGGCGTGCTGCCGAGAGCCAGGGGCTCGTCGACCCGAGAGACCCCGACCCCCGCTTCGTCACCGACTTCTTCTATTTTCTGGAGTGGACGGCGGAGCCGGGCGATTACTACCTCGCCGGTCGCGAGACCGTGGCGGGCCGCGAGGTGGTTCGTATCGAGTTCTACCCGACGGGTCCCTTCTGGGAGGAAGCCGGCGAACGGATCAACCGCGGCATGAGAAAGACCTCGATGGTGACGCTCTGGATCGATCCCGAGATTCACCAGATAGTGAGGTACGCCTTCGAGAACGCCGGGCTCGACTTCCTTCGGTTCCGATGGCTCCTGCGGGCCGACGGCCTGCATGCGGTGATGGAGCTGGCGCCTGTCCGCGGCGTCTGGATGCCGGCGCGGATGACCCTCTCCGGTCGTGCCACGACGGCGCTCGGCGAGTACGAGGCGACGCTCACACAGGAGTTCTTCGACTATCGGCAGGCGGATACGGGAGCCCGGCTCGCCGATCCGGAGAGCGACCGATGAACCCCACCTGCCCCCTGCGACGCCAACGCTTCACATCGGAACGCGAACGGCGCCTCTGGGCCTGGACGCTGGCCGTCGTGATGGCAATCTACTCCACCCTCGGACTGGCGCGGACGTTGTTCGCCATGGTGGGGCACCTCGACCTGGGCGTGGGCCTCTTCCTGGTCTGCTGCCTCCTGGTCGTGGCGACGGCAGTGACGCAGGGGCTCAGGGTGCGCCCGGGGGGAGTCGAGATCGCCGTCGCGCTGGGGGTCGTGGCTGCCTATCTGCTCGTGTTCGTCCGCATGTCGATCCCGACGGAGCGCTCTCACCTCATCGAGTACGGCGTGGTGGCCCTCTTCATCCACGAAGCGCTGGCGGAGCGGGCGAGCCACGGCCGCCGCGTCCCCGCACCGGCGCTGCTGGCGGTACTGGCGGCGACGCTGATCGGGGTCATCGACGAGTGCATCCAGTTGTTCCTGCCCAGCCGCGTGTTCGACCCGATCGACATGCTGTTCAACCTGCTCGCTGCCGTGATGGCGGTGACCGCCAGCTCCGCGCTGCGGTGGGCGAGGAAGCGAAACAATACAGGAGCCGCGGGGCAGCGCGTGTCGTCACTGTGACATATTGACGCATATGCAATATGCTCATTCATCATGCGAACCACCATCCGACTGGCGGACAGCCTCCTGCTGGAAACGAAACGGGAGGCGGCCAGGTGCGGCATGACTCTGACGGCGATCATCGAGGAGTCTCTACGCGCCCGACTGGCTCGAACGACCGCCGAACCGCGCACGCGCGTCCGGCTCACGACTGCCGGGCGCGGCGGCCTGCGTCCGGGAATCGACCTGGATGATTCGGCGTCCCTGCTCGACGTGATGGACGGCGTGGAGTGATTCTTCCCGACGTCAACGTGCTCGTCTACGCACACCGGGAAGACGCGCGCGATCATCGAGCCTATCGCGACTGGGTGCAGACGACCGCCAATGCCGACGCCGCCTTCGGCCTGAGCGATCTCGTGATCAGCGGATTCGTGCGCATCGTCACCCACCCGCGTATCTTCGCGGCGCCGAGCTCCCTGGCCGAGGCGATGCAATTCGCGGAGGATCTGCGGACGCGCCCCAACCGCGTGGCGGTCTCTCCGGGACCCGATCACTGGCGGATTTTCCGGAGCCTGTGCGACGCCGTGGGTGCGAAGGGCAATCTCGTCCCAGACGCCTGGCTTGCCGCCATGGCGATCGAGCACGGCTGCGAGTGGGTTACGACCGACGGCGACTTCGCCCGTTTCCCGGGGTTGCGCTGGCGACATCCCCTGAGGTCGTGACGCCCATAGTCGAGGTCACTCCGCGGGCGCGCCGACGATGAGTTGAAGTATGCGTCCCCTTCTCCTCCTGGCTCAGGCAGTGCGACGTCCGAGGTCGTCGTTGACGGCCGCGTGGTCGAAGAGGCCTGGGCCGACGCGCTCACGCTCGAGTTGCGCTACAGGTGCGGCCACGACAAGGTGAGGCAGTGGAAACACCGGACGCTCCCTGGCAGGCGCTGTCAGGGTTAGACGGTAGAGGCAACGCTGGTGTTCGCAGTTTTTGTCGATGGGCGACAGGTGCGAGACGTGACGGAAACCGGACCTCCGGATCCGACGTGCAGGAAGGACGCGTCGACCGGGTTACCATGCGGCATCGTGCCGATGCGGTACCGCGAGTTCCCCGTCGACGACGCCCTCGCCCCGTACGTCCGGCAGATCTGGCTGCTCGAATGCGAACGACCGGCCCTGTTCGGGGGGCCGGAGCGGATCGTGGCGGACGGCGTCGTCGAGGCTGTCTTCCACTACCGCCGGCCGTTCCAGATGCGGTTCGGCGGAGCGGACGCCGTAGCGCAGCCCGTCAGCCTGCTGGTCTTCCAGATCAACCGCTATGTCGAGATCCAGCCGGCGGGCGCCGGCGGGTTCGTGTCGGTGCGGTTCCATCCGTGGGGAGCACACCATTTCTTCGCGGTCCCCATGCGCGAGGTCGGGGATCGAGCCACGCCGGCCGACGAAGTGTGGCCTCGCCGTGATGTCCGCGAGGTGGAGGAGCGGATCGCCGCGGCCGCGACCGACGAGGATCGGATCGGCGCGCTGCAGGCTTTTCTGCGCCGGCGTCTCGCCGCGCATCGCAAGCAGGACGTCTCGCCGCTCGTTCGGGCGCTATGGCGGACACGCGCGCCGCTGCGCATCGATCGCATCGCCGGGTCGCTGGGCGTCACCCAGCAGCATCTCGAGCGGACGTTCGCGGCGGCCCTGGGCATGACCCCGAAGCACCTGGCGCGGCTGGCGCGGTTCCTGCGCGCCTGCCGGCGCCTGCGGCACGCGCCGGACGCCCGCCTGACGGGGCTGGCTCACGACGCCGGGTTCTACGACCAGGCCCACTTCATCCACGAGTTCAGGGCTTTCTCGGGCATGACGCCGGGCGAGTTCGCGGCCAGCCCGCGCGTGTCGGCGCTCGATGTGGAGTAGGCGTCTACGCCGCAGAAACCGCGCCGACGCCCCGGAGCCAGCACCAGCCTGTCGATTCTTTACAAGCCTGGGCCCGACTGGGAGCGGTACCGTGAGCCCCGTCGCTCAACCATATCTACCCGGGAGGATTCCATGAGAACCATTCTGACGCTTCTGCTGTTCGTGTGCGTGACCGTGCCCGCCAAGGCCCAACGGGGCGAGACGCCGGATCGCTGGTCCGCATTCGAATTCTTCCTCGGTGCCTGGACGAGCGAGGAGTCCGCCACCTTCGGGGAGGGCCGCGGCGAGCGCACGTACGAGCTCGTGCTGCGGGACCGGTACCTGCTGAGCCGGAATCGGTCGGTCTTCCCGCCGCAGGACGGCCTGCCCGACGGCGACGACCACGAGGACTGGACCGTGGTCAGCTACGACGACGACCGTGACACGTACGTCCTGCGCCAGTTCAACAGCGAGGGGTTCGTGAACACGTTCGTCCTCGACGACGCGTCGACGCCGGAGCGCTTGGTGTTCGTCCTCGAGGCGTCGGAGAACGCGCGCGGCACGCGGGCGACGCTCACCCTGACGCGGACGAATGCGAACAGCTTCGAGGAGGTCTTCGACCTGACGCTGCCCGGCGCTACGGACAGCATCACGATTCGCGGCCGCTGGACGCGAGCCGCTCCGTGACGCAGCTCGCGCAACCGGCTCCCTGGCGGGGGCGATTCGCCGGGCAGCGCGCGGCGGGGACCGGGGCGGTCCGCTTAGAATGAGCGCTGTACACGGAATGTCGAGGTGCAGACCCATGCGCTGGATCGGTGCGCGGACGGCGATAGGTTTCCTGACCGGGCTACTGTTCGTGGCCGCCGCGGCCCTGACGCCAATCGAGACACGCGCCCAGGCCGGCGCCGACCCGGCTGAGTGGCGCTTCTACGGCGGCGACCCCGGCCATACCAAGTACACGCCCCTCGACCAGATCACGGCGGACAACGTCGATCAGCTCCGCATCGCCTGGGCCTGGACGTCGGTCGACGAGAGGCTGCGGGCCGAGAACCCGGTCATCCGCGACGGCCAGCGGTTCCGCACCTACGCCTACGAGGTGACGCCGCTGGTGGTCGACGGCGTGCTCTACACCACCACCAACCTGGGGCAGGTGGCGGCGATCGATCCGACGACCGGCGAGACGATCTGGAGCTACGACCCCGGCCTCTACCTGGACGGGCGCCCCTCCGTGCACGGCTTCCTGATCCGGGGACTCGCCTACTGGACGGACGGCGAGGAGGCCCGGCTGCTCTATGCCGGCGGACGGACCTGGCTGGTTTCGGTCGACGCGAAAACCGGCGAACCGGACCCGGCGTTCGGCCGCAACGGCCGGGTCGACCTGACACGGGGTCTCGGCCGCATCATCGACACGAGCCAGTACGCGGTCAGCTCCGCGCCGCTCGTGGCGGGCGACACGGTCGTCGTGGGCTCGGCGATCACGGAAGGCACCGGCCGCAAGGAGGCGCCGCCGGGACATGTCCGTGGCTACGACGTCCGCACCGGCGAGATGAAGTGGATCTTCCACACCATCCCGCAGCCGGGCGAGTTCGGCAACGAGACCTGGGGCAACGAGTCGTGGGAGTGGTCGGGCGGAGCCAACGTCTGGTCGAACA
The DNA here is from genome assembly GCA_958296065.1 of Vicinamibacterales bacterium. Classification (GTDB taxonomy): domain Bacteria; phylum Acidobacteriota; class Vicinamibacteria; order Vicinamibacterales; family UBA8438; genus WTFV01. Next base: position 61,776 of record CATQHX010000074.1, on the reverse strand, counting down.
TGAGCTACGACCCGGAGCTCGGATACATCTACCTGCCGGTCGGCTCGCCGGTGACCGACTACTACGGCGGGCACCGCCCCGGCGACAACCTGTTCGCCAACTCGCTGGTTTGCCTGGACGCCGAGACCGGCGAGCGGGTCTGGCACTTTCAGTTCGTCCACCATGCGGTGTGGGACTACGACCTGCCGGCGGCGCCGAACCTGATCGACATCACCGTCGACGGGCGGCCCATCAAGGCCGTCGCGCAGATCACCAAGCAGGGGTTCACGTTCGTCTTCGACCGGGCGACCGGCGAGCCGGTCTGGCCCATCGAGGAACGTCCGGTCCCCCCGTCGACGGTGCCGGGCGAGCGCACCTCCCCCACGCAGCCGTATCCGACGAAGCCGCCGCTCTACCTGACCAACGGATCGCTCGAAGAGGACCTGATCGACTTCACCGACGAGCTGCGGGCCGAGGCACTGGAGATCTACCGGGAGCACACCGCCGGCCCGCTCTACACGCCGCCGGCCCTGGGCGGCAACATCGTGCGGCCCGGCTGGAGCGGGGGCGCCAACTGGTGGGGCGCGGCCTTCGATCCGGAGACCGCGCGGCTCTACGTGCCGAGCTGGGCACACTTCTCGTTCGTCGTGCTGGAGCCGGGCGACCCGGCCAACTCGGACCTGACGATCCGGCCGCAGGTGAGCAACCTGCCGGGACCGCGGGGACTCCCGTTGTTCAAGCCGCCCTACTCGCAGCTCGCGGCGCTGGACATGAACGCGGGCGAGAAACTGTGGAGCGTCCCGCTGGGCAACGGCCCTCGAGACCACGAGGCGCTACGCGGCATGGACCTCCCCCCGCTCGGCAACTACGAGAAGGGCGGCGGCCCGCTGCTGACGAAGACGTTGCTCTTCATCGGCCAGGGCATCGAGTCGAACACGCTGCGCGCCTTCGACAAGGACGCCGGCTACGAGCTGTTCGAGATGGAGCTGCCCGCCCGGTCGTCGTCAGGCCCGATCAGCTACCTGGCGGAAGGCCGGCAGTACATCGTCCTGGCGGTAGGCGGCGGGGCCGATACCGAGCAGCTCGTCGCGCTGGCGCTGCCGTAGTTGCAGACCGGTTCACGGAAGCAGACTCGCTGAACGTCCGCGTCGAGTTGGTGTAGTGAGAGGGAGACAAGTCCATGAGGATCGTCATCGTCGCCATCGCGTTGCTCGGCATCGCCGGGGCTGCCGGCGCGGAGGCCGCCCGGCAGGACGCAGGACTGTTCGTCTTCCGCCGCATCTGCAACATCCAGCCGGGGCAGAACGCCGCCGCCCGGACGCTCGCGCGGGAAATGACCGACCTGGTCGAGAGGAACTACCCCGGCGCGGAAATGTCGGTGCAGACGGGTCGCTGGATAACGGGCGCGCAGAACATCGAGCGGCCCGTCGACCAGATCCTCTTCAGCGAACGGCACCTCGACCCCGAGATGCGGCAGGACTTCAGCGAGATCCTCATGGGCAACGACGAGTTCCGGACCCTGCAACGGAGAATGCAGGGGATCGTCGACTTCGTCAGTTGCACCGAGACCGAGTTCCGCGAACGTCCGTAACGGTCGGCAGGCCGCTGGACGAACGAAGGAGGTCGGCGGCTCAACGGCCCCAGTCGTGACCGACGCGCCGTTGCCGCCGTGCCAGCCTCCGAACCCAACCGGGTATGCGCCCGGCAGCCAACGTCGCAACAACTATAGTTGCGTCTGGAATGCGGATACCGGACAAGGGAGAGGCGCGATGACGAGACGCACATTCGCACTCGTGGTTCTGGCAGGTCTGCTGGGCATCCTGGCGGCGATTCCGGCCGACGCGCGGGTGGTCCGCATCGAGGTGGAGCGGACGGCGCCCTACGCCGGCGGAAAGGAGTTCGGCGACGCGGGCCGGTTCGAGCGCCTCGACGGCACCGTCCACATGGAGGTCGACCCGGACGACCCGCTCAACGCGGTGATCGTCAACCTCGACCGCGCTCCACGCAACAACCGCGGCATGGTCGAGTTCAGCGCCCCGTTCTTCATCATCAAGCCCGTCGACCCGGCGCGCGGCAACCGCAAGCTGCTGTACGGCATCAACAACCGCGGGAACGCCATCGAGCTGCCCTTCCAGACCTTCCCGTCGCTGCCCGCCGGAGCCGATCCCGAGTCGGGCGACGGGCTGATCTTCCGTCTCGGCTACTCGTTCGTGGACGCGGGTTGGGCCGGCGACGTGACGACGACGGCGACGCGGCTCGGGGCGAACCTGCCGGTGGCGACACAGGCCGACGGCAGCCCGATCGTCTCCCGGATCCGGATCGAGTATCCGTCGGACCCCACGGCGGCCGGCGCCATCACCCATACGCTGCCGCTCAAGGGGAACGACCGTTTCGTGAGCTACGCGACGGCTGACACCGACACGGCGCACTCCACGCTCACCGTCCGCGACGCTGTCGACGGCGAGCGCCGGCCGGTCCCGGCCGACGGCTGGGCGTTCGGGACGTGCCCGTCGGGCGAGGCGTCGCTCGCCGCCTCGGCCACCGACATCTGCCTCTTCGGCGGGTTCGACCCGGACAAGGTCTACGAGCTGATCTACCCGGCGAAGAACCCGTGGGTCATGGGCCTCGGTTACGCGGTCACGCGGGACGTCGCCTCGTTCCTGCGCTACGAGACCGTCGACGACGCGGGGACGCCGAACCCGCTGGCCGCGAGCGCCGACGCGACCGGCATCCGCCGCGCCTACGGCCTCGGCATCTCGTCGACGGGCATGTATCTGCGCGACTGGCTCTACCTCGGCTTCAACGCGGACGAGGCGCACCGGCGGGTATTCGATGCGGTCCGCATCCACATCCCCGGCACGCACCGGCTGTTCGCCAACGTCGAGTTCTCGGACCCGAACATCTACTCCCGGCAGGACCGGACTTCCGACTTCACGTCGCAGTCGTATCCGCCGCTCACCTACGCGGTGACCACCGATCCGGTGACCGGCGTCCGCGACGGCATCCTGAAGCGGCCCGCCACCGACCCGCTCGTGTTCCACGTCGACACGAGCAACGAGTTCTGGCAGATGAAGGCGTCGCTGAACGTCCACGACGGCCACGGCGACCCGGTGCCCATCCCGGACAACGTCCGCCTGTACCTGCTGGCCAGCCACCCGCACGGCGGGGCCGCCGGCGTCGGCCGGATGCCCGCCGACCGCGGGGCGTGCGAGTACGTCACGAACACCTACCGCAGCGCCGCGCCGGCGATGCGGGCCCTGCTCGTAGCCCTCGACGCATGGGCCGATCACGGCATCGAGCCGCCCCCGAGCAGCTACCCGGACGTGCGGCGGGGGACGCTGGCTAGCGTCGACGAGGTGGGGCGGACGTTCCCGGCCATCCCCGGCGTCGCCTTCCCGACCCGGGCGAACGGGCTCGACGCCCTCGATTTCGGCCCCACGTTCGGACCGCAGGGCGGCCGGCAGACCGTGTTGCCGCCGACCCGCGGCGGCTCGTACCGGGTGCTGGTGCCGACGACGGACCGCGACGGGCACGATGTCGCGGGGATCCACACGGTGGACATCGCCGCGCCGGTGGGGACCAATACCGGCTGGAACCTGCACGCGGCCGGCCCCCGCGGGCGCGACCTCTGCTCGCTGACCGGATCGTTCTTCCCGTTCGCCCGGACGCGCGCCGAGCGGATGGCCAGCGGCGACCCGCGCCTGTCGCTGGAGGAACGCTACGGCGACCACGCCGGCTTCGTCACCGCGGTGCGGCGCGCCGCCGAAGAGTCGGTCGCCCGCCGGCTCCTGCTTCCCGAAGACGCCGAGGTGCTAATCCGGATGGCGGAGGAAAGCGATGTCCTGCGGTAACCGATTCGAGGTCTCGACCATGCGATGGATCCATGCACTGACGGCGGCGGTGGCAGCGGCGGCGGCGTGCCTGGCGGCGGCTCCGGCCGAGGCGCAGTACGGCGCGCCCTCCGATGGCGAGTGGCGCAGCTACGCGGGCGACAGCGGAAGCACGAAGTACTCGCCGCTCGACCAGATCACGGCCGACAACTTCGGCGACCTCGAGGTGCTGTTGCACTGGAGGTCGGTCGACTCGCACCTGGTCCACTCCACGCCCGGCGGCGACTCGCTGGTAGCGGCCGACACGCTGTTCGACATCCTGCAGGCGGAAGAGCCGGACCTGTGGACCGCGTTCGACGGCGTGAGCCGCACAAGCACGCGGCCGTCGATCAGCTCGCTGGTGGCGACGCCGCTCATGGTGGACGGCGTCCTGTATCTGAGCACGCCGCTCTACCGGGCCGCGGCCATCGACGCCCGGAGCGGCGAGACGCTCTGGGTCCACGATCCGCGCGCCTACGAGTCGGGCAATCCGGCCATCGCGCAGTGGCGCCACCGCGGCGTGGCCTACTGGGAGAACGCCGGCGACGCCCGCATCGTGTGGGCCACCGGCGACGGCTTCCTCATCGCGGTGGACGCGAAGACCGGGATCCCCGCTCCGGATTTCGGCGACAACGGCCGGGTCGATCTCATGGACGGCGTGCCGCGCGCGACCCGCGGCGAGCGCGACATCCTGAACCTGCTGCCGCTCTCGTCGCAGTCGCCGCCGCTCGTCATCCGCGACACCATCGTCGTCGGCTCGACCATCAACGACCGGACCATCACCCGCGAGGCGACGCCCGGGTTCGCCCGCGCCTACGACGTGCGCACCGGCCGCCACCGATGGGATTTCCACACCGTGCCCCAGAGCGCCGACGAGTACGGCTCGGACACCTGGCTGGACGAGTCGTGGCGCTACAGCGGCAACACGAACATCTGGTCGATGATGAGCGGCGACGAGGAGCTCGGCTGGGTCTTCCTGCCGATCGGAACGCCGACCAACGACTACTACGGCGGGCACCGGCTCGGCGACAACCTCTTCGCCGAGAGCATCGTGGCGGTCGACGTCGAGACCGGCCAGCGTCAATGGCACTTCCAGACGATCCACCACGGCCTCTGGGACTACGACCTGCCGGCGGCCCCGAACCTGCTGGACATCACCGTCGACGGACGGGAGATCAAGGCCGTGGCGCAGGTCAGCAAGCAGGGCTTCGTCTACGTCTTCGACCGGGTCACCGGCGAGCCGGTGTGGCCCATCGAGGAGCTGCCGGTGGCGACCGACACCGACCTGCAGGGCGAGGTCCTGTCGCCGACCCAGCCCTTCCCGACCAGGCCGGCCGCGTTCGAGTACCAGGGCACCTCCATCGACGACCTCGTCGACTTCACGCCCGAGATTCGGCAGATGGCCATCGATGCCGTCGAGGGCTTCCGGCTGGGGCCGCTCTACACGCCGCAGACGCTGCGCGGCACCATCATGCGGCCCCCGGTCGGAGGCGGCGCGAGCTGGTCCGGCGCGGCCGTCGATCCCGAGACCGGCTATCTCTACGTGCCGTCGTTCAACGGCCACTCGACCATCCAGCTCACCGAGCCGGAGCCGCACGAGCCGTCAACCCTGCGCTATATCCGGCGCTCGATAGCGGCGGGCCCCGTCATGCCGCGCGGGCTGCCGCTGTGGAAGCCGCCCTACACGCGCATGACCGCCATCGACATGAACACCGGTGAGCACGCGTGGATGATCCCCACCGGCAACGGCGACCGGATCCGCAACCACCCCATGCTGCGCGACCTCGACCTGCCCCCGCTCGGCGGCGACGCCGGCCGTAGCGGACCGCTGCTCACCAGGACGTTGCTCATCCACGCGCTGACGGCGGGCGGCACCGACGGCGGCCCGCGGCTGGTGGCGTACGACAAGGCGACCGGGGCCGAGATTGCCTCGCTGGATCTGCCGGGCGGCGCCCTCGGGGCGCCGATGACCTATCTACTGGACGGCGTGCAGCACATTGCGCTGACCGTTGGGGGCGAGGTGCCGGGGCTGATCGTGTTCCGGCTGCCGGAGTGAGGTAAAGCGACCCGAGTTGCTGAATGTGTACGCGAAGCACTCGGGCCATCGTCATCCGCGCGCCCGCACCGTGCAGTGCACCCAGCTCGGATCGACGCGGAACTCCGGCTCCGGATGGCCGGCGGCACGCAGGAGCCGGCGCGCCGCCGGGATGCCGAACCCGTAGCGCTGCACCAAGCCGAGAAGAGGAATGACGTGCTGTTGTTCGACACCAACGTACTGGTGTACGCCGCCAACAGAGATTCGACGTTGCATCGTCCGTGCCGCCGGCGGCTTGGAGAAGCGCGTCGCGACCCGTCCCCGGCGTTTCTCACCTGGAGCGTCTGCTACGAGTTTCTGCGGGTGACCACGCACCCTCGCGTACTCGCGTCACCCTGGAAGGCGCGCGATGCATGTCGCTCCGTGTCGGACCTGCTCGCGTCGCCGGGTTTCGATCTGCTGATTGCGACGCCGCGGCATCAGTCCGTGCTGGCGCAGACCTTGTCGGAGTTGCCCGACCTCCGCGGCAACGTGATGCACGACGTGCATACGGCGGTGCTGATGCGCGAGCACGGCATCAGCCGGATCTGTACCCGCGACACCGCTTTTCGTCGGTTTCCGTTCCTCACGGTCGTCGACCCGTTGAGCGCGTCTTGAGACCGGCGATGCCCGCGCCCGGCGAATGAGGTATTCCGTCGCTACGGCCACCGCTGGCGTGAGGATTGTTTCATCAACGATTGCATGCAATCATCCACGAAGGCGGCACGAGGAGGCAGATGGCAAGCATCACGATCCGCAACCTGTCAGCGGAATCGAAGATCAGGCTCAAGCGAAGCGCCGAGGAACGCGGCTGCAGCCTCGAAGCCTTGGCACGGTCGATCCTCGATCAGGCCGCCGAGCAGGCCCCGGCTCCGAACAGATTTCCGCACAACCTGATTGCGCTCGTCGAGCCCGGTGAGGACATCGAGCCGTTCATCCGCAAACACAGACACCCGCCGGAACCGGTGGACCTGACGTGATCCTGGTCGACACCAATGTCCTGTCGGAACTGACCAGACCGGAGCCGGCAACCCGAGTGGTCGCGTGGCTCGACGTCAACGAACCGGCGCTTGGTGCACCGCATGCCCATCGCGACGCGCAATGTCAGCGACTTCGAGGCTGCGGGTGTCGCGATCGTGAATCCCTGGGACTGCTGACGGATTCCGCCGGACAGGACTCCTCGAAAGCGGCCCGCGAGCTTTGCTATCGGCTCCATACCGTGTGCGAGCGCCGCAAGCGCGGGGCGGAGGCATTGGCCTGCAACGGGCTCGTACAGAGTTGGCCCGAGATCAGCCGCCTCGCCGCCGCCGGTAGTACGGAACAGGGCGGCCTTCGGCGACGATGCCGGGAACGTTGGAGAGGAAGCGTGACCGCCGCCGCGCGCCGCTGGCGGGGAGCTGTCCATGTCGTTGATGTCTCGGGAGCTGCGCCAGGTCTGGGACGCGTTGCGCGCCAGCAAGGGTGAACGCGACGAGGCGCTGGCGGAGGTCCGCATCCAGAAGCTGGCCGTGCACGTGTTGTTCCTGCCGGGCGACGGCCCGCCGGAGCAGTGGCTGTGGGACACCCTGCGGGAACGACCGGACGCGTATGCGGAGCGCCTCGAGCTGAGCGCGGCCGACATGCAGCGGTCGATGCGCCACCTCGAGCACCTGGTCGACGGCGCCGTGCAGCAGCGGGAGGACATGGCCAAGGTCGCCATCCGCTCCCTGGCGCACCGGCTCCAGCGCATGGTGCCGGACGTCGCCCGCATCGTCGGCCGGCACGAAGCGCGGACACAAGCACTGTACGAGCTGGTGTACGGGCTGAAGAAACTGATCGAACAGTGGCGGCGATTGTGACCTGCGCGGCTCTGCCCGGCATCGTCGCGTCAGGCTATTCGCGCTCGAACCCGTGGCTGTCGAACTTCAGCGCGCGGCTGTTCTCGGTCACCGTCCGCACCACGTGATCGCTCTGATCGTCAGCGCGAAAACCGACCGTGCCGGCCCGCTTGGCGTTGGCCAGCGCGGCGGCGCGATTGAACTCCTCCCGCACGTAGTCGGTGACGGCCGCATTAGAGCCGAGATTCCTCGTCGGACAGCTCGTAGGGGCCGCCGACATCCGACAATTCGCGGCCGCCGGTGTCACATCGGCGTAAGGGTGACCGCCGCCCGGGTGAAGTAGATCTGCGTCCGCGACTCGAATCCCGAGTCGGAGCCGAACAACAGCCAGACCCGGCCATTGGAGGGGACCGCGATCGGCGTCGGCGTGGATCGTCCCGGCAAGGACTTGCGCTCCCACCGGCGTGGTTGCTCGCAGCCTCTGGAATTGGCGACGTTGCCGAGCACCACGGCCTGCGCACCGCCGGCGGATTGGTTGCCGATGTCGACGTTCATCCGCAGGTACGAGCCGTCGCGGACCGGGAGCGGTTCGACGGCGGTAACACCCGCCTTGATCCAGACGCTCTCCCCCGGCGCGCCGCCGACACCCACGCACCCGGCCGGCGTGTCGGTGGCGATCTCGACGCTGACCGAAACGCCATAGCGCGCGCCGGGCGCCAGGCCGCCGATAGTTCCCTTGAAGAACATGAAGAGGTCATCGCTCCGGTTGACCCCTGATAGGAACAACGCGGACCGCGGCTCCAGCGGGGGCGGGAGGGCGCGATAGCCGGAAGTCAGCTCGTAGGAATCGGCGTGGCCGGGCGGATAGTCGGCAAAGCCTGCGACGAATCCCTGTGGCCCGCGACTGAAGTCGAAGCTGAACGTCAGCGCCTCTGTCGGCTCGGCCGGATGACCGGAGCAGCCGCCGATGAGCGCGCCGATCAGCAGTGTGACGGCAGCGAAGCCGGTCCGTGAGCAGCGCATCGTCCAGCACGATACAGTGCGAGCGTGACAGCTACCGGCCAGCCGGTGTTCTCGGCCCAGCTCCATCAGGCGCTCGAATGTCGGGAGCCCAACGAACCGAAGCTGGTTCCGCATCCTCGCCGGTCGGACCGTCCGGCATTGACCCGGGATTCCATCGCCAATACCATCGCGCGATGTCCCCTGCACCGATCCGAACCGCGGTTGCGATTGCCTGTGCGGTCCTCTGGCTGGGCGCGGCCGCGCCCGAGGCCGAGGACTGGCCGCAGTGGCGCGGCGTCGACCGGGACGCGGCGTGGCACGAGAGCGGCCTCGTCGAGCGGTTCCCGGACAACGGCCTGATCGTCAAGTGGCGGACGCCGGTGCGCGGCGGCTTCGCGGGGCCGGCCGTCGCCGACGGCCGCGTCTTCGTCCTCGACTACCAGGAGACGCCGGGCAGCCGTACGATGGACGGCCACGAGCGGCTGCTGGCCCTCGACGAGGCGACCGGCACCGTGCTGTGGACCCGGGAGTGGCCCGCGACCTACCGCAACATCCAGTTCAAGTTCGCGAGCGGCCCGCGGACGACCCCGACCGTCGACGGCGACCGGGTCTACATTCTCGGCGCGGCCGGAATGCTGTCGTGCTTCGACACCGCGACCGGCGACCTGATCTGGCGCATCGACACGACCGTCGACTACGGGGTGACGGTCCCGGTCTTCGGCGTGTCGCAGTCGCCGCTCGTCGAGGGCGAGCACCTGATCGTGCTGCTCGGCGGCGAGCCGGACGCGAAGGTCGTCGCCTTCGACAAGACGACCGGCGCCGAGGCATGGCGGGCGCTGGAGTCCGACTCCGAGCCCGGCTACTCCTCGCCCATCGTCATCAGCGCGGGCGGCGTGCGGCAGTTGATCGTCTGGCACGCGTCGGCGGTGACCTCGCTCGATCCGGCGACCGGCGAGATCTACTGGAACCACCCGTACGAGGTCGGCGGCGGCCTGTCGATCACGACCCCGGTGCGGAGCGGACGCTACCTCGCGGTAAGTGAGTTCTTCAAGGGTACGATGATGTTCGCTCTGAACTCGGACCGCCCGGCGGCGCGCATGCTGTGGCGGGGGCAGGCCCGCACCGAGTTCCCCGACCAGACCGACACGCTGCACTCGATCATCTCGACCCCGATCGTCGTCGGCGACCACCTGTACGGCGTGGGTAGCTACGGGGAACTGCGCGGCCTCGACGCCACCAGCGGCGAGCGGCTCTGGCAGAGCGACCGGATGAACGCCCAGGACCGCTGGGCGACGGCCTACTTCGTCCGCAACGGCGACCGCCACTTCGTGGTCAACGACTCGGGCGACCTGATCATCGCCCGCTTCAGCCCCGCCGGATACACGGAGATCGACCGAACGCCGCTGGTAACCCCGACCACCCGCACGCGGGGCGGCGCCTCCGGCCGCTGGAACGACCGGGCCGTCCTGTGGGCGCATCCGGCGTTCGCCAACGCGCACGTCATCGCCCGCAACGACGCCGAAGTGGTGCGGCTGTCGCTCGCGGCGGCCGACTACGTGCAGGCGCCGTGACCGTCCCGACTCCTACCCGGCTCGCAGCGTCGCGAGCGGGTCGGCCTTCGCCGCGCGCCGGGACGGCACCAGACACGCGAGCAGAGCCACGCCCGCCAGCAGAAGGCCCGCGACACCGAACACGGCAGGGTCGCCTGCATTGACGCCGACGAGAAAACCGGCGGTGAGTCGGGCCAGGCCGGACGCTGCGAGCGCGCCGAGCGCCAGTCCCAGTATCGACAGCACGACGCCCCGACCGAGTGCGAGCCGGATGATGGCCGCCGAGGTCGCGCCAAGGGCGGATCGGATGCCGAACTCCTGCTTCCGCTGGGCCACTGCATGCGACACGACCCCGTAGAGTCCGATGGCGGCGAGAAGCAGACCCAGCAGGCCGAACGACCCCATCAGCGCGGCGCCCAAACGTACAATCACCAGCATGGGCTTCGAGCGCAGCACGTCGTTCATGCCGCCGGTGTCCAGGATCGCCAGGGTCGGGTCGTGCCGGCGAATGGTGTCCGCGACCGCCGGGAGCGCGGCGCTCAGCGGTTCCTCCGTGTGCACGTGCAGCGTGGCCCTCCCCCGCGGGGGACGGAACCCGAACGGGTAGAGGACGAACGGCGGCCGGTCGAACGGCGACGTGGGGGACATGTGCGCGTCGCGCACGACACCGATCACTTCGAACGGTGCGCCGCCGATGAAGTCGTGGACGATCCGCCGCCCGATCGCGTCCTGTCCCGGCCACAGTTGTCTTGCCGCGCGTTCACTGACAAGAGCCACCCGCCGGTCGCCTGCCGTGTCTTCCTCGCGAAAACCGCGCCCCCGTAGCACCGGGACGTCCACGGTGTCGACGAAGCCCGAGTCCACGTAGTTGAGGGAGACCCGCACGCCGTCGGGCTCCGGCGCCGTGCCGCCGTCCAGGGTGAACACGTTGCCCCGGTTCGGGCCCGGCGACAGCGGGGCCCGGCGGGCCCAACTCGCCGATTCGACACCGGGTAGGGCGACGACGTCTTCCAGGATGTCCCGATAGAGCAACCGGGCCTGCTCCCGGTCGTACCCCTGGCCGAGGGGATCGACCGACAGCACCAGCAGATCGTCGGTCCGAAAACCGAAGTCGATCTCGCCGGCTTTTCTGCCGCTCTGGACGAAGAGGCCGGCGCAGACCAGCAACAGCATGGAAACGGCGACCTGGAGCACGACCAGCCCGTTCGTCAGGCGCCGCCCCGAGACGGTTCCGCCAGCGCTACGGCCGCCCGAGCCGATTGCGCGCGGCAGCTCGATCCGCGTCGAGCGCAACGCCGGCGCGAGTCCGGTGAGCACCCCGGCCGCCATTGCCGTCGTTGCGATGAACCCGAACACCCGCCAGTCCACGAGGTAGTCGGGTCGCAACAGTTCCAGTCCAACGGCCGTGGCGAAGTAGGCGACGACGAGATCGGCGGCCCACACCGCGACGATCCCGCCGCCGGCGCCGCCCGCCAGCGCCAGCAGCACGCTCTCGGTGACCAGTTGCCGCACCAGCCGCCGCCTGGTGGCGCCGAGTCCCGCACGCAGAGCCATCTCCTGCCGTCGTTCCACACCGCGCGCGACCAGCAGCGTCCCGACGTTCGCCATGGCAACCAGCAGCACGAGCGACGCAAGGCCCATGACGACGCTCACCAGGGGTGCGGTGTGGCGCGCCGCGCCGGGCTCCGGTCGCGCGTAGCGCTCGGCGATGACGTAGAGCTCGGTGTGGGCGCTCGCATCCGGATGCTCCGCGGCCAGCGCGTCGGCAAGGACGTCGAGCTGGGCGGCCGCCTCGCCGAGCGTCACGCCGGGCCGCAGGCGTCCGGTCATCGCGAACATCTCCTCGAGCCGGTCGGTCAACAGGTCCGTCCACCCCGGTTCGATGAGCGCGCCCGCGGTGGCGGGGACGAAAAGCTCCGTAGGCACGAGGCCGTAGGTCCCGATGAAGTCCTCCGGCATGATCCCGATGACGGTCATGTTCGCCGGCCCGAGGCGCACAACCTGTCCGATGACAGCCGGGTCCCCGCCGAACCGCGACCGCCAGGCGTGGTGGGACAAGACGACGAACGGCGCATCGCCGGGACGGCGCCCTTCCCCGGGGAGGAACGTGCGGCCGAGCACGGCGTTCAACTGCAGCACGTCGAAGTAGTTGTCGCTGACGTACTCGATCTGGATCCGCTCCGCCGCGCGACCCTCGATCGACAGCAGCTCTTCCGCCACGGCGTGCGCGGCCAGACCCTCGAAGACGTCGTTGCGCTCCCGGTAGTCGAGGTACTCCGGGTAGGACAGTGGGTGCGGGAAGACCGACGTATGCTCGTCGAGCTGCGTGATGGCCACGAGCTCGTCAGGGTCGGGCACGGGCAGGGGTTGAAAGAACATCGGGTTCGCCACGGTGGCGACCGCCGCGGTGGCTCCGATGCCGATCGACAGCGTCAGCACCGCCGTCGCCGTGAAACCGGGTTGCCGCGCCAAGCCGCGCAGGCCGATCCGCAGGTCGATCCGCAGGTCGTCGAGCCACGGCAGGCCACGCTGGTCGCGCAGCGCCTCCATCGTCTGGGGAACGCCGCCCAGACGCACGCGCGCCATCCGGGCGGCCTCGGCCGGCGAATGGCCCTTCGCACGAAGCTCCTCCTCGGCCTGCTCGAGATGAAAGCGCAGCTCGCGCTCGAGATCGGGATCGGCCGGGTTGCGCCGGAGCGCGCCCCACAGGCGATGCCAGCACTCGCGAAGAACGGTCATCGTGCTCTCCTCGTCATGCCGGCTCCTCGAAGAGCGCGTCGATGATCGACACCATTCGGTCCAGGTCGCGCTTCTCGGCGGCCAGATGGCCGCGGCCGGCGGCGGTGATCGCATAGAACCGGGCGCGCCGGTTCTTCTCCGTCGTACCCCACTCCGCCCGGACGAGGCCGCGCTGCTCCAGCCGCATCAGGCCGGGATAGAGCGTGCCCATGTTGAGGAGGAGCGCGCCGTCGGAGACCTGCTCGAGCCGGGCGGCGATCGCGTAGCCGTGCGACGGGCCGAGCGAAACCAGCGTCTGGAGCACCATCAGGTCGAGGGTGCCGCGCAGGACTTCCGTCCTTTCCGAGTCTCCATTAGGCATCCCACTAGAGGCTACCGAAAACTCTATTGGTCTGTCAAATGGAATATCCGGCAACGTCTCATCGTGCGTTCTTCCTTGCGGACGCTTGTCCCTGTTCCCGCTCGACTCAACGCTGCGGCGTCGGAAACGGCCCCGATGTCGTCAGTGGCGAGAAATCTCGGGATCGTGCTCGTACAGGAGCATCGTCTGGACGAGGAATACCTGCGGGATGGCGCGCACCTGTTGGACGTCACGGATCTGCTCGACCGCGCGCTCCAGGCCAGGTCGTGAGCGGAAGAACGACCTCCGTTCACCGCTGCTCGCCCTCCGGCAGGGCGAAGACATACAGCGCGTTCCCTCCCTCCGGCTGGAAGATCTCCGGGGTGAGCTGCGCGGTGAGGCTCCGGAAGGCGCCCCCCAGCGCCGCCGGGACGGCCAGGAACTGCCGCCCGCCCGCCTCGTAGGTGATCGGATAGCCGGCCGCCGCCGCGCCGAGGCGCGTCTCCCACAGGACATCGCCCGTCGCGATGTCGAACGCCCGGTAGTTGCGGTCGGCATCGCCCGCGAAGACCAGGCCGCCGGCCGTCGTCAGCGTCGACGTCAGGAAGGGAGCGCGCTGCTCGCGGCTCCACAGCTCTTCCATCGTGCGCACGTCGTAGGCGGCCAGCTTGCCGACGTTGCCGTTCGTGCCCGGCATCTCGCGGTACTCGGACCGCCCCGCCTCGCCGCCGCCGCCATCGATGAACTGGACCTCGCGGCCGGTCAGGTACATGCACGCCTGGTGGAGCGGAATCACCAGCGCGTGGGTGCCGGGGTGGTACGCCGACGCCTGCCAGTTGTGCCCGCCGAGCAGGCTGGGGCAGGCCGGCACGCGATCGCCGATGCGCGCGTCGATGATGTCCTGCCGGTAGGTCAGCTCGCCGGTGGTCCGGTCGATCGACGCGAAGACGTCCTGATGGACCGTTTCGCGCAGGTCCACGAACGCGCCGGTACGCCGGTCCAGCTTCCAGAGAATGCCGTCCTTGCCGATCGTGAACAGCCACTGCTCGCCGTCGGCATCCACCAGCACCCGCTCGTAGACGATGTCGAGGTCGAGCGTCTCGCCCGGCGCGTGCTGGAAGTACCACTGCACCTGCCCGGTGCCGGGGTTCAACGCGAGCGTCGAGTTGGTGTAGAGCGCGTCCTGCCGCGTCGTCATGCCGCGGCTGGCCGCCACCCACGGCTTCGCCTGCGCGGTGCCGATGTAGAAGAGGCCCAGATCCGGGTCGTAGCTCCCCGGTATCCACGAGTCCCCGCCCGCGCGGAGGTACGGCGGCGTATCGCCCCACGACGCGTCGTTCGGGTCGCCCGGCAGCGCGATGGTCGACGTTCGCCACAGCTCGTCGCCGGTGTCCGGGTCGTGACCCGTGATGAAGCAGGTCTGCTCCTTGTAGCGCTGGCAGCCGTTGGTGCCGGTGACGACGACGCCGTCGGCGATGACCGGGCCGGCGTTCCCGCGGAACCCCTGCGTGTAGTCCGCCTTCATGGTGCGCCACACTTCCTCGCCGGTCCGCGCGTCGAGCGCGACCAGCGCCGCGTCGGCGGTGGCGAGGAACACCTTGTCGCCGTAGAGCGCCAGCGTGCGGGTCGGCGCCCGCTGCGGCGCATCCTCCGGGAGCGGCGAGCGGTACTGCCAGATGACCTCGCCGGTGGCCGCGTCGAGCGCCTGCACCACACTGCCCGGATTGGCCAGGAACATCACGCCCTCGTGCACCAGCGGCGTCGCCTGGTGACGCCCCTCCCGGATCGCCAGCACCCAGGCCAGCCGCAGCTCGTCGACGTTGTCGCGCGTGATCCGATCGAGCGGACTGTAGCCGTGGCTGTCGCGCGTCCGGCGCCAGCTCAGCCAGTCGCCCGGTGGCGGGTCGGCCAGCAGCGCGTCGGTCACCGGGGCCAGGGGTTGCTCGACTGTGCGGTTGACGAACCGCAACGGGCGCCGCCGCGGCCGCTCGCCCTCCCGCGCAGCGCGCTGCGCCTCGGCGATGTCCGCCGCATCGCCAATCGTCACCGCCGCATCGGCCGACAGCGGCGCATCGCCCGGGCGCGCACCGTTCGCATCCAGGATGTAGGCGACCAGGTTCAGGTACACCGAGTCGCCGAGCGATCCGCCGAGGCCTGGCGGCATCCCGTCCCGCACGTACTCGAACAGCTCGTCCGAGGTCCGTCCGGCCCAGACGTTCAGAAAGTCCACCCCGCGCAGCGCCGGCGCTTCGGCCCCGTCCAGTCCGATCCCGTGGCACTCTCCGCATTGCCGGGCATACACCGACCACCCGGCCGCGGCCTGCTCCGCCGTGAAGCCGCCGTCCGCCGCCTGCTGCGCCGCCGCCGGGGCCTGTGCCGCCGCTGCGACGAAACCCGGCCCCGCGACCGGTCCCCCGATCAACCCACTCGCCATGATCGGCGCGGCCAGTCCGGCGGCCACTGCCCGGACCCGGGCCGGCGCAAGACGAAACCGTGGAATCCCGCACGCACGTTCACTTCCAGCTCCCGGCTGATTCGACCCGCCGACGCCGATCCCAGTTCTGTTCGACATGATCCGCAACTCCTCGGTGCCACAGGACGGCGTCCGCACACCGCGCGGACCGCCGTGCCGCCCTTATATCACCGACTCGGCAAGGAATCGAGCCCCGGGGGACGCCAGACCGCCTGGCACCCCGAAACGCCTCGCTGGCTCGGCGTTTCGGCCCATCCCCCCCGCTCCATGAGCTTTCGCCTCAGCACTTCGCTGCGCTGCGTTCTGCGGCGCAAGCTCCTAGAACTTCAGGGTCACCGCGGCGTTCACCGTTCGCCCCATGAGCTGGATGTCGTTCTCGATGATCTCGTCCTCGATGACCTCGAACTCCTTGTACCAGACGTTCGTGCGGTTGTACAGGTTGAACAGCGTGAAGCTGAAGACGCCCCGCATGGAGCCCCGGACGTAGAACTCGCGGTTGAGGGCCACGTCGAGGCGGTGGTAGGAAGGCAGCCGCCCGCCGTTCTTCGGTCCCGCCACCACGCGCTCGATGGTGCCGCCGAACGGCCGGTCGACGGTTTCGAGTCCGACCGGTTCGGTGTACGGCTTGCCGCTCGCGTAGATCCACGTCTGGGACAGATGCCAGTCGCCCATCCGGTACAAGTTGACCAGCTTCATCTCGTGCCGCTGGTCGTGGGTGGCGGGAAACGGCGCCGCCTGCAGATCGGGAAACGACTCCTCGACGGTGCTGAGGGTGTAGCTCGCCCATCCCGTGTGCCGCCCCGAGCGCTTCTGCACCAGCAGCTCGGTCCCGCGAGCCGTGCCCGTGCCGCGGTAGAAGAAGGCGTCGTAGTCGAGGTCGTCCGAAGCGGCTGCGAAGCGGGGGGCGAACTGGGTCAGGTTCGTCAGGTCCTTCGTGAACAGCTCGACGTCGACGAGCAGGTCGCCGCGCTCGTAGCTGGCGCCGCCAATCAGATGCGTCGCCTCGGCGACAGGCACTGTCGTTCCGTCGGACAGGCTCCAGAACTCGCGGTTGCCCTGCAGCACGTCCTCGCGCGTGATGCGGTTCGTGAACTGGTAGTAGCGGCCGGCCGCCGTCTTCAGCTTGAACCGGTCCGTCAGGAACAGGGTCGCGGCGAATCGCGGCTCCGTGTAGCGGCCGCCCGTCCGGTCGAAGTACGTGAGCCGCACGCCGGGCACCAGGAGCAGGCGCGATCCGATCAGCCAGCGGTCCTGGAGGAAGGCGGCCGCCAGTCTACCGCTCTCGTCGCGATTGAGGACGCTGGCCAGGGGGTCTGCGCCGAGCCGGGCGCCCTGCCCCTGTCCGGACTGCAGGCTGTAGGAGAGCCGGTTCCCGGTCACCTCCACGCCGCCCTCGAAGGTGTGGCCGACGCCCAGCGTGATCGGCACCGTGGCTCGGAAGGTGACGTCGTCGACCAGATTGCTCTCGGCGGAGGGATTGGCGTTCGAGCCGATCTGCCGCGCCCGGTCCCGGACATCCTGGAAGCGGGAATAGCCGAGCGAGACCTCGCTGAGCACGCTGGAGTTCCACTGCCGCGACCAGACCAGCCCGACGCCGGTATTCCCGGAATCGCGCACGTCGGTGATGTCGAGGGTGCTATTGAGGTCGAGCCCACGCTCGGTCGGGTCGATGCCGCGCGCGAGGAGCCTGTCGAACAGTCCTTCCGGGACCTGCAGCGAGCGGGAGTTGTCCAGGTTGTCGTTCCCCCGATACAGCGAAACGGAAACCGAGTCGGCCGCGGACGGATTGAAGAGCAGCTTGCCGTTGATGTCGTAGAAGTTCGACGAGGGCTCGCTGCTGAACGTCGAGAACCGCCCGCCGCCCGGGCCGAATCCGCCGCCGCCCCGTCCCGGCCCCGGGACCGGGCTGTTGTCGTAGAGGTTGAGGATCTTGTCGTAGAGCGGCCCCTGGAACGAGCGGCGCACGGCCAGCAGGCCCGAGCCCCGGTTGTTGAAGAGCGGGGTCTCGTAGACCCCGTTGAAGCTCAGCAGGCCCGCGCCGACGCTGCCGGCCGCGCGGTCGAGCCGGCCGCTCTTGCCGCTGATCTGCATCACGCTGGAGAGCACGCCCCCGTGCCGGGCTTCGAACCCGCCCTTGCTGAGTTCGATCGTGTCGACCGCGTCCATGTTGAAAGCGCTGAAGTACCCGAACAGGTGGTCCACGTGGTAGACCCGGAACCCGTCGTACTCGACGCGGTTCTGGTCCGGCGTGCCGCCGCGGACGTAGAGGCCCGAGGACGCCTCGTTGCTGCCGGAGACGCCGGGCAGGAGCTGAAACGCGCGGAACAGGTCGCGCTCGCCCAGGCTGGGCAGCACCGAGACCTGCTCGGGGGCGAGCTCGATGCGGCTGACGTCGTCGGTGGCGTCGAGCATCGGAACCTCCGCGATCACTGTCACGTCGGACGCGAACGTCGGCGTCAGCGTGAAGTCGATGCGGGTGCTCAGCGGCCCCATGACCTGGATGGTGACGTCGTCGCTGGTGAAGTTGGGCAACTCGGCGAACAGGATGAGCCGGCCCGGCGGGCGCGCGGCCTCGAGCACATAAGCCCCGTCGCCGTCCGTGGTGGTGATCAGCGGTGTGCCGAAGATCCGCACCGTGGCGCCCGGGAGGCGCGAGCCGTCGGGTGTCTGCACGGTGCCGGTGATCCGCACGCCATGGGTGGTTCCGCCCGTTGTGCTCTGTGCGAGGGCGTCGACCGACGCGGCCGCCGCGCACAGCGCGAGCGCGAAGAGGTTGAATGCGACTCGGGACATCGTCTGGCTTCCTCCGGCGTGAGGCCGACCCCTCCGGCGCGTCTCTTGTCGGAGCGGAGGCGGACGGGCGGCAGGCGCTGGCACGCAACCGCCTCACGCATGGTTGCGGTAGTGATGGACCCGCCGGAGGACGGACTTATTCCCCGAAGCCGGTGGTGAAACGCGGCGTGGCACCGAGAGCGGCCTCCGCCGTACGACATGTCGACGCCGCCCGCTGGTCTCACAAGGGCCACCCGACCTGGAGCGACGGCAGGCGTTGCAGGAACCCATCGAAGCTGTCGACGACCCCCGTGTAGTACCCGTCGACGTAGACCTCCGTCTCTTCCGGCTCGACCTCGATCCGGACCGCGCTGTTGTAGGCGTAGCCGCCGTAGTACGGAGACAGGTGGGTCGCATAGCCGTACGGGAACGGGTACGGTCCGAAGAACGGATCAGCGCGGCACGGACACGACATGCAGGGTGAAGTGCTCCCAGGGCCCCACCTGCTCACCGTCAGCCCAGACCTGGCGGTCGGGCTCCTCCCGGTAGAGGACGCGCAGGTACGAGCCATCGAACGCGCGTAGCGCGATGTCGTCGATAAAGCGAATCAGCCCGTCACTCTCGAGGCGCTCCACCCGGAAGGACTCCCACTCCTCCGGTCGGCGGGACGTCGCATCGACCACCCCGCCTCCTCCGTTCGCGGCGCGCAAGTAGTACTGCGAGCTGGTGCGGAGGAAAACCGTATCGCCAGACTTGATGCACTCCGGCGAGTCGCGCTCAACGACAAAGGTCTCCTGGCCGCCTGGGCTCGTCGAGTTGGCGATGACGCTCTCTCCGCCACCGTGGTATGCCCGGACGAAGCCGCCGGTCCATGCCTGCAGACGGATGCGCGAACCGGAACGCAGGCAGTTCGAGCGGAGGTTGTGGCTGACCAGGTGGGAGTACTCGCGGAGCATGCGAGCGACATCGGCGGGACCATCGATGCGGTCAGTACGCTCGTTGCCGCCGACGCCGCCCGGGTCGCCGAAGTGGGTGAGACTCGGATTTGAGAAGAACGGGATGGCATAGCAGTAGAACCCGTTGTCTCCACACTGGGTGAAGCCTGCCATGATGGTCACCCATGCGTCTCTGGCAGGCGGCCGGATCCAGCCCGGAGAGCCTCGGCGGATGCGTTGCTGGTTGACGTACCCGAATATGAATGGCGGCTCCTCGTCTCTCAGCCGGGCTGGCTCGCCGGCCGCGCTACGCTCCCTGAGCCGCAGGTAACGGTCGTGGTGAGAGCCCATGTTGTGGCCGATCTCGTGAGCCAGGACGAGGGGTCCACACTCCGCCACGACAACGCCGAAACCCGTGCCCGGGAGAGGAACACTACGCTCGTGGACTGCCGGTTGTATCGCAATACCGCATACATCAGGAGTGTCTGGACCGACGATGATATAGACGAGGTCGGCACGATGTTCGGCGCGGGCCTGGTGGACCCAGTCGAGGTGACCGTCCGGATCAGGTCGGCGCCCGTCGCTGTTCACGGTGTCGGCGGTGTTCGAGAGATGGGCCAAAATGCGGGCCCCGGAAGGGACCTCCTTGTAGTCTGGAGCCAGGAGAGTGCCAACGAGGCGAAGGGTGGTGGGAGCGCCGCTGTTCCTGAACGCGCGGTTGGCGAGCGAGATCCAGGTGTCAATCCGCGCTTCGATGCCCGCATTGCCGCCGGCGCCACGCGCAGCGGCGCGCGTGTAGACGACGAGGAGTTCCACTTCGTAACGAGGTTCCACCCACGTTGGACGGTCGGCAGGGGAGAGGTTGGGAATCGGGACGGTCGCGAAGTCGGGGATGTCGGGAAGACCCGACACACCCTCCGGGAATTCAACGGCGTCGGTGCCTGACGGGGGAGCCGTCCCGGTCGCGTGGGGCTGCGCGACGAGGCCGGGACGGCCGACGGCGCCGGACAGCGACCAGCTTCCCTGCCGGGTGTAGAAGTCACCCGAAACGCGGTCGCCGTGGATGCCGACAGTGGCGGTCTGAAAGGGGTCGTTGTCGATCGTTCCGTGGAGGACATAGCCGCGGCCGGTGGACTCCAGTTCATGGAACACCACCGGAAACGCCAGGCCGGCATCGAAGTTGAGGAGAGCGGCGGGAAGTTCGCCGCCGAGGACGCGGTTGCGCAACTGCTCGATCGCGTCGTGCGAAACCCTCAGGCCGCGGGCGTTCGGCGAGGCGGCGTCGGGGACCCCGGCCGGGTCGAGCGTGAAGAGGGGAGCCGGAGACTGAGCCGAGAACGAGGACGGCAGGGCAGCGACCCCGAGCGCGGCAAGGGCGAAAGTGAAGAGAAAAGTACGGCGAGTGATCATGAAGCACCTCTGGCCGGAACTGGCCGGTACGGGCAAGTCAGAAGCCAAAGTTGAGGGAGACGCGGGCACCGGCGGGAACCGGGGTGACGTCGACGGGAGCGTCCGTGCGCGAGAAGAACGCGGCGAGGATTCCGCCGGCGGCCGCAGCGGCGATACCGACGTAGATGTTCTCGGTCGGGATGTACTCCTCGGGAGCGAACGAGTTGCGCAGGTGCTGCAGGATCGCGTCGGTGGGCGGTCCGGGCGCGCTCGAGGCGCTAGAGAACGTCCAGCGCTGAAGGCTGTCGGGGTCCGCATACGTCAGCGGGCGCCCCGGAATCGAGTTATCGGTCCAGATCTCCTGGGAGTCGAATGCCCAGTCGATGTCGCAGGTGTTCCCTCGGCGCGTCACCGAGGGTTCGCGGGCGTTGCCGTAGCCGATGTGCAGGTTGGCGTAGAGCACCTGGGAGTCGGGCGAAGCGCTGACACTGTGGTAGGGACCCGGAGCCGAACTACTGAGGCCGCCGGTTCCCCGGCACCGGCGCTCGTGAACTGCCCAGTAGGCGCCGAAGGCCGCGAGCCCTACACCGAGCAAGAGACGCGGGGTCGACCATCCGCGAGCGGGAGTCGGCTCCTGGACGAAGGATGACGCCTGATCGGTGTGGCGCAGCGCAAGGGCAATCCAGTCGGGAATACGGCCTCGGTTGCCCGCTCTCGCGCGGCGGCGCACCGACGACGAAGCCTCGTTCTCTTCCGTGGAACGGACGTCGGGGGGCGCAACCGTGGAGGTCGACGGGTCGACCCGGGAGGGAACCGGCAAACGATCCTGGGCTGCGACCGGCGCCGCGGCGGAACCGAGGGCGAGTACGAGCACACTGACGACGTAGCGCATGCGATCTTGTACCCCGCCCGGTTTCTTGGACACAAGTTTGGGCTACGCGGCTTGACGTAGCTCGTACTCCTCGCCGGCCTCTAGTGGTGTGCGATAGGCCAGCTTCTCGAGGCGCCAGCACCGGTTGTAGCGCTCGACGAACTCGGCGACGGCGGCGCGCACGTCGGCGATTCGGCCACCTGCGGACGCTTTCGCTCCCGATGCCACCTCGCCAGCCTGAACGCGCAACTGCACGAGTGGCGCAGGACGCTCGTCGCGTCGAGCTGCAATCATCGGCGCCACGCGCTCATCCACCTGGTACGCCTGCTCTACGGTCGGCGTGCCGCCGTCGACCTCGTCGATCTCGTCCGATTCGCACCCGCGCCGCCGAAGCCCCGCTGGGTACGCGCACCCACATCGACGCCGTCCTCGCGCAGTTGACGCCCGGATCAGGAAGCGGCTATCGCCGGAAACGCGCAACTGCCGGACTTCGATACACTAAGGGCCTCGGCGTTCGCGCCTTCGGCAGGGCCGACTTCCTCTACCGGGTTACAAACTCTGCCCAGCGATTCATGAGGCCGCGCCGCTTCTCGAAAAGGGTCGATCGGGCATAGAACCGCTCTACGGCGCTGCCGACCTGATGCGCCAGCGCCGCCTCAGCCACCGCATGCGGCACGCTCGTCTGCTCGCTCGCCCAGTCGCGGAACGACGACCGGAAGCCGTGCACCGTGCAGCGGCCCCGATAGAGCATCCGTACCACCTGCGCCAGCGTCGTCGGGTGCATCTGTCTGCCGCCGCGCGTCGGCGCTGGGAAGCACCAGCCGGCCGGACTGTACAGCTCCCTGGCGCGCTCCAGCGTGTCCATCGCTGCAGGCGACAACGGCACTCTGTGCTCGATGCCGCCCTTCATGCGCTCCTCCGGTACGCGCCACTCCGCGCCGGGCACGTCTATCTCGCTCCACATGGCGCCGCGTGCCTCACCCGAGCCAGCCGCCGTCAGGACTATGAACCGAAGACACAGCCTCACCGCCTCGTTCGCCGTGCACGCCGCGATGGCTTCCAGCCCCCGCGGTGTTCTACGGAGTGTCTCGGAGTTCTACGGACATTAATCTTGTTCTGGCAGCGTCAGCATGACTTCCGCTGTAAGTGACTGAATTGTCATGGGCTTATACGGATGCCAGGACAGACCATCCCACGATGTACCCCACAACGTCGGGAAAGGCTCTGGCGGCGTTCTGCGAGTCGCTGCCCCGCCCTGCCCCGCTGGCCATACGGCTCATGATACGCCGGGTCCCACGGTCGCGATGCCTCGGGTTGAACCCGAGCGGGTCAGCGGTCTGCCATGACGCGTCTTCCGTCCGCCGGTACCCGGCAAGCGCGCGGGCCGTCCGCTCGCGTTGCGCCTCAGTGACGGGCCCATCCACCGTGCGCTCTGCTCGTTGGGCAGCGCCATCGCCGTTGCCGCCGCTGCCTGCGGCCGCCAAGCCGACGGCGACGATCCCGAGGACCCGACCGACGAGCGCTATGCCGCAGCGCGGCCCGGGTACGCGCTGGCCCCACTCAAGGCCCGGTCCATCCAGCCGGCGCGCACGCTCCGGGGCGCCGGCCCTGCGGCACCGGCGCCGGCACCGGGCAACTGCCGGTCGGTCGGAAGCTCTCGACGACGTCGGCGACGTCGCTGCCGTTGCCCTCGGCGATGGCCTTGACGATGGCGTACGCCGAACTGGGCCTGTGCGTCGGCCGACCCAGCGCGGTGAAGGCGGCGGAGACGGCGATCTACATCGCCCGCGACGCTGGCGGGGGGCGCCCCGTCAGCGCATCGAGCTGCGACGCGGCCACCGGACCGAACCCGCGTCGCTCGCGCACCGCCTCGGACGCGCCGCGGTCCGCGCCTTGCGGCGCGGCGCCGCCGCCATCCGCAAGCTGTTCCGGCAACACCGGCCCGAGGTCGACGTCGAGGCCGAGCGCCGCCAGCTCGAAGCCGAACGCCGCCAGAGCGAGGCCGACCTCGCCGACGCACCGGCGGCGCCGGGCCCGGCAGATCCACGACCGCCTCAGCGAGGCGGCGACCCGGACCGGGATCGCGCACGAACACGCGAACGACGACCTGCAAATATCAGGAACGCCGGCGCCGCGCATCACGCGACGAGCGCACACAGCGGCGCGCCGACGCCGAGCATGAGGCGTGGAACGCCACCCGGCACGCGCGTCACCGCTCCGCGCTCCGGCTGCTCGTCTACGAGAACGCAGCTCGCGCGGTCGGCCTCGACCTCAGCCGACGCTTGTCGAAAGCACCGTACTCGCCGTCACTCGAGCAACTGGTGGCCGAGGCGGACCGGCAAGTGGCGCGCGAGAGCCGAAAGCCTGATCGTCATCAGTCGCGCCCCGAGGCGGCGCCCATGACACCCACAACGCCGGCGGTACGGCCCGCTCGACCCGGGCCCGGCGAGAGCTTCGGTCACGAGAGGAAAGAGACCCCTCATGCGGACCCGTATCGCCATCGCCGCCGTTCTCGCTGTCGTCGCCTTCTCGGCATCCTGCGGGAAAGATGATCCGCCGACGCCAACCCAACCAACACCAGTCACTCCGCCAGTCGCCCCGCCCACGACACCAGTCGTCACACTAACCGACCTGGCGCTCAAGGGGCCATCGTGGTTCGTTGATGATCCAGTCCTGGAGGTCGGCGCCACGGTCGAACTGACTCTGGATGCGGAGTACAGCGACGGCACGACGGATGACGTCACTGCCGATGCATCATGGGAATAATCCAATGAGCATGTCGCAACCGTCGCAGTCGGCATTGTGACGGGGCAGAATCCAGGCGGCGCTTACGTTCGCGCGGGCTTCGAGGGCAGGCAGGTGCAGTCCATCAGTTTTCGGGTGGAAGCTCCGCCCGATCCCGTTGACGACACCAGGTGGCGGGGAATCCGAGTCGCGGCGGAAGTGGGCCGGAGCGGGTACGTCCGACCGTCATGGGATGTTCGCGACACCGACATCCACAGGGAAGACGGGTCGCCGGCCTGCACGGCGTACACGCGCACACCGATCACTGCCGTCCGGACGTCCACCGAGGCGCAGGTCGCCGGGCTAAAGCGACCTCTGGTACGATTCAGGACTGGTTGAAAGCGACGGCATGACCCACACCCGACACCAGGACGTCTCGCAGCAGCTCGACTCTATCTGCCACCGGCCAGATCCTGACCGGTTCGCTCTTGAACGAACCGATACACGTGGCGACCGTCACCAAGACCGGGCCCGGCAGGTGGACCGTCGGCCGGGTCGGCGCGCTGTCCGAACGCTTCCGGCGGGTCGAGTTCGGACCGGCCGAACTGGCCGGACTGACCGTTCTCGACATCACATTCAGGTACGACGGAGACGGCGCGCTGCTACGGCTGGGACTACAACGGAGAGCACAGGACTGAAGGGGAAGTATACACATAGAGAGGGTCGATGAGACACAATAGCATAGCACAAGGATAAACAGGGCGGAATGGAGAAGATATGGGACGACGAGGCGCGGCAACAGAGTGGCCACCATTCAGGAGGCTGGAAGGAGTAGGAATAGAAACGTGGGTCCGATTAGCACGCAAGCACGGAATGAGGTGGCCGCTACTCGCAGTGGCAAAGGAGGCAATAGATAGCGAAGAGGCATGGAACATGTTCTGGAGAACAGCATGGAAAGCGAAAACAGGAAGAGCAGAGGGTGAGCCGAACAGCAGAAACGTGAGAGAACGTGTGAAGGATTACATTCACACAGTATACACCCAGTCAAGAGTGAGCTATAGAGCACGGGACTACCGATATCTAACCAGCAATGAGGAGGCCAGAGGAGGAGTAAGACGGAACAGGCAGCACGAACGGAGGCTATGGTGCATGATATGCGGGAAGTGGAAGCGTGCAGGACAAGGGGCGGATGGGTTCAAAGGAATAACAGTCGAACACATTCCGCCCAAGCGGATGGGAGGGAACAAGCGAGCACTGATATGCGGCAAGTGTAATACCCAGACATCGCTCCTGGACGAGCTAACGATTAACAGTGAAAAGGGCACGATAACGCAGAGCAGGGAGGTGGAGCTAGAATTACGACCATTTGACGAAGGTGGGATCGACGACTGGGAGATCCGAAATAGAATATGGTTGCGGTGGGAGATAGGCGATGCTGAAAGTAACAGATGGAAGCGCGTTAAGGTCCAGCTTGCAATAGCAGAAGAGATTGGCGCGGACGACAGTGGACTACTAGCAGTAGAAAAGGGAGCAGTCCAACGACTGAAGTTGGGAGAGATCCCTGACAGCACAAGCTGGCTGATAGTCAGATTCCCGGTGCCCCACTTCACTGCAAGCATCGTGAAAGGAGCATTCCTATTGCTGTGCAAGGCACTGGGCGAGATGGGAAGAGACTACGCAGAATGGGCACAGGCGACACGAGACCTATTTACACTAAAGGATGGAAGGCGGCAACAGTTCGAGGGCGAGCGAGCCACCGGGGGAGGCTGGATAGAGAGGTGGATACCAGTAGGTGACTGTCCAGCAGCACTGCACCGGAAGGAGGAGGTCGGGTTCGAACCAGACTCGAAACAGTGGGTCGTGCGCGTAGGACGGCACATTGTCGTGCTAGTAGCAAGAGACCCGTACCGGACTAACAGAGGAGCACTACACGCGCGAGCGCGGGCACACAGGCACAGGGCAGAAGTGGGACAATCACAACTGCAGACAGTAATAGACGATGTAGAAAGGAACCAGAGCCGGATATTATGGCTAAGCAATGAGCGAGCACCAGACAAGTGGGGGTCCAAAGACTCAGTGTACATAATCACGACAAGAGAGCGGAGGGCATTAAAGGACTCAATTGGTGATGTATTTAGAGTGGTAGAGAACGGTCATTGGCGCCACTATCGGGTAGTACACCAGAACGAGTGTAGGATGCTAGGATTAGGTATAACAAAGGAGGAGTTCAACGACGAGGTGTGGAAGCAGAGCTCAAGAAGACACAGCCCGGGAGGAGAGGAACCAGACTGGCGAGGCTACCCGCAGACGGACTTGGAATGGGAGTTGGGACAACAGGAAGGCCCAATGGAACGGCGGTCTTACTACCGGTACCACATGATTCGAAAATAGCGAGATCGGCCAGATAACGTGCTGTACCTACCCGAAGGAGGGGAGGGACTGAAATCGGCTGAAGCGAAAGGTGCCGTGTTTCGTCGGCCGACGCGGCGTGGAGCTGCGCGTTCGCACGTCGATCGCATCGAGACCTTGACACGGTCGAACTTGAGCGTGTTACTCGTCGAGCACCCGACTGAAGTTCTCCACCGTCGCCGCATGCGGGTCCGCGCAGCCCGCCAGAAACGACTGTCGCGATGCTGATGCCGGTAAACGTGCGGCGCATGCCGTTCTCCCTTGAGAATTCGTCTCTTTCGGCTGTCCATGACTGGATCACTGCGACGGTCCGGGCGGGGCCACGATCGCAGTCCGCGGTGTACGCATGGTCTCCAGGAGGCTGTATCCCTCTGTCGATCGGTGACGGACCTCGAGGTCGGCGCCGCTCGCGCGAACGCCGGCGGGCGCGTCCGTCGAGGGGGAAACGCCAGCCGTGGTCGTACCATTCGCGGTGAACGTCCGATCCGCGCCCGAGTCCGACGAGCCCGTGTGGGACGAGACCACGGAGATGACGGTGTCGGTGGCGCGGTCGGCGCTGGTCTCAGCGGCGCGCCCGGAGCGTGTGATGTGTGCGCGGGGTGGCGGGTGACTCGATCGCCCTGGCGATTT
The DNA here is from genome assembly GCA_958296065.1 of Vicinamibacterales bacterium. Lineage (GTDB taxonomy): Bacteria > Acidobacteriota > Vicinamibacteria > Vicinamibacterales > UBA8438 > WTFV01. The sequence continues at coordinate 34,203 of CATQHX010000074.1, read as the reverse complement.
GCGACCGCGATCTGGTCGTGCTGGACATGGGCCGGGCCGAGCCGCTGGACGACTAGGTGTTCGTCGTGCTCACGGGCGAGGGACTGGTGGTGAAGCGGCTGCGACGCAGGGATGACCCTTGGTAGTTGAAGAGCGACAATCCGGCGTACGAATCCCGGGCCGTTACGGGCCAGGACGGAATCCTCCGTCAGGTCGCGTGGACGGAGCCACCGTCCGCTGGACCGTCCGAGCAGGCGGCAAAAGAACCTGTTCGTGTTCGCGCTGCAGCTGTGCGTGCTCCGGCTACTCGGGCCGCTGCTGGTTCCGGGCGGGTTCGTACCGCCGGTCGTCGTGGGTTTGTCGGACGGTAGCTCGACCTGGACAGGCACGAACTCGCCGACCACGTGGCGCGGTCCGAGGCCCGGCGCGATCATCCTTGCCGAACCGCGCCGCTTGCACGGATTCCAGTCTTTCTCGGCGGTGCGACGCGTGAGATCGGAGACCGGCTCCGCGAAGAAACGGAGAGGGAGCAGTCGAACGACCACCTGGTGCGCGGGTTCGTCGAGGCCTGTCGCGGCACGCGAACCATCCTGCCGACCACGACGACGACCCAGCGGCCCGCCGACGCGCCGGTCGACGCGGAACGCCGGATCGAAGTGCGCATCCCCGAACGGGTTCCTCCCCGGCTTCGACGCGACCTCGAGCACCTCCCTCGAGGACCTTGCCAAGGCGACTCTCGCTGGAGACTCGCAACTATGAGGCCGAGCTGACCCTCGTGCCCGTGCTCATCCTCGACGACCTTGGCATGCGCAAGTTGTCCCACACACTTCGCGCTGTCGGTGGTCGTTCGGGCCACCTACCGGGCCTCTATCCTTCATCGGCAACCAGCTAGTAAGGGAACGGTCGCCGGCTTCCTCCGTGGTATACTTCGAGCGGTGCATACGCAGGTAACAGCAGTTTACGCTGACATTCTTGGCTTCACGCGGCTAGTTGCGTCCCACGATTCCCTGATCGACTCGCTCGCCGTCTTCCCATTGGTATCCTCCGAAGACGAACTTCGTGAGCGGTTTGAAGATGGTCAAGAAGACAACTTGACCCGCACCTTTGCTGTGTTCCACAGCACCCTCGATCTGCACTTGAACTCTCTGCAGAGTATTGACCCTCTACAGTCCATCGTGTTCTCCGACTCCGCATTTGTAGCGTTTCGGAACGACTTCACGGCTCTACAGTTTGCTGAGCAGTGGATGCGGACGCTGCTTTCGTTTGGGATCCCCGTGAGAATGGGCATCGGCACTGGCTCATTCCGAGCCTTCAGGCTTGTAACTGACGTTTCAGATGATGTCCGAAGGCACAGCTCACAGTTTCTTGGCACCGCCGTGATTCAGGCTCATCAAGCGGAATCATGCGGTCTGAGAGGCATGCGCATCTTTATACATCCAAACGCTATGTTGACTAGCGACTGGAAGAGTTACGTCTGTGCTGTGCAGGAGAACACCTCAGAGTTGACGACGAAAGTAGGTTGGGAACTAAACTACCTCCATTTCGTACCTGCGTTTATCCTGGGCTCCGAGGAGGCAAAGTCTAAGAGAGACACGCTTGTTCGGGCCGTTGGCGCCATGAGGCGCAATGCACCCGTGAAGGAACACGATCATTACGACGCTACGCTTCGTGCGTTGGGTCTTATGGATGAGGCGCGTCGTTAGACTAGAAGACCGCGCCAGTGGTCCCCATTAGCATCCGCGGTGAAGTCTGCGATTGAAGATTAGACCGCTGGATTTTCATCAGGATCGCGGCCACCAGACTCAGGAGCACCGACGGAATCGGGGAGATCCCGACCACAGCCGGGGGTCGGCGGGCGCCGCCGCTGGGGGGGACTCCCGGTTCTCCTGAAAGAGGTGTGGGTGGGTTGAGGCCGGTCCGCGGGACGACCGGATAAGGCCCTCTATATGGACGTCTCCCGGTTTGGCAAGGGACGATTCTGGCGTGTCTGGCGGACAGGTTGCAGTTCTATATCCGGCCTGTTGATGCAGGACTTGCTCCCGCCGGCCCCGATGGAATCAGCCGATCCGCACCTCATTCGCTTCACGGGCTTGTGCCCCGAGGGCCTTTCAGGTTTCGCGGATCGCGGTCTGACCTGTTTGCCATCACCCCTTGTCGTTCCTTGCGCAACCTTCAACGAACCGGTCAGTGTACTCACTGGCCGGACGATTTCGTCCGGCCACAACCAGCTCCGAGCCGGCGCGAGCGGCGAGTCGCCCGAAGGGCCGGAGCGAAGCGGAGAAGGCGAAGCCTTGACTCGCCGCTCGCAGAGGCTACCCGTTGCACCCGTCGCCCCCGTCGCCAGAAAGCCGCACACGATGACTGAAGACTCCTCGCGTAGTTCCAGGTTCGCGTTCCCGTCCCTGCTCGTGTTCAGGCGAGCGGGCTGGCAAAGTTCGGTTCGTACTCCCGGTCATGGGCCAGCAGGGCCCAGATCGTTCGCGCTGTCTTGTTGGCCATCGCCACGGCGACGACATTCGGTGGCCGGCGCTTCGTCGGCTGGAGTTGCCATGACGACGGTGCCTTCCCGCGAGCGAGCATCGCGCGGGCGCCATGGATCAGCAGGGTCCGCAGATACGTGTCCCCGCGCTTCGAGATCCCGAGCATGCGCACCCGCCCGCCCGTGCCGCTGTGGCGAGGCACCAGACCCAGCCAGGCGGCAAACTCCCGACCGGACCTGAAGGTGGCAGGATCGCCCATCGTGGCGACCGCGGCCGTCGCACCCAGCAAGCCCACACCGGGGATCGCCGCGATCCGCTGGCTGGCCGCATTCTGTCGATGCCACACGTCCAGGCGCTGTTCGATCGTGCCGATCTCGGTGTCGAGCTCCGCCACGCGCGCCCACTGGTCTCGCAAGGTCTCGACGACGATCATCGGCAGCCGTTCCGAGACCCGCTCGAGGGCCCCGGCCATGTCCCGCTTCATGCCGGCTCGCCCGCGCGGCATGACCTCGCCGTATTTGGTCAACAGACCCCGCAGGCCGTTGATCTGCGCAGTGCGGAACTTCACCAGTTGCTGGCGCATCCGATGCAGCGCCAGAACCGCCTGTTGTTCCTCGCTTTTGACGGCAACCGTCTTGATCCCGGGCTGCTGAACCGCCGTCCAGATCGCCCGCGCGTCGTGCGCGTCGCTCTTGTTGCCGCCGACGAACGGCCGCACCATCTTCGCCGGCAGCAGACGGACCTCGTGGCCCAGCTCCTGCAATCGCCGCGGCCAATGCTGCGCGCCGCCGCATGCCTCCATGCCGACCAGGCACGGCGCGCGATTCGCGAAGTGCTCCAGAAACTTCGCCCGTGTCAGTCGCCGGTCCGCGACCTCGCCCGTCCCCAGATCGACCCAGTGCAACTGAAACACCCGCTTCGCAATATCCACGCCGACCACCGTTCTGCTACTCTGCATCTTGGACCCTCCGGTTGCCCGGGAAGACCTCGCGTCTTCCCCCCTTGGCACTATGATGCCGTCGGCCCGCGAGGGTCCATCTCAACCCCCGCCGCCCGACATCAGAGAGCGGGAGACGTCCATCCCATTCGCTTCGCTCGGAGCGCGTTCACCACGCACGGTCGGTCCCGGCCGTCAACCCGCTTCGCGGGTCCTGTGCTGCGCTGCGGCTTGCCGGTGACCGCCGCGGCCGACCGTGCGGGAAGCCCTCGCGGACCAGCCGGAAGCTGGCCCGCATACCACCAGGAGCTACAAGCACGTCGCTGGCCTCTGCGAACAGGGTGGCGACAACGTCCGTGCCGACGCCAGGCAGCGACATCAGGATGGTCGCGTCGGTTGGCTCGGTCTCCTCGCATGCGTTCGGCTCGTCTGCCGGGGCGGCCTCGGCGAGCTGGCGGACCAATCCTTCGAGCTGGCGACGTGCATGCACCTTCTGCTGGTTGACCAGAACGAGCCGTTCGACGACCAGCCGCACATGCGCAACGGCAGCCTCGGCGGTCCCCGGCGCTACGCTGACGGCCTTCGCCCTCAGCCGATGGCGCAGCGTTGCCGCGTCGATTCGACGAGTACGGTGCTTCTCCAACAGTCTCGCCAGCGTCGCCTCGCGAACCCGTCGACCGGCCCGCGGCGTCGGCAAGGCTCTTCCACAGCTCGAGTGCCTAGGGCGCCGGGACGTCGTCGCGGATAACAGCGAGGAACTGCGGGTAGTAGCGCCACAGCTGTTCCCGCATCCGGTTCGCGAGGCGCGTACGCTCCCGCGTCAGGTACTCGCTGAGTCGCGACCACTCGCGCAACTCGATGATCGTCGGATCGGTCGACTCCAGGCGCCGCAGGCAATGAAGGGCCAGTCCGCAACGCCGAGGCCAGAACCCGTGCATCTCGCCGGTCGTCCTTCGCGCCCGCCGGCGAGAAGCGATCCCGGAAGCGGTCGAGCTGCTTCGGATTGATGGAGTGGACCACCAAACCCCGCTCCATCAGGCTCTCGACCACCCGTCCGCGCGGCGTGTCGACCGCCACGCCGATTCCCCCGGTCTCTCCAGCCGTGAACGACAACAACCAGTCTGCCAGCTCCGACAGCCCTGTACCGCCATGCTCGAACGACCGTTCTCCGGGCACGTTGCCGTCGGTGTCGAGCACGCGCACGTGATGCTGTTGCGAGCCCCAATCGACACCCGCGAACCTCTCCAGAGCCTCAACCCCAACCTCCCAGTTTGCCGAATCGAACGGGCGCGCCAACGATGCCGGCCCGTCGCTGTACTGGCGCTCTACGCCGCAAACTGCCCACTGGGCGTCCATCGATGGCGAACCGTCGAGGCACAAGTCCCACCCCAAGTGTTCGAGACACAGGGGGCAGTTGCTGGCTCCCGACGCTCTGCCCGACTCCGCGACATCATTGCGCGAAGTCATTCAGAAAGGTACAGGGGGGTAGGAGTTGGATCTTCCTATGGACTGTCGCGGAGGTCGCGGGGAGGGACTTGCGTTATTACCGTGGGGCGCGTACCATGTCAACCGGACTCTGAGTGCGCCCAAGGCAGCATGGCACGGGTCTTCAGCGGACGGCGAGCCCGCTTTCAAGGCCTCGCCGTAGCGGAACGGTCGTTGGTCGCAAGAGTGGAATGAGAGTAATGAAGAAGCGCCCTACGTCACACGTTACTGATTCGGTCGGCATTCAACTGTTTAAGAGCGTTTTGCCCCAGGAGTGGGTAGTACGAGAGTACCAACCGGATTACGGAATCGACTTTGCTGTCGAAGTATTCGACTCTCACGGCGATGATTTCGTCACTCTTGGCGAGCATTTCTTCGTGCAGTTGAAGTCACGCTCTAGAGTGCAGTGGGTTACGAAGGAAATCCAGGCACGACGTAACGTGGAGCGTTCACCACTCAAGTACGACCGGAGGCAGTCCTCGACAATGCGCGTACTCGCAGAAACGCTCGACACAGCGGAACTACAACTGGCCCGAGCAATGGGACCAGCGAATCCACTTGTTTTCGTCGTGGCCGACACGACTCATTCTACGGTCCATTGGGTCTGCCTGAGTGATTTCGTCGACAAGGTGCTCGTCCCGGAAACGGGACAGGATCTTTCTTCGCAGGGCTCACATACTGTTTACTTGCCGGAGTTCAATCGGATGGATCTGACCGGTGACGCACTCAGTCCGCTCCGTTTTGTCGCGCGTCGAGGAAAACTCTATTCGGCATTCAATCAATTTCGATACCAACGTAATGAAGTGCAATTCGCCCTCGAGCGATGGGCCGCGGGAGGTACTCACCCACTGGACGATCCTGATCTCCTGGGTTTGGTTAGTCACCTTCTCGGGGCCGTCTTGGCCTACCAGCCTGTGGCGAAAGTCGCGGACCCGGCCTGGCCGAGGGGTGGTCGAGTTTCGTACACTGAGCGGCATGGCGATGGGCAAGAGACCGGCGGCGCGACAAGGGTTGCCGCTGTGGGTGACGACGGCGGATTTACCGACGAACGCGGGGCATCCATTCTTCGAGCGTCTCAACCGGGTCCTGGAGGATGCGGGTTTCGACGCGTTCGTGGAGAGTCTGTGCGCGGTGTTCTACGCGTCGCGGATGGGCCGGCCGAGTCTGCGTCCCGGGCGGGATTTCCGGATGCTGTTGATCGGCTACTTCGAGGGGCTGTCTTCGGAGCGCGGGATTGCGTGGCGGGTGGCCGATTCACTGAGCCTGCGGTCGTTCCTGGACCTGGATGTGACCGAGACGTCTCCGGATCACTCGACGTTGTCGCGGACGCGTCGGTTGATCGACGTGGAGACGCACGAGGCGGTGTTTACGTGGGTTCTGGAGCGGCTGGCTGAAGCGGGGCTGGTGGCGGGGAAGACGGTCGGCATCGATGCGACGACGCTGGAAGCTAACGCGGCGATGCGTAGCATCGAGCGGCGGGACACGGGCGAATCCCACGAGGCGTTCATCCGGCGGTTGGCGGAAGCGTCGGGTGTGGAGACACCGACGCGGGCGGATCTGGCTCGGTTCGACCGGTCCCGGAAGAACAAGAAGACGTCGAACAAGGAGTGGAAACCGCCGCAGGACCCGGACGCGAAGATCGCGAAGATGAAGGACGGTCGGACGCACCTGGCCCACAAGGCCGAGCACGGGGTCGACATGGACACGGGCGCCATCGTGTCGGTGACGGTGCAGGATGCATCGGACGGCGATACGGCCACGCTGCCGGAGACGCTGATCATGGCGGCGGAGCAGGTCGAGGCGGTTCAGCCGGAGGGTTCGGGGATTGAAGAGGTGGTGGCCGACAAGGGCTATCACAGCGACGAGACGCTGGTGGGGCTGCGCGAGGTAGGTGTTCGAAGCCACGTATCGGAACCGGAGCGCGGCCGGCGCCGCTGGCAGGACAAGAAGACGGGCGAGACGCCGCCGGAGAAGCGAACTGCGCAGAAAGCGTTGTATGCAAACCGCCGGCGTGTGCGCGGGCGGCGGGGTCGCCGCCTGCAACGCCGCCGGGGCGAGATGGTGGAGCGTACTTTCGCGCACATGTATGAGACGGGCGGTATGCGTCGGGTCTGGGTGCGCGGCCACGACAATGTCCGCAAGCGTGTTCTGATCCAGGCGGCGGCTTGTAACATCGGGCTGCTTCTGCGCCGCCTGACCGGCGTCGGTACGCCCCGGAGTCTGCAGGGGCGGGCTTTGGCGGCGATTTGCCACCTGATCGACCGCCTGATCGACCGCTGGGGGCGTCTGACGCGCGTGTGGGGGTTCAAATGGACACCGACGGCGCTGGTCGGCTCATTTGCTCATCGCCAAGCTACCTGAACACCGGGCTCAGCGAACACACTTCTTCCACGGGCTGCTAGCCAGCCATTGGGACGGTGACGGAAACTATGTTGCCACGTTCGCGGGCGCGAGCCCAGGAATCACGGGCCTGGGACGTCACGTCAGAACCTTGTGCAGCCGGCGAATCTCGGCCGCCTGGACCCTCAGCCCTCGCCGCCCCCTCTGCGCAACCGGGCAACCTCCCGGCGCAACAACGCATATGCGACCCGATTTGATTCCAGTGCGCCGCCGGCCAGGTCCGCCTGACCGGCTGGTGCGAGACATGGCTCGGTTGACGGGCAAGACGCCGTCGTAGCCGGCATCGCCTCCCTTCAGCCCGGCCCGTACGCGAGCGTCTCCGGCTCGATCGATGCGCGGTAGAGCCTGCCGCTTCCGCCGTACGAGGAATCGGCCTGCGCCGCCTCCAGGCTCTGGGCTGCCACGCGCTCCGCGTCTGGGCCGGCGCCGTACCACGCGTGTCGGCCGCCTCGGCGCCCGTTCGCCGCGCTACTGAACAGGGCGGCCACGAATAGCCCACCCACCCGGTCGGGCCGCCTGATTCTCCGCTGGCGGGTCGGGTATCATCAACCGATGCGCGCCGAGCAGACCGTCTTCGACGACTTGGCCTCCCTCTGTATTTCGAAGGGCTTTCTACACGCCGTGGCCACAATCTGTCTCCGCGATACCGTCGTTGGATTCGCCGGCGATCTATCCTCAGAGGACTTGGCCTCCATGCGCTCCCGGTCGCACCTGATCCGCACGGAGATTACAACTCTCATCGGTCTTGCTATGCGCGGGCCGATCGAGTTCTCTCTCCCTGGACCTGAAGTTCTTTGGGTGTGGCTCTTCTTCGTTAACCGTTTTCTCCCCTGTTCATAGGCATTTTCGCCCGCGGACGGTTCCTTTTCTGTTCATTTTCGCGGGGACAGAACTCCGGACAGCGCCCACCCGCCTCTTTCGGGCAGCCAGCCCGATCTGATCACCGCGCCTGGCGCGTCGGTCGGTTCCCTCCGGCGCGCCCCCTCTGGACATTTGCGGGGCGTTTTGCTACGGTGCCGTGGGAAGGGAGACGCTGCTGTGACGACCGTGGCGACGACGCGATTCTCGGGCCGTGCGTTCGGCGTGCAGGAGATGACGTTGATCCGCGAGGTCGTGCGGGAGTGTTCGGGTCTGAGCCGGATGGAGCTGGCGCGCACGGTGTGCGAGTTGTTGCGGTGGCGGCGCCCGAACGGGCGGCTGAAGGCGCGGGAGTGCCGGGAGTTCCTCGAGCGGCTCGACGCGGAGGGTGCGCTGGAGCTGCCTGCCAAGCGCCGGGGCCGCGCACTCGGTTCGGTCACCCGCGTTCCCCGGACGGCGGCCGGGGAGCCGGGGCTCCCGCTGGTCGGCAGCGTGCGCGATGTCGAGCCGCTGGCGGTCGAGTTGGTGCGCGAGCCCGCCCAGCGCCTGCAGTTCCGGGAGTTGGTGGGACGCTACCACTACCTTGGGCACACGGTCCCGTTCGGCGCTCACCTGCGCTATCTGGTGTTTGCGTCGCGGCCTCAGGGGGCGGTGGTCGGCTGCCTGCAGTTCTCCAGTCCGGCGTGGCGCATGGCGGTCCGGGACCGCTGGGTCGGCTGGGATGATCGGACTCGGGCGCGGAATCTGCAGCACGTGGTCAACAACAGCCGCTTCCTGTTGCTGCCGTGGGTCGGGGTGAAGAACCTGGCCAGCGCCGTTCTGGCGCGCGGTCTCTCGCAGTTGGCGGTGGACTGGCCGCGCCGTTACCACGTCGAGCCCTGGCTGGTGGAAACGCTGGTGGATGCGCGCCGCCACCACGGGGGTTGCTACCGCGCCGCCAACTTTATCGCGTTGGGCTCGACCAGCGGTCGCGGTCGCATGGACCGGCACGGTCGCCGTGGTGGCGAGGCGCCCAAGACGGTCCTGGTTTATCCTGTGGTCCGGCATGCGCAGCAGCGGTTGCGGGAGAGCTGAGCGATGCGAGCCGTTGTCCCCACTCCCCCCGCCCCGGCGCCGTATGCGGCGGCCGAGGCCGCCTTCGCCGAGGCCAAAGCCTACCTTTCTTCGCGCGAAGCACAACAGATGAGCGAGAGCAACCTCGAACGGGAGTTGCAGCGGCGGGGGCAGGAGTTGATGCGCAAGCTCCTGCAGGGGCACCTCGAACAGCGCAGTCCGGGGGAGGCCGCCGGTCCGGTCACGGGGGCCGACGGTGTCGAGCGCTCGCAACGGCGCGTGCACGAACGCCGCATCGAGACGACCTTCGGCACCGTGGCGGTCGAGCGCGTGGGCTACGCGCGTCCCGGTCATGACAGTCTGCATCCGCTCGATGCCGCGCTGAACCTGCCGGCTGAGCGTTACTCGCTGGAGGTGCGCCGGCGGGTGGCCGAGGCGGCCGCCTCGCGGTCGTTCGACGAAGCGCTGTTCGACCTGTCTCGCAGTACCGGGGCCGAAGTGCCCAAGCGTCAGGCGGAACAGTTGGTGGCTCGTGCGGCCGAGGACTTCGACGCCTTCTACGAGGCGCGCCGTGCGGCGACGGGCGAGCCGCCCCCCGAGGGGTCGGTCGTCGTGCTCACCTTCGACGGCAAGGGTGTGGTGCTGCATCGCGAGGACCTGCGCGAGGCGACGCGGCGGGCGGCCGAGAAGCGCCGGCAGCAACGGGAGCCGCTCTCCCTGTTCCAGCGCCTGAAGCCGGGCGAGAAGAAGAACGCCAAGCGCATGGCGACGGTGGCCGCCGTCTACACGACGGCGCCGTTGGTGCGCAGCCCCGAGGAGTTCCTGCGGAGCCTGATGCCACGACAGCCGGGCGCGAAGCCCCCGCTCGTGCGGCCCCGCCCGGTGGCCAAGCGGGTCTGGGCGAGCCTGCAACGCGAGCCCTGGGAGGTGGTTGCCGAGGCGACGCTGGAAGCCGAGCGCCACGACCCCGAGCACGTCAAGCGCTGGGTCGTGCTCGTCGACGGCGCCGAGACGCAGCTCGACCTGGTGGAAGCGAGCGCCGCCGCCTACGGCGTGGACGTAACGGTGATACTCGACATCATCCACGTGGTCGAGTACGTCTGGAAGGCGGCGCATGTGTTCCATCGCGAGGGGAGCCCCGATGCGGCGCATTGGGCCTGGACGCGCGTGCAGAGCATTCTCGAGGGCAAGGCCAGCCGGGTGGCGGCGGCGATGCGGCGTGCGGCGACCGTCGCCGGCCTGTCGAAGGACACCCGCAAGCCGGTCGATACGTGCGCCGACTACCTGCAGAAGTACGCGCCGTATCTGCACTACGACCTCTACCTCGCGGCGGGCTATCCCATCGCCACTGGCGTCATCGAAGGGGCGTGCCGGTACCTGGTCCGCGACCGGATGGATTTGACCGGTGCCCGCTGGCGCCTGGTGGGAGCCGAGGCAGTCCTGAAGCTGCGGGCGCTACGAGCCAGCGGCGACTTCGATCCGTACTGGGAGTTCCACGAAGCGCGCGAATACGAACGGAATCACGCCCAGCGATACGCTGCGCGGACAGCCCCGCCGGTCAGCGAGCCGCCCCCGCCGCCCTCTCCACCACGCCTTCGACGCGTCAAGTAGCTCTTGCCATGCCGCTTGCAGAAGCCCCTTGGGCCGTCGACGAAGAAGAGCCACACCCAAGTTCTTTCTGACTACATCCAGCGGGCGGACGCCCTATTGGAAGAACTTCACCAAACGATGATGCCACCTCCGCCGGGCCACGTAGATGCCGGTAGTGCTCCTTCTGCCGACCCCGACCCATTCACATTCGGTAGCTTTCTCAGGGAGCCGATATTCTATAGTGGAGAGTCCGCATACCCCTTCCAGTATCGTGACCTCGCCTCTCGTAAGTACGATGCTGACTCTGCGTGGCTGTCAAAGAACAAAGCTATCGACTTGACAATCGGCCGCTCCATGTGTGTCGGCATCGCAGATATTCTGAGCCAACGGATCCATGATACGCTACGTGCATTTCGAGGGAAGCCACAAACGGAATGGACACTGCTCCCGGGATTCACCTTCTCCTGCGAAGAACTTGCCTCCCATATTGACGAACCTGTCGACGATGTCGAAGCGTTCATAGATGCGTTCACGCTACCTGACAGTGAACGAAATGTGACCTTCACGTCACTGAGCGCATTTAACGCAGCATATGCTTACCCGTTTATCCGAAAAGCACCTGGCGAGATCATGCTTCTGCAGTATTACAGCGTATCGGAAGCACTCTACGAAGTGCCATTCTATTGGATGTGTGATGATGAGTCATACGCTTCCGAGGCGCTCCGCCATCGCGGTGATTTTGCGGAGTCGTTTGCGGCCGAACGGCTGTCACTGGTATTCGGACCTGACCGGGTATTCCAGAACGTTGAGATCCGCAGAGGTAAGGGCGAGACGCTAGGCGAGATTGATGTGCTAGTGGTCTTCGGCGACCGTGTCATCGTACTGCAAGCAAAGTCGAAACGGCTGACGCTTGAGGCCAGGAAAGGAAACGATCGGGCGTTGCAGGACGATTTCAAGAGGGCAATACAGCATGCCGTCGACCAGTCGCTCTCGTGCGCAAATCTACTTGGCGATCAGACGGTGCATTTGCGCAGCAAGGACGGGAGAACGGTTGCACTAAGAGGGCGGCCGGGCACGGTCTTCCCTGTGGCGATTGTTGCCGATCACTACCCCGCTTTGGCATTCCAGGCTCGGCACTTCCTGAATGCGCAACCTACTGAACGCATCGTGCAACCGCTAGTTACCGACATATTTGCACTGGATGCGATTACGGAAATGCTCAGGTCGCCCCTCAGGATGTTGAGCTATCTTAGTTTTCGTGCCTGGCATAGCGATAGAATAATGGCGAGTCATGAGCACGTTGTCTTATCGTATCATTTGAAAAAGAATCTCTGGTTCGAAAGCAACGTGGATCTGGCACTTCTTCAAGACGACGTGTCCTTAGATCTTGATTTAGCCATGGCGGTTCGCCGTGAGGGTGTTCCGGGAGCCGCGACGCCAGACGGTATCTTGACACGGTTTGCGGGCACGCCCTTCGACAGTATAGTCTCTGAGATTGAGAGCAAAGCAGAACCAGTAGCACTCAACCTTGGACTAATGCTCTTGGAGCTGGGTGAGGATACGATCTGCAAGATCAATGAGTGTATTAGGGAAGTACTGAAGCGCACCGATGAGGATGGTCTCGGTCACAACATGGTGATCAGCGTGTCCGGATCGTCGACCGGTCTAACAGTGCATTGCAATCGAACTCTGAACCATGAGGCGGGGTCTAAGTTGCGGATGCACTGCGAAGTTAGAAAGTATGTAGCACGAGCGGACGTATGGTATGGCCTCGCATTGGCCCCCGACGGGGGCATTCGGCTGGTTGCAGAAGTTGTAGGAAATTGGAAGCAGGACCCAGTGATGGACAAAATGGTGAAAGACTGGTCCACTCGCAAATAGCCGCCGTGCTTGGTGTTTCGTGTAACGGTGGACAGGCCTGCCATCAGTAGTTTGGGCTTGTCACGCATCAAGTGACGCGGTGGCACCGGGGTTAAGGATAGGGAACATGGAAATCATCAACTGGTTGAACACGGAAGACGAGAGAAGAGATGCAGCAGTTCTCCTGATGCCGAGGTTGGACTACGAGTCGCAGTTGATAGCAGTTATAGGACTTCTCGACAGTCACCGACAAGCAGAGATGGAAATCGAGGCCACGATCAAGAAGATGGAGAGTCTGGCCAGACGCACGTCCGGGGAACACGCAGTCGATATGTGGATCGAGAATGTGCATCAGAGCATCTATCAGGATGCTGCACACAGTATGGCCGCGGTGGGAATGATCGCACCTTTAATTGAATCCGTATTTGATCACACATTTCAAGAGGTAGGACGTTTAGCAATAGGACTTCCGCCACTTACTACGCACTACAGGCTGCAAAACGTGAACCGGAGGACCTGGGACTGCCACTGGGTACTGAACAAGGACGGAGAGTGGACAAAGAGTCTGGTCAAGGGAATGGTGCAACTTATTGACGCGACAGACCTTAAGGCACATCTGCCAAACGCTCTTGCGGCGAAACTTACCCCCACGTTGTCGGCGCTGTTCGCATATCGGAATAAGATGTTCCACTGCGGGTTCGAGTGGCCGATCAAGGAACGCGAGAAGTTTCAATCAGAGCTGACGACTTCAGGCTGGCCTACAGATTGGTTCTCCAAGTCAGAGACCGACAATAGACCCTGGATGTTCTATATGTCGCAGACGTTCATCGATCATTGCCTTACGATGTCAGCGGAAATTATCGGGTCCATCGGAGGGTTCTGTCTTGAGCGCGCAAACGACGGGTCGTTGCGGGTTGGTGGTTCGGAACCCGTGCCGGCGTGGATGAAGGAGATTGAGGACCTATCGTGATCCCCAGAGCCTGCAAGCGACTCGCCGAGGTCGACTTCCCCATCGTGGTCGTGTCGAGGCACGCGGCGCGGGAAGAAGTCGGTCCACCACGGCCACCCGTGGACGCTGCATGTGTGGTGGGCGCACCGACCGCTGGCGTCGAGCTGGGCTGTGCTCCTGGCTTTGCTACTGCCGGATCCGTGCGACGTGCTGTGGACGGTGGATTTCAGGCAAGTGGCGGCCGACAGACGCAGGAGGCAGCCGAGCATCTCATTGAGACCATAGCTGGTTCCGAATTGCTAGTCGCGAATCTGAAGCACTGCTGGCTGAGATGTTGCCTGTAGTCCGTGCACATCGGATTCACAACGTAGGGCGGAACGACGGGCGAGCGCACGCCAACGGGAAATAGACACTATAGCCTTGTTGGGAGCTCGCACGACGTCGGGCTGGAGCTTGCAGTCTTTTGGCGAATCTACCCGGCACGGTGACCGATCACCGGGTACCGCATGACCGTACGCCGACGAAACCGGGCAGAACCCTCGACGACCGTTGGCTACCTGAGACAAAGATCAGGGCCAAGCCGGATCCTCTCTTGACAAAACGCTGCCTCATCCACTATCGTCCTCTTGCAGCTATGGTTTCTGCGCCACTGCGCGATGGATACATCTTGACGTCTGGCGGATCTCGGTGCGCCATGCTGCATCCTAATGCATATGGGAGTGCTCGCCGATGGATGACGACGACGCTGCACGCCTGAACACGGCCCTACTCGACATCCTCAGTAGGGAGGCGCCCTGGGTGGCCGAACAGATCGAGGAGAGTGTCCGACAAGGAAGTCCTATGGTGAAGAAAGTGAAACGGCCGAGAGGGCGGCCCAGCGAGTTCGTCGAGACAACCGTCCTTACCATTTCCGAACGACTTCGTATTACGCTCGATGCTATAGAGCGTGTGTTGGTTGACCCTGCACCAATGCTCGACGAGGTCACACGCAGTCTTAAGGGCATCGGCGTGCTCCGGCTTGAGTTCGGAGACCTCGAGTCGGATGCTCGATACGAGGTCGGAAGGCTCGTATCGAACTCGTCTTCGGAACAACGTCAACACGTGGCTGTGCTGGTGAATCGCTTTAGAAAAGACATCAACAATGTCGGATAGAGACGACCTCCTGGAGGTGATTCGAACGATGCTTCCTCCGGGTGGAACCAGCCTTATCGAACAGTCTCAACTTAGTGATTTGTTTGAAGCGTATGTATTGTGCGGAGTCGTTCGGGCGGCTCAAGCAGAGGGTTGGGCTGTTTCGTTGCGTGACATGAGTGGGACGGCAACGGATTCGGCTCTGTTTCGAAGGTCGCCGGGCAATATCTATGGCGGCACGGGTTCACAGAACTTTACGCACTTTGTGCTATCGCGTACTCCCGCACCGCCCCTCGAAGCGCATATAGGAATTAAGATTGCGGGCAAGTCGGACGTTGTACATGAATGCGATGTTGCATTACTGCCTGAAGAGGTGGCCAGCTTTTGTCGCTGGCACCATGTCCACCCGCGAAATAGTCAGTTGGTTCTGTTTGCCGAGTGTAAATTCCTGGCAGGCAACGTCCCTCTTTACCTTGGCCGGGGATTTGTCGGGCTCGACACAGAACTAAAGTCTCAGTACGGCGAATGTTATTTCGTGGCGAATACGTCTTCATCGTCGGTCATGAAGATGTTGGCTCGACAGAAGCGCCGACCCCACGAGGAGGTTCGCCCCGGAACGGATCGCTTCGAGACATTTCAGGCTGCGTGTCGTGTAACCTTACAGAACTACTTTATGCGGAGGCGGACGTGACATAGGAATCGGCGAATGAAGACCTTGCGAGCTGATCCAGACGGGCACAGGTTCTCTGGTCGCGCGTCGGGGAGTGACGCCGATGCGTGGGGTTCGGTGCGGACGCTCTTCATCGTGTAGCGGGTGCGGGAGTTAGGAAACTCGGCCTGCCACAGCAGGGCCAACTGTTCGTCGGTCAAGCGCCACCGGGCGTTGGAGGCGAGCGTCCAGTTCTGGAACTCCATCACGCGCCGGCCGAAGAACCGGCCGGTGCGCGACTTGTCCGGGACCGGCGGCAAGCCGTCGGCCTCGAGGAAGCCGGGCGGCAGCCCCGGGCCGAGCGACGGCAGTATGACGAGCGGCAGAGCCGACGCGGCGGTCGCGGTCCTGCCGCTCCTGGGAAGCCGCTCGACGGTGTCGAGCAGTTGGACGAGACACTCGCGCTCGCCGCCGGTCAGGCGCTTGCGCTGACCCGCCGGTCGGCGCCGGACTAGGGTGTCGAGCTCAACGAGCCATTGCAGGTCGCTGGGCTCCTGTCCCTCGGCCAGCCGCACGGCCTGCTGCTACTTGCCGGCAGTGCGCCAATTGCGCAGAGCGTCGGCCGGCATGTCCGCCGCCTCGAATGTCTCCGCGGCCTCGTCCAGTCGGCCCTGCACTTCGCGCAGCCGCCCCAGGCGCGCGAGGTCCGGCGGCTTGACGGCCGTCAGGACCTGCGCGGCGGCCAGCGTCTCGCCACCATCGGTCAGGGTATCGACGGCCTGGCAGCGCAGCGCCCGGGCCGTCGCGGCGGCGTCGCCTGCGTAGCCGGTCAGCTTCAGCCAGCCCTGGACATCCCCGGCGTAGGCGGCGGCCGCGGTCGTGTCGCTGGCGAACGTCTCGACGGCGTCGCGCAACCGCTGCGCCACCGGCGGCAGCGCCTGCCGCAGCCAGCTCCCGTCGGAGTCGAGCGCGAGCGTGGCGTCGAGCAGCGCGAAGGGCGCCATCTGCGGCGCCTGCGTCCACGCATCCAGCGCGTGTCACCGGTCACCCAATAATCCCCAGTTGTGGTCACTGAAAACTCCTCACCTCGATAACTGAGGGGAGGAGCAGATGTCGACGAAAACGGCGACGATCGACCCCGAGCGTCAGATGCTCGGGGAGGTCGAGGTGATCGGACAGGACCGGTGGGAGGAGATTCGTCGTCGGGCGGGCGAGGGTGCATCGATTCGGGCGATTGCTCGTGAGCTGGACCTCGATCGCAAGACCGTGCGGCGGTGTCTGCGGCAGACGGAGTGGAAGCCGTACCAGCGGGCGGCACGGACAGACACGCTGCTGGCCACGCACGCGGAGTACCTGCGGCGACGGGCGGCCGAGGTCGGCTACTCGGCCCAGGTTCTGTTCCAGGAGCTGAGAGGTCGGCAGTACGACGGCAGCTACGAAACGGTGAAGCGGTTCGTGCGGCCGTTGCGGGAGACGCAGTTGCACGCGGCGGTGACCCGTACGCGGTTCGAGACGCCGCCCGGGTTGCAGAGCCAGATTGACTGGGGCCAAGCGCGAGTCTGGCTGGGTGCGCAGCGCGAGGTGCGGCACATCTTCGTGCTGACGCTCGGTTTCTCGCGGCGAAGCTTCTACGTGCCGTGTCTGAGCGAGACGCTCGGCGAGCTGCTCGACGCGCACGAGCAGGCGTTCACGCACTTCGGCGGGCGCACGCAGGAGCATCTGTACGACCGACCGCGGACGGTCTGCGCGCCGCGTGGGAGCGGCGGCGTGCGGTGGAACACGACCTTCAAGGCGTTCGCCGACTTCTGGGGCTTCGAGCCGCGGCTGTGCCGGGCCTACCGGGCTCAGACGAAGTTTCAGGCTTCATACTACGCACCTTCCCGTGCATGCGATACAAGCTTTGGGTGCTGCCGCCGGTCGCGTAACCGTTTCCCCGAATGGGCGACGGGCAGCGGGCCGGTGGGCGGTTCGAAGAGTAGCGTGCCTCTGTCGTCGGCGCGCACGGCGCGCAGTACGCCTTGGCGCGCGAAGCGCTTGGCCGTGGTCGGATGTACGTCGAGCAGCTCGGCCATCTGCGGTGCGGTGAGCCAGCCGGCCGCGGTCAGCTGCTCGGCGTAGCTGTCGATGTCGTACGCCTCGCGCAGCATGCGGACGCGCAGGCGGCGGAATGGCAATCCGGTCCCGGTGCGCAGCCACCGTCCATTGAGCGTCTCGGCGATCTGCGCGTCGGTCTGTTCGGTGGCGAGGGCGCGGACCTGTTCGACGACCGCGGCGGGAGTACGCCGCACATCCGGAGCTCCGAGCGGCAGTGGACACTCGATCTGGCGGGTTGCGCCACCCCGCCAGCGAATGGACACCCGGATCACGTCGTCGCGCAGCAGGGTGACGTCGTCGACAAGCAGCCGCAGCATCCGCTTGCGGTCGCGCGCCGGCGTGCGCGGGTCATGCCAGACACGCGGCAAGTCGGCGACCAGCGCCGCCACGCGCTCCTTCATCTCGGGAGTCACCGGCGGGGGTTGGGTCTTGCCCGTACCGGCGTACGCCTCTTCGGCTGCGGCCAATCGCTGCAGCGCCTCGTTCCAGTGCCGTTCGAGGCTGTCGGCGACGAGCCGATTCTCGGGCCGCACGAGCAGAAACTGCCGCTGCGCCAGCTCGGCATCTTCTCGCAGCCGGGCAATCTGCGCCCGCTTGGCGCGGTCGACCTCGGTGGCCCGGGCTCGCAGCTCGTCGAAAACCTCGACGGCGACGTCGATCGACGCCGGGGTGACGGTCTTGAGCACAAGGTCGCTGACCGCGCGGTCGATTGCCGCGCCCGGCAGGCGCTGGCACTCCGCCTCCGCTCGTTCAATCCCCCGGCGCTGACAGCGATAGAGCGGCTCCGGGTGACCGTGCGACACGACGTAGCCGACAGTCATGCGGCTGCCGCACCGACCGCAGATGACGAGCCCCTGCAGCAGGGCTACGCCTTCGCGCGGGGCGCTGCGCCGACGGTCTGTGCCGATGCACTGGGCGCTTGCGCGCAACGCCTCCTGATTTGCTTCGAATTGCTCCCAGGTGATGTAGCCGGGATGCGCGTCAGGCAGAAAGACCTTCCACTCGTCGCGGGGAAGTCGTCGATACCGCGCCTGTCCGCTGGAGCGGACCTTGCGCTGCCGGGTCCGCCCGAATACGTACGCTCCGGCGTAGCGCGGATTATGCAGGATGCCGAGCACACGGCTACGCTCCAATTCGCCGAAGACGAGTGCACCTGCACGGGGTCCCTTGACGACCCGGCGTGGCCACGCGACCTGCTGTTGCTGGAAGTATCGCACCACCGCGCCAGCCGACCCGGTGCGGCGAAAGGTGTCGAACACGAGGCGGACGGCGCCCTGCACTTGCTCGTCGGGATCGAGCATGAGCTCGCCGGCGGCGTCGAAGACCATACCCAGCGGCGGGCGGATCCATAGCTCGCCGCGGCGCGCCTTGTTCAGTTGCCCCCCGATCAGACGCGCGCGCAGCACATGCAGCTCCGCCTCGCTCATCGTACCCTTGAGTCCGAGCAGCAAGCGGTCGTTGAAGTGGGCCGGGTCGTAGAGCCCGTCCTCGTCGAGGATGAGCGTTTCGCTCAGCGCGCAGATCTCCAGCAGGCGGTGCCAGTCGCTCGAGTTACGGGCGAGTCGGGAAACCTCCAGCCCCATGACCACGCCGACGCGACCGAGGCCGACGTCGGCGACGATGCGTTGAAACCCGGTCCGCTCGGCTGCCGACGCGCCCGACAGACCGAGGTCGTCATCGATGACCACGACCTGGTCGGCCGCCCAACCCAGCGCCAGGGCCCGCCGCTTCAGGGCGTACTGCCGGGCAGTGCTCTCCTGATGGTCGTGCACCTGCTGCAGGGAGGACTGCCGTACGTAGAGACAGGCCAGGCGACGCAGATGACTCGCCGTGACCGCGGTCGATTGACTCATGGGGAAACACCCTCCGTAACGCGGCTAAGTACCAGGCTCGCCAACACACGCGCCATCTCGGAACGAACGGGCGGCGCCAGCTCGATGTCCCCGCTGCCGGCCGGCGCCGGCCTGACCGACGGGAGGCAGAGAGTCGAGATGGCCTTCAACCACGCCGGCATACCGCGGCTCATCAACAGCGCCACCCCGTAGCCCTGGCGAGCGAACGCGACATCGGTGGCGGCGTCCTGCCGCACGACCTCGTACTGCCGACACACCTGATCGGAATCGAGGCCCGACGTTGTGAGGGGGTCGTCTACGGGTGCGGTTTTTTTTTGCGCCGCGCCACCGCCCGGTTGAGCGAGCGGGCGTGGATCGAAACGCCGAACCGCCGCGCCACGGCCGCCGTCAACGACTCGTCCGGTTGCACGTCTTCGCCCGCGCGCCAGCGCTCGACGTAGTCGACAACCGCCTCGGTGCACTTGTGGGCTCCCTTCGGTCCGGGACGCTTGGGCACCAACCCGGGGATCCCGTGCGTCTCGAACGCGGCCGCGGTCTGGTAGAACGTCTGGCGGCTGACCCCGAAACGGGCGGCAACCTCGGTCACCGGCCGTCCATCGACCTGGTGGCGGCGCACCATCTCGTACTTGACCTGGACGCGGTCGCGCGGGTCGAAGAACGGATGGCTCCGAAAGACGTCGTCGCGGACGGCCTCGGGGTGCGGATGCAAGGCACCTGCCTCGCGCAGGGCCTGCGTCTTGGCGTCCGGCGGCAGCTTTGGAGGACGGCGCATCGCGTATGTCCAATAAATTATGACTACGCCTCCGGGTAGCGTCAAGGAGAATACGACCTGGCACCCAAATAAAACTCCGGATTATTTGCGGAGTCTTGCCGCACGCTTCCGCCGGTGGCGTCTTGTTGCTCACTCCTGATGGATGAAATCCGCGTGACAGCGTGGACGAAATCTCCGTGACGCCCCCGCCGCTCATGTCCGGACCCTCTCGCGCACCATCTCGGCGAGCCGCAACAGGTCGTCGAGTCGAAATGGCGCACGCCCGCGCCCCGCCATCACCGCGGGGTCCGGTGGCGCAAAGTCCGTCCAGCCAACGGGAATCGACCAGACCGTGCCGTCCGGCCGTTGCACCGTTACCCGGTCTTCGCCCCAGAGGGACTTGGTCACCACGAACGGGAAGCGGGCGCCCCGGAGCGGATGGAACGGGTGGGTGATCCGAATCTGTGGTGCTTCAACAGCACCAGGAGCATTCTGCAGCTCTGACGAAGGGAAAGGTCGAGTCGGGTGTGAAGTATTTCAAGCGGAATTTCCTGGCGGGCCGGCGATTCCGTGACGACCTCGACTTCAACGAGCAGTTGCAGGAGTGGATGGCGACGGTGGCCGACGTGCGCGTGCACGGGACGACGCACGAGCGTCCGATTGACCGGTTCGCTCGCGAGCGTGACTCGCTGGTTCCGGCGCCACCGGGCCGTGCGTTCCGACTCGAGGCGCCGCTGACGCGGGTGGTGGCGACCGACTACCTGGTCACCGTCGACACGAACCGCTACTCGGTGCCGTTCACGCTGATCGGTCAGCCGGTCGAGGTAATGCGACGCAACGGCTTCCTGCAGATGCGGCACCGCGGCCAGCTGGTCGCCACCCACCCGGCGCTCGACGGCCGACACCAGCTCCGGGTCCTTCCCGAGCACGGTCCCGGACCAATCGCCCGCAATGCGCGCGTGCGTTACTCGACGGGCGGGTGCTCGACCGAGGCGGTCCCGCTCGACATCGAGATCCGCGACCTCGCCTGCTACGAGACGGCCTACGGCCTCGGGGGTGCGCAATGACGTCGCCGCAGATGGTCCGGCTCGACGAGCACCTGCAGCGGCTGCGCCTGAATACGGTCCGTGAGCGGCTCGAAGCGCTGCTGCAGGAAGCCACGAAGAAGGAGCTGTCGTATGCCGACTCCTCGACGGCCTGTTGACCGAGGAGGTGTCGGCGAAGACCGCCAAGCACGTCACGATGAGGACGAACCTGGCGCGGTTCCCGTTCATCAAGGGGCTCGACAGCTTCGACTTCGGCTACCAGCCCTCGGTCGACCGGAAGCAGATCCAGAAGCTGAGTCTGTGCCACTTCGTCGAGCACGGGGAGAACCTGGTCCTGCTCGGTCCACCGAGTCCGGTCTCATGATGCACACCTCGCTACGTTATTGAAAATCAAGCACTTCCTGAGCCGAGCAGGCTGTTAGCGGACGACGTCCGGGGGAGATCGCGTCGGCGAGCGTGACGATCTGGTCCTCCGGGATGGCCCAGGGCGCGCCCCGGCAGACCTGCTGGGCGACGAGCGTGCCGTCGCCGATGAGTCGCAACACGGTCATGGTGCTGACGCCGAGCCGTTCCGCGGCGTCTGTCAGGGTCAGCTCCCCGCGCTCCGCCATCTCACCGGGACGATGTGCCGGCACCTGGTGTTGACTTCGAAAGGTACGGACCCGCGCCTCGGTCCAGGCGTTGTCGCGTCCCGTCCGCTTGCCGAGGCGATTCAGCGTTTGGGCGATGCCGCGATCCGGCAACTGACGGGCCAGTCCCCGGATCAAGTCGCCGACCGTCGCGTCCGTGCACCAGCGGTGCTGACCCGTTCGGTTGCGGGGAACGGTGAGGCGGGTGTGATCACCACCCCGCCAGTGGAGCAGCAATTCGATGTGCTCGGCGGCCAGCTTCACGACGATCTCCTCGATGACGGCGCGCACGATGCGTTTCCGCGTCTGCGCTGTTGCGCTGGGATGCATCCAGGCCGTATCGAGATCGGCGCCCAGCGCCAGCAGGCGATCACGCTCCGCGGATGACAGCGCTTCCGGGTGGGCAGCTGCCACGCTGGCGACCCGTTCCTCCTGCCGTTGCACGTCCACGAGCCGGTCGTTCCATCGGCGTTCGAGCTCGGCGGCAACGAGGCGGTTCGCCGGGTCGACGGCGTCGTACTGGCGACGAGCCAGATCCGCCTCGTACCGCACCTGGGTCAGCGCCAGCTCCGCATGGTGGCGCCGGTCGGCATGCTCCTGCTCGCACATCGCCACCGCCTCGAGGGCAGCCTCGATACCGAGAGGACGCAACAGCCGCAATACTTCCGTGGCCACCGCCGCGTCGACGCGCATGCCGCCGAACGCGATGCACCAGTTCTTCGTCCCATGGTTGAGACGCGCACCGCGACAGCTGTAGCGAACGCACTTGCCCTTGGTACCGCTGTAGGCGACGTGGACCCGTCGTCCGCAATGCCCGCAACGCAGCAGACCGGCGAGCAACCCCTCCCCGCGGCGGACCGCGCCGCGCGTCAACCGACCATACCGAGCGGCGTTGTCCGCGATCACCCGCTGGTTCCTCTCGTACTCCGCCCACGAAACATAGCCCTCGTGGTGATCCACGATCAATACGGCCCACTGCTCGCGTTCCCGGGAGAGCCCACGCCGGACGCGCTTGCGCCCGTTCTCGACCGTGATCCGGCTCCCTGTTCGGCCGAAGGCGTAGGCGCCGCCGTAGATCGGGTTGGTCAGCAGTCTGTGAACCGTCTTGTAGACCGGAAGCTTCCACACCACTCGTCGGCCGGCGTCGCTGAATTCGACCGCCGGCAGTCGCACGTCCTCCTGCCGAAGCCAGAGATGGACCTGCCGGATGCTCTCGAACTCGGCGAACTTCCGGAACACGAGGCCAATTGCTTCCTGGACCCGCAGATCGGGGTCCTTGGCGATACGGTCGTGCCGGACCTTCACGTAGCCGACCGCGACGTTGAGGAACAGCTCGCCGCGACGTGCCTTCTGTCGGAGGGCTTCGAGCGAGCGCTGACGCAGCAGCGACAGCTCCATTTCACTGAACGTGCCCTTCATGCCGAGCAACAGGCGGTCGTCGGGCAACCGCGGATCGTAGACGGCCTCCTCGTCGGCGAGCAGACAACTCACCAGACCACAGAACTCGAGCAGCGTGTGCCAGTCGCGGCCGTTACGCGCGAGCCGCGAGGCCTCCACGGCCAGCACGATGCCGACGCTGCCCTCGCAGATCGCGAGCAGGAGCCGCTCGAACCCCGGACGAACGCTGCCGCCGCCGGAACGCCCGAGGTCGTCGTCCACCACCACAGGGTCGTTCCAACCCAGCCGGCGCGCACGGTCCGCGAGGCCGTACTGCCGCCGCCGGCTCTCGTGATTGTGCCGCAGTTGGTCTCGGCTCGATTGCCGGACATAGACGAAGGCCTGACGGCTGAGATGGTCAGATGCGATCTTGTTCATCGACTCCCTCCGTCTCTCGGACTTCCGGTACCTCGGTCGCTGTCGCGGGCCTCACCGCCGCTTCGAGCAGCAGGGTCGCCACCAGCCGAAGCGCCGTCTCCCGTGCCTTCGACGTGAGTGTCGGTCCGGGCTCCATCTGCGCCAGCAACTCGCCTCGCCGCGCCACCTGCATCCGTGCCATGCCGCTCTCCTTCCTCCATGCTGGAGAACGACGATAGCGCCGCGTCGAGAACCAGACGCAGGTCGCGCAGACCCGCCAACGCGACGCGCGGGTGCTCTACCACCGAAAGTGCGGCCGCCGACGGCTCGCACATCCAGGTCGGGATGTGCGCCGAAGTACCGTCGGGCTGTCGAACGACAAACACACGCCGGCCACGAAACTGCTGGCGGCGCACGACCTCCACCCGCTCCCCGCTTCGCGGATGGAACGGATAGTGGATCGTCGCTTCGGAACTTTGATATCGGGCAGTATGGGACTGTTTCCCCCGGGGTCGGGAAAACTCATCTGGCCGTGGGTCTCGGGCTCAAGGCGATAGAGCACGGCTACCGGGTGCTGTTCACCACGGCCGCGGCGATGCTGACGACGTTGACCAAGGCGCTGAACGAGGGCCGCTTCGACGAGAAGCTGAAGGTCTTCACGATCCCGCGGCTGTTGATCATCGACGAGATCGGGTATCTGCCGATCGACCGGCAGGCGGCGACGTTGTTCTTCCAGCTCATCAGCCGGCGCTACGAGCGGGGGCCGATGATCCTGACCAGCAACCAGAGCTTCGGGAGCTGGGGCGACGTTTTCGGCGACCGGGTGATCGCCAGCGCGATCCTCGACCGGATTCTGCATCACGCGACGACGATCAGCATCCGGGGCGATTCGTATCGGCTGAAGGACAAGCTGAAGTCGGGGGTGGTCAAGCCGACGACAGCGGGAGCGTGAGCGATGGGAGCCTGTGGACGCTGCCGGCTATGTGGACGCGCAGACGCGCCCACAACGCCTTGGACAGGCCGAAGACGGCCTGCCCACAGCCCCCACAGGCACTCACTTCATCGATGTTTTCAACCAGGGGTGGGGGAATTTTCGATGACCGCGGGTGGGGGAATTTTGAATGACCGTTGACAGCGCGTGCAGCGCGCGCGCATACCGGTCTGACGCGCCAAGCAGCACGATCGCCTCGCCCGCCATGTTGACCACCTCGTGACGATGGACCGCGGCGGGGACGCCGTCAACGAGCAGGCGGGCCGCCTTGGCCAACAGGGTCGTGCGCGCCTCGATGCGCACGCTCTCGTCCGAGACGCCGTTGGGCAGCTGCGGGTCGCCGAGCAGGCGCATCGCCTGGCACGCCCGCTGCCACGCCCGCCCCGGGGCCGTGTCGATCAAGCCGCGCGCGTCCTTCGTCCGCGCCTGCACGCGTTCCTCCGGCGGCGCGTCGTCGGCGAAGTGCTCGACCAGATCATCGGCATGGTAGGGCGCGGCGTCCTCGAGCAGGTCCGCGCTCCGCGCGTGCGCGTCGTCGTCGCCGGCCACGTCGACGAAGGCGAGCGTCTCGGTGGCGCGGTTCAGCGCCACCCGGAGCTGGTCGATGGCCGTCCGGTGCTCTTGCTCCCGCAGCGCCTGCGATGTGCCTGTCGCCATCGAGCCGGTCGCAGCCTCCAGCCGCGCCAGCACCCGTCCCGGATCCAGGACGCAGACCGACTGGTACTCGAGTCCCTTTGCGTCGGCCGGGGTCAGCACCATGTCGCGCAGTCGCTCGGGCACCCAGACCGGCTTCTCGTCGGCGACCGTGGTCACCACCAGCCCCTCGACCTCGTCGAGCCCCTTGAGCAGCCCGACGGCCGTCGGCACGTCGGCCTACGACGTGAAGCAGGTGGGCGTCGACGTGCTGTCCTCCCTGGTGGTGACGTTGCTTGGTCGGGCGCCGCGCCTTGTCGAGGTGCACGTACCACTGCGACGCGCGTTCGAGCGGTGATCGGGATGTCAGAAACCGAACCGTATGCCAACCGCGACACCGCCCGACGTGCGTGACGTTCTGAGGGCAGCGGGCGGAGTCCCAACGCTGAACGCCGACGCGGCGTGTAGTCCTCGACACCTTGGTCTCCCGGCGGGTCCGTCAATGCCGCTCAGCGTTGCCGGTTCAGTTCACGAACCCCTGTTCGTCGAAGTAGAGCAGTCGATTCGGTATCGCAGTCAGAATCGCCGACCGGTCGGCGTTGATGCCGGGCGAAGCGGGGCGGGCCGCGAACTGACGACCGGTCTCACGGCGTTCTCGGGCGTGACGCCCGTCCTGCCGGGCCGTCCCGTCGCCGAGCCGGTCGAGTACTACAGCTTCTCCCGGGAATCGGTGGCGGAGCGCGCGCTGTTCGGTGAGGTTGCGCGAGAGTTGGGCGGTTGGCGGATGGCTGGAGGCGGCCGCTGGTTCCGCTACCGCATCGCGACCGGCAACCTGACCGAGTTCCCGTACACCCCGGCGTACAACTCGCCCTACGAGCCGTTCGACACCGACGACAGCGGCGTTCTGTTCAAGGGCAGCGTCAGCTATCGCTTCGGCGACCCGGGACGAACCTCTACTTCACCCGATCCGCGGGAATCAGAAGCTCATCGCACGACGAGCCCCCTCGACATCCCGATGAACCTCTCAATCATCTCCCTTGTCACATCCTCCCCAAAACGTGCCCTATGCCGCGTGACTGCGTTCTCGAGGCGCCCATCGACAGTACTCCGAGATATCTGTTGTTCCAACTCCGTGCTCCCCGCCCCTAGCTCTCTCGTTACATTCCGCTTCCAATTTACCAAATCCTCCTCGACCGCGCTACTCTTCAGCACGTCTGCTAAGCCAAACAGCGTGTCAATGCCGTCCCTCCCAGAAACCGCCTCCCCTGTCAGCCTTTGAACCGCCGCAAGCGCAACGATCGCAGATTCACTCAGTCCTAGTTCTTGCCGACCGCTTTCGTTGCAGGCAACGGCAAAATAGCGCACTGCATTGACAAATCGCTTGATCTCCCGCGGTGAATTCACCCGTGCCGTTACGACCGGATACCAGATCTCCAAGGCGTCCTCGAAATCTCTTGAGTCCTTGGTAACGTCTCGTTCCAGCATCTCCTGTTCAATCGAACCCAGCTTGCGCCTAAGCCAGTATACAGTAGAAGCGATAGTAACGGCGAATACGAGTAGAACAGCTGCCAAGTACCAGCCAGACACCCTCACACTCACAGGGTCCACACCACCGTCGCTACGATTCCCAATCACAGGCTGCTCGGTCCTGGATTGTTCTGCCGCGCCCGACAACGACGTTTGTGCCGTCGACGGTCCTCCTAGGGGTGCCTCCGGCCCTTCTTCCGTGACAGGAAGCCGGGCCGTTTCAGTGAAAGACTCCTCGGAAACCACCACCTGTGAAGGTCCCGTCGTCGCAATTCGTTGATCACCGGTTCGAGCCACGGGCTGCGGTGGTACCTCTTCTTCGAAATACAGCATCAAAACAAACAGGATCGAGATCGCAATCGCCAATAGGTTGGTTATCCGCCCGAATACTCGGCCAGCGTTCCCAGCAGTACGCTGTTCATCCCCTAGCCCGCCGATAAGCTTCTGTGGATCGTCTCTGGCCAACTCTGGGACCGACACCTCGATGTTCACAAGTTTTTCCATGTACTGCCGCGCGTATTCCCGTCGTCTCTTCCGCCGCTGTTCATCGAGCCTGCTGTCGTGGCTTCCATTCCCAGAGGTGACTGGCATTTCCTCAGCGATGTCTTTAAATCCGAGACCTACGCAGCTCATTACTTGTGCCGGCGCGAATCCCATGACAACGTAGCACTGCCCGGCATTGACCAGAAAATTCACAGCCTCAAGTGTCTCTACAACTTGTGCCGGCTGGCATCGATCTAGGTCGTCAATCAGAATCAGCATCCTGTACGGCTTGAGAGCTTGTGCCACCTCGCAAAACGCATCGGCAAACTGCTGCCGAAATGCAAGCTGGTCACCGAATGCCTTTACTCGAAACAAACCGTAGGCAACCCTTGCTAGTCGCCCGGGATTCGGAAGTCGTACAAAGGCCTGATGTGCAATACGCATTAGCAGATAGAGTCCGGGTACGACAGCCGCGACACGTCCGCAATTGGGGTACAAGGCGACCACGACGAAGGCGCCCATTAACGCCAGCGCAATGACGATCGGTAATTCCAACGTACGCCGGCGCCGCATGCGCAACAGAAAGAGGCGCCAACGAAAACGGAGACCTGGTCCCGTTAGCCATGATGGAATCGCCTGCTCACGCACCGCCTGCATGAGTGCAGCGAATAAGTGGTCTTCCTTTTGGTGGTGCCAAGCATTGAACCATACAGTCTCTGCGCCGTGGCGGCTAAGGTGGGCTTTCAATAGGTTCATTAGGGAACTCTTCCCCTGGCCCCAACCACCAGTGAGGGCAATCGTGAGGGGCGGTTCCGTACTCTCGTTGCGCAGGAATTTCGATATAGCGACAGCGATATACCCGCGATTTAGAACGTCTTGGCCAGCGTCTGCGATAGGCTGATCGGAAAAGAAATGCTCCGCAGGCTTAGCCTGTTTGGACTCAGGCCGGATCTCATCCGTCGGCCCGGCGGGCGGCGGTTTCGTCTTACCGCTATTTGGTACCGTGCCGGCACCGGTCGCTAGCGGTACCAGCACCATAAGCACAGCAACCAACAGCACGACCCCGACCCATGGCGCGGGGTATGCTGCATAGGTAACTGTCTGCCAAATCTCATCGCCTCTTTGTGTTGACAGAATAGTGCCCGGCCCGACTGCCCAGCCTGTGCTCCCACCATTTGGGAATGCTAGTGCCATGAGGTCAGAAGAGGTGCTCCTGGGTAGCGACTCCCACCTCTCGCCGCGATCGTTAGACCTCAGGATGGCACCCGCCGTTCCCACGGCCCAGCCCACCTGACCGTTGGCCGTAAAGGTGATCGACCTAAGCGAAACCGGAAAATCTGTGTCGACGAGGTCCCAACTTTCGCCAGCATCCTCCGATTTAGCAATGATGCCGGAGAAGCCTACGGCCCACGCAGTTTCACTGCCCGCGAAATCGACGGACCAGATCTGGCGGAGCCCGGTACTAGTCGACGGGTGCCACGTGTCGCCGGCATCGGTCGAGCGAAGAACGGGGCTGTTGACGCCTGCAGCCAAGCCGGTCTCTTCATCATCGGCAAAAGTGACAGATGAGAGACGCACACCTATCCCGCTGGCACGCCTTTCCCATACAGCGCCTCCATTTGTAGTCTTGATGATGGTACCGCTCTGCCCCACAGCCCAGCCCGTTTGGCCGTCATTCGAGAAGGCGACTGACCAGAGATCGGCGGACGTATTGCTCACTTGTGGGGTCCAGGAGTCGCCAGAATCTACAGATTGGATCACCGTGCCATCGTCGCCCACTGCCCAGCCGGTTCGTCCATCGTCCATGAAGGTCAGCGACCGTAGTGTCACAGAGGTGCCGCTCCCCCGCGAGGTCCAGTTCTCGCCGCCATTCGTGGACTTGAGGATCGTGCCGTTGCGACCCAGAAGCCATCCGGTTTGGGCGTCGGCGGCGAACGTGACCGATGTGAGCGACGGCACGCCGGAACGAAGAAAAGCGTTCCGCTCGACCGGATGCACAAGGAGGACAGGAAGGGAGGGCGGCACGGCGGCATAGGGATCGAGAAACGGCGCCTGCCATGCGGCACCTGCTAGGGCTGCGAGCGCGATCGGGACGGAAAGAAGACACAAAACCAGGTGTTGGTCAGAGAATCGGCCGGAAAGCTTGGCCGGAAGACGTCGGAACTGCTTCTTGTTTCCGGGTAGTGCAGTGGTGTCCGATGCCGGGTTACTTGGAGACATCAAACTTAGCCCCATTCACCAGGGTATGTAGCGGCGTGCGAACAACTATGCGGCGGACGGGACGCGGAAAATCGATATGGTCTAGCGGAAACCGAGTCCGGCCGCCGGCAGGGGTCTTCTTTTCGACAACGCCTCGATGACGCGCTGGACAGCGACGAGCTAGCTCTTGAACAGCATCTCGTTGCACAGAGGATTCCGTTCTTCGACATCGTGACCTCCCTCTTCCGAGACGACCTGCCTACGAATCGCGCCGTCCGCCGAAACGCAGGACATCGCGCGCGGGTGACCGCTGGCGAGACGGCAGCATCGACACCGGCCCGATGCGCCGGATTTCCGCCACAGCGGCGCCTGCCTGAAGAAGTCTGTTCGCTGAGCGCCGCTGTTCAGGCAGCTTGGCAATAAGCGATTGAGCCGACGAGCGCCGTCGGTGTCCATTTGAACCCCCAGAGTCGCCTCAGAGGCCCCCAGCGGTCGATCAGAGGCCCGATCACAGGCGGCAAATCGCCGAAACAGCCCGCCCCTGCAGGGCTCTCGGGCGTACCAACGCCGTTCTGGCTGCGCAGCAGCAGTCCGATGTTGCGGGCGGTCGCCTGGATCAGCACCCGCTTGCGGACATTGTCGTGACCGCGCACCCACACCCGACGCAGTCCGCCCGTCTCATACATGTGCGCGAAAGTTCGCTCCACCACCTCGCCGCGGCGCCGTTGCAGGCGACGACCCCGTCGCCCGCGCACACGCCGGCGGTTTCCATACAGCGCCTTCTGCGCAGCGGCCTTCTCCGGCGGCTTCTCCCCAGTCCGCTTGTCCTGCCAGCAGCGCCGGCCGCGCTCCGGCTCCGATACGTGACTCCGAACCCCTACCTCGCCGAGCCCCACCAGCGTCGCGTCGCTGTGATAGCCCTTGTCGGCCACCAACTCTTCGACCCCCGCGCCGTCCGGCTGCACCGCCTCAACCTGCTCGGCCGCCATGATCAGCGTCTCCGGCAGCGTCGCCGTGTCGCCATCCGAGGCATCCTGCACCGTCACCGCAACGATGGCCCCCGTATCCATGTCGACCCCGTGCTCGGCCTTGTGGGCCAAGTGCGTCCGACCATCCTTCATCTTCGCGATCTTCGCGTCCGGGTCCTGCGGGGACTTCCACTCCTTGTTCGACGTCTTCTTGTTCTTCCGGGACCGGTCGAACCGAGCCAGATCCGCCCGCGTCGGGGTTTCCACACCGGACGCTTCCGCCAACCGCCGAATGAACGCTTCGTGGGATTCTCCCGTGTCCCGCCGCTTGATGCTCCGCATCGCCGCGTTCGCTTCCAGCGTCGTCGCATCGATGCCGACCGTCTTCCCCCGAACCAGACCCGCTGCGGACAGCCGCTCCAAAACCCACGTGAACACCGCCTCGTGGGTCTCCACGTCGATCCGCCGCCGCGTACGCGACAGCGTCGAGTGATCCGGCGCCGCCTCCGTCAAATCCAGGTCCAGGAACGACCGCAGACTCAGCGAATCGGCCACCCGCCACGCAATCCCCCGCTCCGACGACAGCCCCTCGAAGTAGCCGATCAACAGCATCCGGAAATCCCGCCCGGGACGCAGACTCGGCCGGCCCATCCGCGCCGCGTAGAACACCGCGCACAGGCTCTCCACGAACGCGTCGAAACCTGCATCCTCCAGGACCCGGTTGAGACGCTCGAAGAATGGATGCCCCGCGTTCGTCGGTAAATCCGCCGTCGTCACCCACAGCGGCGACCCTTGTCGCGCCGCCGGTCTCTTGCCCATCGCCATGCCGCTCAGTGTACGAAACTCGACCACCCCCGGCCAGGCCGGGTCCGCGACTATCGCCACGGGCTGGTAACCGCGACACGATGCCGAGCCGGTGAAGACGCGGGCCGGCCAGCGAGCATCTCGACGTTGGCGCGGAGTTTGCTTTACCCCTGAATGATGCCAGCGAATTGCTCAGGAGGTAACGCGATGACGAAGCGACCGGACGTGTACACGACCCTCGGGTAGGAATGCGGGTGCTGCGGGCACCGGCACACGACGGTGCGGGAGGCGGCGCGGTGCCTGGAGGACTACCGGCGGCGGGAGTACTCGGACCGCATCGTGGTGGCCGTCGCCGCCGACGCGCCCTGGCCGCCGGCCGAGGGCCGTACCTGAACGACGCCGAGCTGACGGAGCTCTACGGGGACGCCGGATGACGTGGCGCGACGCCTATCAGTCGGGACGCGGCGGCGGCGAACCGCGCGGCGTGGCGCGGCTCGTCGGCGACAGCCCGCCGATGCGGGACCTGAAGGAGAGGATCCCGCGCGTCGCCGGCGCGCCGTTCCCGGTGGGTGATCGAGGGCGAGTCGGGCACCGGCAAGGAGCTGATCGCCCGGGCGATCCACGAGGAGGGGCCTCGCCCGCGCCGCCGCCTTCGTGGCGGTCAACTGCGCGGTGCTCGGTGACGAGCTGTTCGCGTCGGAGCTGTTCGGGGCACGCGAAGGGCGCCTTCACCGGCGCCGGGCAGGACCGCAAGGGGCTGCTGGAGCTGTCCTCCGGCGGCACGGTCCTGCTCGACGAGGTGGACGAGCTGACGCCGTGCGCGCAGGCCAAGCTGCTGCGGGTGCTCCAGGACGGCGAGATCCGGAGGCTCGGCGAGAACCGCACCCAGCGGCTCGACCTGCGGATCGTGGCCGCCACGAACCGGCCGCTCGACGCCGAGGCGGCCGAGGGCCGCTTCCGCAGGGACCTGCGCTACCGCCTCAACGTCGTCGGGCTCACCGCGCCGCTCAGGGAGCGCGGGCCGGACGTCGCCCGGCTCGCCGAGCACCGCTGGAAGGGCGTCGCCGAGGCGGCCGGCAGCCGCGCGACCCTGGCGCGCGAGACCGTGGCGGCCCTGGCCGCGCATCCCTGGCCCGGCAACGTCCGCGAGCTGCAGAACGTGCTCGCCAACCTCACCGCCACCGGGCCGCGCTACGGCCCCGTCCGCCCGGACGCCCTGCCGGCCGCCTTCCGGAAGGGTGTTCCCGCCGAGCGGCAGCCGCCGCTCGCCGAGGCCCGCGAGGACCTCGAACGCGCAATGGTGCGCGACGCCCTGGGGCGGCACCGAAGCGTCGCCCGCGCCGCCGGCGAGCTGGGCGTCACCCGCCAGGGCCTCTCCAAGCTGATGGCCCGCCTCGATATCGACCGCTTCAATCCGGGCCGCGACCACTCGGCCCAGATGCCCTCTCGGTAGCCCCGCGCCGGCCCGGCGCGGGCCGTGCGTCGCAGAAACTGCGACGCCTGCACCCTTCCTGGAAGGAACAATTTGCCGGGAGCGACCCCGCGCGATGGGTGTGACGGAGGAACGCCCATTGCGCCGCAAGACCGCCGGTTTTGCCGGGGTCGCTCCCGGCATTACGGGCGGCGCAATACCGGGCCGCCCGCTCCTGCCGAACGACGCGATCGGGCCGGCACGCGGGGCGTTTCGGCGCGAGGGGCCGGCCGGCGGGATGTGATTCGGGCTGTGACAGGCTGAAGGCGGTGCTTCGGGACATGGGCGCGGCCGGATACCGGGCGGGATACGAAGCGTCGCTCAACCGCCTGCACAGCGATCCCCCACGAGAGCGCGCGGGTCCACTTTCCGGGTGCGGCCGGACAGCAGATCCGGTTCGTGCTGGAACAGGTGCACGGCGACGGGTACATGCGCGGCATGCACGACCACCAGCGCGGCTTCCACGAGGAGGCCGTCTGGAAGGACGCGGGGCGGGTGTCGCGGGAGGCGATCCTCCGCGTCCAGCCGGAGCTGAAGACGGCGCTGCGGGAGATCGGCGCCGCGGGCTACGACCGCGGGTACGGCGATGCGGCGGCGGGGCGCGGCAAGGCGCCCGGCTGGCCCCCGCGCAGTCCGTCGGATCGCGGGCCGGGGGACGCCGTGCAATATCTGCAATCCGACGCGGCGGCCAGGGGATACGCCCGCGGATTCGACGACCGCATCCGCGGGGCGAGCCGGGCCGACGCCGATGGCCGGCGCCTGCAGGTGGACTACGTCAAGGAGGTGACGGCCATCGGCGAGGACCAGCAGGCGGCGCTGCGCTACGGCCCGCGCGGCGGGAGCGCCCGCGCCGCGGAACGCTCGCCGCGCGCGGCCGCCGGAGACCGTGACCGCGACTCGGCGCCAAGCCGGTGACGGAGTGAGCCGGCCGCGGGCGATCCTGATGTTGGCCCGGAGTTTGCTCTATCCCTGAGCGATGCCAGTGACCACGATTCAGGGAGGTAGCGCGATGACGAAGCGACCGGATGTGTACACGACCCTCGGGCAGGAATGCGGGTGCTGCGGGCACCGGCACGAGACGGTGCGCGAGGCGAGGCGGTGCGTGGAGGACTACCGGCGGCGGGAGTACTCCGACCGCATCGTGGTGGCCGTGGCCGCCGACGCGCCCTGGCCGCCGGCCGAGGGCCGGTTGCTGAACGACGCCGAGCTGACGGAGCTCTACGCGGACGCCGGATGATGTGGCGCGACGCCTACCAGTCGGGGACGTGCGGGCGGCGGCGAACCGCGCGGCGTGGCGCGGCTCGTCGGCGAGAGCCCGCCGATGCGGGACCTGAAGGAGAAGATCCCGCGGGTCGCCGGCGCGCCGTTCCCGGTGGTGATCGAGGGCGAGTCGGGCACCGGCAAGGAGCTGATCGCCCGGGCGATCCACGAGGAGGGTCCTCGCCGCGCCGCCGCCTTCGTGGCGGTCAACTGCGCCGTGCTCGGCGACGAGCTGTTCGAGTCGGGAGCTGTTCGGGGCACGCGAAGGGCGCCTACACAGGCGCCGGGCAGGACCGCAGGGGCCTGCTGGAGATGTCCTCCGGCGGGAT
>CATQHX010000073.1 GCA_958296065.1 Vicinamibacterales bacterium | reverse complement strand
GGGATGCAGTCGGCGTTCGTCGACATCGGGCTTGCGCGCGACGCGTTTCTCTACGTTTCCGACGTCGTCGACACCGTCGAGGAGTTCGAGCGCCTCGAGTCGGGTGACGGCGACGACGCGCCCGCTGCCGACGGCGAATCGAATGGCGATGCGGGACGGTCCCGCGGCAACGGGCGCGCTCGAGCGGTGCAGCGGTCCGCGCAGAAGCCGGCGCAGCAGATCGAGGACCTGCTGAAGGCGGGACAGGAAGTCCTGGTGCAGGTGGTCAAGGAGCCCCTCGGCACCAAGGGCGCACGCGTCACCTCTCACGCGAGCGTTCCGGGGCGTTTCCTGGTGTTCATGCCGACGGCGGACAACATCGGGGTGTCGCGCAAGATCGACTCGCGGGAGGAACGCAGCCGCTTGCGCGGCATCGTGCGTCAGTTTCGCGAAGAGCACGGCTTCACCGGCGGCGTCATCATTCGCACCGCCGCGGCAAAGCGTCCGAAGGACGACATCGAAGGCGATCTGCGGTACTTCCACGAGCTCTGGTCCGAGATGCGCGGCAACATGGAGTCCCTCCGGGCGCCCGCGGTGATTCACCACGAGGAGAGTCTCGTCGCGAAGCTGATCCGCGACTTCCTCAACGACGACTTCTCCGCGATCCGGATCGACGACAACGAGGAGCATGCGCGCGTCGTGCGGCTGGTCGAGCGCATCATGCCGGGCATGGTGGAGCGTGTTCGGCACTACACGAAGACGTTTCCCATCTTCGAGGAGTACGGGGTTCAGGCCGAGATCGACAAGGCGATCCGAAGCAAGGTCTGGATGAAGTCCGGCGGGTACATCGTGATCAACCAGACCGAAGCCCTGGTCGCCATCGACGTCAATACCGGACGTTACGTCGGAAAGCGGAGCGGCGGGCTGGAAGACACAATCGTCAAGACGAATCTGGAGGCGGCCAAGGAGATCGTGCGGCAAATCCGGCTGCGGGACCTCGGCGGCATCATCGTGGCCGACTTCATCGACATGGAGGAACGCAAGAACCGGCAGAAGGTGGCGCAAGCGTTCGAGCGGGAGTTGCGGCGCGACCGGGCCCCTTCGAAGACCATCCAGGTTTCCGACTTCGGCCTCATCATCGTCACCCGCAAGCGCGTTCGGCAGAGCCTGGAACGGCAGTTGACCGACCCATGTCCGTACTGCTCGGGCAGCGCGGTCATCAAGTCCTCGTCAACCATCTGCTACGACCTCCTGTCGGAGGTTCGCAAGATTGGTCCCGAGTTGAACGGCCACGCCGTGCAACTGCGGGTCAACCCCGACATTGCGCGTGTCCTCGAGCAGGAGCAGCGGGAAGTGTTGCGGGAACTCGAGCACGTGCTCGGGCGAGGTGTGACGGTCAAGTCGGACGTTCGACTCCACCACGAGCAGTTCGACGTGATGGCGACCTGATGACGACGGCCGAGTGGGGTCACCGGCAGGGGCGATGCGGACCCTGCCAGCGGACGGCGGCGAAGCGGTGCAGCCGGTCGCCGGTCACGCGGATCCCCTCGGCCGCCAGCAGCCCCCGCTTCACGCCGGGGTCGCCGAAGCCTCCCAGTCGTCCACCCGCCCCGACCACGCGGTGACAGGGGATCCCCGGTTCGTCGCAGCCTCGCATGATGTTGCCCACGGCTCGCCAGGCGAGCGGCCGCCCCGCCAGTGCCGCGATGTCTCCGTAGGTTGATACCCGCCCGGCCGGGATGCGCCGCACGATCGTCAACACGCGTCGTCTGAAGCCAGTCGTCCGCTTCCCGCCGGGGTTCGATTCCAGGCTCCGCGCGGCTCTCATGTCACCGGAGGAACTCCAGGCTTCAATGCCCGGGCGTCGTGCGCCAGATCTCGTGAATGGCCTCGGCGTTGAGGAGCTTCGTGGCGTAGGCGATCTGGCCCGCGTGCAGCGCGTAGTGCGTCAACTGCAGGCTGATCGCCTCGATCAGGGTCATCGGCTTCGGGGTACGTTCCGTGACCTCGATCAGGCTCTCCGGAGCCACCCGTGCCAGTACCTCGTCAGCCTCCTGGGTCGCGATATCGAGCCGGGCCAGCAGCTCCGCGGCGGGCAGCTCCCGCCGTTCCGCGAACTCGGCCTGACGATCCCGTACGAAATCGCGTTGGCCGACGACGTGTCCGATGTAGAACCGCGTCGAGCCGACGCAGTGGAGGACGAGATTGCCGATCGCGTTCGACGATTCGTTGGGCCGCCACCAGATCTGCTCGGTCTTCAATGCCGCGAGGCAAGTACGAATCTGTCCCGTCAGATGAATGCAAAGCCTCGCGCGGGCGCTATCGAGGAACGTGGATTCGATGGTGCGAGTCATGTCCACAGCTTAACAGTCCATGGCCAGACCCCGCGTCGCACCGAGAACGGCTTCGCAGGTCCCGGTGCTGCATGCAGCTTCACCTCGGACGGGTCAGCGGCGCAGGACCGGCAGAAAGCAGAGTGCGGCGACGAGCACGTCGTACGTCGCGCAAGCGGGCGGGTACCAGCCGGGGAGGATCTCCGGCGGGAGCAGGCCGGCGACATGCGCGAGGTCGGTCACCGCATGTGCGCTCCAGGCGAGGGCCAGGGTAGTGAGTGCACGAACCGGCTCCCAGGTGGTGACCAGGGCCGCCACGACGAAGTAACCGGCGGCAATCGCGATGACAAGTCCGGTGCCGGGCACGTCGTCGTGCCCCAGGGCGAGACCGATCGGAACGGATGCGGCCAGTGCCAGCAGCAGCGCCGCGAACTGGGCGAGGCGCAGTTCGGAAACGAGGCGCTGGCCGCTGGTCGGTTCCGCTCGGCGGGCACCGAGGGCCAGCCAGGCTACGGTTCCTCCGAAGGCGAGGAAGACGACGGCGAAGGAGAGCGCGGCATCGGTCACGGGAATTCCGTTGCGGTGCGAATTGAGGGGAACAACCAGTATAGCAGCCTGTTTCTGGGGCCTCCGGTCAGGCCCCGCGACGGTTCCGGGCTACGCTTGTCCCACGGGAGGAGAGACGAGTGGAGATGATGCACGAGACCCGGCGGCTGCGCGCCGGCGCAGGTCTTGCCGCCGTTCTGCTTGCGTTGACGGCGTTCGCGTTCATGGACTGGCTGCCGGGGCGACTGCGAGCCGTCATGGGTATCGTGGCGTTCGTTCTGACGGCGGTGGCCTGCTCGGCGAACGTGGCCGCCATTCGCTGGCGCACCGTCGCCTGGGGTCTCGGGCTGCAGGTATTCCTGGCGGTCGTGATCCTGAAGCTGGCGGTCGGAGGCGTACGGCCGGGTTATGCCCTGTTCTCCGGGCTGGCCGCCGTCGTGACGCGTTTCCTGGAGTTCACCAGCGTCGGTGCGCAGTTCGTCTTCGGCGTCCTGGCCGATCCGGTGGCGATGGGGGAGCGGTTCCCGAATGGCCTCGTGCTCGCCTTTTCCGCCTTTCCGATCATCATCTTCGCGTCGTCGGTCTTCACCGTGCTGTATCACCTGGGCGTCCTGCAGGCGGCGGTGCGGCTCCTGGCGCGCGCCATGATGCCGCTCATGGGCACCAGCGGGGCCGAGACGCTGTCGGCGGCAGCCAACGTCTTCATGGGGCAGACGGAAGCGCCCATCATCGTCCGGCCCTACATCGCGCGGATGACCCAGTCCGAGTTGCTGGCGCTCATGACCGGCGGGTTGGCGACCATCGCCGGCAGCATGTTCGCCATCTACGTCAGCTTGGGCGCCGATCCGGCGGCCATGCTCACCACAAGCGTGATGGCGGCGCCATGCGGCCTCTATTTGGCCAAGATACTGCTCCCGGAGACCGGCGATCCGGTGACCGCCGGCCGCGTGGTGGTCAATCCGGCGCGGGAGCACGTCAACGTGGTGGACGCGGCGGCGGGAGGCGCGTCCAACGGCATGCAACTGGCCTTCAACGTCACCGCGATGCTGATCGCGTTTCTCGCGTTCATCGCGATGTTCGACTACGTGCTGGCGCTTTTTCGGCCCGGGCTCTCGATGGCCGGCATCCTCGCGGTCGTCTTTGCCCCGGTCGCCGCGCTCATCGGCGTGCCGGGCGGCGACGTGCCGGCGGTGGCGGATCTGCTCGGGACCAAGCTGGTCACGAACGAGTTCGTGGCCTACATCAAGCTGAGCGGCGAGTACGCCGATACCATCAGCGATCGCGCGCGGACGCTTTCCGCGTATGCGCTGACCGGCTTCGCCAACTTCGGCTCCATCGGCATCGTGTTGGGCGGAATCGGCAGCATGGCTCCCGAGCGCCGCGGCGATCTGGCGCGGCTCAGTGCTCGAGCTCTCCTCGCCGGGTTCATGGCAACCCTGATCAACGCGTCGGTAGCGGCCGTGCTGCTCTAGGAGTCTGCGCCGTAGGAACGGCGCAGCGCCCGGACAGGCCTGGCTGGCGGGAATCGGAGCCGCAGGCGGGGATTCCGACCCGGACGGGCGAGGGCCGGACTGTATGATCCTGTCCATGCTGCCCACCGTTGACTGGAAGGACGATTGCGTGGTCATGGTCGATCAGCGCAAGTTGCCGGGCAAGGAGGTCTACGTCGAGCTGCGCACCGCCCGCGAGGTAGCCCGCGCCATCGAGAAGATGGTCATCCGGGGCGCACCGGCGATCGGCGTGGCGGCCGCGATGGGACTGGCCCTCGGCGTTCGGAAGAGTCGCGCGAAGGGCAGCGCGGCGCTCGCCGGCGAGTTCTACAAGCTGTGCGACATGATGGCCGGCACGCGCCCTACCGCGGTCAATCTCTTCTGGGCCATCGATCGGATGAAGGGAGTGTTCTCGGACGCGGTGCGGGCGGGCCGATCACCCGAGGAGATCGACAGCCTCATGGTGGCCGAAGCCGGGCGCGTGCATGACGAGGACATCGCCTGCTGCAGGGCCCTGGGCGCGCACGGCGCGGCGTTGTTGCCCGACACCGGCCACGTCCTCACGCACTGCAACGCCGGCGCGCTGGCGACGGGGGGCTACGGAACGGCGCTCGGGGTGATTCGGGCCGCCGTGGAGGGCGGCAAGCGGATCGCCGTTTATGCCGACGAGACCCGGCCGTTCCTGCAGGGCAGTCGGCTGACCGCCTGGGAGTTGTTGCGCGACGGCATCGCTACGACCATCGTCACCGACGGGATGGCCGGCTCGCTCTTCCGAAAGGGCAGGGTCGACGCGGTGGTGGTGGGCGCGGACCGCATCGCCGCGAACGGAGACGTGGCGAACAAGATAGGCACCTATACCGTGGCGGTGCTCGCCCGGGAGCACGCCGTGCCTTTCTACGTGGCGGCTCCGACGTCGACAATCGACCTCGCCACTGCCGATGGAGACGGCATACCGATCGAGGAACGAAGCGCACGGGAGGTCACGCACGTCGGGTCCGCACGGGTGGCGGCGGAAGGCGTCGGCGTCTGGAACCCCGCCTTCGACGTCACTCCTCACCGGTTCGTCGCGGGCATCATCACCGAGCGGGGGGTCTGCCGGCCGCCGTACGACGAGAGTCTGGCAGCGATCCACGGGCAGCAGTGACCTGTTGCGGCCGATGGACATTCTCGCTATCGAAACATCGTGTGACGAGACAGCCGCCGCCGTGGTGGCCGATTCCGGCGTTCCCGCCCGACCGTGGACGGTGCGTTCCAACGTGGTCGCGTCGCAGGCGGACATTCACCGGGAATGGGGCGGCGTGGTGCCCGAGTTGGCATCGCGGCAGCACGTGCGCGACATTTGCGGTGTGGTCGAACGCGCGCTCGAAGACGCCGGGGTCGATTGGTCGACTATCGACGCCATCGCCGTGACCCAGGGGCCGGGACTCGTCGGCTCGCTGCTGGTCGGCGTCGCTTTCGCCAAGTCGCTGGCTGCTTCCCTCGACGTTCCGCTGGTGCCGGTGCAGCACCTGGCCGGGCACATCGAATCACTCGTGGTGGAGGGCGGCCGGATGCCGCTGCCGGCCGTGGTGCTCGTCGTCTCGGGCGGGCACACCAATCTCTACCTGACGACCGCCGCGGGCGAGGAGGGGCTGTCGCACAGGTTGATCGGCCGCACCCGCGACGACGCGGCCGGCGAGGCCTACGACAAGGTCGCTTCGCTTCTCGGTCTCGATTACCCGGGAGGACCGGTAATCGATCGGATAGCGCGCACCGGCAACGACCGCGCGGTCGATTTCCCTTTCGCCCGCATGACGCACGATGATCGCAACGCGGGTCTGGCGATGACCCGGCCGGCCGGTCTGGCCGCGGCGCGTAGTGGCCGGCAGCTCGAGTTCAGTTTCAGCGGCCTGAAGACGGCGGTGAAGCGCCACGTGCAGGGCCGGCGCGAGGCGCTGGGCTGCGAAGACAGACTTCCGGACGGCGAGATCGCGGGAATCTGCGCCAGCTTCCAGCGGGTTGTCGTCAGAAGCTTGCTCGATCGGACCTTCCTGGCCGCGCGTCGGTTCGGGGCGCTGAGCGTCGGCATCTCCGGCGGCGTGTCGGCCAACGCCCGGTTGCGGGCGGACGCCGCGGCGCGGGCCGAACGGGACGGGTTGCCGCTGTTCCTGCCTTCGTTGGCCCTGGCCACCGACAACGCCGCGATGATC
Source organism: Vicinamibacterales bacterium (assembly GCA_958296065.1). Lineage (GTDB taxonomy): Bacteria > Acidobacteriota > Vicinamibacteria > Vicinamibacterales > UBA8438 > WTFV01. The sequence goes on along the minus strand of CATQHX010000073.1, from coordinate 194,471 downwards.
GGCGCGGCCGGACTGCGGAGGCTCCACGCCGGGGTCACGGCTTCTCTCGATCTCAACGCGAAGGCGTCGCTGCCTCTCGACGAGGCGCCCGATTCCTGACCCGGCAACGTCGCCGGCGGCTCCGATGGCCGCCCCACCAGGCCTGCCCGGGTGTCCGCACCGTCGCTTGAACGCAGACTCCTGACGAGAGGCCCACGCGGCGCCTGGATGCGCCGCTGTACGGTGCAGACCCGCGGCGCGTTAAAGTAGACGCCATGGACTGGCATCAGCAGACACACTGGCGGATTCTGATCGCCCTGGGACTCGGCATCGTCTACGGCATCATCGCGGCTCTCGCCGGCTGGGGCGGGTTCACCGGTGACTGGATCGCGCCGTTCGGCACGATCTTCATGCGCCTGCTGCTCCTGATCGCCGTGCCCCTGGTGCTGGCATCGCTGGTCACCGGAGTGGCGTCGCTGGCCGATCTCCAGAAGCTGTCGCGGATAGGCGGCAAGACGATAGCGATCTACCTGGCCACGACGCTTGTGGCCCTCGTCATCGGCCTGGTTCTGGTGAATCTCATTCAGCCGGGCGGGTCGATTCCGGAGAGCCTGCGCACGAGCCTTCAGGAGACCTACCAGGGAGACCTGGCCGATCGGCAAGAGCTGATCGACCGGGCGATGGACGCCGGGCCGCTCCAGCCGCTCGTCGACATGGTGCCCGAGAACATCCTGGGCGCGGCCACGAACAATCGAGCGATGCTGAGCGTCGTCTTCGTGGCGTTCCTCTTCGGCGTGGCCCTCATGCAGCTCCCGCGGTCACGGGCACAACCGCTCCTCGACCTGTTCGAGAGCCTCAACGCCGCCATCATCGCGATCGTGGGCTTGATCCTGAAGGTCGCGCCGTTGGGGGTATTCGCGCTGATTGCGGGGACCATCACCACGGTGGCCGGCGACGACCCGGCCGACGTGGCGCAGTTGCTGGGCGCGCTCGGCCTCTACTGCTTTACGGTGCTGCTCGGATTGGCCATCCACGCCTTCCTGACCTATCCGATGCTGCTGCAGTTCTTCACGCCAATCACTCCGGTCCGCTTCCTGCGCGGCATCGTGCCGGCGCAACTGGTGGCTTTCTCGACCTCGTCGAGTGCGGCGACCTTGCCGGTCACCATGGAGAAAGCGGAGCACGACCTGGGCGTCTCGGAGGAGGTCGCCTCGTTCGCGCTTCCGCTCGGCGCCACCATCAACATGGACGGCACCGCCGTGTACATGTCGGTGGCGGCCGTCTTCATCGCGCAGACGCTCGGCATTCCACTCGATGTCGGGGCACAGGCGACCATCGTCTTCACCGCGCTGCTGGCGTCGATCGGGACGGCAGCGGTGCCGAGCGCCGGCATCGTCATGCTGGTCATCGTGCTCGAGGCGATCGGCGTGCCCCCCGCGGGCATCGCTCTGATCTTCGGTGTCGATCGGGTTCTCGACATGTGCCGTACGGCGACCAACATCACCGGCGACGCGGCGGTCGCGACGGTCGTGGCGGCGAGCGAGGGGCAACTGAGCCCGACGGCCCTGAACGGTCTCGGCGGCGCGGCGGGCGGCGGTGCGCCTGCGGGGGCTGGATCATGACGCCGACACGTGCCGCTGCCTGGGCTCTGCTCACCGAGTTCACCGCCGGTGACAGTCTGCGAAAACACGCTCTCGCCGTGGAGGCGGCGGTCCGCGGCTATGCCCGCATTTTCGGGGAGGACGAGGAAGCGTGGGGCATCGTCGGCCTGATCCATGATTTTGACTACGAGCGTTGGCCCGACGCGTCGGATCACCCGTTCCGTGGCGGCGAGATCCTGCGCGAGCGCGGTTGGCCCGAGTCCATGATCCGTGCGATTCTCTCGCACGCGGACTACAGCGGGGTTCCGCGCGAGTCGCGGCTGGAGCACACCCTGTTCGCCTGCGACGAGCTGGCCGGCTTCGTTACCGCGGCGGCGCTGGTACGGCCCACGAAGAGTGTCCTCGACCTCGAGCCCCGCTCCGTGAAGAAGCGGATGAAGGACAAGGCGTTCGCCCGTGGCGTCAGCCGCGACGACCTGCGTCAGGGGGCGGAGGAGCTCGGTTTGCCGCTCGACGAGCACATCGCCAACGTAATCGGGTTCATGCGGGCGGAGGCCGACGCGCTGGGTCTGCGGGGCTCGTTGTGACGTGTGTCGTGGGCGGCGTGCAGAACCCGCGCAACACGCGTCTCGTATAGTCGTTCGACGTGGACGAGGCAACGCGGGACGCGGTTCCGGAAACTGGTCCGGGGGATCTCGGGAGAGATGTCCGGCTGGCCGCCCGACTCGAGGCGGTTACCGTGAGCTACGGCCGCCGGCATGCGTTGCACGGTGTCGACGCGGACTTTCTGCCGGGGGCGGTCGGGCTGCTGGGTCCGAATGGCGCCGGCAAGAGCACACTTCTCAAGGCGCTGCTCGGCTTCGTTCGACCGGACAGCGGACGCATGCAGGTGCTCGGCATGGATGTGGTCGACCGGCCCCTCGAAATCCGGGCGCGACTCGGCTACATGCCGGAGTCGGAGGCGCACATCCCGGGCGTCAATGCGGTCACTCTCGTCGCCTATTGCGGCCGACTCGCCGGGCTGCCGGCCGCCGACGCCATGCAACGCGCTCACTCCGTGCTCCAGTACGTGGGACTCGGCGAGGCCCGGTACCGCGCGGTCGACACGTACTCGACCGGCATGAAGCAACGCATCAAGCTGGCCCAGGCGCTCGTCCACGATCCCGATCTCCTGTTCCTGGACGAGCCGACCAACGGGATGGATCCGCGAGGACGCGAGGAGATGCTCGACCTCGTGCGCGATCTAAGCGGCCGCAAGGGGGTCAACCTGATCCTCTCGTCGCATGTGTTGCCGGACGTCGAAGCGACGTGCGAACGGGTGGTGGTCCTGCATCAGGGACGGGTCGTCGCCCAGGGGCCGATCGCCGAGCTGAAGGCGTCCAGCCGCCGCGTCTTCGAGATCCGCGTCAAGGGCGACGTGGCGCGGTTCGTCGCCGGGCTCCGTGCGGCGGGTGTCGAGTGCCACGACCCGGCCGCCGACCTCATGCGCGTGCTGATCGGCGAGGACCGCGGGGCGCGGGACCTGTTTGCCCTGGCGGTGCAGCACGGCGTGCAGGTGCGTCACCTGCGCCCGAGCGAGCAGACCCTGGAGGATGTCTTCGCGCGGGTGGTCGACGAGCCCTGATGCCCATTCATTATCACGGTTACGCGCGCTACGCGGGGACCCGCAGGCCCCCCGGCCAGGCTTGGGCCGTCATCGCCGGCGCCGGCCTCCGGAACATGCTGTCGGCCCGCCCGTTCCTGTTCGTGCTCCTGTTCGCATGGTTGCAGTTCTTCGTCCGCGGGGTCATGTTCTACCTCGCCGCCAACGTCCCCCAGGCGGACGTGATCGCACCCTCACCGGCGACCTTCAGGGATTTCTTCGACCAGCAGGGGTTCTTCGTCTTCGTCGTGGCGGTCTACGCGGGCACCGGGCTGATCGCCAACGACCGCCGGGCCAATGCGCTGCAGATCTACCTGTCGAAGCCGCTGACGCGGGTCGAGTACATCGCGGGCAAACTTGCCGTCGTCATGGTGTTCCTGGCTCTCGTCACCTGGGTTCCGGCGGTCCTGTTGCTGGTGCTGCAGACGATGTTCACCGGCAGCCTGTCGTTCGTGCGCGAGCACGCCTTCCTGATTCCCGCCATCACGCTTTTCGGCTTCCTGCAAGTGCTGCTTGCGTCGATCACCGTGCTGGCGCTGTCATCCCTGTCCACGAGCGCGCGCTACGTCGGCATGCTCTTCGCCGGCGCGCTGATCTTCTCCGAGGCGGTGTTCCAGACGCTGCGGGGAGTAACCGGCGGCACGGGCCTGTCATGGGTGTCCTTCAGTGCAAACCTGGCGCAGGTGGGGGACGTCATCTTCCGCATCGAGCCGCGCTACGACACGCCGTGGGGTGTGTCCCTCGCGGCAGTTGCGGCGATCATCGCGGTTTCTGCCTGGGTGCTTGTCCACCGGGTGCGCGGCGTGGAGGTCGTTACGTGAGCTCGCCGGTAATCGCGGCCCGGCGCCTCTCCAAGTGGTACGGACAGGTCATCGGACTCAATGAGGTCACGGTTGCCATCCCGCCGGGTATCAGCGGATTGCTCGGGCCCAACGGCGCCGGCAAGTCGACTCTGCTGAAGCTGGTGACCGGGCAGCTCAAGCCGAGTCAGGGAGAGGTGCGGGTGCTCGGCGAGCCGATCTGGGGCAATCCTGCAGCGTACCGTCGCATCGGCTACTGCCCGGATCACGACGCGTTCTACGAACGGATGACTGGACGGGACTGGTTGACGGCGTTGCTCGGTCTGGGTGGGTTCGAGGCTCGTCGCGCCGTGCTGGTCGCCGGGCAAGCGCTCGAGACGGTCGGTCTCGCGGCCGCCGCGGACAGGAAGATCGGCAGCTACAGCAAGGGGATGCGGCAGCGGCTCAAGCTGGGGCAGGCGATTGCGCACGAGCCGGAGCTGCTGGTGCTCGACGAGCCGCTCGCCGGATTGGATCCGCTCGGACGCCGCCGGGTGATCGACGTGATCAAGCAATGGGGCCGCGACGGACGCAGCGTCGTCGTCTCGAGCCACGTCCTGCACGAGGTCGAGCTTATGACGTCGAACATTCTGCTGCTGAACAACGGGCGCATCCTGGCCGAGGGAAACGTCCACCAGATCCGCGACCTCATCGACGAGCACCCGCATACCGTACGCATCTCCGCCGACGATCCTCGCCGGCTCGCGCGCCATCTGCTCGGCTACTCGCACGTCATCGCCATGCAGTTGCAGGACGGCGCCGTGATCGCTCAGACGAACCGGCCGGATGCCTTCTACGCCGAGTTGACGGCGCTCGCGGCCGGCGACGAGGCCGGCGCGGTCCGGGACGTGACCTCTCCGGACGACAACCTGCAGGCGGTCTTCTCTTATCTGGTCAAGCACTGATGGCCGATTCGATTGCCAGTTTCCGGGGCGCCGCGCTGCGGGTCTTCGATCTGGGCATCGGCCAGATGCTCTGGTCGCGGCGCACACTATTCATGGCCCTGGTCGCCGGGGGGCCGGTGCTGATTGCGGTGCTGCTGAGGGTTCTCGCGGCACTGCCGGTCTTCGACGGGGGAGTGGGGCGCATCGACGGACGTCCGGTGAGCCTGGATGGGCCGGATATCTTCGGCCTCATGATCTGGACGTTCTACTTGCGCTTCACGGTGCCGGTGCTCGGCGTGTTCTACGGCACCGCGCTGATTGCGGACGAGGTCGAGGATCGGACCATTACCTACCTGTTCACCCGGCCGGTCGCGCGCGGCGCGGTCCTGGCGGGCAAGTACCTGGCCTACCTGGTCTGCACCGCCGTGGTCGTACTGCCCTCCGTGATGCTGGTCTACTTTCTGGTCGTCCCGCTGCTGGGGGGGAGCATCGGCCGGAACTTCCCGGTCCTGCTGCTCGATCTCGGACTCATCGGAACGGGGCTCGCCGTGTACGGTGCGGTCTTTGCACTCGTGGGGGCCTGGTTCAGGCGTCCGCTCCTGACCGGAATCGTGTTCGTGTTCGGGTGGGAGCCGATCGTCGTCGTTCTGCCTGGATACATGAAGTACCTCAGCGTCGCCTACTACCTGCAGGGATTGGCGCCGCACGCCATGCCGCAGGGCGACGCGCTCAGCGTGATCCAGGCGGCGCTGACTTCGGTGCAGACGCCCCTGGGCACGGGGGGCAACCTGGGGGCGCTCGCCATCATCGGGGCGGCGGCGTTGGCGGCGGCGATTCGCGTGGTCGGGAGGCGCGAGTACGTGCTCGGACAGTAGACGCGGGGCACCGGCACGATCCCGGCGCCAATGGGCCCTTGCACCCTTGTGACCCGCGGAACTTTTGTCGAGGCCGGTCGGTATACTGGTTACGGAGATTATGAGCATGACAACGCGCACCCGGTACGTCCTTTTCGGCGGCGCGGGTCTCATGACCGTCGGATTGGCGGGAGGGCTGGCGGCTTGGGTGAGCAGCAGCCTGCCGTCGCGGGTGCTGGCGCAGGAGCGTCCGGACGAGCTGCGGTACGTTCCGCCGGAGGCGACCATTCTCTCGTTCGCCAACGTCCGCGAGGTGATGGACACGGATCTCCGGCGGCGTCTGCGCGAGATCCAGCCGGAGCTGGATGGGCAGCGCGAGTTCCAGGAACGGACCGGCATCGACATCGAGCGGGACATCGAGTACGTGGTGGGTGGAATCGTTCCGGACGGCTCGAACGAAACGAGCGGCATCGCGATTCTGTCGGGGCGTTTCGACGCCGAGCGGCTCGAAGCGCTGGCGCTGGAGCATGGCGGAGCCGCCAGCGACTATCGGGGGCGCCGTTTGATCACCATCGCAGGAGAGCCCGTGGCGATGGCGTTCCTCGAGTCCGGGGTTATCGCGATCGGGTCGGAGCCGATCGTCAGGCGCACCGTCGACCTGCCCTCCGGGGGAGGGGGTGTCGACTCGAACGATTCGTTGATGGGCCTGCTGAGCCATGTCGACAGCGCGAGCACGGCGTGGACCGTCGGCCGGCTCGACGATGCGGCCGGCGGCGAGTGGCTTCCCGATCAGGTGGAGTCACAGGTCTCTCAGGTCGAGGCATTCGCAGTCGGGATCCAGGTCAACGGTGGGGTGGCCGGGACATTGACGGCGGTGGCGCGCGACGAGGAGACGGGGCGCAACCTGCGAGACCTGTTGCAGGGCTTCCTCGCCCTTGCCCGCCTGCAGGTCGGTTCGCGTCCGGAACTGCGCGGCCTGCTCGATTCCGTTCGCCTGGTCGCCGCCGGCACGAACGTGACGCTGGCATTCGATCTGCCTTCCGACGCGGTGCTGGAGCTCTTGCCCGACCGTTCCGAGGTGGATGCCGCGACCGCTCCTTGATGGCCCGCCGCCCGCGACATCTGCACCGCCCCGCCCCGCCTTCTTCTGCGGGACGCTGATGCCCAACCAGGCCCGTCCAGGAATACGCGTCCCAGCAGCGGCGCAGATTCCTGTCGCGTCGGGCGGGCACGGGGCCTTTGCTATGATCCAGGTTTGCACGTCTCATGAAGTAGCGCGCAGGCATCGCAATGGCTTATCAAACCGTCGGCGTGGTCGGGTGTGGATTGATGGGTTCCGGTATCGCGCAGGTATCGGCGCAGGCCGGCTACCGCACCATAGTGCGTGAGGTGGACGACGAGACTGCTGCCGCCGGTATCGGCCGGATCGAGTCCTTCCTGGAGTCCGGCGTCCGCCGGGGCAAGGTGGCGGCGGAGGACAGGGATCGCACGTTGGCCAATCTCAGCGGCACCGGCCGGCTCGAGGATCTGGCGGACTGCGATCTGATTGTCGAGGCGATCGTCGAAGACATCGACGCCAAGCGTGAGGTGTTCGGGGCGTTGGAGGGGCTGGTTCGGGCGGAGACCGTCTTTGCGAGCAACACGTCGTCGCTTTGCATCACCGAGTTGGCGGCGCAGACGCGACGCCCGGACCGGTTCGTGGGGCTGCATTTCTTCAGTCCGGTGCCGATCATGAAGCTGGTCGAGGTCATTCGGGGGCTCGCGACCAGCGACGAGACCTGCGACGGTGTGTTCGCCTTCGGACGCAGCGTCGGCAAGGATCCGGTAACTGCGCCGGACCGGCCCGGGTTCATCGCCAACCGGCTCCTCATTCCGTACCTGCTCGACGCGATCCGTGCCCACGAGGAGGGAGTGGGCACCATCGAGGACATCGACAAGACCATGTCACTCGGGTGCGGTTACCCGATGGGCCCGTTCACGCTCCTCGATTTCGTGGGGCTCGACACGACCTGCTACATTGCCGGAATCATGTTCGACGAGTTCAAGGATCCGCGGTACGCGCCGCCGCCGCTCCTGAAGCGAATGGTCCTGGCCGGATGGCACGGCCGAAAGACCGGCCGGGGTTTCTACACGTACTGATGTCGCTGCCGATGAACGAGGGACGCGTCAAGGCAGCGGTCGAGACGCTGCTGGCCGAGGTCGGTGAGGATCCGACCCGCGAGGGTCTGGCCCGCACGCCCGTCCGCGTGGCGGAAGCGCTCAAGTTTCTGACCAGCGGGTACGGTCAGGACATCGACGCCGTGCTGAACAACGCACTCTTCACGGTCGGCGGCAGCGAGATGGTGATCGTAAGGGACATCGATTTCTACAGTCTGTGCGAGCATCACCTGCTGCCGTTCTTCGGCAAATGCCACATCGCGTACCTTCCACGCGACCGGGTGGTGGGGTTGAGCAAGATCCCTCGTCTCCTCGACGTGTTCAGCCGCCGGCTGCAGATCCAGGAGCGATTGACCAATCAGATTGCGGAAGTCATCTCGGACAAGCTCGACCCGCTCGGCGTCGGCGTCGTGATCGAGGCGACGCACCTGTGCATGCTGATGCGCGGCGTCGAGAAGCAGAACGCTTTCGCTCTTACGAGCGCCATGCGTGGCGCATTTCGGTCGGACGCCCGGACGCGGATGGAGTTCCTCGAGCTGCTCAAGCTGCGTGGCGACATGCGAGCCGCGCTGGATCCGGCCCGGGTCGCAGCCGGAGCCGGGGAGGTGGCGCCAACATGAGACGGTTGCGCATCCGGGGGTGGATTTGGCCGGCGCTGGCAGGTATCGCGGCCGGGGTCGCGACGCCGGCCGCTGGCGGGCAGGGGAACCTCGTCGAATCGGTGGAGGTTCGTTGTCCGTCGGTTCTCGGCATCGGCGTGGAGACGGATCTCGTCTTCTGCGACGTCCTTGCCCAGCAGGATCCCACCCTGGGAATCACTGTCGTCCTCCCGCCGCGGCGCGGTGAGGCGATGCTCTCGTTCAATCTTCACAACCGCCACACCTATTCCGAGGACGACGTCAGGCGGGGCCGCGCGTACGTGCGCTATCTGGCCGAGGTGGCGGTCGCTTCACCGGTGGGGGACGTGCTCGCACGGCGTTACGTTCTGAACGAGTTCAGGACCGCGGACGACCTGTTCGACCGGGTCGGTGGGGGCGCCGGCCCGGATGGGCTCAAGGCGGTCGCGCCCACCGGAGTGGAACGGGTGTTCGTTACAATCCCGGCCGACCTGGACCAGGTGGTCCTCGTGGGCCAGACCCTGGAGCTGACCGGCATCGAAGGCAATCTGGAGCGCATCTGGTCACCGGGGCGGCCGGTCGCGATCGTCAGCGAGATGAAGCTCGAGTACCTGTCCCGATAGCTCGAAGTACGCAGGCATGAAGTCAATTCAGGATCTCATCATCGTCGGTGCCGGGCCGGCGGGCCTTGCCGCCGCAATCGCGGCCAAGCAGGCCGGCCTCGACTTTCGCGCGTTCGAGAAGGGTGTGCTGGTCAACTCGCTCTTCCATTTTCCCGGCCAGATGGTGTTCTTCACCACGCCGGACCTGCTCGAGATCGGCGGCCTGCCGTTCGTCACGCCGCACGGGAAACCGACGCGGGACGAGACGTTGCGGTACTACCGGCGTGTCGTCGATGCCTACGAGCTGGCCATCGATTTCGGCTACTCGGTGACCGCGATCCGCCGCGGAGACGATGACGTCTTCACGGTCCGGACGACACACGACGCGCACGTCGAACAGACGTGGCACGCCCGAACCGTGGTCATCGCCAGCGGCTGCTACGATCACCCCAACCAGCTCGGCGTCCCTGGCGAGGACCTGCCGCACGTCTCCCACTACTACACGGAGCCGCACGAGTTCTACCGCAAGCCGGTGGTGGTCGTAGGTGGCAAGAACTCCGCGGCCGAGGCGGCCCTCGACCTGCACAGGAGCGGGGCGCACGTCACGCTGGTGCATCGCCGGGCCGAGCTCGGCTCGTCCATCAAGTACTGGGTCAAGCCGGATATCGAGAACCGCATCAAGGAAGGTTCGATCGCGGCGCGGTTCGAGACCCGCATCGTCGAGATCCGGCCGCGGGAGGTCGTCGTCGAGCGGGATGGTGTGCGCGATGCGCTCCCCGCCGAAGGCGTCTTTCTGTTGACCGGCTATCTGGCCGACCTGGACTTTCTGCGCGGATCGGGCATCGAGGTCGCGGCCAACAACGTGCCAAGGCACGACCCGGAGACATTCGAGACGAACGTGCCCGGTCTCTACCTTGCCGGCGCAGTGGTCGCCGGGGCCAATCGGGGCGAGGTGTTCATCGAGAACGGCCGGTTTCATGGCCGGGTCGTCGTCGAGCACATCGCCCGCCGTCTCGGGCGCGAGGTGGTGGGCGCGTAGTCGGCAGTCCTACTGCACGCCTGCGCTCGAGAACGGTGTGCCGTGGGTCAGCAGGCGCATCTCCAGCAGGTCGATCAGCGCAGCGCACCGTTCGCAGGGGTCGTCCTTTTCCAGGAGCGCCTGCCGCTCGATCGGCTCGAACTCCAGATACTGGGACAGGACGTTGACCAACTCGGCGTCGGCCATGCCCGGGGGTATCCGGGAGGTTGCCGCGGCTTCCGGCGCCTGCCGGCCGAGCAGGTTCTCCAGCCTTTGCCGGCCCGCCCGCAAGCGGTCCTGTCGCCCGGCAATGGGACGATCGGGCAGGATCTCGACCGTGGCGATGCGGTACGGCCTCGAATGGTCCTCACCCTGTACCCGGAAGCGCTGGACTCCTCGCAGCACGATGTTGTAGCGCCCGTCGGCAAGTGACGCGACGTGGGTGATGTGTCCCGCGCAGCCGATCGTGAAAATCGGCGGATTCGGGCCGGAGTGTCGCTGCCAGCCGTCCCGGAGCAACACCATCCCGATCAACCGGTCGCGGTCGATGGTGTCGGCCACCATCTCGCGGTAGCGCGGCTCGAAGATGTGCAGTGGCAGGTAGACGTCCGGGAACAGCACCACGTTCGGGAGCGGGAAGATCGGTATCCGGTCGGGCAGCGTGGCGGTTGGCACTCAGTGCACCGTCTTCGTCTTCTTGTCGAGGTAGTCCATGAGGACATAGCGTCCCAGGGTGTACGGCGTAGTGAAGTACGCCTTGCCTCGACAGATGGCCGCCACCCGGCGCACGAAGCTCACCAGCTCGTAGTCGCGCGCCAGCATGAACGTGTTGATCATGATGCCGGCGCGGCGGCAGTTGGCCACCTCGGCGAACGTCTCCCGGATGATCATCGGGTCGAGGCCGAACGCGTTGCGGTAGATGTGCCCGTCGGCCTGCGTAAGGGCGGAGGGCTTGCCGTCGGTGATCATCACGATCTGACGCATGTCCTTGCGCTGGCGTTCGAGGATGCGGCGCGCCAGGCGGAGCCCTTCGCGGGTGTTCGTGTAGTAGGGACCGACGCGCACCCGTGCGAGCTGCTTGAGCGGAATCTCTTCCGCGGAATCGTGAAACAGGACGGCGTTGAGCGCGTCCCCCGGGTACTGGCTGCGGATCAGGTGGGACAGGGCCAGCGCCACTTGCTTGGCCGGTGTGAAGCGATCCTCTCCGTACAGGATCATGCTGTGGCTGCAGTCGAGCATGAGCACCGTCGCGCAGGAGCTCTGGTACTCCCCCTGTGCGACCATCAGATCCTGGTAGTTCACGTCGATGGTGCCGGCCGCGCCGGCTGGCGCCCGTCGTACCGCGTTGACGATCGTCCCGCTGGCGTCGATGTTCAGCGTGTCTCCGAACTCGTACGGCTTCGAAGCTCCTCCCGCCTCCACGCCGGTGGCGAGCTCCCGCGTGTCGTGTCGGCCGACGCTGCTGCGCCCGCTCGATCCAAGCAGCTCGCGCAGCGCCCGATAGCCGAGGAAATCGAGGCTCTTGTCGGTCACCCGGAAGTGCGCGGGGGGTGCATCACGGCCCGGGCCTGTGCCCGTGCCGGCGGCGGGTTCGCCGGACTCCAACGAGATGTAGCCCTGGGCTGCCATCTGCTCAATCAGTTTCTGGATCAACTCCTCGAGTTCCGACCGACCGTCCGCCTGATCGGCGTCAGCCGGATCCCCCAGCAGGCGCTGGAGAGCGTCGTCGGAAAGCAGGCCGCCGTTGAGCAGCGCATCGAGAACCGCGTCGTGCAGGGATTGCAGGCTGCGATCGCCGTCCTCGTCCGCCGGGCTGTCGTCGGGGCCGTGCGGGTTGCCGAAGCCGCTGGAAAGGAGCAGCCGGGAGAGCTTCGAAATCAACTCGTCCAGGTCGATGCCCTCGAGATCCTCGCCCGTGTAGCGCGTGTACCGATAGCGCATCTGCCCGCGTCAGTTGTAGTAGTTCTTCTTGTCGCGCCGCGGTGGCGGCTGCCGGGAGTCGAAGACCGGCTTGGCCGCCTGTTTCCGAGAGGCCGGCTTCGGAACCGCTTCGTAGCCGCCGCCGTCGCTACGGCTGATCTTGCGCTGCGCGCAAAGTCCTTCGAGCACGAAGTCGACGGCCGAGGCAATGCGTGGAGGCGGGTCGCCGGCCGCGGCGCCGGCGTGCGCGGCCAGTTCCCGCAGGCCGTGGATCTCGGCGACGTCCGCAAGGAACGCCTCGGACGACGTCGTGTCGCTCTCCTGCAAGGTGCCGCCCATCTCGAACCACTCGACCACCTGGTGCGTGGCGACACCGTCGAACCAGCCTCCGAAGACGGCGCCGACCGCGGCGCGAATCAACTCGCGCCCCACGGCATCGGCTCCGCGCAACTCGCCCTCGTACTCCAGCTCGAACTTGCCGGTTATCGAGGGCAGCGCCGCATAGACGTCGGTGATGCGGGCCGCCGGTGTCTCGCCGGCCGCCAGCGCGCGACGCTCGGCATTCGACACCACGTTCTCGATGCACGTGATCGGCATCCGCTGACTCACGCCCGAGCGGCCGTCGATCTTGTTGTTCGCCCTTGCCTGGAAGGCGACCTCCTCGACCACCTCGCGTACGTAGAGCGGCATCAGCACATCGGTTGCAGTGCCGCGAACGACCCAGGCTTCCTGCTCGGTGATGGCGATGGCCTCGTGGCGGGTGCGCGGATAGTGCGTGCGGATCTCGGACCCTATGCGGTCCTTCAAGGGGGTCACGATCTTGCCGCGGGCGGTGTAATCCTCGGGATTGGCGGTGAACGTCATGGCGAGGTCCAGCCGCAGGCGGACGGGGTAGCCGCGGATCTGGATGTCGCCTTCCTGCAGGATGTTGAACAGGCCGACCTGGATCTTGCCGGCGAGGTCCGGCAGCTCGTTGATCGCGAAAATGCAGCGGTTGGCGCGCGGTACCAGCCCGTAGTGGACGGTCAGCTCGTCCGAGAGCCGGCGTCCCGCCGCTGCCGCCTTGATCGGGTCGATATCGCCGATCATGTCGGCGATCGTCACGTCGGGCGTCGCCAACTTCTCGATGTAGCGCATGGAGCGATCGAGCCACGAGACGGGCAGGTCGTTTCCCTCCTCCTGGACGCGGGCGCGGCACGCGGCGCAGATCGGGGCGAGCGGATCGTCGTTGATGTCACACCCCGGAACGACGGGGATCGTCTCGTCGAGCAGCTCCGCCAGCCCCCGTATCAGCCGCGTCTTCGCCTGGCCCCGCAGGCCGAGCAGGACGAAATCGTGCTGCGAGAGGATGGCGTTGGCCACCTGCGGCACGACCGACTCGTCGTAGCCGATGACGCCGGGAAACAGCGGCTCGCCGTTCCGCAGCCGTCTCATCAGATTGTCGCGAAGCTCCTGCTTGACGCTGCGGTGGGGAATCTTGCCTTTGTCGACCGCCCGACGCAGGCCCCCCAGAGAGGTGGGCAGCATGCAGCGATCTTACTAGAATCGTCTCGGGCCGCCCGATGGAGGACGGATCGTTGCCGCGCGGCCTCGCGGTCGCTACAATGCGGGTGGGCCGTGGACCGGTGCGCCCGTCGGTCTGCTGCGTATGGCTGTCTGACGCGGCCTGACCGATTCCGAAATCCCTGGAGAACCTCCATGAGCACTCTTCCCAAGTATCCCGGCGAGCGGATCACCGCCAACGGCAACCAGCTCGTGTCGTACCACACCGAGGCGCGCATCGCCGACGCGGGCATCTTCTATCCGATTACGCCGTCGACCGAGGGTGGCGAGCTGTACCAGCAGTCCTTCGCGGAGGGGCGCCTGAACGTCTTCGGGCGCAACACGCTGGCCGTCGAGGCCGAGGGCGAGCACGCCGCGCAGGGCGGGGCAATCGCCTACTCCGTGTGCGGCCGCCGGGTGGTCAACTTCACCTCGGGGCAGGGCATCGTCTACGGCATCGAGCAGTACTATCACGCGCCGGGCAAGGCCTCGACGATGGTGGTCGAGGTCGTGGCGCGGGCGCTGACCAAGCACGCTCTGAACGTGCACTGCGGGCACGACGACGTGTACGGCGCGCTCGACGTCGGCTGGATCATCCTGTTTGGCAAGGATGCGCAGCAGGCCGCCGACCAGGCGCTGATCCTGCGCCGCGTCACCGAGCTCAGCCTGACCCCCGGGATGAACGTGCAGGACGGGTTCCTGACGTCGCACCTCGAGCGCACGTTCTACCGCCACGAGTCGGAGCTCATCCGCGAGTTCCTCGGGGCGCCGGAGGACATCATCGAGTGTCCGACCGAGGCGCAGCGCACGCTCTACGGCCCGACCCGCCGCCGCGTGCCGCGCATGATCGACCTCACCAACCCCGTGCTCCTCGGACCCGTGCAGAACCAGGAGCACTATATGCAGGGCGTCGCTGCCCGCCGCAACAACTTCGTCGAGCCGATCCTTCAGTTCCTGGAAGAGGCCCACACCGAGTTCGGCCGGCTGACCGGCCGCTACTACGGGCTGGTCACGCAGTACAAGGCGGACGACGCAGACACGGTGTTCCTTTCGCTCGGCTCGGCTGCCGAAAACTGCGAGGCGGCGGTCGACTACCTGCGCCAGACGCGCGGCGCGAGCGTCGGGTCCGTCCACCTGAACGTCTTCCGGCCCTTCCCGGAGCGGGCGCTGGTCGAGGCGCTGGCCGGCAAGAAGAACGTCATCATCATCGAGCGGACCGACGAGCCGCTGGCCGGCGACAACCCGATGGGGCGCGACACCCGCACCGCGCTGAACAAGGCGCTGAAGCTGAACGGGCAGCCGGTCGAGGCCGGCTTCCCGGAGGTGACGCCCGACCGGATGCCGCGGCTGTTCAACGGCATCTACGGCCTCGGCTCGCGCGACTTCCGGCCCGAGCAGGTCATCGGGGCGTACGAGTACGTCACGAGCGGCCGGGCGCGAACGGACGGCAGGACGGCGGCGGACGGCGAGTCTTTCATGGTGCTCGGCGTGCCGCATCCCTACGAGGTGAAGGCCGACGAGACGCCGTCGCTGCTGCCGGAAGGGGCCATCGCGGTCCGCTTCCACTCCATCGGCGGGTGGGGCGCGATCACGACCGGCAAGAACCTGGGCGCCATCATCGGCGACTTCAACGACTTCCTGTCGGCGCGCAACACCGACGTCGACGAGTACGGCCGGCCGAAGGAGGTCATCCACGTCAGCGCCAACCCGAAGTACGGCTCCGAGAAGAAGGGGGCGCCGACCTCCTACTTCCTCGTCGTCGCACCGGAGCGCATCCGCGTCAACTGCGACCTGCGCCACGTCGGCGTGGTGCTCTGCTGCGACCCGAAGGCGTTCACCCACTGCAATCCCCTCGATGGGATTTCCGAGGGCGGCGCGTTGATCTGGGAATCCGACGAGGAGCCGAAGGACGCCTGGGAGCGGCTGCCCCTCTGGGCGCGCTCGCAGATCATCAAGCACAAGATTCGCGTCTACACCCTGCCCGGCTTCGACATCGCCCGCAAGGCGACCAACCGGCCGGACCTGCAGCTCAGAATGCAGGGCAACGCCTTCCTCGGCGCCTTCTTTGCCGTCTCGCCGCTGCTCGAGGAGTTCGAGATCAGCCGCGAGCAGTTCGAGGAGGTCGTCCACAAGCAGTACAAGAAGAAGTTCGGCCGGCTCGGCGATGCGGTCGTGCAGTCGAACATGGAGGTCATGACCCAGGGCTTCGGCCGGGTGCGCGAGATCGCGATCGGCGAGATCGAGGCGGCCGACCGGTCGACCCTGCGCGGGTTGCCGATCCTGCCGCTGGCCGCGATGCCGAGCAACGGCGGGGGCGAGGGTTGCGCGACGTGCCGCTCGCACGAGATTCCGGAGGGACAGGAGGAGCGGACGCCGGTCACGCAGGTCGCGAGCTTCGACAACGAGTTCCGCTCCGACTACGGCTACGACCAGCCCGCCTCGCCGCTCGCCGCGATGGGCGTGATGGCGGCCGGCAGCGGCGACACCGCGTCGAAGTACGTCGCGCGCCGCGAGACCCCGCTCTTCATCGCCGAGAACTGCACGCAGTGCATGGAGTGCATCTCGGTCTGCCCGGACACGGCGCTCCCGAACTGCTCGCAGGACATCGACATGGTTCTGCGGACCGCCATCACCAACTACGTCACCGACGACGGCGAGCGGAGCAGGATGCTCGCGGCCGTGCCGGAGATGGAGCAGCGGACCCGCGTCGCGATGAACGAGGCGGTCAAGGCGAAGGTTCTGACCCCGCTGCCGGAGATCATCCGCGACGTGACGAACAACCTGAACGGCTTCTCGGAGGCCGCCAAGAACGAGTTCTTCGACGTCATCGACAAGCAGCCGCTCGCCTACAACAAGGTGAACGCCATCTTCAAGTCGGCCGAGCGCAAGAACCCCGGCAGCGGCGGCATCTTCTCGATCTTCGTCTCCGATCTCTGCAAGGGGTGCGCGGCCTGCGTGACCGCCTGCGGCGACCACGATGCGCTGAGGATGGTGCAGGAGACCGAGCAGGTCAACGCCGACCACGAGACCGGCACCGCGTTTCTCGACCTGCTGCCGGACACCTCGCAGAAGTACCTCGGCCTCTACAACAACGAGAACCCGACCGACTCGAAGACCGCGACGCTGCGCAACCTCATGATGGTCCGCCGCAACTACGACGCGCTGGTCTCGGGGGACGGCGCCTGCGCCGGCTGCGGCGAGAAGAGCGTCCTGCGGGCCATCGCCGGCGTGACCGAGGCGTACCTGCGGCCGATCTTCCACGAGAAGGCGGAGCGCCTGCGCCGGTTGGCGACCCAGCTCGAGGCCGATGGTCCGGCACGGCTCGCCGCGCTGGCGGAGCGCGATCCCGAGCAGCACAAGCTGTTCGTGCGCACCGTGGCCCACGCCCTGATGGGGCTCGGCGGCGACACCGACGAGGACACGACGGCCCGCCTCGAGGCCCACGGCCCCATCTCGAACGAGGACGTCGTCGGCGCCATCACCGCCATCATGCGGCAGGAGGCCTTCAATCACCAGGAGTTGCAAGCGCTCGACGGGAGGCTGCCGAACGGTCAGTCGGTCATGGCGATGGCCGCGCACACCGGCTGCAACACGGTGTACGGCTCCACCCCGCCGAACAACCCGCACCCCTACCCCTGGATGAACTCGCTGTTCCAGGACGGCTCGACCATCGGCTGGCTGATCGGCGAGAGCTTCATCGTGGACCACGGCCGCCGGTCGGTGATTCCCGAGCGGCTCGCCACGTCGCTACTCGAGCGCGAGGACGGCATCATCGACGAGCAGCGCTACTACGAACTCACCCACTTCTCCGACAACCTGATGACCGACACGGAGATCGACGAGATGCCGCGCGTCTGGATCGTCGGCGGCGACGGCGGGATGGGGGACATCGGCTACCAGAACGTCTCGAAGATGGTTCTGCAGAACCGGCCCAACGTGAAGGCGCTGATGCTCGACACGCAGGTCTATTCGAACACCGGCGGCCAGAACTCGGACTCGACCCCGATGCTCGGCGGCGGAGACATGAACGCGTTCGGGGCGGCCAGCCAGGGCAAGTGCGTCGAGAAGAAGACGGTTGCCGAGACCTTCCTCGCCGGCCACGGCTCGCCCTTCGTCGCCCAGGTCTCCATCGCCAACGCGCCGAAGCTGTTCCGGGCCATTCTCGACGCGCTCGACTACCGCGGCACCGCGTTCCTGCAGTGCTTCACCACCTGCCAGCCGGAGCACGGCGTCGGCGACGACATGGCCCTCGACCAGGCGCAGCGGGTGCGCGACTCGCGCGGTGCGCCGGAGTTCGTCTTCAATCCCCGGATGGGCGAGACGTACCAGGAGGCGCTCGACCTGAAGGGCAACCCCAACCTGCAGGGTGACTGGTACAAGACGAAGTTCAAGGCCACCGGCGAGCCCTATCGCTACACCGTGGCCCACTGGTGCGCCACCGAGGCGCGCTTCCGCAACCACCTCAAGAAGGTCAGGGAGGAGGAGGCCGCGAAGCTCATCCCGCTAGAGAACATGCTGGTGCGGCTGACCCAGAACGACGTCGTGCACCGGCGGCATCTCGATCCGGAGCACCGTGCCTACGTGCCCGACTTCGGCGTCTACATCAAGACGTTGCCGGCCAAGGGCAACAAGCCGGTGACGATGAAGCTGTCGCGTCAGCTCGTCCTGTTCTGCGTCGAGCGGCGCAAGGCGTGGCGCCTGCTGCAGAGCAAGGTCGGCATCCAGAACACCGAGTACGCCGCGCAGCGCGCCATCCTGGCCGACGTCGACGCGGGGATCATCTCCAAGGAGGATTTCTTCGCCCGCGCCCAGGAGCTGATGGAGGAGCGCGTGCTCGGGCCGGCGGCGGCGAAGACGGCGTAGGCGCGGACGTCGGAGACCCCGAGGGGGGGCACGCCCTTGATCGACGATCGGTCGGTGCCTCCCCGTCGCGAAGTCAGAAGCCGGTGGCGAGTCGTTCCGCGGTGACGTACCGCGGCTGGATGTCGATCGGCACGCCGCCCAGCCGGTCGAGCATGCGCTGTACCTCCGGTCGCACGACGCCCAGCGTCTCGAGCAAGCGATTCGCCTCTTCGTAGTCCCCCTGCGCCTGGATCGTCATCAGGCGGCTCGTCAGGCCCTCCACCGCATCGCGGATGCGCGCGTGGTCCACACGGAACCGCCCGTCCCGTCCGACCGTCACCGCGCCGGCGTCGAGGAAGGTATTGAGCTGGATCGCCACACCGCGGCCGTGGGCCTCGTTGATCCCGAAGCGGATGGAGCGGAACGTCGAGGCGAGGAAGGTAGTGTAGATCGAGCGTTCGAGGGAACGGTCGATGACGCCCTTGTCGATCAGGTAGTGCAGCGCCCACAGGCCCGAGACGTCGGCCTTCGCCTCCTCTATGGTGCTGTAGGTCTCCCGCAGGGCCTGGCGCACGGTGGTCTCGCGCCCGTCCAACGCGACGGAATGCGGTCCGAGCCCGTGCATCAGCTCGTGCATCAGGATGTGCGTGAAGAACGCCTCGAACGCGATGTCGCCGCGCTCGCTCGACGGCAGCGCGAGTGCGGATATCGGCGTCAGCACGCGCTGGAACTTGGCTTCCTGGACGTTCTTCAGCATGACCCGCTTCGAGCCGTGGTCGCGGATGACCCGTTCGTCGTTCGGCAGGTTGAACGCGGCGGTCTGCACCCCGCTGTTGGCGTCACCGGCCGTGAACAGGACGTTGACCACGCGGATCGGCGCCAGGGCGCCCAACTCCGGGTCGCGGTAGGCGGGGTCGATAGGCAAGTTGTCCTCGAGCTCCTGCAGCTCGGCTCCGAAGCGTGCCAGTTGCGTCGTTTCGGCGTCGTCGCGGATGGTGACGAAGGCCTCGAAGGCCGCCTTGTAGTTGAACCACTCGTCCTCGTACACCTCGTACGGGCCGATGGTCGGCTCGATCGCGGCCTCGAGCTCCATCCACGCCACGTCGCTCTCGTAGTATTCGTTCGACGCGAAGGCTTCCGCGCGGGTCCGCAGGTAGCGCGCGAGCGTCGGTTCGGCCGTCAGGTCGGCCGCCGCCCGCAGGCGTTCCGCGGCAACCGCGAGCGGACCCTGGTACTCCATGCTGTACGGGACGGCTCGCAGCTCGCCGTTCGGATCACGTCGGACGACCGTGAAGAAGCTGGTGGCGGCCTCGCGTTCCTCGCCGGACAGCCCTTCGATCCAGGCCGCGATCTCCTCTCGCGTGGCGTCCGGCGGATAGTAGGCGGCCCCCTCGGGCTTGCGCGGCACGCCTGGAACGAATGGCCGGTTTCCCTCCACGCGGGACCAGGGGCCCTTGTTCAGCAGAAAGAAGGCAAGTTGCGCGTTGGTGCGTGCGGTACGATCACCCTGTAGCGCGAGCAGCAGGGAGGGGTTGCCGGCCCAGACCTGTTCGAGGAACAACGCGTCCATGACGCGCGCCGCCTCGATGATCCGCGCCAGTGCCGCCCTCTCGGACTGCGGGAGCGTGGATGTGTCGGCACCCAGGTCGACCGGAGCGAAGAGAGGCGTCATGGTGGTTCCGAACTGCTGGCTCCGCGCGGCCGGGCTCATGGCGACGGCTAGCGCGGCAAGGCCGATAGCGGCGAGGGCGGCTCTGTTCATCTCCCCGACCTCCTACAATTAGTGTAGACGAGCCTGATGACCGAAGAGACGCAGCTTGCCGTCATCGGTGCCGGACCGGGCGGTTACACCGCGGCCTTTCTCGCGGCCGACCTCGGATTGCGGGTCGTGCTGATCGACGAGGCGGACCGACCCGGCGGCGTCTGCCTCTACCGCGGCTGCATGCCGTCGAAGGCGTTGCTGCACGCCGCGAAGGTGGTGACCGAGGCCCGTGCCGCCGCCAGTTGGGGAGTGGTGTTCGGCGAGCCGACGATCGATATCGCCCGGCTGCGGGCGTGGAAGGACGAGGTCGTCGCAAAGCTCACTGGCGGTCTGGCTCTGCTGTCGAAGCAGCGCGGCGTGACCTTCGTACAGGGCACGGCGTCATTCGACAACGCTCGCACCCTCCGCGTCACTCCGACCGGTGCGGGCGAGAGCGCGAGCACGATTGCCTTCGAGCACGCCATAGTGGCGACCGGGTCGCGACCCGCCCGCCCGGCGGGGCTGAGTCTCGACGACCCGCGGGTGCTCGACTCGACGCGAGCACTCGACGTCGGGAGCGTCCCGGCCTCGCTGCTCGTGATCGGCGGCGGCTACATAGGACTGGAACTGGGGACGGTGTACGCCGCCCTGGGATCTGCCGTCACCATCGCCGAGATGACCGGCGGCCTCTTGCCGGGGGCCGATGCGGACCTCGTGCGGGTTCTCGCGCGGCGGATCGCAAAGAGCGTTCGCACGGTGCATCTGAACACCTCCGTGACCCGGCTGATGCCGCACCCGGACGGTATGGATGTCACGTTGGAACCGGCGAGCGGCGATGCGTGGACCGAGCGATTCCATCAAGTGCTGGTGGCGGTCGGCCGGGCGCCGAACTCCTCCATCGGCGGGCTGGAGCACACTCGGGTGGAGCGTGACCGTCGCGGGTTCATCCGGGTCGACGGTCAACGCCGGACCGCCGAGCCGTCGATCTTTGCCATAGGCGACGTCGCCGGCGAGCCGCTGCTCGCACACAAGGCGTTCGCCGAGGCGCGCGTCGCGGTCGAGGCCATCCTGGGCAACCACCAGGCATCGTTCGCTCCTCGTGCGGTGCCCGCGGTTGTCTTCACGGACCCGGAAGTGGCGTGGTGCGGACTGACGGAAGCGGATGCCGCAGCGTCGGGCCGAGCCGTCAGCATCGCCAGGTTCCCCTGGGGTGCATCGGGCCGGGCGCTTACCCTCGACCGACCCGACGGCCTGACCAAGCTCGTCCTGGATTCGGAGTCGGGTCAGGTGCTCGGGGTGGGACTCGTCGGCGCCGGGGCAGGTGAGCTAATCGCCGAAGGAGTGGTCGCGGTAGAGAAAGAGCTGACCGCGGCCGACATCGCCGCCGCGATTCATCCGCACCCGACCGTGTCCGAGACCTTCGCGGAGGCCGCCGAGGTCTTCTTCGGGCGCAGCGCGCACGTCTACCGCCCGAAGCGGCGTTGAGGTGCCGGCGTGCGGGCAGCAGCCCGTCGATCAGGCGCGGCGGTCGAACGCTTCGGCCTGTTCGTGCGCGTGGTAGGAGCTGCGGACGAGCGGTCCCGATTCGACGTGACGGAATCCCAGCCCCAGTGCGTGCTGCTTGAGTTCCGCGAACTCGTCGGGGTGGTAGTAGCGGGCCACCGGCAGATGGGCGGCCGAGGGGCGCAGGTACTGACCGATGGTGAGGATGTCGCAGCCGACGCCGCGCAGATCCGCAAGCGCCGCCCGAATCTCGTCGCGTGATTCGCCGAGGCCCACCATGATGCCGGATTTGGTCGGCGTCGACGGGCGGTAGCGACGCGCATGGTCGAGCAGTCGCAAGGCCCAGCGGTAGCGGCCACCGGGTCGGGCGGTGCGGTACAGGCGCTCGACGGTTTCCAGATTGTGGTTGAGGACGTCCGGACCGGCGTCGAGCACGCATTCCAGATCGCACGCGCGGCCGGAAAAATCGGGAACGAGCACCTCGATGCGACACGCAGTCACCCGTTGCCGGATCGCGTGAATCGTCTGCGCAAATGCCGCGGCCCCGCCATCGGGAAGGTCGTCCCGGTCGACCGAAGTAACCACCACGTATTCGAGCCCGAGCGCCGCGACGCCTTCGGCCAGGCGGGTCGGCTCGGTTCGATCCACTGCGTCGGGCGCCCCGTGCACGACGTTGCAGTAGCCGCAGGATCGGGTGCAGACGCTGCCCAGAATCATGAAGGTGGCCGTGCCGTGCTGCCAGCACTCGCCGATGTTCGGGCAGTTCGCCTCCCGGCACACCGTGTTGAGGGAGAGTTGATGGGTCAGCCGGGTCAGCCGCAGGTAGCCCGGGCTGCCGGGCGCCTTGACGCGCAGCCATTGGGGTTTGGGTCCGCGCGGCGGCAGGGTCGGGCGGGATGGTCGGCCGCGAATCAGCGTGGCCGGAACGGGAGCTGGCATGTAGTCATGAATCGTACCGCGGGTTCTTCGGCGGCGTCCACCGGCCGCGCCTCGGCCGTGGCCCGGAATCCGCGGCGACCTTGATCCGTGGGTGGCGAGGCTGTATTCTCTGAACGGAAATTCTGTCTGGCGTAGTTCGGAGGAACGAATGGCCTATTCGATATGTGAGCCGTGCGTCGGGACCAAGGACACTGCATGCGTCGATGTCTGTCCGGTCGACTGCATTCACCCGCGCAAGGACGAAGAAGAATTCGAAGCCGAAACGATGCTCTACATTCACCCGGAGGAGTGCATCGACTGTGGTGCCTGCGTGCCGGCGTGTCCCGTCGAGGCGATTTTCGCCAACGACGAGGTTCCCGAGCAGTGGGAGAGCTTCATCGAAACCAACGCCGACTGGTACGAAGGCAAGTAGGGCGCTGAGCGCAGCGTCGGCCGGTCCAGTGGTCGGGCAGCGGAATCCATCAAGATGGGTCTCATCGATCATCGCTTCGAAGACAACTTCATCACGACCAACCTCGACCGGGTTCTCAACTGGGCGCGGCAGTCGTCGCTCTGGCCGATGGGTTTCGGGCTTGCGTGCTGTGCAATCGAGATGATCGCGACCTCGACGTCGCGCTACGACATTGCACGGTTCGGGGCGGAGGTGTTTCGCGCATCGCCGCGGCAATCCGATCTGATGATCGTGGCAGGCACCGTCACCAAGAAGATGGCGCCCGTGTTGCGGCGTCTGTACGACCAGATGCCGGAACCGAAGTGGGTCATCTCGATGGGGAGCTGCTCGAATGCGGGAGGCCCGTTTCCGACCTACAGCGTGCTGCAGGGCGTCGACAAGATCGTGCCGGTAGACGTGTACGTTTCGGGTTGTCCGCCCCGTCCCGAAGCGCTGCTCTACGGGCTCATGCGGTTGCAGGACAAGATCCGCAAGGAGAACACGATCCTCCGCAAGGAGCGCGTGATCATGGCGGGGCAGACCGAACCTGTAATCGTAGAGGATCGGGGGTAGGTCGACGTGCTGTTTCTGGCCAAGTTCTTTCGCACCGTGTTCCTGGTGGACCTGCTCAAGGGTCTCTGGGTCACGCTCAAGTACACCCCGCAGCCGGCGTTCACTTTCCAGTATCCGGAGGAGCGCCGACCGGTGGCGCCTCGCTTCCGGGGGGTTCTGCGGCTGCAGGTCGAGCCGGAAACCGGGGCGCAGACCTGCATTGTCTGCGACCAGTGCGCCAAGGTTTGCCCGGACGAATTGATCAATCTCGGTGGGCATCGGGAGCCGGGGCACAAGATCAAGGTGCTCGACTACTTCGATTTCAATCTGTCGCGTTGCTCGTTCTGCGGTCTCTGTGCGGAAGTCTGCCCGACCAAGCCCGTAAAGGCGCTCATCATGAGCGAGGACTACGAGCTGGGCACCTACAGCCGGAACGCCCAGATCCTGCGGGTCGACGAGATGTACGACGGCGTTCCGATCGAGCACTACACGCGATAGCCGCGCAGCTTGGCGGCTATCGTGATCCTCGGCTTTCCAACCGGCACCCTTGTCTTGATCGGGGCAATCGGGCATAGTTGCAGGCGCGGCGCAACCCGTGTCCGCGGCGGCTGCGTTGCGGGCGGATTGCCAGGGAGGGGAGCATGCGGCTCGGTTACCGGAGAACGTTCGTCGCGCTTGCGTTCAGCGTTGCGGTGCCCATCATCATCGGTGCCGAGTCGAACACCGACTCTGCTCGCACCGAGGTGCGGTTGCAGCTCGCCGAACTCCTCTACGGCGATCAGCGCTACTGGGAGGCGCTGTCCGCCTACGAGAACGCGAAACAGGGCGCCCGGCCCGAGCAGCTTCTGCGCGCGTCCAGCGGTCTGCTCAGGTCGCTCCTGCACGTCGCGGAGTTCACGCGTGCCCAGCAGGAAGCGGACTTCCTGTCCAGCCTGGACCCCGTCGATTCCGAGTACCGAGCGCTGTACGCGGATGCCCTCTGGGCGTTCGGGCTCTTCACTGAAGCGGAGCAGGTATACCTGGAGGTCCTCGCCTCGGAGCCGGACAGCGCCATGGCCCGCCACGGCCTCGGTCGCAGCCTGGCCGCACGCGGTCAGTTGGAAGAAGCGGTCGTCGAGCTGCAGGCGGCCCTCGCCAGGGAGCAGCGCGGTGAGTTCTACCACACCCTCGGGTCGGTTTACCGGCGCCTGCAGCGGTACGACCTGGCCGCCGACGCGTTCGAATCGTATGTCGAAGACCTCGCGGGCACCCGCATGGACCAGAAGATCGAGTGGGCACGGTCCGAGATCCGCTTCTTGCGGTCGTTCGGCGAGCGCGTGCCCGTCTATGTCTCACCGGAGCGCCTGGACGCCGTGCACACCGTCCCGTTCCGGCTCGAGCGCGACAAGGTCATCGTCCGTGGGCGCGTGAACGGGGGGAGCGAGCTCGACCTCGTCGTCGACACCGGCGCGGAGCAGATGGTTCTCTCCCAGGCAACCGCGCAGCGTGTGGGTGTCCGGCCCATCACCAATACGTTGAGCGCCGGCGTCGGTCGGGTCGGCATGCGGGGATTGGAGCTCGGGCGTGCGGATACCCTGGAGCTCGGCACCCTGTCCGTGGAGAACGTTCCGGCCCTCATCAAGAACCCGCCGCTGACGGGCTTGCCGCAGACCCGCAGCGAGAACAGCTTCTCGCCACTTGCTCTCGGCATGTCGGCTGTCGTGGACTACCAGAATTATCGCCTCGTGATGGCCCGGGAGCTGCCGCCGGAGCCGCTCGCCGATGTCGAGCTGCCGATGCGCTTCCACCGCCTCGCGCTCGTCCGCGGGATCATCAACGGCTCGGTTCAGAAGAGCTTCATCGTCGATACCGGTGGTGAGGTCATCTCGATCAGCCTGAGCACGGCCAACGCCCTCGGCATGGTTCCGGTGCGCCACATTCCGTTGCGCGTTTTCGGGACATCGGGGTGGGACGACGACGCCTTCCTGCTGCCTGGCGTCAATCTGGGCTTCGACCGCATCCGGTTCGACAATTTCTCGGTCGTCGTTCTCAATCTGCACCGGCCGAGCGCCCTGCTCGGATTCCACATCGGCGGCATCATCGGCCACACGTTCCTGGGCGACTACCGTGTGGCCATGGATCTCAACGACAGCGTGCTCCGGCTCACCGAGATTCAGCCAGGCTAGGAGCTTGCGCCGCAGAACGCAGCGAAGCGAAGTGCCGCGGCGCAGGCTCATGGAGCGGGGGGATGGGCCGAAACGCGGAGCCAGTGGGGCGTTTCGGGGCGCCAGAACCCTCAGAAGTCGTAGCCGATCCAGACCGAGAAGCGCACTTTCCGGAAGTAATCGCTACCGCGCAGGAAACCGGAATACTGCGCCTCGGTCGCGAAGACGATGTCTTCCCATTGTTCGTTGAATAGCGTCGGCCACGCCCAATCCAGATGGACCGGGAAGCCGATGGCGAAGGTCGTCAGACCGAACCCGTACGAGGCACGGGCGTTGTTGAGCCGGAAGCCGCTGACGAGAGCAGGCGCGCCAAAGACCGGCTCGGTCGCCTGTCCCTCCACATTCTGCAGGTAGTTCGCCCGGTACCCGACTATCGGCCGTACCCATTGTTCCTGCCTCGAGAACAGGTTCCAGGGTTGCCCGGCGATGGCGGCGGCCCCGATATTGAAGAAGAAGGTGCCCCGGATGCCCCCGAGGATGCCGATTGGCGTCGCCATCGCCTCGACGAGCGGGAATCGCAGTTCCACGTTGCCGTGGAACGCCTTGTGGCCCAGGAAGTGAAGGTACTCGTAGCCGCGCATTTCCGACTGACCGCCGAAGAAGTGGAAGTCGGGAAAATCTCCCCAACTGTTGAAGGCGCGTCCGCGGAACGCGAGCACCCCGTTCGCCAGGATCCGCATGTAATAGCGCGCGTCGAGGTCGACGGTCTGGCGCGACAGGAAGCCGCCGAATCCGGGCGCGTACTCGTAGCCGGCCATCACCGTGTTCCCGGCTACCGGCCCGTACTCCCGGAAGACGGTCGTTTCCTGGAAGAAGCGCGCCCCGAACGGCATGAACGTGCCGTCACGGAACAGCGTGGTTCCGAACTGCTGCTGCTGGAATGCGTCGGACTGTGCCTGTAGGGCCTCGTTGGCGAAGTTCTCCTTGAAGTTGTAGACACCGGCCGAGACTTCGAGGCGACGGAACCGATCGAACGGGTAGATGCCGATGGCGCTTCCGCCGTTCGACTGCCGCGTCGCGATGGCGTCGTCGCGACTGAGGAAGGCAAGACTGGGCGCGAAGTACGCTCCGAGGCCGTAGAAGTACTGCTCGGAGGATATTCCCTGCAGTGCGTACTGCAGCCGTCCCGCCAGATTCACGTAGGAAGCGCCGTAGGTGCGGTAGGTCTGGATCGAATAGGCCTGAATGTTGAACATCTGGTCGCCGAGCACGTCGGCGAAGCTGATCATCGTGCCGCCGAGCACATCGCCGCTGTTGGTCAGGCCGACGCCGAAACTCGGCCGGCCCTGCATGTACATGTTCTCGAACCGGCCCTTGCGTCGGGAGTTGGCCGGGTTGAGGGTGTGGGTCAGCGGTGCCTGGAAATCGATCAGCGGGCCGGGCCCCCCGAAGTCCGTCGCGTCCGCGGTGTACAGCGGCTCGTCGTACTCGATGGTGTGCAGGCCGTACTCCGCCCTGAAGTAGGTGATGAATCCGATGCGAGGAAGATCGGAGTCTTCGTCCGGCGCGAGTACGATGGGGTTGACCACACCGGTCGCGCTGTCGGTGAGCTGATGCAGCGCGCCGTGTTCGAGATCGAGCGTCCAGAGATTGAAGATCTCGCCGTCACGGGCGGTGTCGGGGTCGATTGGCTGGGTCGGATCGATGGCCGTCGAGGCGAACACGATGGTGCGCTCATCGATGAACTGACCGCCGGCCTCATCGTGCGTCCCGAAAGTCAGTTGACGGCGTTCCCCGGTTTCTCGATCGAGGCGAAACAGCTTGTTGTTGCCGCTGACGCGCGACAGGTAGACGACCGTGCTCCCGTCCGGCGAATAGATGGGGGCGTAGTCGGCCAGCGCGCTGTTCGTGAGGTTGGCGACCTCATGCGTTTCCAGATCGATCTCGTAGATGTCGCCAACGGCGCGGTTGAGCGCGGAGAAGACCACCGTGCGTCCGTCGGGCGAGAAGTCGGGAGATTCGGGCTCGTCGACCATGTCGAGGTCGATCAAGTGCTCGATCTCGCGGGTGACGACGTTCTGAACGACGAGTGCCTTGCCCTTGCCGTGGCGCACGATGTACGCCAGCCGGTCGCCGTCCGGCGACCATGACATCCAGGGCACCGTGTGCCAGCGGAGTCCGGTCTGGCTGATGTAGTCGAAACCGAATTCCTGGTCGAATCCCTCGGTCAGGTTCAGGATGATGTCGCCGGTTCGGGACGACAGCAGCACGATGTCGGCCTCGCGGTCCCTGCGGTTGACCGCCATTGCCGCAATCACTTCGCCCGAGGGTGACGCTTCGAGCGAGAACACGACCGGGTAGCGGCTGCGCAGCGGGTCGGGCGCGAGGTTTCGCCCGTAGTCGGTCGGGCGCTCCTTGTCGCGGAACGCCTCGAAGCGGTCGTCCAGGTACGACTTGAACGCGTCGTCCCATTCTTCCGCTTCCAGGCCGAACGCTTCTTCGTAGGGGTCCTCGCCACCGCCGATCGCATTGCGGCGGAGCGCGAAGAGGAACTGACGGAGCCCTTCCAGCCCCCAGCGTTCCTCGACGAACTCGAAGACGGCGTGCCCCAGGTTGTAGACGACGCGGCCGCTGGCAAAGCCGCCGTACTGCTGGAACTCGGTCATCGACGGCACGATGTCCGCGACCGCCAGGTCCCGGACCTGCATCAGGTCGAGGGGGCGCCAGACGCCGGCCATGAAATCGGCGAGGCCCTCGTCGACCCAGAGCGGCACGGTCTGCCGGATCATCGATCGCGGAATGATGTCGAACTCGAAAATATGGGTCAGCTCGTGCGTAATCAGGCGATACAGGCCGTCCGGCGGCTCGTCGATCGGCAGGGCGATGCGGTTGCGGTAAGGCTCGGCGAACGCCCCGACACCCTCCGGACTGCCGCCGGGGAAGATGTTCTGCTGCTCGAACTCGCTGTGCGTCTTGAACACGATGAGCGGCACGCTGAACGCCAGGTCGTGGCGCAAGTCGGCGCTGAGCTGCTGGTAGGCGCTCTCGGCGTACGCCGCCACCCGCTCGAGATGCTCCTCGAGCTCCGGGTAGTAGTAGATGTCGAAGTGGTCCGTCTGGTAGATGTGCCAGTCGAACTTGTCCCACTTGACACGGTTCTTGCCGTAGTACGGCGCGAACTGCTGGGCGCCGGCAGGCGCGCCGATCGCCGCGACAAGGAACGCGATCAGCGCAATCAACCGCGTGCGGCGTCGGGGTCCGGTTCGATTTCGTATCATGAAACACCTCGCGGAGGTCGGCGCGTCGGGGGAGGCGTGGCTGGTGCACGGCACCTTCAGCCATCTTATCCGCTGGCCGACCCGCCGGCAATCGCGAACTCGGTATGAGCAAGCCACGTGCCATTTTTGCGCCCCCGCCGCAGGGTGGGTACCGGCACCTGAAGGGGACACACGGCGGACTCCCCGGGTGACACGGGATTCGCGGATGCCCGGCAGGCTCTTGAGATCCAGCAACCGGAAACGGTAATCTGGGGGTCGGGCGGCGAGGTGCCGTGTCGCGCTTCGGTTGCCGGCATCCGACTGCCGGACGCAGGCGGACGGCGAATCGTCGGGATGGGACGACGTCCTTTCAGCAGGAGTGGACATGACCAGCAGACGTTGGATAGCGGCGGCAGTGGCGGCTATTGCGCTCGCGTTCCTCACTCTGCCGGCGGCGCGCGGTGTGACGGTACTGTCGTTCGCACCGTTCGGGGGGGGCACGGTGCAGGACGGCCGCTGCGACGCCGACGCCAAGCCGGCGCCACTCGACTTCACGCTACGGGACATCGATGGCGACCCGGTGAACCTGGCCGCGCTCAAGGGCAACGTCATCCTCCTGAACTTCTGGGCCACCTGGTGCGGTCCCTGCAAGATCGAAATTCCCTGGTTCGTCGAGTTCCAGCGTCGGTACAAGGACGACGGGCTCGTCGTGCTCGGCCTCTCCGTCGACGACACGCCCGAGCAGATCCGGCCCTTCGCGGCCGAGTTCCAGGTCAACTATCCGATGCTCGTCGGCCTGGGGCGCGAGGACTTCCAGGAGGCGTACGGCCCGGTGTGGGGGTTGCCGGTCACGTTTTTCATCGCTCGCGACGGCACGCTCTGCCGTACGCACATGGGCATCGCCACCCGGGAGGAATTCCAGCGCGACATCGACGCTCTGCTGTAGTGCAGCACGGACGCCGCGCAGCGAGCGGTTCCAGCGTAGATTAGGCAGGGTGAGGCCGCCCGGCTGGTGTATCATTCCGTATGGTCAAAGGATTCGAGCACGCTCGGCTTGCGTGCGGGTGCCGCGTCAGCTTTCGGGACGGTGTCGAGGGCAGTCCGGTGACCGTGGTCGTCGCCCGGAAGGGGCCGGCGTGCCGGGTGCCGGTGCACGTAGGCGGCCTTCCGGTCTACGACCATCGCGAAGCGCTCCGTCCTCCGACCAGGCTGATCCCGCCCATCGAGGGCGATTACGAAGAGGAAGGTTAGGCGTCGGCCGGATGCCTCCGCTGTCCTCGGAATTCGAGATCGACTGCCCCTGCTGCGGCTCCGTTCTGGTTGTAGACGCCCATCTGCGCCGTCTGGTATCGCATCGGTCGGCTCCGCGTGAAGACATGCCCGCACTCGACGACGCCCAGAGGATCCTGGCCGCTGAGGCGGCGCGTCGCGAGGCGATCTTCGAGCGGTCGGTCGCCGACGAGAAGGGACGCGGCGATGCCTTGTCGAAACGCTTCGACGAGGCGCTCAAGCAGGCCCGCGACGAGCCGGTCACCCGGCCCACACGAGATTTCGACCTGGACTAGCATCCCGTGGCGGGGCGCTAGCCTTCGGCTCGGCCAACCTTCCGTGCACATGCCTCGCTACCGGATCGGAACGTCCGGCTACAACTATCCGGAATGGAAGGGATCCTTCTACCCGGAGAAGTGGCCGCAGAAGAAGATGCTCCCGTACTACGCGGAGCGCCTCGACACGGTGGAGATCAACTACACCTTCTACCGACTGCCGACGGAGCGGCTGCTCGCCGGATGGTCCGCGGCGACGCCCGACGGCTTCCGGTTCACCCTGAAGGCGCCGCGACGCATCACCCACGAGGCGCGCCTTGCCGGGTGCGAGTCCATCACCGGCGCGTTCTGCGGCGCGGCGGCGACGCTGGGCGAGAAGCTGGGTGCGCTACTGTTTCAACTGCCCCCGTCGTTCCGGAAGAACGTCGACGTGCTCGAGCGATTCCTGGGTACGCTGCCGCCCGGCGTCCGCGCGGCTTTCGAGTTCCGGCACGTGTCGTGGCACGATCCCGCCGTTATCGAGCTCCTGGTCGAGCATGGGGCAGCGCTCTGCGTGGCCGACAGCGAGCGCCTGCGGACGCCGGTTCATGTGACTGCCCGTCACGGCTACTTTCGACTCCGCGATCAGGGATACGACGATGGCGATCTGGCCCGCTGGGCAGATACCATCACCGGCAGCACGAGTGCCTGTGACGACGTGTACATCTATTTCAAGCACGAGGAACGGGGAACGGGGCCGGCGTTCGCTCGACGCCTGCTCGACTACCTGGAGCCGTCCTGACCCGCCTCGGCCGCTTCAGGGGACGTGACGGATGACGAAATCAAGCGCCGTCCGCTCCGCCCAGTAGCCGTCGAAGCCGGGAGCGGGATCGGCGTAGAAGCCGCAGTGTCCCCCGTACCGCGTGACCCGGATGGCGACATTCGGGTTGCCCGTGACCGGGGCGTCCCGGAATTGCTGGTGCGGTACGAAAGGGTCGTCTTCCGAGCTGACGATCAGTGTCGGCGTCGCGATGCGGTCGACGACCCGCAGGCTGCTTGCGCGATGATAGTAATCGGCGGCGTCGCGAAACCCGTGATGCGGGGCTGTGAACGCCTCGTCGAACTCTCGGACGGTACGGATCCGGTCGAGACTCGCGAGGTCGAAGAGGCCGGGCAGCACGCGTGCCTTTCGCCGCATGCGGCGTTTCAGATTGCGTACGAAATTCCATTGATAGAGCGCGTTCCGGCGCCGTTCGAGAGCGTCGACGCAGCGCGCCAGGTCCATCGTGGGCGAGATCGCGCACACGGCTCGCAGGACGCCCGAAGGCGCCGTTCCCGCCAGGCGGAGTGCCAGGTTTCCGCCCAGCGAGTAGCCGACGATGGTGATCGCGCTCAGGCGATCTACTTCGACCAGCTCCCGAATCACCGTGGCCGGGTCCGCCGAGAGCCCGGAGTGGTAGAGGCCGCGCGACAGATGCTCCGTATCCCCGCAGTTGCGCTGGTTGAGCAGCACCACATTGAGGCCCCGGGCGAACGCCTTGTCGGCGAGGCCGCGCATGTAGTGCGCCTTGCTCGAGCCCTCGAGCCCGTGCAGTGCCAACAGCGTCGGCCGCGTGGACGGCGACGATTGCCAGTGGCAGTGGGCCAGCACCCGTGCATCCGGCGCGACGTCGAAGTACCGCCGCACCGGCGCCGGTAGCGCCGGGAAGTGCCTCGGACGGCCCCATGTGTACAGGGTCATCCGATGTCCGCCGTCGAGTCCGCGGGCCGGCACGAAATCGTCCGTGGAGTCGAAGTCCATGCCGGTCAGGAATCCGCAACGACCAGCGCCCCGAAACGCCTCGCGGGCTCGGCGTCTCGGCCCATCCCCCCCGCCCCAGGAGTCTGCGCCGCATAACTCACTCCGTTGCGTTTCTGCGGCGCAGACTCCTGGCCAGGGAGACAGGGGCCGGCGCGGCGTGCTCTCGAGCGGGAGTTGAAGTCAGTCCCGATCTGTCGGCGAATCACGGAGAGCCATCCGTTCTTCGTCGCGAAGATCGTATACCGCGATCCGACCTCGCCGGTGCACCTGCGGCAGGGCGATGTCGTGCTCAGTGATGAGGAAGTCGAGGTCGTGGCGCTTGGCGAGCCATTGCGCATGCGCGGCCTCCAGCGCAGCAAAGTCGCCCAGCTCCGCCAGGCGGCTGCTGACGCGCTCGGCCATCGCGCGGGAGTAGATGGCGATGCCGATGTCCTTGACCGATTCGAGGTAGACGTCCCGTCCGCTTGCCGCGCGGACGCTCGATCCGTACCGCCAGGCGTGGCCCGGGTCGGCCAGGAAATTGGTGCCCACGGGCCGTTGACCGGCCCACTGCATGACTTCCGTCCACTCCGACGCCGGCAGGTCGATTTCGATCAGGGCGTGGTCCGCCCGTTCGACCAGCGTCACGTAGCTTCCGCGTGCCAGGGATGCCAGTACCACCAGTGCGAACGCGGCGCGACGAACGCGCTCTCGCGCCCCGCGACGCCCACCGGCTGCCTCGCGGGTCTCGTCGCCATGCGGCGCCTTGCCACGAAGCCCCAGCGGACTCTCCACTACGAACCACGCCGCGTAGGCGATCGCGACCACGTCGAGCAACCAGAAGATCCGGCTGAACTGCAACTGAACGACGAGTGCAACTCCGACGGACGCGAGCGGGACAGAGACCAGAAACAGCGCAAGCAGCGCCATGCAGCCGGCGACGAGGCCGTTTTCGCGTGGGGCGGTGATGCCGAGCGACCGGCGGTAGTCGTAGGCGGCGACGATGACGACCGCCAGACCCAGATTCGCGAACCATGTCATCATCGGCCAGTGCGTGGCCAGCAGGTAGTCCTTGGACTCGAGCAGCGCGGTCCACGCCGGGCTCATTACGTTCAGGTGGTTCCGCATTGCGCTGGCGAGGAGCACGAGGGCTGCCGGCAGCACCGCGCTGGCGACGAGGAGTAGTGGTCGTCGCGCCGCGGGGTGCGCGACAAGAGCGGCGGCACCGAGCAGGATCACGAACCACAGCGCGGTCGTTGGGTGAAACAGACAGGCGGCAGCGACGGCCCACGCAGCTCCCGCCGTGCGGCCCCGGAGGAAGAGCCCCACCGCCAGCAACCCGATGGAGAAGGACAGTTGCCGCGGATGCATGTACGCTTCGAGCGAGTTGACTGCCGTGTCTGGAATCCGGTGCCGTAGCGTCATGGCGGCGGTCAGCGTGGCAACCCCCCACCAGGTGCGGTAGAGCGAGCGTCCAAGGAGGACGGCGGCCCCGTAGAACAGCGCCAATCCCGCCACGTAGGCAGCGAAGAAGGCTGCCGGCAGGCTCTGTCCGCTGATGCGGACCAGGGGAGCGAACCAGTCGTCGAACGCCAGCAGCCGGTTCTGGACCGCGAGAAGCGGCGCATCGTGTGGGAACAGGCCCGGCTCCAGTCCCTGGCGAACGATAGGGATGTAGAAGGCCTGGTCGGAGACCCCGTACCGGTAGCCGCCGACATTGAGCAGCACGAGGAAGCAGAACGCCACCGCCCCGGCTGAGAGCACGATATAGCGAGTCGTCGAGACCATGGGCCGTTTTTCGAGGGGCACTGAGGCTTATCGACGCGAACGGCGATTTCATGCAGGGCCACGTTGGGAATCGCCATCCAGGGAGTCGGCTGAGCGTCGTCGCGGGGGCGCGTCGGGTGTGTGACATAATGCGCCGCGTGCGTTTGCGGGAAGTGAATGTGGGGTGCCTCGGCGGCGGGACCGGGCTGCCGAGCCTGCTGGGCGGCCTGAAGCAAAACCCCTGGATACGGGTGAACGCCGTCGTCACGATGTTCGACAGCGGTGGGAGTTCCGGTCAGCTCCGGGACGAGTTGGGTGTTCTGCCGCCGGGCGACGTGCTCAAGTGCGCGCTTGCGCTTGCCAGAAACGAGAGCGAAGCCCGTCGCCTCCTCCTCTCGCGTCTGCCGGCGCTGGAGAACGGACGGCTCCGTGGGCACACCGGCGGCAACCTGCTCCTGTCGATGATGGAGCGGTACAGCGGCGATTTCCTTGCCGCGGTCGACGGCTTGCGGACGCTGCTCGACTGCAACGGCCGCGTATTGCCGGTCAGCGTGGAGCAGTCGACACTCTACGCGGAGTATGAGGACGGCTCACGTGCGGTCAGCGAGGTCGGCGTGGACCGGGAGCAGACCGACGGACGCCGCATCAGGCGGATCTGGCTCGATCCCGAGCCCAACGTCCACGAAGCCGCTTCGGAAGCCATCCGTGGCTTCGACGCCGTGGTCATCGGACCGGGCAGCTTCTACACCAGCCTGATGCCGATCCTGCTCGTCCGGGGTGTGGCCGAGGCGGTTCGCGGGACCGACGGTCCCATCGTGCTCGTGACCAACATCCTGACAGAGGGGCGGGGGATGCAAGGGTTTTCCGTCGGCGAGGCGGTGCGCCGTGTCAGCGACGCCATTGGGCGGCCGGTGGATGTCGCCATCGCCAACAACGCCACGCCGCCACCGGACGTGCTCGCACGGTACGCGGCCGAGAACAAGGAGCTGCTGCCGATTGGGAACCTGCCGACGGAGTGCGAGCTGGTTACCGGACATTTCTCGCAGCGGCAGATCGCTCGCCACTCGCGCCGGCGCCTGGCCTATGCCGTTTGGAGCGTACTCGCGCAGCGTCTCCTCCAGTAGCCTTCGTTCGAGCGGCGCTTGCCGGCGCCGGCAAGGCTCGTTCGCTTCCGGGCGGCCGGCGCCCCGAAACGCCTTGCAGGTTCGGCGTTGCGGCCTATCTCCCCGCTCCACGATCTTGCGCTGCAGCACTTCGCCTCACTGCGCCCTGCGGCGCAAGCTCCTGGCGCCTAGCGCCGCGTCCGTGCCTTGGACGACCCTGCGGGGCGTCGCCTCCGGCTGGTCGCGGCCGGCGGTGCGGCGGTGGCCGACTCGTGGCGCGCAAGGATCTTCCGAGCGGCCCGCTCGATGACTTCGCGGGTCAGGGAGGCGGCGCTGCCTCTGCCGGTAGCGGTGGCGGGCCGATCGGCGAGCCAGAGGTCGGGCATGTCGGCCGCCAGGATGTCGTCGAAGTCCCCTTCGCTCTTGACGCTGAGCGGAGCGAGCTCCGTGATGTCGACAGGTCCCGACCAGAAATCGGCGTGCTTGATGAGCAACCAGTTGCGCCGGCGTTGCCGGATGGGCGTGCCTTCGCGGTCCCGCGTGCGCACCAGTGCCCAGGACCCCTTGAGCTTGTAGCCGTCGAGCGTGAACTTCAGGTCGCCTTTCTCCAGGGCCGCGTCGATGTCTTCGACTTCCGGTGCCCACGTGCCGTGATCCCAGAGCATCACGATGCCGGCGCCGTAACCCTCCGGGATTACCCCTTCGAAGCTGCCGTACTCGTACGGATGGTCCTCCGTCTGTACCGCCATCCGCCTGTCGGAAGGTCGCAGGGAGGGTCCCTTGGGTACGGCCCACGAGAGCAGGACGCCGCCGTGCTCCAACCGCAGGTCGTAATGGAGATGGCTGGCGAGGTGCTTCTGCACACAGAAGTAGCCTCCGTCCCGCGCTTCCTGCCGGCGCCGCCGCGCCCGGCCCGTCTCGCCGCCCTCCGGTTCCGGGGTCCGGTTGAAGTCGCGCTTGCGCCGGTACTCGTCGAGAGGCATGGACCGCTCATTATGATCCACAATGGCCGGCATGCTGACGGCGGTCATCGTCTACATGTCGGTGCTGGTGGTGGTTGGTGCCTGGCGGAGCCGCCGGGTCCGTACCGGAGACGATTTCCTGGTTGCCGGACGACGCCTGCCGGCCCGCGTGCTCGTCTTTACGCTGCTCGCAACCTGGGTCGGATCCGGCAGCCTGTTCGGGGGGGCCGGGCTCGGCTACCGCTCCGGGTTCTCCGCGCTGTGGCAGTCGGCCGGGGCGTGGGTCGGTATCGCGCTCGTCTATTTCATCGCGCCTCGTGTCCGGCGCATTGCGCAGTACACGGTCCCCGATATCCTGGAGCTGCGGTACGGGCCGGCTGCGCGGGTGCTCGGGACGTTGACCACGGTGCTGGCCTACGCGACCATTGCCGCGTACCAGTTCCGTGGCGGCGGCCGCCTGCTGGCGCTGGTGGCCGGCGTCGATCCCGGTACGGGCGCATTGATCACCGCGGTCTTCTGCATCCTGTTCACGTCGCTCGCCGGCATGCTGTCGATCGCCTATCTCGATGTGGGCAACGGTCTGGTGATGACCATCGCGGTGATGCTTGGCGTGGCCTTTCTGATAGGAGACGCCGGCGGTCTGTCCGCGTCGCTCGCCGCGCTCGAGCCGCACCAGGTATCACTGTTCGGCGACATTGGCGCGCAGGCGGCGTTCGCCCTGTTTCTGCCGACGATGTTCCTGCTGCTGGGCGAAGCGAACATGTACCAGAAGTTTTTCTCGGCCCGCGACGAGCGGGCGGCGCGTCTCGCCGTGGTCGGCTGGATCGTCGGCACTATTCTCGTCGAGACCCTCATCGATTCGACCGGCATCTTCGGCAGCCTGGTGCTCGGCGGGTTGAGCACGGCCGAGTCCGAGGAGATCGTCATCCGCGTTGCCACCGACGCGCTGCCGCCGGTGCTCGGCGTGTTGCTGGTCTGCGGCGCCGCTGCGATCGTCGTCTCGACCGCCAACAGTTTCCTGCTGACGCCGTCGACGAACCTGATCCGGGACGTCTATCAGCGGTTCATCAACCCCGGCGTCACCGACCGGCAGGTGGTGCTCTATACGCGAATGATCGTGGTCCTGGTCGGTGCTCTCGGCTATATCGCGGGCAATTTTTTTCCGACGATCCTTGCGATGGCGCTCTGGGCCTACACGATGTACGGTGCCGGCATCACGCCGGCTCTGCTCGGCGCGCTGCTCTGGAAGCGGGCGACGCGAGCCGGCGGCGTGACCTCCATCCTGGTCGGCATGCTCACGACTCTCGTCTGGGAGATCGTCGGCCTGGCGAGGGCGGTGGACGGAAGCCCGGCGTACCTGTTTGGCTGGCAGACGGCATATCCGGCGCTCTTCCTGTCCATTGCCACGCTCGTGATCGTCAGCCTGGCGACGCCGCCGCCGACCGATGCCGAGGTCGAACTGCGGCCTGCCGCGCTGTGAGACTCGCTGCCACGCCTCCACCTGATTCCAACGTGTCGGAGCGAGCTGCCGCCGTTCGACCGGTACGCGACGCTGCAATCGTACTTGAATGAAACCGTGGTGCCGCAGGCGGAACCTGCGATCGGGGCCGTCAGCGCCCCGTAACGCCTCGCGGGCTCGGCGTTCCGGCCCCTCCCCCCCGCTCCATGACCTTGCACCTCAGCACTTCGCTTCGCTGCGTTCTGCGGCGCAAGCTCCCAGTCCCGGTCTGACCAACGTTCCCGGTGGCTACCAGAAGCGCGTCCGGTGGCGACCAGGTGGGCTGCCAGTGGACTGCCGGTGTAGTAGTGTGTATATTCGGGTTTGCACGTTTGTAGGAGCTACTCCTAAAGGGCTCGCTCCTACCTTGTGCGCCTTGTTCCCGTGGGTGATGATTCACCCGCGCTGACGGCTGGTAGAGCTGTCGGCTATCCGGAGTCGGGTTCCGTCTGTCCGGACGATTCGGGCCGAGAGCCGGGACACGCTTTTCACAGGATGTCACCACAGCGGAACGCTTCACGGCGTGTAATGCTCGTCGCCGCCACCGCGGGTTACCAGGTCCGATCCTTCGACGCGGCGGCCAGTCGCATGGGCGTGGAGTTGGTTCTCGCCACCGACCGCCATCACCCGCTCGACGGTTTCCGGGGAGATGGGGCTGTACAGATCGAATTCCACGACGAGGACAGGGCGGTGCAGGCGATCGTCGACAGTGCCGCCGCCGCGCCCCTGGACGCGGTGCTGGCGGTCGGGGATCGTCCGGCGCTGATCGGGGCCCTTGCGGCGCGTGCGCTTGGACTTCGCGGGAATCCCCCGGCTGCGGTCCGGGTTGCCGGACACAAGGTGAAGACACGCATGCGGATGCGGTCGGCCGGGCTACCCACACCCTGGTTCCGCTCGATTCCCCTGGATTCCGACAACGACGTGCTGTTGCGGCGGGTCGCGTATCCCTGCGTCGTCAAGCCGCTCGGGATGTCCGCCAGCCGCGGCGTGATGCGTGCCGACACGCCGACGGAGCTCGTAGCCGCGAGCGAGCGGCTACGCCGGCTGCTCGCTTCGCCCGAGACTCGCGCCCTCCGTGATCCGGCCAACGACTCGTTCGCGCTCGAGGAGTACGTTCCCGGGCGCGAGGTGGCGGTCGAGGGCGTGGTGTCGGAGGGGGCGCTGGAGGTCCTGGCCATCTCGGACAAACCGGATGGGGGGGAGGGGCCCTTCTTGGAGGAGACCGGTTACGTCACCCCCGATTCCCTCCCGGCGGATGCGCGTCGCGAGGTGGTCCGGCAGGTGGACGCGGCGGTCCAGGCGCTCGGTCTGATGCACGGTCCCATGCATGCCGAGTGCCGTCTCGGTGCAAGAGGGGTGGTTGTGCTCGGAGTGGCTGCGCGGCCCATAGGCGGGCACTGCTCGCGGGCCCTGCGCTTCAAGGGGCCCTCCAGAGGAAGCAACTCCCTTGAGGATGTGCTGCTCCAGCACGCGCTCGGTCGCCCGGCGGCCGACTTCCGCCTGCGTCGGGATGCGGCGGCGGTCATGATGATCCCGGTACCGTGCGCCGGGATCCACCAGCGCGTGGACGGCCTCGACGCCGCCCGGTCGGTTCCACTGGTCGAGGATGTCGTCGTGACGGTCAAGCCGGGCCAGCGGCTGGTTCCCTGGCCGGAGGGGGCGAGCTATCCCGGGTTCATTTTCGCGCGCGGTAATTCCCCCGCGGACGTGTTCGATGCGGCGCGTACCGCGCACGGGTTGCTGTCGTTTCAGGTTGCCCAGGATATCGCGGTCGAGGCCGACATGGCATAGCGCCGGGGTTTCCGGCCGTTCGGACTCCGCCACGGGCTACTGCTTGGCCTGGGGCGGGACGTACTCCGGCGGCAGGGCCGACCCTTCGCCGAAGAAGAACTCCTCCATCTGCTTGGCAACCAGCTCCTGGGCCTCCTTCTGCCACGGCATGAGGCGGTACTCGTTGAGGATCATCTTCATTCGCTCTTCCCAGAGCTTCCAGGCCTCCTGCGACACGCTCTCGTAGATGCGTCGGCCCAGTTCACCGGGCCACGGAGGCTCGTCGAGCCCCGGCATCTCCTTCTGGAACTTGACGCACTTGACAATGCGCCCTCCGGGCGGCGTGTCGGCCATCATCGATCCTCCTGCTGCGGTCCGGTCGATATCCGGCCCGTCCCGTCGCTAGTGTACCCGCTTCGGTGATGCGGGACCGGTCCAGAGGGCAATGTTCCGGTCCCCGAGCTCGGCGGTCACGACGCGGGTCACTTCCACGCGGGCGTCGTTGAAGCAGGCACCGTCGCCCAGGTCGGTCAACTCGTCGGAGACCAGCGCGTTGGCGGTGCAGCCGTTCATGGTGTTGCGCCGCCAGAGGCCTTTCGGGAGGCTGACCACGCCGGGTCTCACGTCGGGGTTGACACTGACGGCGCAGTGGATCTCACCCTCCTCGTTGAAGACGCGAGCGACGTCGCCGGTCGAGAGATCGCGCGCCTCCGCGTCGCGCGGGTGGATTTGGAGCCGGACCTGCCGTGTGCGTAGCTCGCCGAGCGTGGACGAGACGGTCTTGTCGCTGGCGGGGGAGATCAGCGCGAGCGGGTAGCGGTCCGGAGCCGGCTCCGTCTGGAAACGGTAGAGACCGAGCGGGGCGGAGCCCTCGAGGGCCGCCGGCAACAGGTCGACTCGCCCGTCCGCCGTCCGCGGAAAGACGTCGCCGAACTGCACGGGGGCGGCGGGCGCCGACCCGCGGGTGATGCCGCGGTCGAGGAGTTCCCGGCCGGCGTTCTCCGGCAGTGCGCCGGCGACGTGCATCAGCGTGCCGGTGTCACTCTCCAGCTCGCCGATCTCGATCCCGAGCCGCGTCGCGAGCTCGGCGAACACCTCCACGTTCGGCCGTGACTCGCCCGCCGGCTCGATCACCGGCTGCACGAGCTGGACGGCGCCGTGTCCGTAGCCGAGGGCCAGGTCGTATTGTTCCAGGAACGTGGTGGCCGGCAGGA
Organism: Vicinamibacterales bacterium; assembly: GCA_958296065.1. Classification (GTDB taxonomy): domain Bacteria; phylum Acidobacteriota; class Vicinamibacteria; order Vicinamibacterales; family UBA8438; genus WTFV01. The sequence goes on along the minus strand of CATQHX010000073.1, from coordinate 153,791 downwards.
CGACATCGGCCCAGCGGGCCGTGTCCGTCATCACCTGGTCGAACACCACCGTGAACAAGTCGTCGCGCTCGAGTCCGGCCAGCACCCGGTTCTGGGCCGGCATCGTGGCCAGGGGGTTGCAGTTGTAGACGAAGAGCATCTTGATCGGTGGATCGCTGTAGTCGGTCAGCGCGCGGCCGAGCCGGTTCATGTTGACCAGGCGCGTCCGCGGCTCTTCGGTCTCGATCCAGTCTTCCTCCGACAGGGGGATGGCGCGCGAGCTGCTCATGGAGAATCCGCCGCCGCGCACCCCGAACTTCCCGCCGACGGCCGGTAGCGCCAGCACCGCCAGGGCTGCGTTGCCGCCGTTGCGGTTGCGCTCCAGGCCCCAGCCGCAGCGGATGACGGCGGGGGATGTCTCCGCGTACAGCTCGGCCACCTTCTCCAGCAGGTCGGGATCGATCTCGGCGACGGCTGCGGCGCGCTCGAACGTCCATTCGGACGCGCGACGCCGCAGCTCGTCCGCGTTGTGCGTCCATTCTGCGAGGAACGCCTCGTCCGCAAGGCCGTGCTCGAAGAGGAAGCGGTGGATGGCCAGGGCGACGACCACGTCGGTTCCCGGCCGTACGGCCAGATGGATGTCCGCCCGCTTGGCGAGCGGGGTCCGGCGCGGATCGATGACCACGACCGCCGCGCCGTCCCGCGCAGCCTGACGCACGTGCGGCACGAGGTGGAATCCGGAGGTGGAGGGATTGGCGCCCCAGATGACGACCAACCCCGCGTGCCGGTAGTCTTCATAGGCCACGCCGGCCATGCGGCCGTAGAGCGCGGCGGTCACCGCCGTCGTCGGGGCGGCGCAGACGTTGCGCGCGAGGCGCGAGGTACCGAAGGCGCGGAAGAGGCGGGCGTCGGTGGTGTCCTGCGTCAGCAGCCCGTTCGAGCCGCCGTAGGAGAGCGGCAGAATCGCCTCGGCGCCGAACTCCTTGCGGATCGCCCGCATGCGGCCGGCGACGGTTTCGAGCGCCTGGTCCCAGCCGATCCGGTTGAAGCTCGCTTCTCCCTTCGCGCCGCGTCTGGATCCCGGATGGAGCAACCGTTCCTCGCCGTAGACGCGCCGTTCAAAGCGCCGGACCTTGCTGCAGATGAAGCCGTTGGTGCCGGGGTACCGGGGCGAGTGGTCGATCTTCCGGATCCGGCCCCGTTCGAGAGAGATGGCCAGGCTGCAGCCGTCGGGGCAGTCGAGCGGACAGGCCGTTTCTACCGTCGAGCGGCCCCAGGTCAGGTCTTCATCGGCGGGCATTCGACAGTGTACCATGGGGCTTCGCGGCCTCGAATTGCCCGTCATGTACGTCTTTCTCGACAAGATTGCGCAGCCGGACGAAGGCGCTGGAAAGCCGGTTCTCGACCGCGTGTCGCTCTATGCGCGGCCGGGCGAGATCGTGTGCGTGGTCGGGCCGGCGGGCGCCGGCAAGTCGGCCCTGCTGCACTTCGTGGGTGAGCGGTCGGACGGCGACGACGGCGTCATCATGGGAACCCACGACGACCGTGAGCCGGGCGCTACCAGGCCGGGGCTGGTCCGCGGGTGGCGCTCCGAAGGTTCCGGTGACGCGTTTCCCCCGCGGTGGCACACCGAGGAATGGCGCGGCGTGGCGATCCGGCGCTACGCATTTCCGCAGATGGCGCTCGACGGCGCCCGCCGCGAGCCGGCGGGGGAGTGGTCCAATGATGCCGGCAACGTGCATTCCGCCGTCATTTCCGCGGACGGAACGAAGCGTGACCTCGGCTGGGCTGGGGCGGCACCGAACCGGGACGACCTTCCGGACCTGCTGCTCGTGGACGACCTGAGCGGCAAACCGGCGTTCACCGATGCCGTCGCGCGTCGAGCGTTCGTGCGTGATCTGCGCAAGCTGCGCGCGCGACCGGAGCACCGGACGTTGATCTACGCCACCCGGGACGGCGACGATGCGCTGGCCCTCGCGGACCGCGTCGTGGTGCTCGACAGCGGCCGAGTCGTTCAGTCCGGGACGCCGGACGACGTACGGGACCGGCCTGCGAACGAGCTCGTGGCGCGGCTGTTCGGCCAGCCCCCAATCAATCTGGTCCCGGCCATCCTGGAGAAGGACGGACAGGCGCTCCTGGTCGGCAACCGGACCGTAGCGCTGGCGGGCCGCATCGCCGAGGAGTTCTGCCGCGACGTCACGGTCGGCATTCGGCCGCAGCACGCGCGCCTCCACCGCGAGGGTACGGGTTGGCGCGGCCGCGTCGTCTCCCGCGAACGCAGCGACGAGCGGTGGCTCGTGACCGTCGCGACCGAGGGCGTACGCCTGCGGGCGCTGGCCGACGAGCCGTACGAGGCGGACGAGCGGGTGGCGGTTCGCATCCTTCCCAAGCACTTCATCGTCTTCGACGATCGCGGCGTCCGCCTGGAACAGTGGTAGACGAGAGGCGTGCGGGCGCCGGTGGTCCGGAACGCACCGCCGTCGCGTTCGGGGCTCGGGCGACTCGACCGCGTCGCCCGTGGCTATCGGCCGCGATCATTGCCGCGGCTGTCGTCGCCGCCCTCGCGCCGACCTCTGCCGCGGGGGTGGAACGGATCTACTCCCGGCAGTGGTATCTGGTCGTTCAACGCATCCTGACGCCGGCCGGCGGCTTCGTGGGCTTCTCGCTGCTCGACGTGCTCGCTGTCGTCGGCCTGGTCGGGCTCGGCTACTGGTGGTGGCGGGAGCTGCGTCGGCGGGACCCGCGACGGCGCGGGCGGGGCGTGGCCCTAGCCCGGCTGACGCTGCGCACCGGCGCGGCGGTTGCCGTGCTCTATCTCGTCTTCCTGGCGCTGTGGGGGCTCAACTACCGGCGGCTGCCACTGGCGGACAAGCTCGACTACGACCCGGCCCGCATCTCGCCGACAGCGCTCGCGTCGCTGGCGTCGGAGTCGGTCGACCGCCTGAACGCGCTCCACGCACCGGCCGCCGCCGAGCCGTGGCCGTCTCTCGAAGCGCTTCCGGATCGGTTCGGGTCCGCGTTCGAGCGCGTGCAACGTCGCCTCGGAGCGTCGCGTACGGCGCTGGCCGGACGTCCCAAGACCACCCTGCTGACCGCGTACTTCCGCCGTGCCGGCATCGACGGCATGCTGAGCCCGTTCACCCTCGAGGTGCTCGTCAACGGGACCGTGCTGCCGTTCGAGCGCCCGTTCCTCGTCGCCCACGAGTGGTCCCATCTGGCCGGCTACGCGAACGAGTCCGAGGCCAGCTTCGTCGGCGTGCTCACCTGCCTGGCGGGCGACGTCCAGAGCCGCTACAGTGCCTGGCTGTTTCTCTCGCAGCAGCTCGTCCGCCATCTTCCGGCGGATGCGCGCGACCGGGTTTGGGCGGAGCTCGACGATGGCCCGCGGGAGGATCTGCGGGCCATCGCCGCGCGTGTTCGAGAAGCCGTGCCGTTGGTGCGCCGCGGCGCGAGCCGCGTCTACGACGGGTACCTGCGCGCCAATCGCGTCGCGGCCGGAATCGCCAGCTACGGCCTGGTGGTGGACCTGCTGCTCGGAACCGACGGCACACCCACCTGGCGGGAGCTTGCGGGCCCCGTGGACACGCCGAGCGTCGTGCCGCCGTCCGCGCCGCGCCGGTGATATGATCGCCCCGCGTTTCGGGGAGGACGATGTTCAAGCTGGTGACAACGGTCAGGGGCGGTGCGGTCAACTTGCCGGCGGCGTCGGCGAAGTACTCGTCGGTGGATGATGCCAGGACCGCGGCGAAGCAGCTCATGCACGAGCATCAGCGAGTCGTCCGCGTCATGATCGTCGAGGATCCGTCCTCTCGCTTCGTCGAGTGGTTCGACCGTTCCTGAGCCGCGCCTCTGGGTGACGACGGTTCACGGCCGTTCGGGCCGGATCGTGAATCCCGCGCCGATGCGCAGCATGGGGATCGCGAAGCTGCGGCTGCCACCCCCCTTGAGCTCGGTGAAGAATCCGCCCTCGTGGACCAAGCCGAAGGCGTAGGTCCATGCCCCGCTGAATTCCCGTACGTCTTCGTCTTGCAACGCGCTCGAGAACCTGGCGATGTACACGCCGGGGCCGAAGCCTTGCGACAGCCGCCAACCGGAATTGCCCAGCTCGACGCGGTACTGGAGCTCGGCACCGATTGCCGCCACCCGCAGGCCGCTGCCGAAGCCGCCGTCGACCGCCGGGCGCAGGACGAGCTGGTCGGATCCGAGGGGCAGCTCCATATGGGTCCCGACGTAGACTTGTTCCGGATTGACCGTCAGTCCGCCCTGGAAGCCGATGCCCTGGGCCGATGTCACCGACACGGCGAGAAGCGGCAGGCACGCGGCGAGCAGAATGGGGAGCCGGAGACGCCGACAGGCGGCTGATCGCATCTGCCAAGACTACAATCGGAGTCAAGGACTCGCCGGCGTCGCGCCGGCTCCCCAGGATGAAGCGACACGCCAGCCTCGTTCCTCTGTCCCGCGACCATCACCACGGCCTGGTGATGGCCCGGCGGTTGATCCTGGGCCGATCCACCAATCCGCGGGCCGACTGGCCGGCGGACCCGGCGCAGCAGGCGGCGCGCCTCGTGGAGTTCTTCGAGACCGACCTGCGGCCGCACTTCGAGATCGAGGAAGCCCACGTCTTCCCCGCCGCGGCGCGGGATCTGGTCGACGGCGACAGTTGCACGCGGGCGCTGATTGCCGAGCACGAGACCATGCGGGCGATGATTCGCGACCTCGATGCCACGCCCGCGTCTTGCCTGCGGGAGCGGCTGACCGCCTTCGGCGAGCTGCTCGAGGCGCACATCCACACGGAGGAGCGGATCCTCTTCGAGCAGATGCAGGACGCGTGCGCTCCGCGGGTGCTGGAGACGCTCGGCACGAGGATCGCCGAGTCGCATGGAGACGCCGGCGGTCCGGGCTGCCGAGTGTGAAGCGATTGTCTGCGGTGGGCCTTCCGGGCACGCACACGCTCGATGCACGGTGGATGTCGGCGCGTACGTCTTTCGCTCGAACCGGCTGTTTTCTTCTGCGTGGCGCGGGCTTCGGCCGCTACGACGCAGCGGAAGGCACGCGCACGTCGACCAGCTCGAAGGGGAAGCTGCCCGTTCGTCTGCGCCACGGCGTGCCCGCGACCCCGACGAGTATCTGAACGAACCTCCCCTCCAGCGCTCCGCGGCCGAGCGTGGATTGCTGTTCGGGTACGATACGAGTTGCCGATTGGACGCCGTGAGATCATGGGCGGATGAGAGCGATGGAAGCGAAGGCATCCCGGCCGGCGTACAGGAGATGGCGATGAGCGGCGCCGGTGCGGCGGCGCGACGCGGCGAGTCCGAAGCGCCTCCCCGGGCCACCTACCAGGACGTGCTCGATGCCCCGGCGCATCGGGTGGCCGAGATCGTCGATGGGAAGCTCTACACCCAACCGCGGCCCGCCATGCCGCATGCGCTGGCGAGCTCGTATCTGGGCGATGAGCTGGTCGGCCCCTTCGGCAAGGGCCGCGGCGGCCCGGGCGGGTGGTGGATCATCGACGAGCCGGAGTTGCATCTCGACGAGGACATCCTGGTGCCGGACTTGGCGGGGTGGCGCCGGGAGCGGATGCCCGACTATCCCGACGCGGCCTACGTCACCCTGGCGCCGGACTGGGTATGCGATGTGCTCTCCCCCTCGACGCGCAAGCTCGACCTGCACGGCAAGCGTCCCATCTACGCACGCGAAGGGGTCGAGCACCTGTGGCTGGTGGACCCGGTGGACCGGACGCTGGAGGCGCTGGAGCTGCGCGAAGGGCAGTGGGTGCTGATTGCGAGCGCGAAGGACGCCGATCCGGTGTGCATCCGCCCCTTCGATGCCGTCACCTTCAATCTCGGCGACCTCTGGCCCTGAGGCCGGCGCCAGGGCCTGCGAGAGGTGGCGCGCCCGGCTGGACTCGAACCAGCGACCCTCGGTTTAGAAGACCGATGCTCTATCCTGCTGAGCTACGGGCGCGTCCGCGCTCGCTCGCCGGCTTGTCTCACGGGTTGGTGGGCGAGGAAGGCGCGGTCTTCACTGGCGATCGGGCCGACCGCGCCGATTCCTCGGCTCAGAGTATCGGTCTGCGTTCGCAGCCGTCGCACGGGTATGTCCTGTCGCGTTCGCCACCCGAGCGTACGACGAACGACAGGTCGTTGCCGGGAGCGCTGCAGATGATCTCGAATTCGTGCGCCTCGCCGGACGTGATCCCGTCCGGGAAGTTGTGCTCGCAGGTGCGCCGTGAGGCGGTCTCGCCGCGCCAGATCAACACCGCGACGCGCGGGTACGGGTCGCTGGCGGCCGGCGTCCCCGGGTCCGCGAGCTGGACCGATCCGGTGATTCGGCGACCCATCGGATTGCCGGTCTCCTCGTTGATCGCGATTTCTACCTGGACGTCGCTCACGGTCGCGGTCGGATTCGGGGGCGGGGCTGAACAGCCGACCACCGTCACCATGGCTGCCACCGCAAGCAGGCGCAAGCCGAGTCCTGCTCCGTACGGTTCTGCTCGCTGTCGCATCGTCTCTCCTCCTGTCGAGCCTCCCACGCGCACCGTGGCGCTCCGTGTCTGCCGATCTTAGCGCACCCCGTGGCGGACACCGGAATGGGTGGAGATCGATCAGCGCTTGCAGCGGCGATATCGAACCGCGTCAATCGCCGCGGGTTGCCCGGTGCAGTGTGAGAATATTATGAAAGAGTAAGGATTATAAATTTGACTACTGGCCCTGCGGACGCGATAGAATAATCCGGTCGCTGGAGGCGGCCTTCGGCCCATGAACTTCAATCGGGAATTGCCCGGCATCGCCACGGTCATCGTTATCGTGGCTGGCGCGATTGCGTCGGCCGCAACCGGATGATGTTCCCGAAACAGTAACCGAGAGACCATGAGGGGCCATCATCCGACACCGGGTGATGGCCTTTTTGCTATGAGCACACGCAACAGCGCCGCGATTACCGAGGGGCCGAGCCGGGCGCCGGCCCGCGCCATGCTGAAGGCGGTCGGCTTCACCGACGCAGACCTGCGCCGGCCGATCATCGGTGTGGCCAACACCTGGATCGAAATCGGCCCCTGCAACTACCACCTGCGCGACCTCGCCGAGGAGGTGAAGGCGGGCATCCGGGCCGCCGGCGGGACGCCGATGGAGTTCAACACGGTGTCGATCTCCGACGGTATCACGATGGGCAGCGAGGGGATGAAGGCCTCGCTCGTGAGCCGCGAGGTGGTGGCCGACTCGATCGAGCTGGTCGCCCGCGGCAATCTTTTCGACGGTATCGTGATCCTCGTCGGCTGCGACAAGACGATTCCCGGTGGGGTGATGGCGTTGGTGCGGCTCGATATCCCCGGCCTCGTGCTCTACGGAGGCTCGATCGCGCCCGGACGGTGGGATGGGCGCGACGTCACCATTCAGGACGTGTTCGAGGCGGTCGGCACCCACGCGGCGGGCAGGATGACGGACGAGCAACTGGGCGCACTCGAGAATGTCGCCTGCCCGGGACCGGGCGCCTGCGGCGGGCAGTTCACCGCCAATACGATGTCGACCGTGTGCGAGCTGCTCGGTGTCTCGCCGGTGAGCGCCAACGGCGTGCCGGCGATGGAGGAGGAGAAGGGCGAGGTCTCGCGCCGCGCAGGTGCGCTCGTCATGGACCTGGTGAAGAAGGATGTTCGGCCGCGGCAGATCGTCACCCGGCAGGCGCTCGACAACGCTATCGCCGCCGTGGCTTCGACCGGGGGGTCGACCAATGCGGTCCTGCACCTGCTGGCGATCGCCCACGAGGCGGGCGTCGACCTGAAGATCGAGGACTTCGATCGCATCAGCGAGCGTACGCCGCTGCTGGCCGACTTGAAGCCGGGCGGACGCTTCGTAGCCACCGACCTCTACCGGGCGGGCGGCATAGGCCTCGTCACGAAGCGGTTGCTGGAGGCGGGTCTGCTCAACGGCGATTGCGTCACGGTGACGGGACAGACCATAGGTCAGGTTGCCGCTGCGACGGTGGAAACCGCCGGCCAGGAGGTGGTGCGGCCGGTAGCCGATCCGATAACACCGACAGGTGGTCTCGTCATCCTCAAGGGGAACCTGGCGCCGGACGGTTGCGTGGTGAAGGTCGCGGGCCACGAGCCGGCGACCCATCGTGGACCGGCGCGGGTGTTCGACAGCGAGGAGGGCGCCTTCGAGGCGGTCGAGAAGGGGCGAATCCAGCCGGGCGATGTCGTCGTCATCCGCTACGAAGGACCGAGCGGCGGACCGGGCATGCGGGAGATGCTCGGCGTGACCGCCGCCATCGTCGGGGCAGGGCTCGGCGAATCGGTGGCGCTGCTGACCGACGGCCGGTTCTCGGGCGCCACCCGGGGGATGATGGCGGGGCACGTGGCGCCGGAAGCGGCTCGCGGCGGCCCGATCGCGGTGGTGCGCGATGGCGACACGGTCCTGTTCGACGAGCGCAATCGGAAGCTGCAGCTCGAGGTGACCGACGAGGAGATGCAGGCGCGGCTGGCGACGTGGCGAGCGCCCGAGCCGCGTTTCAAGAGCGGCGTGATGGCCAAGTACGCGCGGTTGGTCTCGTCGGCCGCGACGGGCGCGGTAACCAACTGACCGCGCCTGTCGGCGACCCGCGCGACGATGAGCCGAGCGCGGGTGCCGGGGGCGACCGGCGCATTTGCGAACCGGTCGTTCGCAGCGGCCGGCGGTCGGCTCGGAAGGACCGGAGACAGGAAGCAGGAACAGGCGATGGCTTCGATGAGAACGGGCGCACAGATCATCTGGGAAGCGCTGGTGCGCGAGGGCGTCAGCACGGTCTTCGGCTATCCCGGCGGGGCGATCCTGCCCGCCTACGACGCGTTGCTCGAGTACCCCATCCGTCACGTGCTGGTGCGCCACGAGCAGGGCGCCACACACATGGCCGACGGCTACGCGCGGGCGAGCGGGGAGGTCGGCGTGGCTGTCGCCACATCTGGCCCCGGGGCTACCAACATGGTGACCGGCATCGCGACGGCGATGCTCGATTCGTCCCCGCTGCTCTGCATCACGGGCCAGGTCGGCAGCAAGCTGATCGGCTCGGACGCGTTCCAGGAAACCGACGTCACCGGCGTCACCCTGCCGATCACCAAGCACAACTACCTGGTGTCGCACGTGGACGAGATCGCCCCCGTGATCCACGAGGCGATGTACGTGGCCCGGTCCGGCCGGCCGGGACCGGTGCTGGTCGACATTACCAAGGACGCGCAGCAGGGATCGACCGAGGGCGACTGGGACCCTCAGGATGTCAAGCTGCCGGGCTACCGGCCGGACCTGCGCGCGTCGGACGCGGAGTACCGTCGCGCGGCCGACCTGCTGAACAGCGCCAAGCGACCGATCATCTTCGCCGGCCACGGCGTGCTGCTCTCGGGCGCAATGACGCAGGTGCGGGAGCTGGCCGAGCGCGCCGACATCCCGATCGCCATGACGCTGCTCGGCATCGGCGGGGTGCCGGCCGAGCATCCACTGAACATGGGCATGATGGGGATGCACGGCGAGGCGTGGGTGAACGCCGCCATCCAGGAGGCCGACCTGCTGCTGGCCCTCGGGATGCGCTTCGACGATCGGGTCACCGGCAACGTGCGGACCTACGCCCCGAACGCACGGAAGATCCACATCGACATCGATCCGGCCGAGTTCAACAAGAACGTGAAGGTGGACGTTGCCCTCGCCGGCGACCTGTCCGCGGTTCTCGATGACCTGGCCCCGCTCGTCGAGGCGGGCGACCGCGCCGCGTGGCTTGCCACGATCAACGACATGAAAGGCGACGTGTCGGTGCGCGACATCCAGAACCTGCCCGACAGCGGGCATCTCTACGCCGCGCACGTCATCAACGACATCTGGCGGATGACCGACGGCCGGGCCATCGTCGTGACCGACGTGGGTCAGCACCAGATGTGGGAGGCGCAGTACTACCACCACCGCGATCCGCGCACGCTGATCACGTCGGGCGGTCTCGGGACGATGGGCTTCGCTCTGCCGGCCGCGATCGGTGCGAAGCTGGCGCGGCCCGACGCCGAGGTGTGGGTGGTGGCCGGCGACGGCGGATTCCAGATGACGATGGCCGAGCTGGCGACGATCGCGCAGGAGAAGATCAAGATCAACGTCGCCATCATCAACAACGGCTATCTCGGGATGGTTCGCCAGTGGCAGGAGTTCTTCTACGAGCGGCGCTACGCGGCGACGCCGCTGCTGAGCCCCGACTTCGCGAAGCTCGCCGAGTGCTTCGGTCTGGGCGGCGCGACGGTGAAGACCCGCCGGGAGGTGGAGCCGACGGTGGAGCGGGCGCGGGCCGACGAGCGGACCGTCGTCATCGATTTCCAGGTGGAGCAGGAGGACACGGTGTACCCGATGGTGCCGGCCGGCGCCGACCTGCACAACATGATCCGGCGGCCGAGCCCGGCGCCGATCGTGGAGACGGCCGATGACGAGTAGCCAGCGTCACACCTTCGTCGTCTACGTGGAGGACAAGCCGGGCGTGCTCAACCGGGTGGCCTCGCTGTTCCGCCGGCGCGCCTTCAACATCGAGTCGCTGACGGTCGGTCACGCGGAGATCCCGGGCGCCTCGCGAATGACCATCGTGGTCCGCACCGACGCGATCGGCGCCCGGCGGCTCGAGGCGAACCTCTACAAGCTGGTCAACGTGCTGCGGGTGCACGACATCACCACCGGTCCCACCATCTTCCGCGAACTGGCGATGATCAAGGTCGCGGCGACGGCCGAGACGCGTACCCACGTCATGCAACTCGTCGACGTGTTCCGCGCGCGGGTGGTCGACGTGGCGCCCGACTCGGTGGTCATCGAGACGACCGGTACCGAGGACAAGATCGACGGCCTGCTGGAGGTGCTCCGCCCCTATGGAATCATCGAGCTGGTCCGGACCGGGCGCGTCGGCATGACGCGCGGCGCCCGCAGCGTGATGATCGACCCGGAGGAGCGCCCCGAACCGTACGCGGCGAACCGGGCGGCCGACGAAGCCGAGGCCGACGACCCGAACGTGTCGTACTCGGTGTAGACTGTCGCGTTTCGCGTTCGACTCGCGTCCGACGCATTTCCGGCACCGGCGCCGGTCCCCGCCGATTTACCAACCGCATTGCGAGGATTGAGCAGATGGCAACGATTTACTACGACGACTCCGCGGACCTCTCGCACATCCAGAGCCGGAAGGTCGCGATCTTCGGCTACGGCTCGCAGGGGCACGCGCATGCCCTGAACCTGAAGGACAGCGGCATAGAAGTGCGGGTGGCGCTGCACGCCGGCAGCCGGTCGAAGGCCAAGGCGGAGGCCGAGGGGCTGACCGTTGTGGCCGGGAGCGACGCCGCGGCCTGGGCCGATGTCGTCATGGTCCTGACCCCCGACACCACCCAGGCAGGCATCTACGCCGAGCAGATCGCGCCGCACCTGAGCGCCGGCAAGATGCTGATGTTTGCCCACGGGTTCAACATCCGTTTCAAGACCATCCAGCCGCCGGCCGACGTGGACGTCACCCTGATCGCGCCGAAAGCCCCCGGCCACCGCGTGCGCGAGGTCTTCCTCGAGGGCGGCGGCACCCCCGCTCTCATCGCGGTCGAGCAGGACGCCACCGGCCACGCCAAGGAGCATGCCCTGTCCTACGCCAAGGCGCTCGGACTGACCCGCGCCGGGGTCATCGAGACCACGTTCGCCGAGGAGACCGAGACGGACCTGTTCGGCGAGCAGACCGTGCTTTGCGGCGGCGTCAGCGCCCTGGTCAAGGCCGGCTTCGAGACCCTGGTCAAGGCGGGCTACCAGCCGGAGATCGCCTACTTCGAGTGCATGCACGAGCTGAAGCTCATCGTCGACCTGTTCTACCGCGGCGGCCTCAACTACATGCGCTACTCGGTCAGCGACACCGCCGAGCACGGCGACTACACCGGCGGCCCGCGCATCGTCACCGACGAGACGCGCGCGGCGATGCAGCAGGTCCTGCAGGAGATCCAGGACGGCACCTACGCCCGCAAGTGGATCGACGAGGACAAGGCCGGCCGGCCGTGGTTCATGGCCCAGCGCCGGCAGGAGCAGGAGCACCAGATCGAGAAGGTCGGGTCCGAGTTGCGCGCGATGATGCCGTTCCTCGACGCGGTGACGCTGAAGGAGGACGTGTAGTCAGCGGCACGGCTGGCCCCGAGCGGGAAGAAGCCGGGTTCCCCGATCTGCCCCTGCGCGGGACGTCTCGTGTGCAGGCTTGTTCGCAGGGCCGAGCGGGGAGGCGGCGGCGTCAGGAACCGCCCCGGTCCGACCGGCCTCGGCGTTGAATTGACGTGTCCTGCCGCGTCTCAAGGTCGAGACCGCACGCCCCTGGACGGAAGCTCTTGACGCGTCGGCTGCGAGGGATCCGCGAGCCGTGAAATATCAACGGTAACCGTCGAGATTTCATGGTAGCCTCGACGACATGATCGAGCGCACCGATCATGTCCGCACCATCCTCCGGCTGCTCCGGGCGTTTCCGGTCGTGGCGATTCTGGGGCCGCGTCAGATAGGCAAGACCACGCTGGCGCAGCAGGTCGCACGGGCGCACGGGGCTCGCACGCATCGACTGGATCTGGAGCACCCCGCGGACCTCAACCGGTTGCTCGACGACCCGATGCTCGTTCTCGGAGAGTTGCGCGGTCTGGTCGTGGTCGACGAGGTGCAACGCCGCCCCGATCTGTTTCCGGTCCTGCGAGTGCTGGCGGACCGGCGGCCGCGGCCGGCGCGTTTCCTGGTGCTCGGCAGCGCTTCGCCGGACCTGATCCGACAGTCGTCGGAATCGCTCGCCGGGCGCATCCACTACCACAGCCTGGGCGGGCTGAGTCTGGACGAGATCGGCACCGGCAGTCTCGACCGGCGCTGGCTGCGGGGCGGCTTTCCCGAAGCATGGCTGGCACGCTCGCACGCTGCGGCGTTTCTCTGGCTCGAGAATTTCGTGCGGACGTTCCTCGAGCGCGACCTGCCGGCGCTCGGCGTGCGCGTGCCGGGGCCGACGCTGCGCCGCTTCTGGACCATGCTGGCCCACTGGCACGGGCAGATCTGGAACTCGTCGGAGTTCGCGCGGTCGTTCGGTGTCTCGGACGGCGCGGTGCGCCGCTATCTCGATCTGCTGACGGGCGCGCTGGTGGTGCGTCAACTGCAGCCATGGCACGCGAACATCGCCAAGCGGCAGGTCCGGGCTCCGAAGATCTACCTTCGCGATTCGGGGGTGCTGCATGCCCTGCTCGGCCTCACCGACATGCGGTCGCTGAATGCGCACCCGAAGTCGGGCGCTTCCTGGGAGGGATTCGTGCTGGAGACCGTGATCGACCGGCTCGGCCTGCAGGACGACCAGGTCCATTTCTGGGCGGCGCACAGCGGGGCGGAGCTGGATCTGTTCATTACGCGCGGGCGCCGGCGGATCGGTGTCGAGATCAAGCGCACCACCACGCCGAAGGTCACCCGATCGATGCGCTCGGCGCTCGATGACCTTGATCTCTCCGAGGCGATCCTCGTTCACGCGGGTGGCGAATCCTACCGGTTAGCCGCCAGGGTCCGGGCGGTGGCGGCGAGTCGGTTGGATGCCGATCTGAGGATCTGACTGGCGCTCAGGTGGGGTCCACCCGCAACCCGCGGCGGAGCGCGGAGAAATCGAACGGGACGCCCAGGGAGTGGTTCTCCATGTGCTCCATCTGCTTCAGCAGCAGTTCGAGTTTGGCCCGTCCGGCTGCGGTGCGCGCCGCATCGCGGGGTGTCCGCCCGTGCAGGGCGGGTTGCGGCTGGTCGAGCCAGCGAGCGTAGTGGCGTTTCTTGAATTCCGCGACTGCGTCGGCCTCGCGCGAGCCGGGAACGGGGGGCGCCGGCGGTTCCTTGCGGTCCTTCAGCAGCGCCTGCGGGTCGGTGTGCTCGCGTGCGCGATGGCGTATCCGGGTGCCGCACGCTCTCTCGATGCGAGTGCGCAGGGCATCGGCGCGAGCCACCGAGTTGGTTTCCAGTGCGAGCGCCGTCGGTTCGACGCGCACGTAGCCGATCACGGTCTCCTCCCCGTCCGGATGCGGCGGGTCGTGCGGTCGCAGGAACGCGTACTCGGTCCCGTCGTCGATGGTCCCGTTGCGTTCGGCGCCGTCGAGCGCGGCGACGCGGGCCTCGATCGCCGGGGCGGCGCCGGGCATCACGTCGAAGTGGTCCGTCGTGGGCAGCAGCGGATCACCGTCCTGGTTGCGGAACTGCGGCGGCCCGGCGCTCTCCGCGTCGCCGGCATTCACGGCTTCCTCCCAGTGCCGAATCAGGTAGCTGCCGAAAGCGGGGTCCCGCAGGCGGTCGATGGGGACGGCTCCCCGCCGGCGCAGCAGTCGGCCCCTGGCGGACCGCACGAACTCGGCGGCGCCGAACGGAGGCAGTGCACGCGGATGCATGCCGCAGAGGAGCGAGATCCCCTCGTGGTCGACGATGCGGGCGAGCACCGAGTCGCGGGGGACCAGGCTCCGCGAGCCGCGTTTCTCCTGCACGGTTCGCTGCTCGTCGGACAGCAGATCGCGCAGCGTCACCGTCCTGCCCGGATCGACCGCGAGCACCTCCCAGACCGATAGCCAGGCGGCGCGCTGCGCGTTCATCCAGGCGCGTTCGTCCGGCGTGCAGCGGCGGCCGTGCCTGTCGAGATACGCCTCGGCGGCCGTCCGGCCGTCCACCTCGAAGTTGTAGACCGACCAGGGGGCCGCCAGCGAGACGGCTCCGAGCAGACGGTCGAAGTCGTTCGCGACGGCGGACCACGCGTCGCCGAACTCCCGCAGCGCGAAGCGGGTGAGACGAGCGACCAGCCGTTCGTCGGACTCGTGTACAGACGGGGTGGGCTGTCGCCCGGCGTGTGCGGCTTCGTGGGCCGGCAGACAGCACTTCTTGTACTTGCGCCCGCTGCCGCACGGACAGGGGGCGTTGCGGGTGACCCGTGGTCGAAAGGGAAAGGGCGTGGGCGCGGCCGCCGGCGGTTCGGGGTCGAGTGTGACGTCGAACTCCATGTCCGCATCCGCGTCGTCCAACGGATCCGGCAGATCGAAATCCGAGTCCCCCTCATGGGGTACGGTGAACCGCACCTCCAGGTCTTCCTCAGCGAAGTACGACTCGCACGTCGGCGTGAACGTGTCCGAGGAGAACATCGCCGCGTGCTTGAGGATGAATGCGCCGAGTGACCGGGCGCAGGCGGCGACGATGGCGACGTCCCGCTCGACGAGCGGGCGCGGCACGCCGTCCGGGTCGCGGCGTTCGACCACCGGGTAGGCGTCCGGGCCCTCCACCGGCCAGCCGTGCTTCATCGCCTCGCGGCGCATCGACGGTGCCAGATCCGCGGCCCGTTCGTACACGAGCGCCAGCCAGCCGGAACCGAGGTCGAACGGTCCGTCCTCGAGGTCTCCGGCCGCGTCCATGAACATTTCGAAGTCAATGAGCGACGGGAAGATCAGTACGCCGTGCCTGCCCGTCGCCTGTCCGAGGATCGACAGGCAGGCGCCCTCGAGGTCCAGCGCCGGAACGTCCATCCGCAGCACCTGCGTGTCGGCGGCGATCGACCAGGGCGCCGTCGCGAACAGTCTGCGGGCGGCCGTGAACAGCCGTTCGACCGCGGCGGGGGACACCCGGCCGTCCGCCAAGTAGCTCTCGTCCGCGTCGCCCGGCGGCATCGACTCGACCAGGTGCTCGAGCACGTCGTCGAGCTCCGGCAGGGGAGCGACCGTGATGGGGATGGTCCCGTCCATCTCGGCGTGCACCTCCGCGGCAGAGAGGGGGTCATCGACACGAATGGCGTCGGGCCGGCGCGGCGCACCCACGAGCGGTTCCGTCAACGCCTTGCGTAGCACGCGCCCGACGGCGCCGTCCAGGTCCTCCGGCATGACCATTTGCCGGCCGACGACGCGACCCTCCGGCAGCTCGAGCCAGACCACGACCCTGGGACGGTAGGGTTCCTCGCGATCGAGGAGGTAGAAAGGGGGCGCGAGAATGCCTCCGACCCACTCGCGGCGCCCGCGCCCGGCGCCGCGCAGCCCGCGCGGCCGGTTGCGCCGGCGCTTCACCTGGCGGGCCCGCCCGTCATGGCGGGATGATACCGTGTCACGCGCGGTTGATTCGGCTTGGCTCGCGCAGGCGCGCCGGAACGAGAACGTGAGGGTGAATCCGTGCGCGATGACGCCGTTCCGCGTTCACGGCATCTCGTCGTCGCGCCAGGGCGTGCGGGACGGCTCGCCGCGTTCGTAGAGCCGGAGATTCCCGGCCATCGACTGCACGAGGTCGTCGCGCCCCGCCTGCGCGGCCATCGACATGACCTCCCGCTGCCACGACGCGGCCTCGGCGTACTGGCCGACCTCCGCGAGCGCCATCGCCATGGCTTCGCCCAGATCGAAGCTCCGCTCCTGCGCGAGCAACTCCTGCACCAGCGCCAGCGCCCGCTGCCCGTCGCGGGCGCGTGCGTCGGGCGCGGCGGACAGCAGGCGGGCGAGCGCCTTGCGGAACATCGCCTGGTCGGGATAGCTCGTGGTCCCCGCTTCCAGTCGTTCCCGGGCCTCCTGGTAGCGCCCAAGGAGGACGAGCGTCATCGCGTATCCGAACCGGGCCTCGGGACCTTGCGGATCGGCGGCGATCACCCGGTCGTACTCGGCGAGCGCTTCGTTCGGCCGTCCCATCCGCCGCAGGAGGCGGGCCACCCGGACGCGGGCCTCGACGTAGCTCGGCTCGTGCCGCACCGCGGTCGAGAACCGGTGGAGCGCCTCCTCGAACCGGCCCTCTCCCTCCAGCAGCAGCCCGAGGCTGTAGTGCGCCTGGGCGTACTCCGGCGATACCCGCAGAGCCTCTTCGAACCGGGCCCGGCCCTCGCGCTCGTTCCCCATCATGAACAACGTCGTTCCCAGCCTGTGATGCAGAGACGGGTTCTCGGGCGCCAGCTCGATACCCCGGCGGAATGCCGCGGCCGCGGCGTCCCAATCCCCGTTGCCGAGCGCTTGAATCCCCTCGCGCTCGTAGGTACTGGGACTCTCCAGCGATTGACGCATGACCCGCATCAGGGGGTCGGGCTGGCGGACCGTGCCGCTGTCCCGCTGTTGCAGGTGCGCTTCGGCTCTCTCCATCTCGCCCAGGCCGCGGTAGGCGAGCCCGAGCGGATAGTGGATGTCGGCGGCCTCCGGATCCACCGCCAGGGCTTCCTCCAGATGCTCCGCCGCCTGCCGGTAGTCCTGTCTCGTCAGCGCCGCCCGTCCCAGGCCGATGCGCGCCCAGACGGAGCCGGGCTGCAGTGCCAGCGCCTGCGTCAACAGCGGCTCCGCCGCCGCCGGCCGGCCCTGTTCCAGATGCACCTCGCCAAGCGAGATCAGCGTGGGTACGTCGTCCGGCTGCAGTGCGAGGGCCTGCTCGAAGGCCACCGCGGCCTCCGCGAAGGCGCCGCGGGTCGTGTAGAGATGCCCGAGGTAGTACGGCCAGCGTTTGTCGCCCGGCGCCAGCGCCTGCGCGTTCCGGTAGAAGGGCTCGGGCGCGTCGACGTACCGCGCCGCCGCCAGCACGTTGCCCATCGCGCCGTACGCCTCGCTCAGCGGGCCGGCCTCGTCCGCACGCTCGATGGCCGCCGTCAATGCCGCGTAGCGCTCGCGGATCTGGTCCCGCACGGCAGGAGTCATGTCGGAGAGATCGGGCAGCGGGGTGGGCCGCAACGCCTGTCCATCGGGCGCGTTGGGCACCGATTCCTCGGTTGCCGGCGCGCGGGGCTCCGCGGTGCAGCCGGACATCGCGGTGGTCAGTGCCCACGCCAGCAGCCCGTGGTGGAGTGCCGCGCAGCACCGCGAGCGGGGAGGCGCCGGCATGGCAAGGCGGTGCGAAGGAGTCACCGCCCGGTCCCCTCCGTCAGCGTCGTCCAGCGATCGATAGCCACGTCGTTCCATTCCTCGACCTGCCCGCTCGGCCAATGCACGCGAACGCGGGGCACGGCCGCAGCATCGCCCAGCCCGACGTGCACCCGGGGATCGTTGGCCGACCCGTAGCTGCCGTCCGCCCGTGCCCGCCGCCACAACGTCGTTCCATCGCTCCTGGCGACCTCGACGCGCGCGCCCAGCATGTCGCGCGGGGCCTCCGCGCCTCCCACCAGCCGCAGCCCCAGCCAGTGGTGGGTGCTCTCCGCGCGGTTGACCAGCAGGCGGACCCGCCCGCTGTCGTTGCCGATCAGCACGTCTATGTCGCCGTCGTTGTCCACGTCGCCGAACGCGGCGCCGCGCCCCACCTCCGAGACCGAGAACACCGCGCCGGCCCGGCCGGTGACGTCCTCGAACCGGCCGTCGGCGAGGTTGCGGAACAGTTGCCGCGGCTGGTCGTACGGGAACGGTTCGTTCGCCCGCTCTTCCGTCCGGCTCACCCTGCCGTTGACGGTCAGGACGTCGAGCCAGCCGTCGTTGTCGAAGTCGAGCCAGGCCGTCCCGAAGCCGGTCGCCGCCAGGCTCGGTGGACCGAGACCCGACAGGGCGCTCCGGTCCTCGAACATGCCGTTCCCGTCGTTGACGTAGAGCGTATTCGTTTCGGTCGTCAGGTGGGTCATGAACAGGTCTTCGTCCCCGTCGTTGTCGAAGTCGCCGGCGTCCACGCCCATGCTCCCCTCGGCGGCGCCGTTCGCGTTCAGGGCGGTGCCCGAGACCAGTCCCGCGTCGACCAGCGTCCCGTCCCGCCGGTTCATCCAGAGCTGGTTCTCCTCGCCGTCGTTGGCCACGTAGATGTCCGGCCAGCCGTCGCCGTCGAAGTCGGCGGTCGCCACCCCGAGGGCCGGCCCGGGCGTCGTGCTCGCCAGCGCGCTGGCGGTGACCTCCACGAAACTGCCGTCGCCCCGGTTCCGAAAGAGCCGGTCGGGTTGGGCCCGGTACACCTGGGGAACGCAATAGCCGACCCGCCCCGTCTCGCTGGGGCATTCCTGGTCCGCCTCGATGGCGTAGTCCACGTAGTTGCCCACGTAGAGGTCGAGCCACCCGTCGCGGTCGTAGTCGACGAACGCGGCCGACACGCCCCAGCCGGGGTCGTCGAGGCCGCTCTGCCGCGACACGTCGCTGAACGTGCCGTCCCCGTCGTTGCGGAACAACTGGTTCGGGCCGAGATTCGTGAGGTAGAGGTCGACCCGGCCGTCGTTGTCGACGTCGCCCGTGGCCACCCCCATCCCGTATCCCCGTGCGTCGATCCCGCTCTCGTCCGTGACGTCGGTGAACCGCAGCGTGCGCGCGCCGTCCGCCTGCACGGTCAGGTCGTTGCGGTACAGGCGGCCGCTCAGCGGCGACGCCTCCGGCGGCGGGAACAGGGCCTCGTCGAGCGTCGTCCCCGTTCCGAGCAACCGTCCCTGCACGAGGTAGACGTCGAGGTCGCCGTCGTCGTCGAAATCCAGCAACCCGACGCCGGGGGGCATGATTTCCGGAAAGTAGAACTCCCCCGACATGCCGTTGAAGTGCACGAAGTGGAGGCCGGCGTCCTCCGCGACGTCGGTGAACCATCCGGACCCGTTGTCCGGCCCGGTCCCGGGGGCGTCGCCTGCCGCCGTTCGCGCTCCGCCCCCTTCCGATCCACCGGCCGCACCGCCGTCCGTCGTGTCCGCACCGCAGCCCGGGAGCAGGGCCAGCGTCATGAACGCGGCCAGGAGCTCGTGGTCGATTCCCTTGCAGGTCCTGCCACGAGCTCCTGAAGCCTCGATGCGCATGCGGAGGATGGTCGCGTACCTCCCGCCTAGAATTCCAGCGAGCCGCCGACGTGAATCAGCCGGCCCGCGAGAATCGAATCCACCTCGTTGTTCTGCAGCGACGCCGGCACGAGCCAACGGGACCCGAACCGTTCGTTGACACCCAGCACCTGGTTGCCGTTGAACACGTTGTAGATGTCGAGATTGAAGGTTACCCGGGCCCCGCCGGCGTCGACTGCCTTCGAGAACCGCAGGTCGAGCACGTGGCGCCGGTCCAGGAACTGGGTATACGGCGCGAGCAGCGGCACCGCCGCCGTCGAGGTGCACACCTCTCGCGTGCCGCATGCCGCCAGGTTCCGCCCGAGCGACGGCGCGATCAGGTCGTTGGGCACTCGCCAGTCGGCGTCGATGGGTCTCCCGGCCACGCTGCGGAACGAGCCGCTGAACGAGATGTCGTAGGGCAACGGGTAGCTGCCGAACATCTTGAAGTTGTGGTGCGCGCTGAACGGGATCCGGGTGTCGCAGTTCAGCAGGGCCTGCGGTGAATCGATCGTGAAACAGGTGTTGATCACGGTTCGACCGGTGTCGAAGCCCCCGCCGAGCTGCGCGCCGTTGAGGAACCGCGTGTCGATGTTGACGCCGATGAAGTCCGACGTGCCGCAGTTCCTGCCGGCGAACGGAGCGCGTCCCGACGACGTGCGCTGCTCGCCGCAGGTGACCCCGGCGGCTCCCGAGATGAACTGTCCCGCCTCGGTCGCCACCGTCTGGGCCTGCCCGAACTTCGCGGGACTGATGTCATAGAGACCGCAGACCTCGTAGCCCCCGCCGCCCGGCAGTTGCGGATGCATCGGCGCCGTGACGCAGTAGGGATCGAAGTCCTCCGGGCCGATGAGGGTGTTGTCCAGGGCCCGCCAGTTGCCGGCCCAGTTGCGATAGTAGCCGGCGGTCAGCGAGACGCCGGCGGCCAGCTCGTGCACCACTTCCGCCGACATGTCCCAGGTGTAGTTCCGGTTGCCGAAGCCTTGGGTGATCGATTCGTCGTACGTGGTCGCGCCCGGCCGGTTCTGACCGAAGTTGAGGTCGCTGATCGGCCCGCATTCGCCGTTCTGGCTGAAGTTGGCCAGATTGCAGTCCGGCACGAAGTTGACGTTGTCGTCGTTCCAGGTGCGCCAAGCCGAGTTCACCGAGGTGACCAAGGGGTTGATATTCGTGACGAGACCGCTCAACGCCGTCTCCACGTAGCGTCCGAGGGCGAACTTGAACGCGGTCCGCCCCGTGCCGAACACATCGTACGCGGCCCCTATCCGCGGATTGATGTCCGTGAACGAGACGGCGTGCGGGATCTCCGCGAACTCGCGCGCTGGGATGAACGGGGTGGCGCGAAAGCTCTGGGCCGGCACCCGGCCGTTGAAGTTGTCCCACCGCAGGCCGAGATTGAGCGTCAGGCGGGGCATCGTCCATTGATCCTGGACAAAGATCCCCAGGGGGGTCAGGTGCTCCTTCCTGGGGTCGTCGGCGTACGTCGCGTACTGCCAGATCTGGCTCGGAACGCCGTTCCGGAGTCGGTAGTCCACGTCGCCGTGGATCTCCTGCTGGAACTCGGAGATCCCGTGCTCCAACTGGAAGCCGGCCTTGAAGGCGTGCGACCCCGTGACGTAGGACAGCGAGGCCCGCTCGGAGTAGCGGTGCTTCTTGATGTGGTCGGAGTAATACTGCCGGGCGTTCCACCGGAAACCGGTCGTCAGCTCCCGAAGGTGGATCGCCCCCGGCACCGACGCGTACTCGCCGTCTCCGGGCGACGGATAGGGCCACCGGCCGCGCATGTTCGAGAAGCCGGCCTCGAGCAGCAACCGGCTCGACACCGGCGACGTCCAGGTGGTCTGGTACAACTGCTCGGGCGAGAGGTTGTACTGGTGGACGAAGGCCTCCGGCGAGTAGAACTCCCCCCGGCCCCGATTGAAGAACGACTGGAAGTCGGCAAAGACGCCGATCTTGTTTCTCTCGGATGCCTGCCACGTGATCCGTCCGCCGACGCTCCGCATCCATTCCGTGCGGTAAGCCTTCCGGCTCTCGTCGGGCGTGTACTCGAACGTCGGGCTTCCGATGCTGTTGTTGAAGAACGGGCCGGGCACGGTGTTCTTGTTGCGGGCGGCGCGGGACGCCGCGAAGAACCACACCCTGTCCTCCGCGATCGGGCCGCCGAGGGTCGCGTCGACGTTGTAGAACTTCAGCATCTCGTTCGTGAAGGTCACGCCCTGGTCCATCAGCCCCTGATCCAGGTTGTCGGCCTGCAGGCTGTCGTTGGAATAGCGCGCGTCGAACATGCCCGAGAACTGGTTCCCGCCCTCCTCGGGAATCAGGTTCATCACCAGCGTCGCCTTGCTCTCGGCATTGCCGCCGCTGGTTTCCAGGACCGTTTCCGACGAGAACGCGGTGTTCACCATGTAGATGATCGACACCCCGTTCGGGTCGGCGATGCCCATTCCGTCGAACAGCATCTCGGAGTCGCTCTTGCCATGGAAGAACAGCGCGCCGCTCTGGCCGTTGGCCCGGTAGAGACCCGATGTCCCGCCGACGTCGGCGGTGCCGGTCACCCCGGGGACGAGTGCGATGAGCGACGACGCCACGGCCTTCAACCCGGTCGGCAGGGTCTCGAGCTGCTCGGTCGTCAGCGATTGCTGGGCCACGGTGTTCTGGATGTCGACCAGTGGGCTCGCTCCGGTGACCGTGATCGTCTCCTCGATTCCGCCGACCGCCATCTCGGCGTCGATGTTGGCCGTGAATCCCGCCGTCAGCACGACGCCTTCGCGGATGACCGTCGAGAAGCCCGGCAGCGTGAAGTTGACGGAATAGGTTCCAGGCACGAGGTTGATGGCGTTGTAGTTTCCCTGGCCATCCGTAAAGACGGTGCGGGAGCCCTCGATCAGCGCCGGGCTGGCTACCTCGACGGTAACGCCGGGCAGCAGGCCGCCCGTGTCGTCGGTGACCGAGCCGGCGATGCCCGAGGCCTGACCCTGTGCGGCAGCGGCAGCGGGCGTGAGCAGCGCCGTCGCCATGAGCATCGCGCCGATGCGCCGGAATGGGAGCAGAGTGCCGGTCGAACGCGACGCTCTCGGCACTGTGGCTGTCGAACCTGTGCGTCTGTTTCGAGTCACCGATACGCCTCCTTGCCGGTTTGCGAGAGGGGAGTCAACGGGACCTCCCGGAGTCCGCCACGCGAAGGCGGTCCGATCCGAACGATGCAGGAATATTCGGGCGGCGGGAGGTACCCAGCCGGGAGTGAGGCAATGGCGGACGGAGCTTCGCGAAACGACGACGCCATTGCATCTGCCCGACCTCGCTTTCGGTTGCGGGCTCGACGACGACCGACGTCTACCTGACGATGCTCTCGCTTCTCACGACGGACGTCCGCTTCGCGCGGTCATCCGTCACGTGAAGGCACGCTAGCGCCGCCCCAGTGCAAAGTCAAGCCGAATCGCTTCCGGTCGTCTCCTCGGGCTCTCATGCCGTTGGAACGGGCGCTGCCCGCGGAAGCGTCCGACGGGATGCCGGCGGGCCTGTCCCGACACTCGTCGCGTGCGGCTCCGATTGCCGTTACGTGCTACGGCGCAGACTTCTTAGCCGCGCACCCGTCCGACCCAGTCCCTGATGGCGTCCTGGACGCGCGCATGTACTTGCGCCTCCGTCGGAGCGTTCTTCCCGCGCACCTTGAAGGAGTGATCCCCGCCGTCGACGACGAAGAGCTCCGCGGCGGCGCATCCGGCGAGTACCGGGCGGAGCTCTTCGGGAGTGCCGAACGTGTCCCGGCTGCCCTGCACGAACAGCATCGGCGCGGTGACAGTCGGCAGGTGCGCGTCGCGCAGCTTCTCCGGCCGGCCCGGCGGATGCAGGGGATAGCCGAGCAGGACCAGGCCATCGACGCCCGATGACGCCCCGGCCCGTGCGTCGGCGGCGACCACCTGCGACGCGATGCGTCCGCCCATCGACTTGCCGCCGACGAAGAGCCGGCGGTCCGTGCCGGACTGCCGTTCGCGGACCGCGGCGATCACGTTGCGGTAGCAGGCTTCCAGGCGGGCGCCGGGGTCCGGGACGCGCCGCCCACGCTCCTTGTAGAGGAAGTTGAAGGTGATCACCTGGAGGCCGCGGCTCGACAGGCCGCGAGCGAAGGCGGTCATGAAGGGGTGCGTCTGCGGTGCGCCGGCCCCATGCGCGAGGATGAGCGTCAACCGGAGATCCGGGGCGGACGCGGTATCGGCCGCATAGTCCAGTGCGGAGACCATATCGCCGCTGTCGAGCGGAATGGTGAAAGGGGTCGCCATCAGGAAAGCCCCGCCAGAAAGCGCCCGGCGTCCGCACGGAATTCGTCGGTCCATTCGTGACCGCCGTCGAAGACGCGTGGGGTGGCCGGAACCCCGGCGCTCTGAAGGAACGCCAGATCGGCGTCCATCTTCTCGCGGGTGTACCACTCGTCCAGGCGGCCCCGTCCAATCAGCACCGGCGGCCACGCCGCATCAGGGGCGGACCGCAGCTCCGGCGGCACGTCGCCCGCCAGCGCGATGATGCCGCGGCAGGCTTGTCCGACGCGCAGCGCCGCGCGGTAGGCCATGGCGACTCCCTGCGAGAAGCCGCAATAGACGAGGGTGCCGGTCGTGTCGTACTCCCCGCGAACCGCGTCGACCACGTTGCCGACGTAGGCGATGTTGTCCGCGATGGCGAGCTCGCGATCCTGGCGGGTCATCCAGCTTCCGACGACGTGGCGTCGGCTCTGACTGTAGTGCCGGTGGAGCGCCTGTACCGCCACCCGCGTCCACCGCTTGCTGCCGGGAATGCGGTCCAGCTCGGTCAGGTGGCGCTCGGCGTTCTCGCCGTAGCCGTGGAAGCCGACCAGCAGCGGGGCGGGCCCCGGCGTACCGGCCGGCGCGACGAGATAACGGCCATGGATCGTCGCGGCAATCGTCCGTACAGCAGCGGCGGATTCCATGGCGGCAACGCCTGACGATCCGGAGACGCGGGTGCGAGTGGTCACGGGGCTGTATTCTAATGAACGAGTCGTTTGCCCAGGAGGAGTGGATGCCGCGGATCGCGTTCGATGAGTTGCCCGAGGATGCACGCGTCTGGATATTCTCGGCCGAACGAAGGCTGGGAGACACGGAGCGCACACGCCTGCTGGCGGAGGTCGATGCCTTCATCGATCAGTGGGGAGCGCACGGGATGCCGCTGACCGCCGGCCGCGACCTCGTGTACGACCAGTTCCTGTTCGTCGCGGTCGACCAGCGCGCGGCGGGTCCCTCCGGATGCTCGGTCGATGCCCTGGTCCGCCAGATGAAGGCTCTCCAGGCCGAGATCGGCGTGGAGCTGGTCAATCATGCGCCGGTGCTGTTCCGGCAGGGCGGGTCGGTCGCCCGGGTGCCGCGCCAGGCCTTCGCGGAGCTGGCCGAAGCCGGGGAGGTCGGCCCCGACACCACCGTCTTCAACAATACGCTGACCAGCCTGGGCGACGTGCGGGCCGGGCGGTGGGAGGTGCCGGCGTCCGATTCCTGGCACGCGCGCGCATTTTTCTGACTAGGAGCTTGCGCCGCAGAACGCAGCGCAGCGAAGTGCTGAGGCGAAAGCTCATGAAGCGGGGGGGATGGGCCGAAACGCCGAGCCAGCGAGGCGTTTCGGGGCGCTAGAGCCTCGTGTACTCGTACAGGTAAAGCAGCCCCACCGCTACGAAATACAGCGTGGCGCTGAAGGGGACGTTGCTGCGCGCGATGCGCCAGTTGTCGGCGCCGTAGCGGCTGGCCAGCACGACATTGACCCCGGACAGGGGATTGACGGCACACCCCAGTCCCCATCCCATCGCGAACGTCGTGGCGAGCAGCGTGGGGTCGAACTCCACCGTCTCCACCAGCGCCACGGTGACCCCCATCAGAACCGCCGGATGGATGCAGACGAGCGACGTCACGATGAAGGCCAGCACGAGCAGGCTGGCACGGAATCCGTCCAGGCCCGGGACGATCGTCCAGTCGCCGGTCCCGGCCGTCGCCGCCACCACGCCGGCCGCCAGCACCCCGGCGCCGAGGAACAGCGCCAGCTCGCCGCCCATCTGGGGTGCGCGCTCCCGCACGTACTCCGCGAACGCCGGGCGCAGGCCGCGCGGTCCGTGGCGCTTGAGCAGGACCCCTGCGACGACGGCGGGGGTGACCATGGTGATCAGCGTCAGCACCGAGTAGTCGGGCAGCGCCGTGTAGGCGAGCAGCACCCCGGCGCCGAGGGCCAGCGGCACCTTCAGGTCCTGCGGGTGCAGCGGGTAGCCGCAAAAGGACTCGATTTCTCCCGCCCGGCGCCTGTTCGCATACCAGTAGAGCCACAGGAAGGCGGCCGTCGCAAGCGGAAGCCCGAACAGCATCATCACCAGCGGATTCGATCCGGGAGTGTAGGTCAGGCCCAGGGCCACGCCCCCGATGAACGGCGAGTAGAAGGCGACGGCGCTGAACGCCCGGCTGAAGAGCTGGGCCTGATTGAATCCGAGCGGCTGCGCGCGCGCCAGCCGGTCGGACATGATGATGACCGCCGAGATGTTGATGACCGATCCGAAAGCGTGGACTCCGAGCATGTTCTGCAGGTAGGCCCCCAGGCCGCGCGGCAGCTCCGGCTCGTCCGCCCGCGGAGGCCGATTCAGCAGCCGTAGCAGGGTGATGGAGGCCAGCATCGACAGGATCGGCTGGTTCTGGCCCAGCAGGCTGTCGATGCGCAGCGGCGCCCCGCGGCTGAAGCCCCAGAGGAAGGCGGCCAGGCCCGCGGCGACGAATATGAGCGCCTGTACCTGCTGCCGGCGGCCGATTCCCGGCCACAGCAGGGCGAGCGCCACCCAGGCAAGCAACGCGGGCGCGACCAGGGGCATGGCCGACCAGACCGCAGCCACGATTGCGAGCGCCAGCATGACGGCGATGGCTGTCCCCGCCGCGCGTTGCGCAACGCCGACCATCGCCGCATCGCGGCGCCGCCATGTCCCGGTGGGCTGGGCCGTAAGGGTCAGGGCGTGACCCAGATGGGCGACGACCAGGCCCGCTCCTGGATGGTGGCCGGAAGATCGGGACGAGGCTCGACGCCGGCGCGGACCGCCTCCCAGGTGGACCAGCGGCACGAGGGGTTCTCGAGCACCCGCACGTAGTAGAGGGCGCGCTCGGTGGGCTCGAAGTCCGGATCCGTCCAGAGCGTGCGCAGCTCGGCGTCGCCCGCGTCGCCGCTCGCGGCGCAGGTGGCGAGATCCACGGTCGCGCCGTTGTCGGGGCAACGGTGCGTCTCCGGGTCCACGGACATCCCGTCCGAGCAGGCGACGTCGTAGATCCGCTCGTAGGCTTCGCCGTCCTCGACCCAGCCCTTGATGACCTGCAGGCGCGCCAGAGGGTTGCTCTCCGGGTCGCGGCTTGCCCAGACCAGGAACCGCGGGACGCGCCCGCCCGCCGCCACCAGCTCGCCGCCCATGGCCACGCCGCCCGAGTACGCCGTGGCGACGAGGTCGGGATCCTCCGCGAGGTCATCCGCGTAGTCGTAGCCGCCGAAGAACCGCAGGCGGATGCGTGGCCCGGTGGTGGCGAAGGTCTCCTTGCGCCGGAAGGCGTCGTAGATCGACTCGCGCGTGTTCTCTTCCGCCCACACCCCGGTCAGCCCCGACGCACCGCGGATCGACCCGAGCGGCGAGGTGCTGTAGAGGCTGCCGTCCGGGCGTGGCGGGTCGAAGGGTATCGACGAGCCCCGCTGGGGGCGGCCGCCGGCGGTGAAGTAGTCGGATTCCGAGGGTGCGCCCGAGCCGGCGTGGTTGTCGGTGGCGCCGACGAGCCCGAAGCGGAACGGGTTGATGCCGCGTTCCTCCTCCAGGCGCAGCCCGTTCAGGTACGCCTCGCGCACGTAGCTGCCGGACGGCTGGCTCGGGGTCGTGCCGCCGCCGATGCGGTAGGACCAGATCTCGAAGTCCGCCCATTCGTCGTTGGGGGAGAGGGCCGGGTGGGTATCGGAGGTGCCCTTGGTCTGGGTGATCTCCACCAGCGGCTCGTTGCGCGTGCGAATCTCGGCGTAGCCGGCGTCGAGCGGCTCTCCGGCGTAGGTCGCCAGCCGGAACATCAGGCCGTTGGAGCCGTTCGAGTTGTGCGGAATGGCCAGGGCCTCGATACCCGCCTCCCGGTTGCGGTCCATCCACGCCCACAGCTCCTCCGGGTTGAACGAGTCGAGCCGGCTGAACGGCACCTCGGGCGCCGCGCTGCCGCGGAAGATCACGTTGCGGTGCAGGTTCTGGTTCTCGGGGCTCCCGGTGAACTCGTAGGCGATGAAGGTGGTGAAGCGCCCCGGATCGTTGTGGCGTTCGGCCGCGGCGATGGTGTCCCGCCACGCGGAGCGCACCACGTTCAGGTCGAGCAGGCCCTCCCGGGTGCCGAGGGTGTGAGCCCGGATGTCGGCGTACGCCGCTCCCCGCTCCGCGCCGGTCAACTCACCCGCCGCAATGCGCCGCGCCAGCTCGGCGTCGGGATGGCGCGAGGCCTCCTGCTCGGGATCCAGCATCGCCGGGAGCATGCCCAGGAAGCTGGCGTGGTCGGTGACCGCGAAGAAGTCCAGCGGCCGGTCGAGCTGGATCTCGAAGCCGGCCGCGTGGGTCAACGGTTCGCCCTGCGCGTAGCGGTAGGCGTCGTCGGGGGTGGCCCGGGTGCCGTTGAGAAACGCGTCGTACGAGAAGTTGGTATGCGTGTGGAGGTCGCCGAAGTAGACGTTGCGAAGCGGATTGGGCGCCGGCGCAGCCGCGCTGCCCGACTCGGTGGCCACCTGCGATACCGCGGCGGCGATGCGACCGCCGTCGCCGGTGCAGCCGGCGAGAGACAGGGCTATGAGGGATACGATACCGAGCCCTGCGGCGACCTTCGAGCCGCACAGGCGAGGGTCTCCCGATCGACGGTGGTAACGTGGCATGACACCTCCAAACGCGCTCCGTGGTCCCGCGGCTTCCCCGGAAGTCGTCGCCCTGGCGGTTCCGCTCTCCACCCGACCAACCCTGTCCGGGAGCCGACTCCGTCGTACGCGCAGACTCCTAACGTGCGGCCGGTGCCATCGACAGCACGCGTTCGACGAACCAGTAGGCGGAAACCGTGCCCATGACCCAGACCGGCATTCGAGCGGCGAACGCGGGCACCGGCACCCGCGAGATTCTAACGACTTGAAGCAGGGCGAGCAGGATGCCGACGATCGCGAGCTGCCCTATCTCGACCCCGAGGTTGAAGAGCAGCAGCGCCATGGCCCGCGCTGACTCGGGCAACCCGATTTCGGCGAGCGCTCCCGCGAAGCCGAAACCGTGCAGCAGGCCGAAGCCGAACGCGATCGCCCATGGCGAGCGAGCCATCGCCGACTGCCCGCTTCCGGCATCCCGGGACAGCTCGACCGCCAGGAACAGGATGCTCAGGGCGATCACCGCCTCCACCGGCCGCTGCGAGAGCGTCACCAGGCCGAGGGTCGACAGCGCCAGGGTAATGCTGTGCGCCACGGTGAACGCGGTTACCACCTGCACGAGCTGCAGGGGACGATGCACGAAGAAGAGCAGGCCGACCACGAACAGGATGTGGTCGAATCCGAACAGCAGGTGCTCGATGCCGAGTACCAGGTAGGTCGGAACGGCCGCCCCTCTGCCCGACTCCGGAGACAGGACCACGCGCGGCGCTTCCGAGCGGAGGAGGTGATCGGCGGCGGTCCCGTCGACCAGGCGCACCCGGAGCAGGACGTCGGTCAGGGTGCGCGGCAGGCCGTCGATGGATACCTCCGCCCCGGTGAGACCTGCGTCGCCGCAGCTCAGCGTCCAGCGCTCGATGAGAGCCGACGCGGTCAGGTCCGGGAGCTGCCGGTCGGTCTCCCGGCAGTGCGCGGGAAATCTGGGTGCGATCGGCAACCGTCGGACGAGGCCCGGGTCCGCATCGGGCAGGATCGGCTGTTTCCAGAGCACCTCGAAATGCCCGCCGGACGCCTCGGTCACCTGCAGGTAGGCGGGCCGGACCTCATGGGCGGCAGCGGTCGAAGGGAGCAGCAGCACTCCCAGGAGCGCGGGCGTGGCCCAACGTCGCGAGCGGTGCTCCCGCCACGGTGCGGGGGCTTCGTTCCGGCGGCCCGTGACGGGCCGCGCCCGGTGCCCGCCTGCCGTTGTGGTTGCGGCCGTCCGGGTGGCTGCCATAGGTTTCCTACGGACGCTCCTCGGGGCCCGAGACGACGGGCAGCCGCACGTCGTACCGTTCCCGCAAGGCCTGCAGCGCGGCGGTGTTCCGCTCGCGACGCCGCGCCGCGAGCAGATCCCGGACGACCCGCTCGCGGACGTCCTCGAGCTCGGGCTGAGGCGGCGAGCTCCGCCTCAGCACCCGGACCAGATGCGTGCCGTACTCGGAGCTGACGGGGCCGTGCCAATCGCTCGGGTGGAGGTCGCCGAGCGCGCTCGCGAACGCCGCACCGAACAGCTCCGAGATCTCCCTCTCCGTCCGATCCGAGTATTCCCTGAGCAGTGCGAAGGCGTCACCGGCAGCTCTCCAGCTTCCTTCCGGGCCGTTACGCAATTCCTGCAGGAGCCCTGCCGAGTCCCGTTGCGGATTCTCCCGTCGGACGCCACTCAGGAACACGTGTTGGAAGGTCATGCGAACGGCTTCCCGGTAGCGCTCCACGTGCGCGGCGAAGTACTCCGCCAATTCACGGCGTGCAGGCTCGGACGCGGCCGAGTTGTCCTCCAGCATGAATGTCATCTTCCGAGCGAGCCGCCGGCGCACGATCGGGTCGTTGCGATCCAGGTTCAGCCGCAGCGCCTCGCGATAGAGGATTCCCTCGCGCACCGACTCGTCGATCAGACCCTGCAGCTCCCGGTCGGTGGGTTCACGTCCCCACTGCGCGTTCCACCGGGCGCGGAGCGCTTCGACCTGCTCATGGGTCACCGGGACGACCCGCCGGCCGTCGCTCCCGGTCGCCAGCCAACGCTCGACGGCGACCAAGCCGATCCCCAGCATGAGAAACAAGAGCAGCGGCGACCTGCTTGAGGTCTGCGTCATCGGCGCGTGCCGTCGATTGGGTTCGCCATGGGACTCGAATCAGGCTGGAATCCGCGCGGTCGAGATGGATGGTCGGGGCGCCGAGGTTCGAACTCGGGACCTCCTGCTCCCAAAGCAGGCGCGCTACCGGACTGCGCCACGCCCCGCCGGTTGGCATCGCCAGGACACCGTCAGACAAGCTACCACATCTCTTCCCCGGTCGGCGGGTGGACGGAACCCGCTAACGCCCCGTCACGCCTCGCTCGCTCATCGTCCGGCTACCGGCGGTGATCGAACGCGTGCTCCACTTCGACGACCTTCGCCCCGGCCAGGGAGACGACGTTGTCGCCCGTCAGGCGTTCGCCGAAGGCGCCGTAGCGCGTGTCGATCTCGGGCGGCTGCGGCGGCACGGGAAACTGCACCACTACACGGACGCTGCCCCGGGGCCAGTTGAAGGTGTTGATGCGCGTCCAGAACTGGCCCTCGGTGACCGTTGCTCGTCCCGACTCGAGGAGGTTCGTGGCCGGCCACTCTGCGGCCGGCGTCGTGTCGCCCATCTCGTGCGCCACCTGATAGTCGACGAACGCGCCGTCGGGCAGGTCGGTCGAGCCCTCGATCCAGAGCTGCCGCCACTCGGAGCGGTGCTCGATGTCGAGCTGTACCGTTTCCGTGCCCGATGCCGGATCCGAAGCGGGGCCGCCGGACGCGCCGCATCCCGCGGTCGAGCCCAGTCCGAGCAGGATGGCGAGCAACGCAGGTCCGAGTGACCGCGGACGATGCATAGGAACATTATAGTTGGCGCCGATGCCGCCCCTGCCGCATCTGCCCGTCGTCGGCGTCATGGGCTCGGGGAGCGAGCCGCACGCGGACCGCGCGCGGCGCCTCGGCGAGTGGATCGCCCGTACCGGGTATCACCTGCTGACCGGTGGTGGCGCGGGGGTGATGGCCGCCGCCACCGAGGCGTTCGTTCGTGTGAGTGGACGCCGCGGTCTCGCCATCGGCATCCTGCCCGCTGCCGCCGGCGGCCGGCCGGGCGACGCGCCGCCGGGATATCCGAACCCCTGGGTCGAGATCGCCGTTCGCACGCACCTCGACCAGGTCGGTCCGGAGGGCGCCGGCCCAGCCTCTCGCAACCATCTCAACGTGCTCTCGTCGAGCGTGGTGGTCGTCCTGCCGGGATCGGCGGGGACGGCGAGCGAGGCCCGGCTGGCGGTGCGCTACGGCAGACCCTGCGTCGCGTGGCTCGGCGCGCGGGACGAAGTGCCCGGTTTGCCTGCCGCCGTGCCGGTCGAATCGGAGTTCTCGTCGGTCGAGCGGTTCGTGCGCGCGGCCTGCCGGCGTGCGGACCGGGATCAGGGATCCGGGACCGGCATGCGGTAGGGCCGGAAGGTCAGATAGAGGCGGACGCGTCCCTCGATTGCGGGCACGCGCGATTCGAAGACGGTGCCGCGCGCCGCCTCGGCGGCCCTCCGTGCGGTCGCCAGCGCGTCGTCGAACCGGCCCACGGCCGCGTACGCCGCCGCCAGCGTGTCGAGCACCTCCGGGTGCTCCGCCCCGATCAGCGCCACGGCCTGCTGCGCCAGCGCGAGCGCCTCGGACGACGAGCGGAGTGCGTCGTCGGGTGCCGCCGCGCGCAGCCACGCCAGTCCCACCAGCGCGAGCGGATTCCGCGAATTCGCGTCCAGCGCGCGCCGGTAGTGGGTGACGCCGCCGGCCAGATCGTTCGTGGCGACCAGGGCCCGTGCGAGGTTCGTGTGCACGTCCGGATCGTCGGGGGTCAGGGTCAGCGCCTCGCGAAAATGCGTGATCGCCTCTTCTACGCCTCCGGTGGAGAGCAGCGCATTGGCCAGATTGTAGTGGGCGCTGGCGTCTCGGGAGCCGAACTGCAGGGCGAGCCGATAGTAGACGATCGCGTCCCCGAGTGAGCCGGTGGCGGCGAGCAGCGCTCCCAGGTTGTTGTGCGCGGCGGCGTATTCGGGCCGGATCGAGATCGCCTCCCGGAAGGCGTCGATGGCGGCGGCGGTGTCGCCTTCGGCCACGAGCAGCGAGCCGAGGTTGAAGTGCGCCGTAGCGTGTTCCGGCGCAAGCGACAGAGCCTGGTCCAGGTGCTGCCGGGCGAGCGTCCGCTGGCCCAGCGTCAGGTAGCGGGCGGCCAGATCGGTGTGGCTCCGATAGTCGTTCGGATCGACCCGCAACATCGCCTGCAGGCCGAGCATGTCGTTGCGGGCCTGCTTGAGCGACAGGTTGTTGACGAGCGCCGTCTCGTCATCGGGGCTGACCGGAACCGCTTGCAGGAACACCTCGGCCCGCGCGGATGTGTCGTCCGGGGTGTATCGGACGCGAACCGGCGGGTTCGACGGATTGTCCGGATTCGCGCTCGAGTTGTCGAAGCTGAAGCGGGCCCGGAGCAGAGTCCCGGTCGGCAGGCGCAGCGGCTCCGTATAGCGGTAGCCGTCCTGCCAGTCGAATCGCCAGTCGTCGATGCGCAGCAGGCCCAACGTCGCTCCGTCGGGAGTATCGGCCGTCACCTCGACAGAGGTGCCCAGGCGGTGCAGGTACGCATAGACCCCCGCCACGTCGACAGGGACCGGAATGAGATAGCGATCCTCCACGACGTGGGCCGGCTCGCCGGCCGGGATGTCCAGTGCCGGTGCGTCGAGGACGATGCCGATGCTCCGCGTCGCCGGCGGCTGGTCGGTGAGGTACAGGCCGACCGACGCCTGCACGTCCACGGGTTGCTCGCGGGCGCGGAGCCCCAACTGCAGCAGGAGGTCGGTGCCCGGATCGATCCGCCAGGCGAGGTCCTCGGTTCTCGACGCCGTGCGCCGGCCGCCGCTCCATACGAGGAAGTCCCCGGGCGGGAAGCGGCCGTGGTCCGGTGCGATGCCCGGGTAGCCCGGCGTGTCCTGTTCCTCCTGCAGCCGGCGCCCGGCGCCGGTGTCGTCCAGCGTCACCTGGACCCGCTGGAGGGCTGCCTGCGCCGTCGGGGTCGGTCGGACGTCGACGGCGCGTACCCAGCGGGGTGCGGGAATATCGACCGGCAGTGCGAAGTTGCGATACTCCAAGCCGCTACCCGCCAACACGGAGTACGGCTCGGCCATCGAGACGATCAGGTCGGGCTCTCCGAGCGGCCACTCGACGCCGGCTGCCGGCGGCCCGAATCCACGAGCGCTGCCGGTGGGCGTGCCGGCCGCGACCCAGCGCCGCAGCGTCTCGATATCCGCATCGGTCAGGTCCGGCTCCCCGGCGAGGGGGCTTCCGGCGTAGCCCCGCACCGGTTGCCAGGGAGGCATCCGCCGGGCGGCGACCATCTCCGCGATCCGGTCGGCGCGCGCCCGCGCCTCCTCGTAGGTGGTCAGGCTGAAGGGGCCGAGGCCGCCGGGCCGGTGGCAGCCGGCGCAGTTCTCGGCCAACAGGGGCGCCACGTCGTCGTACGTGACCGCGGCCTGGCCTGTGGCAGGCACCGGAACGAGCCAGAAAATCGGAACGGCGACCGCGGACGCTACCGCAACGACCCGGCTCCGGATGACGTTCATGAGTGCTCCGCGTGAACCGGGTTGTCAGGCGTGGACGGCGGCCCGTCCGAGCTGTTTGCGAGCCGCGGCCAGCGCCACCGCGGTGACGAAGACGGGCATGGCGCGATCGATCTCTTCGAGCGACGGATAGGTCGGGGCGAGCCGGATATTCGAATCGCGCGGGTCCTGGCCGCCCGGAAACGTCGCGCCGGCCGGGGTCAGCTTCACGCCCGCTTCGCCGGCCAGCCGGACGATCTCGGCGGCCAGGCCGTCCGGCGCTTCGAACGATAGGAAGTACCCGCCCCGCGGGCGGCTCCACGAGGCCAGGCCGTCGGCCGCGAGTCCTTCTTCCAGGTGGCGGAGAACCCGCTCGAACTTCGGCCGCACGAGGGCCGCCTGCCGCCGCATGTGGGCGCGGATGCCGTCGCCGTCCCGCAGGAAACGGACGTGGCGGAACTGGTTCACCTTGTCCGGGCCGATGGTCTGCACGCCGAGGTGTTTCGTGAACGATGCGAGGTTGGCCGGCGAAGCCGCCATGAACGCCACGCCGCCGCCCGCACGGGTGATCTTCGAGGTGGACCCGAACAGCACCGCGCTGTCCTCGGTGCCCGCCGCCCGGCAGCGGTCCATCAGGTTCGCGAGCACCGGCGGATCGTCGTCGAAGTCGTGCACCGCGTAGGCGTTGTCCCACATGATGCGGAAGTTCGGTCCCGCTTGCCGCGCCAGGTGCGCGAAGCGCTCGACGACCTCGTCCGAGTACACGTGCCCGGTGGGGTTCGAGTACTTCGGCACGCACCAGATGCCCTTGATGCGCGGATCGCCGGCCACCAGGGCCTCCACCCGATCCATGTCCGGCCCGCCGTCGCCGATCGGGACGTTGATCAGCTCGAGGCCGAGGCTCTCGGTGATCGTGAAGTGCCGGTCGTAGCCGGGCACGACGCACAGGAACTTCAGCGGACCCGGCTCGTGCCGCCACGCCGTCTCCGGGCCGAGTGGACCGTTCAGCCAGGCGTGCAGCAGGTACTGGTACATGAACGTGAGGCTGGCGTTGCCGCCGGCGATCGTCTCTTCCGGCCGGGCGCCGAGCAGTTCGGCGCCCAGGCGCCGCGCCTCCGGGATGCCGAGCAGGCCGCCGTAGTTCCGTACGTCCGTGCCGTCGCCCAGGCGGTAGTCGCCCGCGAGCGCCTCCTCCAGCCCATCCGAGAGCGCGACCTGCTCGGCGCTCGGCTTGCCGCGGGTCAGGTCCAGGGCGAGCCCGGAGCTCTTGAGCGATTCGAACTGTGCGGACAGCGCGCGCTCGCGCGCCGCCAGGGTTTCGTGATTGAGGCCGTCGAACATGACCTTCAATTATAGGGTGACCCGCGAGCGGCACGGAGAGGCCTGACTGGCCTGACGCAAGCGGGCCGAGCCGCCGACCCGGTCGGCAATGCGGCGAGCCACTATAATCCCTCGTTGCACGTGGCATGGAAATAGACTCGCTTACTCGGGATTCGGTCGCCGCCCTCTACGGCCGCGGTCTGCTCGACCTGGTGTACGAGGCGGCCGGCGTGCACCGCCGCCACCACGATCCGGCGGCCGTGCAGTGCGCGTCGCTGCTGAGCGTCAAGACCGGCGGCTGTCCCGAGGATTGCGCCTACTGCCCGCAATCCGCGCACTACCGGGCGGGTGTCGAAGCGACCGGATTGATGAGCGTGCAGGACGTCGCGGAAGCGGCGGCCAGGGCGCGGGCCGGCGGCGCCGACCGCTTCTGCATCGGGGCGGCGTGGCGGCAGGCGGCGGACGGTCCGGCGTTCGACCAGGTGCTCGAGATGATCGGGGAGATCAAGGCGCTCGGGCTGGAGAGCTGCGCCACCCTCGGCATGCTGGACCCTGACCAGGCCGCACGGCTGCGCGAAGCCGGCCTCGACTACTACAACCACAATCTCGATACCGGTCGCGACTTCTACGAGTCGATCATCACTACCCGTACCTACGACGACCGTCTCGAGACCCTGCGCCGCGTCCGCGATGCCGGGATCAAGGTGTGCTGCGGCGGCATCGTCGGCATGGGCGAGAGCCACGAAGACCGTATCGATCTGCTCCTCGAGCTGGCCAGGCAGCGCCCGCATCCCGAGAGCGTGCCGATCAACACGCTGGTCGCGGTCCGGGGAACGCCGCTCGCCGATGAGCCTGCGGTTCCGTGGGACGACGTCGTAAGGATCATCGCGACCGCCCGCATCCTGATGCCTGCGTCGAAGGTCCGGCTCAGCGCCGGCCGCCTGCGGATGGACGAAGCGGTGCAGGCGCTGTGCTTCCTGGCGGGAGCGAACTCCATCTTCCTCGGCGACCGGTTGCTGACCACGCCGAACCCCGAGCCGGACGCGGACGCCGAGTTTCTCGAGCGCCTCGGGCTGCGCGGAGCGGCCGCCGCGGCCCGCGTCTAGCAGCCCGCGCGACAGAGGCGCTACCGCCCCTCAATCGCCTTCATCGACGGGCAGTAGCCGTTCCCAGTCGATCGCCGGCTCGACCACCGCCCCCGGATCGCGTTCGGCCGCCGGCGTCCATCCAATTGCACCCAGGCACGGGCTGTCGGTGCAGCGCGACAGGATGGAAGCGTTGGTGGCGGCTGCCTCGTCCGGCGCGGCGGCGTGGTTGAGCAGGTAGCCGCGCACGGCCAGCCCGCGCGCGGCGGCGGCTTCCAGGGTCAGCAGCGTGTGGCTCACGGCCCCGAGCCTGGAGTCGACGACGACGAGCAGCGGCAGGTCGAGGTCGCGCGCGAGATCCGCCATCGAATACCGTTCCACGATGGGAACGAGCAGGCCGCCGGCGCCTTCGACCAGGGTCAGGTCGTGACCGGCCCGGATGGCACGGTATGCTGCGACGATTGTCGCCGGGTCGATGCGCGTGTTCTCCAGTCGAGCAGCCACATCGGGGGCCAGCGGGGCATCGAGCTGGTAGGGACAGATGCGGTCCAGCGACAGCTTGCTGCCGGCGGCCGCTCTCAGCGCGAGCGCATCGGCGGGGTGCCGGCTCGCGGTACCGCCGCAGCCCGTCTCCACCGGCTTCATGACGCCGACGCGCCGTCCCCGGGCGCGCAGTGCGGAGGCGATGCCGCGGGTGACGAACGTCTTGCCCACCCCGGTGTCCGTGCCGGTGATGAACAGCCCCGCCATCAGGTTCCGGCGACCTCGACGATGGCGTCGCGGACGACGGTCACCAGGCGCTCGAGTTCGTCCGCGGTGATGGACAGGGGCGGCATCAGGACGACCACGTCCCCCAGGGGGCGGACGATGACTCCCCGCCGGCGGGTCTCGAGGACGACGCGGGCACCCATACGGTCGGCGGCGGGGTAGGGGCGCCGGGCGGTTGCATCCGCTGCCAACTCGATGCCGACCATGACCCCGCGCTGCCGTACGTCGGCGACGTGCGGCAGCGGTGCGACGTGGCGGGCCAGGAGCTGCTCCAGCCGGTGGATTTTCGGACCGAGCCTGTCGAGCGTCCGCTCCCGTTCGAAG
Organism: Vicinamibacterales bacterium; assembly: GCA_958296065.1. Lineage (GTDB taxonomy): Bacteria > Acidobacteriota > Vicinamibacteria > Vicinamibacterales > UBA8438 > WTFV01. The sequence goes on along the minus strand of CATQHX010000073.1, from coordinate 116,138 downwards.
ATGTCGAGGCTGGCCAGCGCGGCCGCGCAGCCGAGCGGATTGCCGGTGTAGGTATGGCCGTGATAGAACGTCCGGCCCGCGGCGGGGGGGCCGAGAAAGGCGTCGTGGACACGCTCGGTCGCCAGCGTCGCGGCCAGCGGCAGATAGCCGCCGGTGATGCCCTTGGCCACGCAGAGCAGGTCGGGAGCGATCCCGGCCTGCTCGCACGCGAACATCGTCCCGGTGCGTCCGAACCCGGTGGCCACCTCGTCGCAGACGAGGAGCACGCCCGCCTCGGTCGTCGCCTCCCGGAGGGCGCGCAGGTAGTCCGGGGGATGCGGCCACATGCCGGCCGCGCCCTGCATCAGCGGCTCGACGACGACAGCGGCCAGCACGTCCGCTTCGCGGGCGATGGAGTCGCGCGCCTCGCCTACGGCCAGGTCCAGGGCCTCGTCGTGCGAGAGGCGGTCGCGCCAGCGCCGGACATGCGGCGGCGTCAGGCGCAGCGCGTCGGCCAGCACCGGCTTGAAAAAACGGTGGAAGGTCTCGGAGTAGCCGACGCCGACCGCACCGAGGGTATCGCCGTGGTAGGCCTGCACGAGCGACGCGAAGCGGGTCTTGCCCGGCTGTCCGGACAGGTGCCAGTACTGCAGCGCCATCTTCAGCGCCGCCTCTTCGGCCGTCGCCCCGCTGTCGGAGTAGAACACGCGCGTCAGGCCGGGCGGGGCCAGTCCGACCAGGCGCTCGGCCAGTTGCACCGCCGGTACGTGGGTCAGACCGAGCAGCGTCGTGTGGGCCACCCGTCCGAGCTGGGCCGTGATGGCCGCGTTCAGCTCCGGGTGGTTGTGTCCGTGGACGTTGCACCAGAGCGACGAGACGCCGTCCAGGTAGCGCCGTCCGTCGTCGCCGATCAGTTCGTTGCCGTCGCCGTGGACGATGACCACCGGATCCTCTTCGAACCACGCCTGCATGGGCGTGAACGGATGCCAGAGGCATGCATGATCCAGTTGTCGAATCCGCTCGTGGGACAACGCGGGTCGGTTGACGTCGCTCATGGGAGGTGGATTGTCTCGCGGGCCGCCGCGAAGGCGTCGATCGCGGTGGCCAGATCGTCCGTCGTGTGCGTCGCCATCGGAGCGACCCGCAGGCGCGCCGTGCCCTCGGGCACCGTCGGTGGGCGAATGGCCGGCACGAGCACGCCGCGCGCAAGGAGAGCGTCGCTGAGCCGCACCGCGGTTTCGGCGTCGCCGATGAGGACCGGCAGAATCGGCGAACGACTCGGGCCGAGCCGGTAGCCGATCTCGGTCAGACGCCGGCGCAGCCGGGTGGCGTGCGACCAGAGGCGTTCCCGTCGCTCGGGCTCCGCCGCGAGCACGGCGATGGCGGCGCGTGCCGCGGCGACCGTCGGCGGAGGCAGGGCGGTCGTGTAGATGAACGTGCGGGCGGAATTGATCGCCCAGTCGACGAGCGTTCTCGAGCCGGCGACATAGCCGCCGAGCGCGCCGAGCGCCTTGCTCAACGTGCCGATCTGCACGTCCACCGACTCGGTCAGCCCGAGCTCCGAGACCAGCCCGCCGCCGTGTCGCCCGAACACGCCGGTCGCATGGGCCTCGTCGACCACGATCCAGGCGTCGTGACGCCGGGCGACAAGGACCAGATCGGCCAGCGGCGCCAGATCGCCGTCCATCCCGAAGACCGTCTCTGTGACGATGAGGCGCCGACGGAATCCGGCGGCGTCGTGCAGCAACCGATCGAGGTGCTCGGCGTCGGCGTGCCGGTAGACCCGGACCGCCGCCCGCGAGAGGCGGCAGCCGTCGATGAGGCTGGCGTGGTTGAGCTCGTCGCTGAAGACGACGTCGTCCGCCCCGGCCAGAACGGGCAGCACACCGGTGTTGGCATGGTACCCGGAGGAGAGGACGAGGGCCGCCTCGGTCTGCTTCAACGTGGCCAGCTCGTGCTCGAGCGCCGTGTGCGGCGCCGCGGTGCCGACGATCAGACGCGCCGAGCCGGCGCCCGCGCCGTACTCCAGCGCCGCGTCCGCCGCCGCTCGCGTCACGGCCGGATGCGCGGCCAAGCCGAGGTAGTCGTTCGAGCAGAGCTGCACGACGGAGCGTCCGTCGACAAGCACCCGCGGACCGATGCCGCTGTCGATGGTACGCAGGCTACGCAGGACGGAGCGCTTCTCGTGGTCGTCCAGGCGGGTCTGCAGCAGGTGGTCGAGTGACGAGCCCCGGACGGTATCGACCATGTGTTGGCAATCGTACATCACGCACCGGCGGGTGCACCGCCGCGTATGCACGCCTTGCCGTGAGGAGCGGGCTGGGGCGGCGCGACCGCGGGTTCGCGAGCTTGCGCCGAGGGTCGCGAGCTTGCGCCGAGGGTTCGCGAGCTTGCGCCGAGGGTCGCGAGCTCTACGCCGAGGGTCGTGAGCTCTGCGATGCGGTGGAGGGCGGGCCGTCAATAGCGGAACAGGTACTGCAGCTTCGTGAAGAAAGCCCGCTGCTGCCGCTGCAGGTCGCGGTTGTAGAACCGCTCCCTGTCCAGGTAGATGCCCTCCTGCAGCCGGTCGTCGTAGCCGATGTAGAAGGCCGTGCCGGCGTTGACGCGGTAGGTGAACAGGAGGTTGATGCCCACCTTCCCGTTGCCGGTGTTGCGCTCCAGAATGTTCCGGACCATCAGCCGGTCGGTGAACTGGTAGGTGGTGAACGAGCGCAGGATCTTCACGTCGAACACCAGCCCGCCGGTGTGCATGTCGCTGAAGCGGGCGGTGTCGAGGCGGAACTGCGTGTTCAGGCGCGAGGTGGGCAGCAGCGTCAGGCTGATGTTGTAGTCGAGCATGCGGCCGAGGAAGGGGTTCTCGACGAAGCGGATCTGCTCGCCCCAGTCGATGCCGTAGAACAGCGAGAAGCGCCTGCTCGTGTTGATGCCGTTGCGCATCGAGAAGCGGGTCTTGTGGAAGTCGATGCCCTGGAACCGCTCCATCTCGCGCTGCGCGTCGGCGCGGAAGAAGACGTTGCGCGCGAATCGCATGCTCATGTCCGCGCGGAAGTCCTCGTCCTGCAGAATGCCCGAGTGATCGACGTTCCGCCGGTATCTGAATTGCGGACCCCAACTGATCAGCCAGCTCTCGGGCCACCACTCGTACTCGATGTCCGCGTCGAACTGCTGCATGTCGACGCGCCGGACGAAGCCGGCGTCGGTGCGGAAGTCCGGGTCGATGCTGTTGAAGTCGACGCTGTAGCTGAGGTGGCGGCCGTCGCGCCGGAGCTCGGCGTTGAACATCGGCCCGTTCAGGGTGTTGCCGTCGAGGTCGCGGTGTGACGAGGTGACTGCCAGGAACTGCGCCCTGTGCGTCTGGCCGAGTCGGAACCGACCGTCGACTCCCGCCACGCGGCTGTACGAGTCGAGGAACTCGCGGTCGGTCATGATTGCCCCGAGGTACGACTGCGAGTAGAGGTCGTAGCGGGCCCGTCCGATGACGAAGTTCGCCGTTTCACCGAAGCCGTACGCGCCCGGGTCGTCGAACTTGCCGGGGGCCGCGTCGTTCGCCACGAGAAGGCCGAGCGTGGTGTTGCCGGTCTTGCCGGTGAGCTTGCCGCCGATCTGCGGGTCGACGATGGTCTTGGTGTGGACGAGGTTCGTGCGGCCCGGCGTGCGGAAGATCTCCTGTCCCTCGAGGAAGAACGGGCGCAGCTCGGGGAAGAAGAGCGGGTACCGCTGGTTGGTCTCGATCTGCGGGCGATCCGCCTCGATCTGCGAGAAGTCGGGATTGAGAGTGAAGTCGGCGGTGAGATTCGAGGTGACGCCGTACTTCATGTTGAATCCGAAGTCGGGTTGGGTGTCGTCCTCGACGTAGCCGGTGTCGGTCAGCCGGCCGAGCTGAATGGCGGTCGCGGTCGGCAGAAGCTCCAGGTTCCGGCTTGCCGACAAGCCGCGCAATCCGCCCAGTGTGCCCATCTGGGTGAGCACGCCCGCCACGGCTCTCGTCATGGGCGCCCAGACCACCGTTTCGTCCTTGGACTGCATCGTGCGGGTGATCTGGAAGCCCCACCGGTGCTCGCCGTCGCCGCGAGACGGATAGCGCAGGCTCTTGAAGGGGATCGCCATCTCGGCCGTCCAACCGTCGGCGACGACGGCGCCTCCCGACTCGAACAGGGCGTCCCAGGAGGTGTCTCCGCCGCCCCCCGGTGGACCGCGCATGCTCCGACCGCCTCGAATGACGGCGTCCCCCTGGATCCCGTAGGCGTTGACGGAGAAGCGATACGCGCGCTGCTGGTCGAGGAACGGATCGAACATCACGGCGATCCAGTCGTCGCGCCGCGTCTGGTCCCGGTCGACGCGGTTGGCGCGCAGCTCTCCGGGGTTCGTGTAGTGCGCGTGGAAGGCGAAGTAGAGGTGGTCGGCGTCGTAGGCGATCCAGGCCTCCGTCCGCTCCGTCGGGGGCGCGCCCTCGACGGGGTTCGTCTGGGTGAAGTCGGTGATGAGCACGGCTTCGCGCCAGACCGCGTCGTCGAGGCGACCGTCGATGGCCGGCGGCTCGGTCGTTCGACGCGCCTGCACGCTACGGCGGCCACCGATCGCGAAGCCTGCCGTCGGCCCGGTCTGGGCCGCGGGCGCCGACCGCGGCGCGCGCGTTGCGCCGAGCAGGAGGTCGCCGTCGGCGATGCCGCGGCTGCTGGCCGTTGCCGGTCCGCGCCCGGCCGTCGAGGCATCCGGTCCGAGGCTCCCGCCGTTGCCGCCGTTGCCGCCATATCGGGCGTTGCTTCCGTTGCCGCCGTTGCCGGCGCCGAGCACGGCGCCCCCGGCCCCGCCGTTTTCCGCCGGCACCCCGGCGCCCCCGGCCCCGCCGTTCACCCCGGCGCTCTCCGCACCGCCGTTTCCCGTCCGGATCCCGGCGCCGGCGCTATAGGCGCTGCCGCCCCGGTCGGCGAGGGCCCCGAGGGTCTCGCGAACGCTGTCGGCCAGTCGGTCCTGCAGCTCGAACAGGTCGTCGCTGCGGCCGTCGACCTTGAAGGCCTCCACCGCCGTCTCGCTCTGGACGTCGATGAGCCGGGCGGTCAGTCGCAACCGCTGGCCGAGCTGCTGGAACGCTCCCGCCAGCAGGTAGTCCGCGCCGAGCTCCCGCACCGTCTCGATCAGCACACGCTCGGTGGGCGGCCGGGGTGCGGCGCCACCCAGGCTGGCGGTTGCTTCCTCGACTGCCGCACGGCCGAGGACATCGATTCCGTCCGCGCCGCCCAGGTCCGTGCCGATCGACTCGGCAATGCCGATTCCGATCCAGTCGCGGCCCGATTCGGCGCTGATGCTGGCAAATGGAGTGATGGCGAGAGTTCGCGGCGCCTGAGCCGAAACCGCGGGAGCCATCGCGAGGGATGCGACGAATGACGCGAGGCCGAAGCGGCGGGTCAGACCTGCTGTCACGCGACGGGTGATCATTGTATCAGCCCTGGAAGACGCTGCTCGCAATCTTGCCGTTTCGGTACCGAATCGAGGGTCTGCACCCGGCGGCGGTCGGCTTCGGCGGCAGGGAGACGGGGGATCCGCTGGTGTCGGCGGCGCCGCTTGGGGCATGATTGGACCGTGGACGTGGGATTCGGCGGCCGGATGACACCGTTGAGCGAGGTACCGCGATGAGAGCGAGACAGATGGTGACACGCGCAGGCACGACGCTTGCGATGCTCGGGCTGGTGCTGGCGGCTTCGGCGGCCGCGCAGACCCAACGTCTGGATGTCGACGAGCTGAAGGCGCAGCTCGATGCCGGTGCGGAGGTGCTGCTGATCGATGTCCGGGAGGACTACGAGGTGGAGAGCGGCTCGATCCCCGGCTCGATCCACATTCCGGTCGGCGAGCTCGAGGCCCGCATGCCGGACATTCCGAAGGACGTGCGGCTCGTCTTCTTTTGAAACGCCGGAGGGCGGAGCTCCCGGGCCGCGGAGCTCTTCAGATCCAACGGTTACAGCGCCGGCGAATTCTGTGCATTGAACGACTGGAAGGCGAGCGGACACGAGGTCGGAGACACGGCTCGTCCCGCCGAGGGACCGATTCAGCCGACACGGTAGGGCCGTCGCACGCGGCAACGTCCCGCGCGCGGCAACGTTTCGTGCGGAGTCGCCGCGATGGCCGCAACGGGTCCGATGGAACGTCGTCCGGGCGGGGCCGTCGGCGTCATTCGTCGCCCAGGGCGAGCTTCATCGCGTAGACGCCGATGGAACGTCGTCCGGGCGGGGCCGTCGGCGTCATGAAGTAGCCGGCGTCAGGGACAGGAGTGAGCCATGTTCGGAACCATGACATCGACACGGAGGGCGAGCGCCCTGGCGGCGGCCGCCGCGGGCGCGCTGAGCCTTGCGGCAGCGGGACTCGGAGCCGCGGACGATGCCTTCGTCACCGTCGACCGCTTCGTGCCGCACACCTCGACGGTTCCGGCCAACGAGGGCGAGCGGGTCGGCCTCTTTCTGCACGAGAAGCTGAGCCGGGACCTTGCCGACCGCATCGCGGCGGGCGAGCGGCCGGAGGGGAGGGTGGTGCTGTTCGTGCACGGCGGGTCGATTCCCTCGGTGCCGGACTACGACCTGCCCTACAAGGACTACTCCTGGATGGAGCATCTGGCGGCAGCCGGGTTCGACACGTTCTCGATGGACCAGACCGGCTACGGGCTGTCGCCGCGCCCGATGATGGACGATCCGTGCAACATGGCGCCCGACGACCGGGCCGTCGTCAGCCCCAACCCGCTGGACGAGGACTGCGAGCCGAGCTACCGGCACGGGCTGACCACGAGCCAGTCCGATTGGGACGAGATCGGCCGGGTCGTCGACTACATCCGCGAGCTGCGGGGCGTCGACAGGGTCAGTCTGGTCGGGTGGTCCGCGGGCGGCCCGCGCACGGGCGGCTTCGCGGCGCGCCATCCCGAGAAGATCGACAAGCTGGTGCTGTTCGCTCCCGGCTACGGACGTGATCGGCCCTCCGATCCGCCGGAGGCGATCCCGGCCGGGGAGGTGCCCATGCGCCTGCAGACTCGCGACGCGCTGGAGAACGGACGCTGGCGCTCCACCGTCGCCTGCGAGGATCAGATCGATCCGGGCATTCAGCGGGTCATCTGGCAGACCGTCATGGCCTACGACCAGCGGGGCGCGGTCTGGGGACCGCCGCACGGCGTGATGCGGGTCCGCACCTCGGCCGGTTCCTGGGGCTGGAATCGCGAGTACGCCGCGAAGGTGCAGGCGCCGACGCTGATTCTGGTGGGCGAGCAGGACCGCCTGCTCGGACCGGACGAGCAGCTCTACGAGGACCTCACCGGCGCCGACGGCACCGTGCTGGTGACGATGGCCTGCGCGACCCACTTCGCCGTCTGGGAGGAGACCCAGTACAGGTTCATGCACGAGGCGTCCCGCGAGTGGCTCGCGCACGGGACGTTCCGGGGACATGCCGACGGGCGCTTCTCGGTAGGCCGGCACGGGGCGGAGTCGACCGAGCCATAGCCCTTGGCCGGTCTCCGTCGGCCGGAACGGGTGCCGAGTCGACCGAGCCGTAGCCCGCAGGCCGCACGTGAGTCGGTTTCTGCACGGACCGCTCCCGTTCGAGGTGGGCGAGGGTGCGGTAGCGGACGGCGCGCTGTGGGTCAGTCGAGCACCGCGCGTATGGCGTCCGCCAGTATGTCGACGGTGCGTTCGATCTGCGCGCTCGTGGTCACGATCGGCGGGGCCAGCACGTAGGTGTCGGCCTTGACGCGGCTGACGAGGCCGCGCTCTATGGACGCGCGGAGTACCGCGGCGCCGATGCCGTGGCCGGCCGGAAACGACCGTTTGGTGGCCCGGTCCTCGACCAGCTCCACCGCGCACATCAGTCCCTTGCCGCGGATGTCGCCCACGTGCGGGTGATCGGACAGCGCCGCGCGGAGCCGGTCGAGCAGCTCGTCGCCCTTGGCTGCCGCCTGCTCGGGGAATCGCTCGTCCTCGATGATGCGCAACGTCCGCAGGGCCACCGCGCAGCCTACCGGGTGCGCGCTGTAGGTGTAGGCGTGCATCCACGGCTCGCCTGCCTCGTCGAGCGTCGCGGCCACCCGGTCGCTGATGCCGATGCCGCCGAAGGGGAAGTACCCCGACGTGATCGCCTTGGCGAACTGCATGATGTCCGGCTCGATGCCCCAGTGATCGAGCGCGAAGAGGCGGCCGGTGCGGCCGAAGCCGGTGATGACCTCGTCGGCGACGAGCAGGACCTCGTAGCGGTCGCAGATCTCGCGGATGCGCCGGAAGTAGTCGTCCGGAGGGACGATGACGCCGCCGGCGCCCTGAACCGGCTCGGCGATGAACATCGCCACCGTGTCCGGTCCCTCGCGCACGATGGCCCGTTCGAGCTCGTTGGCCGCGGCCACCCCCTGGCTCTCGCCGGGCGGCGCCTCGTAGCGGTACGGATCGGGTGCGGGGATGTGGGAGAACCCCGGCACGCGCGGCTCGAACAGCGGCCAGTAGCGGCTGAGCCCGGTGGCGCTCATCGCGGCCAGCGTCACCCCGTGGTAACCGTTGATCCGGGAGATCACCCTGGTCTTGTCCGGCCGGCCGCGCAGCTTCCAGTAGGCGCGCGCCATCTTGATGCTGCTGTCGGTGGCCTCGCCGCCGCCGCTCGTAAAGAAGAAACGGTTGATTGACGGGTAGCACAGCTGCGACAGGCGCTCGGCCAGCTCGATGGCGCGGGGGTTGGAGCTGCCGGCGTAGCCGGACGCGTAGGCGAGCTCGGCGGCCTGATCGCGCATCGCGTCGGCCAGCTCCGTCCGGCCGTGCCCGGCCGTGACGTTCCAGAGCCCCGCGAGGCCGTCGATGTACTCGCGCCCGTCCGCGTCGGTGAGGGTCGCCCCCTCGCCCCTTACCCAGACCCGGGCGTTGCGGTGCACAGGCTCTTCGTGCAGCGGATGGATGAGGTGCGCGATGTCGCGCGTCAGCAGGTCGGCAGTGGCAGTCATGGTTTGCTCGAGTCGCGCCGCGAGAGATTCCCGCGGGCGACGACGCCCGTTCCGCGAGGACCTGCCGCTCATGGGGCCGGCGTCCCGCCCGTCGCATGGCTGGCGCGGGACCGCGCGCCGCGTCGCCGCCGGTGAGCCCCCGGCAGGGCAGGATAACATGCGGCCGTGCTAGGCTACGGGATCGGTATGGCGCATGAAATCCTGCGGCAGTCCGTTCGTGCCGCGTTCGCCGCGGCGGTGACGTGCGCGGCGGTCGCCGGGCTTGCGGCGGTCCCGTCGAGCCGGGCCGAACCGCGTCCGGTCGTGCCCACCGACCGCGTGACCGTGCCCGGACTCGATGGCACGCGGATCGCGCCGCTCGCCCCCGGCGAGGACGTGGCGGCAACCGTCCTGCTGTTCGTGATGACCGACTGTCCGATATCCAACCGCTACGCGCCGGAGATTCGGCGGCTGCACGATGAGTTCGCCGGGATGGTTCGATTCTGGCTGGTCTACGTCGACGCCGAGCGGCCCGTGGACGAGTTGCGGGAGCACCGATCCTCGTTCGGCTATCCGTTCGGGGCGCTGCGGGACGTGGACGGCGCGCTGGTGGCGCGGGCCGGAGCCACCGTAACGCCGGAGGTGGCGGTGTTCGACGCCGACCGGCGCTTGATCTACCGCGGACGGATCGACGATCGGTACGTTTCCTTCGGCGTGGCGCGCCGGGCGCCTCGAATCCGCGACCTGCACGACAGGCTCGGCCGAATCGTCGCCGGAGACACGGTCGCGTTTTCGGAGACGAGGGCCGTGGGGTGTTATATTCCCGGCGCGTGACCGGTCCCGGTCACGACGTTCCACAGCGAGTTCCAGAGGAGGAAGGGCAATGAAGCGCATGCATTTCGTGTCGGCGGTCGTGACCGTGGCGGTGCTGGCCGTCGGTGCGTCGGCGTTCGCACAGGACGTGACCAGGTACGTGCGCTACGAGCACGACGGGGCGGCCTCGTACGGCGTCCTCGAAGGGGAGACGATCCACCAGCTCAGCGGCAGCGTCTTCGATTCGCCCGAGCGGACCGGCGCCACCGTGGCCCTGGGCGACGTCACCCTGCTGCCGCCGAGCGAGCCGAAGAAGGTCGTGGCGGCCGGACTGAACTATCGCAGCCACCTCGGCGGGGCCACGCCGGCGGAGTATCCCGGCCTGTTCGACAAGCACGCCACGTCGCTGATCGGTCACGAGGCGGAGATCACCTACTACCAGGACGCCACCAACCTGCACTTCGAAGGCGAGATGGTGCTGATCATCGGGAAGGTGACGCGCAACGTCTCGGTGGAGAACGCGCCCGACCACATATTCGCCGTCGCGCCGGGCAACGACATCAGCGAGCGCGTGTGGCAGAGCAACGACCTGCAGTGGTTCCGCGCCAAGGGCGCCGACACGTTCGGGCCGGTCGGGCCGGTCATGGCGCGCGGCGTCGACTACAACGACCTGCTGCTCCAGACGCGGGTCAACGGCGAGGTCATGCAGTCGCAGCGGACGCGCGACCTGCTGTTCGATTCCTCCTACCTGGTGAGCTACGTCAGCCGCTACGTGACGCTGGAGGCGGGCGACATGATCTTCACCGGCACGCCGGGGGCGACCTCGGCCATGCAGCCGGGCGACGTCGTCGAGATCGAGCTCGAGAACGTCGGCGTGCTGCGCAACACGATCGGTCCGAAGGGCGGGCGGGCGACGAACGAGCAGTAGCCGCATCGGGGCCGGCGCGGCGGGGCGGTGTGCGCCGCCTTCTGCCGGTCACCGATCACGTTGGTTTCCGGACGGGTCGAGCGCCGATCGCCGGCGCTCGACCCGTTGCCATGTACGGCCCCGGGCCTTATCCTTCACGACATGACGCGTTGCATGCGCCTCACCGTTGCCACCGTGCTCCTGCTGGCGCCGATCCTGCTGCCGGAGACCGCCGCAGGTCACCCGATGGACACGCAGAACGCCGCGTTCGTCCAGGGAGTCGACGGGCCGGCGCCCGCGCCGTTCATGTACCTCGGCGCGAAGCACATGGTCACCGGTTCCGACCACCTGCTGTTCCTGGTCGGCGTCATCTTCTTTCTCTACCGGCTGCGGGACGTGGTCCTCTACGTCAGCCTGTTCACGCTGGGGCACAGCATCACGCTGCTGCTCGGCGTGCTGGGCGGGCTCGAGGTGAACGCCTACCTCATCGACGCCATCATCGGCCTGTCGGTCTGCTACAAGGCGTTCGAGAACATGGGCGGTTTCGAGCGCGTGTTCAACGTCCGTCCGAACACGAAGGCCGCGGTGCTGATTTTCGGGCTCTTTCACGGGCTGGGACTCGCCACCAAGCTGCAGGAATTCACCGTCACCGACAACGGACTGGTCGCCAACATCCTCAGCTTCAACGTCGGCGTCGAGATCGGACAGGTCCTGGCGCTCAGCGCCGTGCTCATCGGCATCACCGTGTGGCGGATGCGGCCGAGCTTCTTCCGCCACGCGTTCGTGACCAACGCGGCCCTGATGGGCGGCGGGTTCCTGCTGACCGCGCAGCAGATCTTCGGCTACTTCTTCTATCCCTGATGGCTGAACCGGTTCCCTCGCCGACGGCCCCGCGGACCTCGATCAAGAGGCTCGGCATCGCTGCCCTCGCTTCGCTGCTCGTGGCGGCCCTGGTCTTCGTCGGGGCCGTGCTGCCGGCCGAGCGCGGCGTCGATCCGATCGGCACCGGAGAGCTGTTCGGCCTGCTCGCGCTCGCGCAGGTCGTCGCGATCACGGCGGAGGAGGACGAGTACCGGATCGACGCCTACGAGCTCCCGGTGGGACCCGGAGAGTGGGTGGAGTACACGTACCGGATCCAGGAGGGCGGCACGATGGTCTATTCCTGGACCGCCACCGGACCGCTCGAATACAACTTCCACAGCGCGCCCGACGGGGCCCCGCCCGGCTACGCCGAGAGCTTCGACGCGCAGGAGAACGACGTGGCGCACGGCAGCTACGTCGCCCCCTTCACCGGCGTGCACGGCTGGTACTGGGAGAACGCCGGCTCCGAAGAGGTGACGATCACCCTCGACACGGCCGGCTTCTACCGGGACGCTCACGTGGCTCGCGACCGCGCGGACGGGTATCGGACGCTGAGAGATCCCCGCGGCAACCCGGTGGAGTGACACCCCGGAAGTCGTGCGGTCGAATTCCCCGGTCCCGTCCCGGGGGCGACGCGAGAGGCTGGCGATCATGACCCGCCGAATTGACGACGCCGCCTTCATGTAGTCACAATGACCACATGCCTGAGCCCCTCGCCGTCGGCGCCCGGGAGTTCAAGACGCGTCTCGGCACCTATCTCCGGCAGGTCCGTCGGGGACGGACGCTGACGATCACGGACCGGGGCCGTCCGGTCGCCACGGTCACCCCGGTCGACATGGCCGGACAGACCCTCGAGGCGCGTCTGGATCGTTTGCGCGCGGAAGGTGTCGTGACCGGCACCGGAAAGCCCCTGTCACGCGTGCACAAGCCCGTTGTGATGCGGGGGCGTCCCCTCTCCGAGACCATCATCGAGGACCGGGAGGATCGATTCTGATCCGGTTCTTCGATGCCAGCGCCCTGGCGAAGCAGTACGTACGCGAGCCCTGGAGCGACGCTGTCGAAGGCTGGCTGGCGTCGGGTACCGCGGCCGTCAGCCGGTTGTCGCAAGTGGAGGTCGCGTCCGCGCTTGCACGCCGGGCGCGAGCCGGCGACTGCGAGACTTCGGAGCGCGATGCGGCGCTTGCGGCACTGGATCGAGACTTCGCGTCGTTCCTGGTTGTTGAAGTCGTGCCGGCAGTGACGTCCCGCGCACGCACTCTGCTGAACGCATGCGCGTTGCGTGCGTCCGACGCGATCCAGCTCGCCAGTTGCTACCATCTGCAGGAGAAGCTGGGGCACGAAGTGCCGTTCGTGGTGTACGACGTGCGGTTGGCGGTGGTGGCGCGTGAATCCGGCACTGTAGTGCTGGGAGCGGCCGGCGACGAATCCGGCTAGGAGTCTGCGCCGCAGAAACGCAACGAAGTGAAGTTCTGCGGCGCAGACTTCTGGAGCGGGGGGGATGGGCCGCAACGCCGAGCCCGCGAGGCGTTTCGGGGCGCTAGGAGTTTGCGCCGCAGAAACGCAACGGAGTGAGTTATGCGGCGCAGACTCGTGGGGCGGGGGATGGGCCGAAACGCCGAGCCAGCGAGGCGTCTTGGGGCGCCAGGAGTTTGCGCGACGGCAAGGGGAGTGTCGAGAGTGATTCGGATGACGATTGCAGCGACGGGTGCGGTGGCGTTCCTGGCGGTGACGGCGGCGCATGACGCAGCCGGACAGACGCATGTCGCGCCCGATCCGGGCTACCGCGCGCCGCGCACCGTGGACGGCCAGCCGGACATTTCCGGTATCTGGACCAACGACACGCTGACTCCGCTCGAACGGCCGGCGCGGCTGGGCGACCAGGAGTTCTACACCGAGGAGGCGGCAGCCGCAATCGAGAGTCGCAGCCGCGAGATGCGCGAGCGCGACAACGCGCCCGGCAGCACGCGGACCACCTCGGCCGGGAACCTGGACCGCGGTTACAACTGGTTCTGGAGCGATCCCCGCGAGACCGTCGTCTACACCCGGCGGACGTCGATGATCGCCGACCCGCCCACCGGACGGGTGCCGACGCGGCCGGAGGCCGAGGCGCGGGCCGAGTGGCTAGTGGCCAACCGCACGGACTCGCACGAGAACATGAGCCCCTACAGCCGCTGCATCACTCGCGGCGTCCCGGGGTCGATGATTCCCAACACCTACAACACCGGCAACCACATCTTCCAGACCCCGGGGTACGTCGTCATCCTGTACGAGATGGTGCGCGAGCCGCGGATCATCCCGCTGGACGACCGGCCCTTCGTCGACTCGAAGATTGCCCAGTGGATGGGCGACGCGCGCGGGCGGTGGGAGGGGGAGACCCTGGTCGTCGAGACCCGGAACTTCACCGAGAAGGGCTGGATCACCCCGAACCAGAACTCCGGCCGGATGCACGGGGTCCCGGTCAGCCCGGACCTGCGGCTCGTGGAGCGTTTCACGAGGGTGGCCGAGAACATCCTCGACTGGGAGGTCCGCGTCGAGGATCCCAACGTCTACACGCAGCCATGGACGCTGGAGCTGCCGCTCAAGCGCGACATGAGCTACGACCTCTACGAGTACGCCTGCCACGAAGGGAACCGAGCCGTGACCGGCATCCTCGGCGGGGCTCGCCACGCCGAGCGGCAGCGAGCCGTCAATCCCTGAGTTACGCCAGCTCGGCGAGAGTGGCGGTCAGCAACCGGTAGAAGCGTTCCACCGAGCCGATGTGGACCCGCTCGTCGGGCGAGTGGGGAGCCTCGATCACCGGTCCGAACGAGATCATGTCCATACCGGGGATCTTCTTGCCGATGATGCCGCATTCCAGTCCCGCGTGAATCGCGGCGACCTCCGGCTCCGAGCCCAGCTCCCGCGCGTGGACCTGCTTGACGACCTCCAGCACCTCCGACTCCATGTTCGGCTTCCAGCCCGGGTAGGCGGGGCGTACGTCGACGTCCGCTCCGGCGAGCTCTCCGGTCGCCCGGATGCGGCGGCGCAGCGCGTCGAGCTCCGCGTCCACGGAGGAGCGCGAGCTGGTGGTGATCACGAGCGAGCCGTTGGCGCCCTTCACCGTGGCGACGTTGTTGCTCGTCTCCACCAGGCCGGGGATGTCGTAGCTCATCGCCTCGACGCCGTGCGGGAGGCTGGAGATCAGCCGCAGCACGGTCGTCGTCGTATCGGCATCCCAGGCGTGACCCGGGGCGGTCGCATCGCCGAGGGCGAGCGTCATGCCCGGGTCCGCCGGCCGGTACTCCGCCCGGAACGCCTCGAACTCGGCGCGCACAGCCGAGGCTATCGAGTCGATGTCGGCCGCTCCGGCGACGATGGTGGCGAACGCCTCGCGCGGGATGGCGTTGTGGGCGCTGCCGCCTTCGAGACGGGCGAGGCGGAACGGCGTTCGGGCATGCGCCGCCCAGAGTGCGCGGGCCAGCAGGCAGACCGCGTTGCCGCGCTGCAGATGGATGTCGCAGCCGGAATGGCCTCCCTTGAGCCCGGTGAGGGCTACCGTCGCCGCGCGGTCGCCGCTGCCGGCCGCGCCGGGCGTCACGCCGAGCGCGAGCCGCATGTCGCCCCCGCCCGCGCAGCCGACGTACAGGATGCCCTCCTCTTCGGAGTCGAGGTTGATCAGCCGGCGTCCGGACAGGAGGCTGGCGTCCAACTGCGCCGCCCCCGTCAGCCCGGTCTCCTCGTCGATGGTGAACAGCAGCTCCAGCGGGCCGTGGACCAGGTCGGTCGAGTCCATCACGGCGAGCATGGTCGCAACGCCGATGCCGTTGTCCGAGCCCAGCGTGGTTCCGGTGGCGTAGAGATGTTCGCCTTCGCGCCGCGGGACGATGGCGTCGGTCCTGAAATCGAAGGCGACGTCGGCGTTCTTCTCCTGCACCATGTCGAGGTGCGACTGCAGGATGGTGACCGGCGCCCCTGCATGTCCGGCGCGGGCCGGCTTGCGCACCACGACGTTGCCGGCGGCGTCGACCGCGTGCTCGCAGCCGGCGCCGGACGCCGCGGCGATGACGTGCTGCCGCATCCGCTCCTCGTCCTTGGAGGCGCGCGGAATGGTCAGGATGGTGTCGAAGTGGCTCCAGAGCGGCTTCGGATCGAGCGATGAAACGAACGTCATGTCAATCTCCGCAATCTGTTCCCCGCGGGCCGCGGCCCGGAACGTTCTCGACTTCACTCCGCGCGGACGGTGAACGGCCCTGCCCGACGGCCGCCGTGGCGCTCAACCCTGCATGGTATCATCCGGGGCCATCGTGGAAACGCCGCTCACGCCGCTGGAGTTTCAGCGCCGCGCCCGCAGCCTCTACGCGGATCGCGAGGCGGTGATCGACGGCTCGCTCCGGCTCACCTACGCCGAGTTCTTCAAGCGCTGCGACCGCTGGTCGGCCGCCCTGCAGAGACTGGGCGTCCGCAAGGGCGATCGCGTCGCTTACGTCGCGCCCAACACGCACGCGCAGCTCGAATCGTTCTACGCCGTGCCGCAGATCGGCGCCGTCCTCGTGCCCATCAACTTCCGGCTGACCCCGGACGAGATCGCCTACATCATCGGCCACAGCGGTGCGAAGGTGGTCTGCGCGCACGCCGATTACCTGGAGTCGGTCGAGAGCGTCCGCGGGCAGTGTCCGGGCGTCGAGCATGCCGTGGCGCTCGAGGGCGCGCGAGAGGGATGGCTAGACTACGAGGCGCTGCTGGCAGCCGAGGATCCGGTCTTCGAAGCGGCCGAGGCGGACGAGAACGACCTGCTGACGATCAACTACACGAGCGGCACGACGTCACGCCCCAAGGGCGTGATGATCACCCACCGCAACGCCTGGACGAACGTGGTCGGCACCCTCGTCCACTGGCCCATGAACTGCGGGACGCGGTACCTGTGGACGCTGCCGATGTTCCACGCCAACGGCTGGACGTTCACGTGGGTGGTGACGGCGGTCGGCGGCGCCCATGTCTGCCTGCGAGCCGTGGAGCCGGCGCTGGCGTTCCTCTTGATGCGCGACGAGTCGGTCACGCACATGTGCGCTGCCCCGACCGTGCTGATCATGCTGGCCAACGCATCCGGCGATGCCCGCGGCGAGGTCCGGCGCGGGGTCAAGGTGATGACCGCCGGGGCGCCTCCGGCCGCGGCAACCATCCAGCGGCTCGAGGGCGAGTTCGGGTGGGAGTTGATCCAGGTCTACGGACTGACCGAGACCGCGCCGTTCATCACCGTCTGCGAGCCTCGCCCGGAGCATCGCGAGCTTTCGGCGGACGAGCGGGCCACCGTCAAGGCGCGGCAAGGGGTCGAGCTCATCACCTCGGGCGAGCTCCGAGTCGTCGACGACGACGGCAACGAGGTTCCCCGCGACGCGCAGACCCTGGGCGAGATCGTGGTGCGCGGCAACGTCGTCACCGCCGGCTACTACAACGACCCGGAGGCGACGGCCACGGCGATGCGGGGCGGCTGGTTCCACAGCGGGGACGCGGCCGTCGTCCACCCGGACGGCTACGTCGAGATTCGGGATCGGTTCAAGGACGTCATCATCAGCGGCGGCGAGAACATCTCCTCGGTCGAGGTCGAGGGCATGATGATGCGACACCCGGCAATCTGTGAGATTGCCGTCGTCGGCGTCCCCGACGAGCGCTGGGGCGAGACCCCGCACGCCTTCGTGGTGCTCAACGACGGGGCTTCGGCCACCGCCGAGGAGCTGACGGCTTACGCCCGCGACAACATGGCGCACTTCAAGGCGCCGCGCCGCTTCAGCTTCGTCGAGCAGTTGCCCAAGACCGCGACCGGCAAGATCCAGAAGTACGTGCTGCGGCAGGGCCGGGCGGCTATCGGCAAGCAGTAGCACGCGCCTGTCTGCTTCGCCGTCCGCCGGGTTCTGCGGCGCAAGCGCTAGGCTTGCCGCAGCACGGCTGCCGGCTGGGTCCGGCCCGCCCTCCGCGCCGGAAACCAGGCGGCCACACCGGCCAGCAGGAGCAGCAGCGTGGCGGTCCCGGCCATCGTCAGCGAGTCCGTCGCCGACACCGAGTAGACGTAGCTGGCGAGGAATCGGCCGGCTGCCAGCGACCCGAGCACGCCCAGTGCGACGCCCGCCGCGGCGAGCAGGAGTCCGTCCCGCACGACCAGGCGCAGAAGGGTCGATGGCAGGGCGCCCAGGGCCGCGCGGATCGCGAGCTCCTGGCGGCGCTCGTCCACCGTGCTCCTCAGGACGCCGTGGATGCCGATCGTCGCGAGCGCCAGGGCCAGGGCGGCAAGCAGGTTCATGACGACCACGCCCAGCCAGCGGCCTCTGACGGTGGCCCGCGCGGAGTCCTCTATGCGTCGCATGCCGTCGATCGGCACTCCCGGCAGCAGCGGGGCGAGCTCGGTGCGGAGGCGTTCGCGTGCGCCTTCCGGATCCGCCGCGCGCAGGAGGAGATCGAACTCGTTCGGAGGCTGGGCCTCGACATTGACGTACGCCTGCGGCGGGAGCTCGCTGTCGAGCCGCCAGAACTTCTCGTCCGCGACCACGCCGACGATCTCGGCGGCCGTCCCCCGGGAACGATCGAGCCGCTCCTGCAGCTCGGAGAAGAACCGCAGCGTCGCGCCGACAGGGTCTCCATCTCGGAAGTACCGCTCGACGAACGCCTGGTTGACGACGACCGGGAGGACGTCCCCCGATCGCGCGGGTAGCCCCTGCCCCCGCAGCAGCGGGATTCCGAGCACGTCGAAGTAGTTGGGGCTGACCAGTCGATAACCGACCAGCGGGGGTCGGGTGCCGGCGGCGACAGGTTGCGCGGAAACTTCGAAGAAACGGGAAGCTCCGCGACTGCCGAAGGGGCCGGAGTAGGCCAGAGCCAACGCGTCGCCCGGTGTGCCTGCAAGCTCCCGGATCTGTCGCAGAAGAACAGCCTGGCGCTGGGATCCGCCCTGCAACTCCACCGGGATCTCCACGCGCATGGCGAGCAGGTTTGCCATGTTGAAGCCGACCGGCTCTGCGGCCGCGTTCCGCAGGCTCCCGGTCAACAGCACGCTCGCGACGACGACCACCATCGAGACACCCACCTGGACGATGAGCAGGCCCCGGCGCAGCCCCGACCGCCGTGGTGCATTGCCGAGGCTGGCGGAAAGCGACAACGAGCCTCGACCCGGTCTTGCCCCGGCGATGAGGCCGAGCGACGTCAGCAGGCAGGTAGCGCCGGCAATGCCGGCCACGGCGGCAAACACGCGGATGTCCACCTGCGGGGGGGCGCTCAAGTATGAGCCGTCCCGAGAGAAGTACCGGACCAGCAGCGGGAGAGCGGCGTGCGCCAGCAGCAGACCGGCGCCGGTGCCGGCCAGAAAGAGGAGGCCGACCTCGGTCGCGAGTTGCCGGGCCAGACGGAGTGACCCGGCCCCGAGCGCCGAGCGCACGATGAACTCCCGGCGCCGCCGCGCGGCGCGGCTGACGAGCAGGCCGAGCACGTTGCTGCAGGCCACGAGCAGCGCCAGGCCCACTCCCAGTACCGCGGCCGGCAGGGTTCTCTGCAGTCGATCGCCCCAGAGGTTGCGCAGGGGGCCCATGCTGACTCCCGCGGCTCGATTGGTCTCCGGATGCGCCCTCTCCAGATCGAGTGCGATGGCTTCCATCTCGGTCCGGGCCGTGTCGATATCGGTACTCCGGGCCAGGCGCCCGACCGCCCAGAGGCTGCGTGCGCCGCGGTCGCCGCGAGCCGCGCCATCGAGAGCCTGTTCGAGCGAGAGCCACGCCTCGGGGCGGTATTCGGCCGGGAACGGGGGGAACGCGAAGCGCTCGGGCAGGACGCCGACAATCGTATGGGTTCTATCGTCGAGGCGCAGGCTGGACCCGACGATATCCGGGTCGGAACCGAATCGACCGTTCCAGTAGCCGTAGCTCAGAACGACATCGGTATCCGAGCGGGGCAGACTGCCGAGCAGTGGGGTCGTTCCGAGCAGCGCATAGAGATTGCCGGTGGCCGTAGCGACGCGAACGCGCTCGGGAAACGCGCCGTCGGAGCGGACACGGGTCGTGTTCCGCCACGCGGCCAGGTCTTCGAAGCTGCGGGTGCGTGCCTGCCAATCGAGGAAATCCTGATAGGAGATGGGCAGCCGCTCGAACCCGCGCTGCGTATCGCCGCCGCGGACCCAGACGAGCCGGCCGGCCTCCTCGAAAGGAAGCGGACGAAGCAGCGACTTGTCGGCGAAGCTCCAGATCGCCGTCGCGACGCCCAGGGCCACGGCCAGAATCGCCACGATACCGCAGGAGAGCGCCGGTTCGCGGCAGGCGACACGGAGGCCGTAGCCGAGATCCTGGCGAAGCTGTTCGAACCACGCGCCCGGTCTCACGTCGCGCAACCTCGCCTTGATGGCCTCGGGGCTGCCGAACTCCAGGCGCGCCTGCCGCCTGGCGTCGGCGGGCGCCAGTCCCCGCTGCTCCAGGCTGGCGGCCTGCGACTGGAGGTGGAATGCCAGCTCCTCGGCCAGCGCTCCCTCGTAGCGGTCCCGTCGCATAAGGGCGCTGATCCACAAACGGGTGCGTGTCCACATGCTTGTACTCCGCCGGGTCGTAACCAGGCTTGCGCAGCATGCACGCTCTGTGCCGGGATGTCATTGACAAGTGCTGCCCCGGAGGGATGCCGGGGAACGCCATGCCGGAGACGCGCCGGCGGGTGGCGCCGAGCCCGAGGCGCACCGCGATCCAAGGGCCGGGTCACGCTGGTGCGGGGGCCAGAATCACAAGCACCAGCAGCCGTTTCGTACCGGTGTTGCGAATCCCGTGCGGTGCGCCTTCGGGGGCGACGAGCAGGGTGCCGGCCCGCATGGGCGCCTCCTGGCCTTCCAGCAGGAACAGCCCTTTACCCTCGATTACGTGGTAGACCTTGTCCATCCCGGCGTGGGCGTGCAGCCTGTGCTCCTGGCCCGGCTCGAAGGCGTTGAGGCCGACCATCACGCGATCGGATCGGAAGAGGGTGCTCTTGCCCATCCTGTCGGGCGCATAGACGGCATGGTCGCGCGGGTCGATGGGGGTGGGGTGTTGCATGTCATGATTATGCGACTGGAGTCACGTGTGCGCCATACCAAGATCATCGCTACCCTCGGACCGGCCTCCGCAACCGCCGCCGGGGTGGACGCTTTGCTGGCCGCCGGCGTCGACGTGTTCCGGATCAACTCCTCCCACGGCTCGCGCGACGACCGGCGGCGCATGGTGGATCTGGTGCGGAGCCGCGCCGCCGAGGCGGGTCGCATCGTGGCGGTGCTGCAGGACCTGGCGGGACCGAAGATCCGCATCGGGCCGCTGGTCGATCCCGACGGCGTGCAGCTCGAGACGGGAGGCCGGCTCAGGATCGCCTTCGGGACGTTCGCCGGCGATGCGGAGCGCGTGTCCACCACCTGTGCGCCGCTTGCGGTCGCGGTCCGCGGCGGCGACCAGGTGCTGCTCGATGACGGTCAGATCGTTCTGAGGGTGGTCTCCGGCGACGGCGCCGAGATAGTGGCCGAAGTGGAGCACGGGGGCGTGCTCGGTCCCCGCAAGGGAATCAACGTGCCCGGCGTGGAGCTGCCGCTTGCCGCCGTGACGGACGCCGACCTGGAGGAGATCGGGGCCGGCGTGGCGATGGGGGTCGACTTCATCGGGGTCAGCTTCGTCGAGAACGGTGACGACATACGGAAGGCGCGGGCGGTGGCGTACGGCCACGGCGGAGAGGACGTCGGTCTGGTGGCGAAGATCGAGAGGCCGCAGGCCCTGGAGTGTTACGACGACATTCTCGCCGCTTCCGACGCGGTGATGGTGGCACGCGGCGATCTCGGCCTGGAGATCCCGCTCGAGCGCGTGCCGCGCGTGCAGAAGGACCTGACCCGCCGCGCCCGGGACGCCGGCGTGCCGGTCATCGTGGCGACGCAGGTGCTCGAGACCATGCGCCATGCGCCGCGGCCCACGCGGGCGGAAGTGAGCGACGCGGCCAACGCCGTGGACGACGGGGTCGACGCCATCATGCTCGCCGGAGAGACGGCGTCCGGCGCGTATCCGGTGCTGGCGGTGGAGACTCTGGACGCCGTGCTGCGGGACGCCGAATCGATGCAGCCCGACCGGGTGGTCCCGGGCGACATCGGAGACCGGCACGATCGCGCGCTGTCCGACGCGGCGGTGACCCTGGCCGCAGCCGCGGGCGCCACGGCCATCGTGGCGGTCACCGGGAGCGGTGCGACCGCGCGGCACCTCGCCGCGCTGCGGCCGCCGATCCCGATCCACGCCGTCACCGCGGACGAAGCGGTCGCCCGCCGGCTGGCGCTCTACCGCAGCGTGGCGCCCCTGGTGGTGCCGGCCGAGCGTCTCGTGGTGGGTCAGCTCAAGCCGGAGCTGGCCCGCCGGGGCATGGTCCGTGCCGGCGACGCGGTGGTCATCGCCCGCGTGCATTCGGACATGGAAGTCGAGCACGCGAACTTCGTCGAGCTGCAGCGGTTCTGAGTGCGTGGAGGAAGATATGAGATGGATGGCCGTTTCGGCAGCCACGACCGGGCCGTTTCGAGCCTTGAATCGAGCGGCCGGAGAGGTCAAACTACGGAGTCGTACGTGTGTACGGTGAGCCTGTATCCCTGAGCGTGGAGCCCATGAAGGCACGAACTGCCATCACCGGCGGGCTTGGCGTCCTGCTCGCAATGGTCGGCGCCGCATCGGCGGTCATTGCAGCGAGCCCTGCCGCCACTGCGGAAACTGCTCCCGCGGCGTTGAGTGCAGCGCAGTCCGCTCGGGCCGACGCCGAGGCGAACCGCGTTGTGCAGGGCACATGCCGGACGTGCCACAACGACCGGACCCTGCGCGGCAACCTGTCCCTGGAGCGCTTCGATGTCAGGGACGCGGCCGAGCATGCCGATATCGCCGAGCGGATGGTCCGCAAGCTGCGGGCCGGCATGATGCCCCCGCCCGGTCCGCGCCGTCCGGACGCCGCCGCGCTGCTCAACCTGGCCGAGACGCTGGAGCGTCGCCTGGACGATGCGGCCGCGCTGGCTCCGGATCCGGGCAGCCGGCCCTTCCAGCGCCTCAACCGTGCGGAGTACGCGCAGGCCATCCGCGACCTCCTGGACCTGGAGGTCGACCCCGGCGACTGGCTGCCGCTGGATCCGGTCAGCGCCAACTTCGACAACATCGCCGACGCGCAGACGCTGTCGGCCACGCTGCTCGAGGCTTATCTGAACGCGGCGAGCGCCATCAGCCGGCTCGCGGTGGGCGAACGCACCGGGCGGGTTCTCGATCACGCCTACACCAATTCGGAGTACGTGTCCCAGCACCCCTGGGACCACGTCGAGGGGGCGCCTTACGGGACGCGCGGCGGTCTGGTGGTCGACCATGTGTTCCCGGCCGATGCGGAGTACGTCTTCGGATTGACGTTCACCTCCGGGGCCAACACCCGCATCGAGGACGTCGACGTCTCGATCGACGGGGAGCGGGTGGCGCTGCTGCACTACAACACGGATCGGCGCGTCGACGCGGACGGCCGGGGCGGGGTGAGCACCGCGACGCCGCCGATTTTCGTGCGGGCGGGGACGCACCGTGTCGCGGCTGCCTTCATCCGGCGGCACGATGGTCCCTACGAGGACCTGATCCGCCCGCACGACTGGTCCTTCGCCGGGGGCGGCTCGGGCGGGGCGGGCATCACGACGCTGCCGCACGTGCGCGACGTCATCATCACGGGCCCCTTCAACGCGACCGGCCTGTCGGAGACGCCGAGCCGGCGGCGCGTCTTCATGTGTCGTCCGACTGCGCCGGAAGAAGCGCGGCCTTGCGCTCGCCGCATCCTCTCCCGGCTCGGTCGCGAGGCCTATCGGCGGACCCTGGGCGACCGCGAGGTGGACGACCTGCTCGGCTTCTTCGACGAAGGCGCCGCGACGGGCGGTTTCGAGGGCGGCGTGCGCACGGGGCTCGAGGCGCTGCTGGCCAGCCCCCATTTCGTGCTTCGGCTCGAGCGCGAGCCGGTTGATGCTCCCGAACGGGGCTACCGTCTGGCCGACGTCGATCTCGCGTCGCGCCTCTCTTTCTTCCTGTGGGGCACGCCGCCCGACGACGAGCTGCAGACGCTGGCCGACGAGGGGCTCCTGACGTCGGACGAGCTGGACCGGCAGGCGCTGCGCATGCTCGCCGACCCGCGCGCCGCGGCGCTCGGCCGCCGGTTCGCCGCGCAGTGGTTCCGGCTGCAGGACATGGACAAGGTCCGGCCGGATCCGAACTTCTTCCCGAACTACGACGAGAACCTTGCGCGGGCGATGCGCCGCGAGACGGAGCTGTTCTTCGCCAACCTGGTGCGGGAGGATCGCAGCCTGCTCGACCTCTACCGGGCCGACTACACGTTCGTCGACGAACGGCTCGCGCGCCACTACGGGATTCCCGGCGTGGCCGGCCGCCACTTCCGCCGCGTCCAGTACCCGGACGACACGCGCCGCGGGATCCTGGGCCACGGCAGCATGCTCGTCCTCACCTCGCTCGCCAACCGCACCTCGCCGGTGTTGCGCGGCAAGTGGGTGATGGAGGTCCTGTTGGGCACCCCTCCGCCGCCTCCGCCGCCCGACATTCCGGCGCTGGAGGACACCGCGGAGGTCCGCGACGGGCGGCGCCTGACGACCCGCGAGCGGATGGAGGCACACCGGTCGAACCCGAGTTGCAGCTCGTGCCACCGGCTGATCGACCCCATCGGGCTGGCCCTGGACAACTTCGACGTCACAGCGAAGTGGCGCCTGCGGGAGAACGGGATTCCGCTGGACACGCGTGGCGACTACTACGACGGCACCCCGGTGACGTCGCCGAACGAGCTGGTCGACGCGCTGCTGGCGCGGCCCATCCCGCTCGTGCGTACCTTCACCGAGAACCTGCTGGCGTTCGCCACCGGCCGGCGGGTCGAGCACTTCGATCAGCCGACCGTCCGCGCCATCGCGCGTGCGGCCGAGGCGGACGACTACCGGATGGCATCGTTCGTCATGGGCGTCGTGAGAAGCGATGCGTTCCAGCGCAAGCGGGGCGACTGAGCGCCAGGAGTCTGCGACGCGACAACCGTGAATGCAGACGATTCCGACCTGGGATCGGGCAGAGGAGACACCATGTCGTTCATCACCGGAAAGCACCTGCCTCGCCGGACGTTCCTGCGCGGAATGGGGGCCACCGTGGCGCTGCCGTTCCTCGACGCGATGGCTCCCGCGGGGCGGCTCGGCCGCACGGTCGCGGCAGCCACCGCGGACGTCACGCGCCTGGTCTGCATCGAGGAGGTCCACGGCCTGCCCGGCTGCAACGAGTGGGGTGCGAGCCGTCACCTGTTCGCACCGGCCACGGTGGGATCCGACTTCGAGCTGCTGCCCGACAACGCGCTGAAGTCGCTCGAGCCGTTCCGCGACTACCTGACCATCGTCAGCAACACGGACGTGCGCATGGCCGAGGCGTTCAGCCCGCCGGAAATCGGCGGCGACCATTTCCGGTCGTCCGCCGTGTTCCTCACCCAGTCCCATCCGAAGCAGACGCAGGGCTCGGACCTGTGGGTCGGCACGTCGCTCGACCAGCTCTACGCGCGCCGGTACGGCCAGTCGACGCCGATGCCGTCGATGCAGTTGTGCATCGAGAACCTCGACCAGGCGGGCGGTTGCACCTACAACTACTCGTGCGCCTATACCGACTCGGTCAGTTGGTCGTCGCCGAGCGAGCCGCTGCCGATGATCCGCGACCCGCGCGTGGCGTTCGAGATGCTGTTCGGGGCCGGCGGGACTCCGGAGGAGCGGGCCGAGCGGCGGGCGACGCGGCGCAGCATCCTCGACTGGATCCTCAACGATGTGGCCGAGGTCCGCAAGGAGTTGGGCACGGTGGACCGGCGGCGCATGGACCGCTATCTCGACGACGTCCGCGAGGTCGAGCGCCGCATCCAGATGGTCGAGGGTCGCAACGACGGCGGCGAGACGCGCGAGCTGCCCGACGCCCCGCGCGGCGTGCCCGATTCGTTCACCGAGCACATGCAACTGATGTTCGATCTCCAGGTGCTGGCCCTGGAGACCGACATGACGCGGGTGATCTCGTTCAAGACTGGCCGCGACGCCCAGAACCGCGTGTTTCCGGAGAGCGGGACCAACCGACCGTTTCACCCCGCCTCGCACCACGGGAACAACGAGGAGCGGATCATGGACTTCAACACGATCTGCCAGTACCGCGTGGGTCAGCTTCCGTACTTTCTCGAGCGCATGCGGGACACGATGGAAGGGGACGCGTCGCTGCTCGACAAGACGGCGATCATCTGGGGCTCGCCGATGGCCGACGCCAACATCCACAACCACCGTCGCTGCCCGTTGGTTCTGCTCGGCAAGGCGAACGGTCACCTCACCGGCAATCTTCACCTGCAGGCGGTGGACGGGACGCCGATGGCGAACGCGATGCTCACGCTCATGCAGTCGCTGGGGCTGGAGATGGACCAGTTCGGCGACAGCAGCGGCACGTTCGCGCTGGATGCGCCGGTCGCGGCGGACGCCATCTAGAATCTGCGCCGTGGAACGCGGCTTACCCCCGGCGAGGGTCGGTCGCCGGCAAACCGGAGCCGCAGGCGACAGTTGCCGGGCCAGAGGCGGCAGGGGAAGGGGAGGGACGGTGCAACTGATACCGACATCGAGCCGCACGGGCATCGCGGATGCCGCTCTGCTGGTCGCGGTTGCCGCGAGTCTCGTCCTCGGTACCGCGCTCTCGGCCGCACCCACGGCCACACCGGTGGCCGACGCCGCGCGCTCGGGCGACATCGATGCAGTCCGGTCCCTCCTCGCACGAGGGGAGGACGCCAACGCCGCCCACGGAGACGGCATGTCGGCGCTGCACTGGGCCGCCGAGCGCGGCGACGCGACGATGGCCGGAGCGCTGATTCAGGCTGGCGCCAGGGTGGATGGGGTGACGCGCATCGGTCAGTACATGCCGCTGCACGTGGCGAGCAGCGCGGGACATGCCGCGGTCGCCGAACTGCTCGTTGCCTCGGGTGCGAACGTCATGGCGACGACGAGCACCAGCGGCGTGACGCCGCTGCACCTGGCCGCGGCGTCCGGCAGCGTCACGGCGATAGCCGCTTTGCTCGACCACGGGGCCGAGATCGACGTTCGAGAGAAAGCGTGGAGCCAGACGCCGCTCATGTTCGCGGCAGCGCGCGACCGCGTCGACGCCATCCGTACGCTGCTCGCTCGCGGAGCAGATCCCGATGTCACCTCGAAGGCGGTCGACCTCGTCGCCGACCGCTGGCTCGCCGACGAGGCCCAGCGGCGGCAACGCAGCGTGCTGGAGGCCTTCGAGGCGGGCGACGTTCGGGCGACACCCACCCAGGTTCAAGCCGCCGTATTGGCGGGTCGCGAGCGCTACCTCTCCGGGGAAATCCCGGAAACGGAGGAGGATTCCGACGCGCGGCCGCCGGCCATCGAGACCCAGGGCGGGCTGACGGCGCTGCTGCACGCGGTGCGGCAGGGGTACCAGGACGCGGCGGCGGCGCTGCTGGACGGCGGGGCCGACGTCGACCAGGTTTCGGCGGGCGACGGCACGAGTCCGCTGCTGATGGCCACGATCAACGCGCAATTCGATCTGGCCCTGATGCTCATCGAACGCGGTGCGGATCCCGACCTCGCCTCGAGTCTCAACGGGGTGACGCCGCTGTGGGCGACAGTCAACGCTGAATGGCAGCCGCGCACCCGGTTCCCGCAACCGCAGCAGCACGGCTTCCAGCAGGCGACGTATCTGGACGTCATGCTGGCGCTGCTCGCGGCCGGGGCGGACCCCGACGCGCGCCTGACGCGGCATCCCTGGTACATGGTCTACAGTGGGTGCGGCAACCGGAACTGCGGCCTCGTCGACACCGAGGGGGCGACCGCCTTCTGGCGCGCGGCCTATGCGACGGATCTGCCGGCGATGCGGCTGCTGGTCGAGCACGGCGCCGATCCGCACATCCCGACCAAGGCCCCGCCGCCGCGCCGTGCGCGGGGCGGCACCACCGCGCAGAACGACGAAGGGCCTGATCCGTTCGCGGCACTGCCGGCCGCCCCCGGCCTCTGGGTGGCGACCGACCTGACGACGATGGGGCCGGATCCTTCCGGGCTTCCACCGTACAAGGCAGGCGACCCGGGGGTGTACCCGATCCACGCGGCCTCCGGGGTGGGCTATGGCGAGGGCTTCGCCGGCAACGCTCACCGGCACGCGCCGGATGCCTGGCTGGCGACCATCGAGTACCTCGTCGGGCTGGGCGCCGACGTCAACCAGCGGGATCACAACGGCTACAACGCCATCCACCACGCCGCCGCGCGCGGCGACGACGAGCTCATCCTGTATCTGGTCGAGCAGGGCGGCGACGTCACCGCCGTCAGCCGGCGGGGCCAGACCACCGCCGACATGGCCAACGGTCCGGTCCAGCGCGTCTCGCCGATACCGGAGACGGTGGCGCTGCTGGAGAGCCTCGGCTCGAAGAACAACCACAACTGCGTGACGTGCTGAGTCCCGCTCTCGCTTGAACCGACTCACAGTCGGTCGATCGCGGCGCCGGCCGCGTCCGGCACGATCACCGCGACTTCCGGGCCCTCGCGCAGGCGTTCGGGATGGGCTGTGCCGATCGCGGCAGGCGGGACGGGGTTCGTGTGATACTTGCGGTTCTCGACCACCGGAACGGGTGTCTCATGATTGCGGAAGTCATCAAGGCCTTGATCGGATGTCTCAAATGTGCCCGGATGGGGCACTCACGAGTGCAAGGGTACGCGCGGGGCCGTGGGTTGCTCCTCGCGCTGATGCTCGTGGGTGTCGTACCGTCCGCGTGGGCGCAGGAGGCGTCGCCCTGGATCGAGATGACCATCGTCGGGGTCGATCCCGGCCGCGTCGACGAGTTCGTGGCCGCGCAACGCGAGCTCTCGGCCCTCGACGGCGAGGCGGGCCTGCCCTGGCGCAGCGTCAGCCGGACCGCCGTTTTCGGCGATACCTACCGGTTCATGGTCACGAGTCCGCTCGCGAACTTCGCCCGTTACGATCGCGCTCCCGATGCGGAGGTCGGACGCGCCGCCATCGTCAGCCGCATCCGGGGTGTCATTACCAGTCGCACGACTTACGCGCTCCGCACCACGCCGGGACTCGACAACCCGCTCCCGGACGGCGTCGATCCATCCCTGACGATCGTGCAACTGGTCGCGGTCGCGGTGGGCCGCGAGCAGGACTACCTGCGGGTCATGGCCGAGGACGTGCTGCCGCACTTCGAGGAGGCGGAGATGCACCATACTTCCGGCGCCCTGACCTTCGGCGGCGAGAGCGGCTACGTGCACTTCTTCCACGTTCCCGATTTCGCGGCGCTCGACCAGGGCTCGCCGCTGGCACGCGCCCTCGGGGCCGAGGGCGCGCAAAAGGTCCTGGGGAAGCTCTCCGGCGTCGTGCAGAGCAGCGAGCAGTGGCTCGTGCAGTACCTGCCCGACGTCAGCTTCAGGGCGGCGGCGGAGGTCGACGACGGTCCCTGATCGTTCTCGCGACAGTATGCGCGCCGAGCCCTGCCGGACCGAGCAGCGGGAGCAGCGCATCGCCACCTGTCCACTCTGCGAGGCGCTGTGCGGAGTGCTGGTCGAGGTCGACGGCCGGCGCATCCGGGAGGTTCGGGGCGATCCCGACGACCCGTTCAGCCGCGGCTACATCTGCCCGAAAGCTGCTGCGCTGGCCGATCTGCACGACGACCCGGATCGCATTCGAACGCCGCTGATTCGGGCCGGGGCGGAGTGGCGCGAAGCCTCCTGGGACGAGGCGCTGGAACGTGCCGCCGCCGGTCTGGACCGTGTCCGCCGCCGACACGGCCGCGACGCCGTGGCGCTCTACTACGGCAATCCTGTCGCCCACAACCTCGGACTGCTGACCCACGGACTCGCCTTCAGACGGGCGTTCGGGACACGCAACGTCTACTCGGCGAGCTCGACCGATCAGCTCCCGCAGATGCTCGCCGCCCTGCGCATGTTCGGGCACCTGGGCCTGATTCCGGTGCCGGACGTCGACCGGACCGACTTCTTTCTGATCATGGGTGCGAACCCGGTCGTGTCCAACGGGAGCCTGATGAGCGCCCCCGACATGCGCCGGCGCCTGGGCGGCATCCGGCAGCGCGGCGGGCGGGTGGTCGTGGTCGATCCGCGCCGCACACAGACGGCCGCGGTCGCCGACGAGCATCTCGCGATCCGGCCGGGTGCCGACGCGCTGCTGCTCGCGGGCATGTTGCACGTGATCGCCACCGAGGGATGGATGCGCCTCGGCCGGTTCGCCGGCCGCGTGAAGCGCCTCGACGCGCTGACTGCGTTCGTCCGCGACCTGCCGCCCGAACGCGTGGCCGGGCGCACCGGAATCGCCCCGGAGGCCATACGCCGGCTCGCGGCCGCGTTCGCGCATGCCCGGCGGGCGGCGTGCTACGGCCGCGTAGGGCTCTGCACGCAGCGTTACGGCACGCTCGCCGCGTGGCTGCTGCAGGCGCTCAACCTCGTGACCGGACGCCTCGACGAGGTCGGCGGCGTGCTGCTGCCGACGCCCGCCGTGGACGCCGTGGGCATTCTCGGCCGACTGGGCTGGCGTGGCACCTTCGACCGCTGGCGTAGCACCGCTCGCCGCCTGCCGGAATTCAGCGGCGAGCTGCCGGTCGCAGGCCTGGCGGACGAGATTGAGCACGCCGGTCCCGGGTCGGTGCGGGCGCTGATCACCGTGGCCGGCAATCCGGTGCTGTCGGCCCCGAACGGACGCCGGCTCGACCGGGCGCTCGGATCCCTCGAGCACGTGGTGGCGATCGACCCGTACCTCAACGAGACGACGCGGCATGCCCACGTGCTGCTGCCGCCGGCCCCGCCGCTCGCGCGCCCGCACTACCCGCTGGCCCTGGGCTCCTTCGCGGTGCGGAACGTGGCGAAGTATGCGGACGCCGTCATCCCGCGGACCGGCGAGCAGCGACACGACTGGGAGATCCTGGTGGAGCTGGGGGGGCGTGCGCTCGCGCCGCGCCCGCTCCGGTGGCTGGTCATCCGGGCCGCGGCAGCGTTGCGCCCGGAACGGATCCTGGACCTGCTGCTGCGGTTCGGTCCCTATCGCTTGACGCTTGCCCGGCTGCGCGCCGCGCCGCACGGGGTCGACCTGGGTCCACTCCAGCCGGGCCGCGTCGCCGCCAGCATCGCCACGGCGGACGGCAGGATCGACATCGCCCCGGAGGACTTCCTCCGCGAGGCGCGCGACAAGCTCCGCGCCGAGGAGGACCGCGGCGCACCGGACGGCCTGGTGCTGATCGGGAGACGCCAGTTGCGGAGCAACAATTCCTGGATGCACAACAGCCCGCGCCTGGTGAAGGGGGCCGACCGCTGCGTGCTGCTCGTGCATCCCGACGACGCCGCGCCCCGCCAGCTCCTTGACGGCGATCTCGCGGTGCTCGAATCGGAGGCCGGCACGGTAACCGTCGCCGTCGAGGTGATTGGCGCGATTCGGCCCGGCGTCGTCAGCCTGCCGCACGGCTGGGGACACGACCGCGACGGCGTCCGACTGCGCGTCGCTCGGCTGCACGCCGGCGTCAGCGCGAACGACGTGACGAGCGAGCGGCACCTGGATACGCTGAGCGGCAACGCCGCTTTCAACGGCTTGCCGGTGACCGTGCGCCGGCGGTCGTGACCGGCGTGCGCTTCTGGATTTCTTCCGGTGCGGCGTCCTGGCCGGGTTCGCTTCCGGGCAACGTGCCGAAGCCTGCTTCCGTCACGACCGCAGGTACGACGCCCCGTTGACGTCGATGATCGTTCCGGTGGTGAACTCCGCTCCCTCGGAAGCCAGAAAGGCCACCGCGTAGGCCACCTCGTCCGGCGTGGCCACGCGGCCGAGCGGGCTCTGCCGCCGGATGCCCTCTCCCTCGGGGCCGTCCAGCCGGTATGCCACCCGGTCGGTGGTGACGAAGCCGGGTGCGACCGTGCCGACGAAGATGCCGTGGGGCGCGAGCGCCAGGGCCAGCGACTGGCTCATCGCGTTCATGCCCGCCTTGCTGGCGCCGTAGGCGGGCGCGTCGGGCTCGCCCCGGAACGCGCCGCGGGAGGAGACGTTGACGATGCGCCCGCCCCCCAGACGAAGCATATGGCGGGCGGCGCAGTATGCGGCGTTGGCGGCGCCGATCAGATTCGTTTCGATGGTCCGCCGCCAGCCCGCCTGCCACGCCGCGTAGGATGCGGTGGCAGGCGGGTGCGCCTCGTAGATCCCGGCGTTGTTCACCAGGACGTCGATGCGGCCCAGGTCATCGACCACCGCATCGACCATCCGTTCGACGGCGTCGGCGTCCGCGACGTCGGCCTGGACGACCAGGTGCGGACCTCCGGACAGCGCCGCCAGCGTCTCCTCGGCCGCCGCGCGACCCTCCCGGTAGTGGACCGCCACCCGCGCGCCGCGAGCGGCGAACTGGCGGGCGATTGCGCGTCCGATGCCCCGCGATGCGCCGGTAACCAGCACGGCTCTGTCGTTGAAGTCCATGACTCGTTTGTCTCCGTTCATGCTCCTGCGGCCTTGTCGCGGAGTGCCGCCGCCCCGCCGCGGGCTGACACCGCGTCCGCCGGCGTGTAGTATGCAATTCCTGCCCGGCCGATCCGAAGCCGGTTCCGAGATCGCACGCCCATGACCACACACGTTCCCGTTTCGCAAGCTGTCACGCTCCACACCGTCTCGGCGGCGGACCGGCGCGAGGCCCACGCGGTCGAGCTTCCCGACTACGACCGGGAACGGTTCGACGACGTGGCCTTCATGACCGCGATGAGCCTGTGCCTGATGGGCAACTATGCCCAGACCGGGCACTTTGGCGGTCCGCTGGCGTACACGCCCTACAACGTCGCCTGCCACCTGGCCGGCCCGGCGCTGGGCGGGCTGCGCTACGACCTGCGCGAGCCCAAGTTCGCCTACGCCGACAAGTTCATGCTCGCGGGCGGGCACTGCATACCGACCTGCTACGCGCTCTGGATCATCCTGTACGAGGCGCTGCGGCGGCAGCACGAGGCGACCGGCGATGCGCGTTTCGCGTGCGATCCCGGGGTCGCGATGCTGCCGATAGACGCGCTGGGGTTCCGCCGCGGGGCCGGTGCGCTGGCCACGCTGCTGGAGGAGAACGGCCTCGCCGATCACCCCCTGTTCGCCGACGCGAAGGGCCGCGGCATCCGCGCCCTGTCGGGGCATGCCGAGTCGATCGACGCGACGAACGACGTCAATGGCGGTCCTTCCGGCATCGGCATAGCGACGGCCGCGGGCAAGGCGCTGTTCTGGGACTATGTCGGCGCGCCGCCGGGACTGAAGGTGATGGCCCTCGAAGGGGAGTTTGCGCTGACCGAGGGGCATGCGCAGGAGCTGAAGAACATCGCCCTGGCCCAGCAGGTGGGGAAGCGGCTCCGGGTACTGCTGTCGCAGAACAACGCGGGGATCGACGACAGCCTGATCGGCGGCGTGGTCAAGCCGCGCTACGAGGACTACGACATCGCGCAGCAGTGGGTGTCGTGGGGCTGGAACGTCTTCACCGTCGAGAACGGGAACGACCTGGACCAGGTCCTTGCCGCGTTCAAGGCGATGGAGGAATGGCCGGCCGACGACCGGCGGCCGATGATTCTCGTCGGCCCCACCGTCAAGGGCTGGTGGCCGGCGGCCCGCGACGGGCGGATCAACGGACGCGAGCAGATCGTCGGCTATCCGTCGCATCCCTACGCGTTCAAGATGAATGGCGACTACTTCGTCGGCCTGGCCGAGTCGTTCGAGCAGGCCTACGGGGTGCGGTTCGAGGGCATTCGCGACGGGGTTCCGGCGACCGAGCCCGAACGCCTGATCCAGTTCAAGACCAACGTCGACGCGGTGATGTCGCTATTGGAGCGGCGCGAGGGGCTGCGCGAGTGGATCGCCGAGCGGGTGCTCGACATCGCGGGAACGCTCGACCGGTCGGTGTCGCTGCGCATCGACCCGACCGCGAACCCGTTCGTCGACGAGCGTCTCAGAGTGGAGAACCTGCCGACCGAGCCGCGGGACGTGGTGGTGCACAACCCCCACACGGGCGAGGACGTCGAGCGGCGGATAGCCCTCTTCCTCGAGCCGGGCGAGAAGAAGGGGCCGCGGCGGGCCGTCAGCGAGATCGGGGCCTGGCTGAACTACGTCACCGGCGGGCGTTTCATGACGATGGCGGCCGATCTGTCCGGTTCGATCAACGTCGAGAAGGCCAACCTGCTCGGTCACTACGACCCGGTCGACAATCCGTACGGCACGCGGCTCAAGGCGGCCATCCAGGAGGCGGGCAACGCGTCGACCATCATCGGGCTGGTCAGCCAGAACGCTTCTACCGCTCCGGGCGGCTATGCGGGGGTCTGGGGCATCTCGGGCACCTACGGCGCGTTCACGCCGTTGATGTACACCCCGGCCCGGGTGTTTTCGCAGATGAACCAGGACAGTCCGTTCGAGCTCGGGGTGCTGCATGTGCTGGCCGGGCACTCCGGCCCCGAGACGGCGGCCGACGCGCGCACCCACTTCGGGATCTTCGCGCCGCAGGTATGGACGCTGTTGCCCCGGGGGCAAGTCGTCAACCTCTATTTCTGGGACTACAACGACGTCGCCCCGGGTTACTTCGCGGCGGTCCAGCGGGCGCTGGCGGTCAAGGAGATCGGCATCATCGTCATCCACGTCGCGCGGCCCGACTTCGAGGTGACGGATCGGTCGACCTTCGCCGACAGCGACTTGAAGGCCGCGGCGAAGGGGCTCTACCTGGTCCGCGAGTTCGACGCCGGTGTCCCGCCGATGGGCACCGTCTTCGTGCAGGGATCGAGCTCCACGAAGAACCTGGTCAACGTCATTCCGCGCCTGGAGGCCGAGGGGCTGAACGTGCGCATCGTGTCCGTGATCAGCACCGAGCTGTTCGCGGCGCAGCCGGAGGAGTACCGGGCCGGGCTGTTGCCCGACTCGTCACGGTACGACTGCATGGTGGTCAGCACGATGACGAAGCGGGTGCCGCCGATTCCGAACCTCGGCGCCCTGACGGAGGAGTACTCGCTCTACGCCGACTTCGACGACCGCTGGCGGAGCGGGGGCACCGAGCCCGACGTCATCACCGAGGCCAATCTCGACGAGGAGTCGATCTTCCGGGGCATCGCCCGCTTCGCCCGGGAGCGCGCGTCGCGCCTGGAGCGGCAGCGGCGGGCTCTGGAGGCGCTCTGATCGGCGTGGTCGCCGCGGTCGACGCCGTTCGGAGCTTCGACGTCGGTGAGCCTTGGGGTGAGCATCGAATCGTCACGCGCGACGTGCGTCGTCCATGGCGCAACAGTCGTGGACTGAGAGAACAGGAGTCGCAGATGAGAGCCCGTTCCGCATTGCAGCGCGTCCGGTTGGTCGTGGTTGCCGTCCTGTTGCTGGCGTCCGGCGCGGCGCCGGTCCACGCGCAGTCCGAGACCGAATTCACGCCGGTCACCGACGCCATGCTCCAGCAGCCGGCTGACGGCGACTGGCTGACCTGGCGCCGCACGACCGACGGGTGGGGCTACAGCCCGCTCGATCAGATCGACCGCGGCAACGTCGGCGAGCTGCGCATGGTCTGGACGCGGGGGCTCACCTCGGGGTTCCAGTCGGGCACGCCGCTCGCCTACCGCGGGGTGCTCTACATGCCCAACCCCAACGACGTCATCCAGGCCATCGACGCGGTGACTGGCGACCTCATCTGGGAGCACCGGCGCGACGTGCCGGACGACGTCGGCGAGTACCTGCTGGGCTCGCTCACCACCAACAACCGCAACATCGCCATCTACGACCGGCTCATCATCGACACGAGCGTCGACACCCACGTCTTCGCTCTCGACGCCGAGACGGGCGAGATGGTGTGGGAAACGCAGGTCCTCGACTACCACGAGAATGCGGCCATGCAGGGCGCGGGACCCATCATTGCCGGCGGGAAGGCCATCTCCGGCCGCAGTTGCCTGCCGCGGGGCGGGCCCGAGGCGTGCGTGGTCGTCGCGCACGACGCCTTGACGGGGGCCGAGGTGTGGCGGCGGCGGCTGATTCCGGGTCCCGGCGAGCCGGGGGACGAGAGCTGGGGCGGCGTGCCGTTCGAGGAGCGCTCCCACGTCGGCGCATGGATGGTTCCGAGCTACGACCCGGCGCTGAATCTGGTCTACGTGGGGACGTCGGTCACCTCCCCCGCACCCAAGTTCATGCTCGGCGGGGTCGACAACCAGCACCTCTACCACAACTCGACGCTGGCCCTCGACGGCGACACCGGCGAGATCCGGTGGTACTACCAGCACCTCAACGACCACTGGGACCTCGACCATCCTTTCGAGCGCATCCTCGTCGACACCGCGGTGGCCCCCGACCCCTCGCAGGTGAGCTGGATCAACCCGCGGCTGCAGGCCGGCGAGACGCGCCAGGTCGTCACCGGCATCCCCGGCAAGACCGGGGTCGTCTACACCCTCGACCGTGCGACGGGTGAGTTCCTGTGGGCCACGCCGACGGTGCTCCAGAACGTCATCAGCGGCATCGACGGGGCGACCGGCGCGGTGACCGAGAACGCCGAGGTCACCTTTACCGCGGTGGGGCAGCAGGTCTTCGCCTGCCCGACCTGGAACGGCGGCAAGGACTGGGAGGCCGGCGCCTACAGCCCGCTGACCAATACGATGTACATGCCCCTGCGCAACACCTGCGCGCGCATGCTGGCGACGCGGGTGTTCCCCGAGGATGCGCCGCCCGCCGAGCGCAACGAGAGCCGCTCGGAGCTGTACGCCATCGCCTACCGCCACCAGCTCGCCCCCGGCACGGAGAATGCCGGCACAGTGCGGGCGATCTCGGCCGAGACCGGGACCACGACGTGGCTCCACGAGCAGCGCGCGGCGACGATGTCGCTCGTGGCCACGGGCGGCGGGCTCGTCTTCGGCGGCGACGTCAACGGCCGGTTCCGGGCCTTCGACCAGGAGACGGGCGAGGTGCTGTGGGAGATCAATCTGGGGTCGGCCGTAACGGGC
This sequence comes from Vicinamibacterales bacterium, assembly GCA_958296065.1. Taxonomy (GTDB): domain Bacteria; phylum Acidobacteriota; class Vicinamibacteria; order Vicinamibacterales; family UBA8438; genus WTFV01. The sequence goes on along the minus strand of CATQHX010000073.1, from coordinate 79,682 downwards.
TTCCCGATCACCTACGCCGTCGACGGGCGCCAGTTCGTGGCGGTGAGCACGGGCTCCGGGGGGACGTCGTCGCACTTCACCGGGCTGACGCCGGAGCTGCGGCCGAGTGCGGGGAACAACCTCTTCGTGTTCGCCCTGCCGGCTCCCTGAAGCGGGTACGGCTCTTGCTCGCGGCCGGCGCCGAGCTCGCGCGGTCGATGATCAGCGGTTGTGTCGAGGTGCCCGCGCGAGTAGGATGTGAGCGACTCATATGCATCTTCTGCTGTCCTTGGCGTTGGTCGCTTTCGGCGCGCCGGGGCAGGATCCGTTGCGGGAGACGCAGGTATCCACCCCGGAGGTCGTGCGGACCGTGTACGACATGCCGGAGGTCGTTACGCCGCCGGCGCTCTCCGAGGATGCGCTGGCGGGCTGGAAGCTGTTCGTGCAGCGGTGCGCGATTTGCCACGACCCGCTCGGGCAGCCCTCGTTTCCGGCGAGCCTCGGTCCCGTGCTCAGCGAGACGAACGTCCGCGAGCTGGGTGCGGAGACGGTCCGCGAGATCATCATGGTCGGTTCCGTGCGCATGCCCGGCTGGCAGTACACGCTGTCGCCGGAGCAGATCGGCCAGGTCATCGCCTACCTGAACACCGTGACGCGGGAGTAGCCGGGAGAGACAGCGGGACCCACACGCACAACGACGCCGGCGCATTCGAGGCATGTCCCGCCGCCGGGCGCGCGAGGCAGGACATGCGGCAATGCGCGGAGGAGGCCGACATGTTCGAACCGCGACCGTCCGTGGTGCTGGCGGGAATCATCGGCGTCTGCATGCTGCTGGTGGCCGGGGCGACGGCGCCCGCCGCGGCGCAGCTTCCGGGTCCCACGCCGCTTGCCGGGACCGTTACCGCATCAGGCGGCGAGCCGATGCCGGGCGTGGCCGTGTCCGCGAAGGAGGAGGGCACGCCCATCACGACGTCGGTCTTCACCGACGACGCCGGCCGGTACTACTTTCCCCCGCTGGCGCCGCCGCTCGAAGGCGGACGCTACCGGGTCTGGGCGCAGGCCGTTGGCTACGAGTCCGCGAGCGCCCACGTGGCCCTCGATCCGGAGCGGCGGATGGGGCAGGACTTCACGCTGGTCGCCGCCGCCGACTTCACGCACCAGTTGTCGGGCGTGGAGTGGCTGAACGCCCTGCCGGCCGGGACGCGCGAGGATCGCCGGCTGAAAGAGGTGTTCCGCGTCACGTGCACGGAGTGTCACCAGGCCGGCCTGGTGCTGCAGAACCGGTTCGACGAGCGTGGCTGGCGCGCCATGATCGACTTGATGGCGAACGTCAGCTACCACGGCTGGCGCGGCCGCAACGCCCGGCCGTCGATCACGATCGAGTACTACCGCGACGAGCTGGCCGCGTATCTCACCCGGGCTCGGGGCCCCGAGTCGCCACCCTTGTCGTTCGAGCTGCAGCCGCGCCCGACCGGCGAGGCCGCGCGTCATGTCGTAACCGAGTACGACATCCCCATCGCGGAGCTGCCGACCGAGCTCACCTCCATCAACGGGAGCGATTGGTCGGAAGGCATTCCGTCCGGGATGCGCGGCGGGGGAGGCATGCACGATGCCGCCGTGGACGACGACGGCAACGTCTGGATCACCGACTCGGTGCCGAACGACTTCCGGACGCTCGCCAGGGTCGATCCGCGGACCGGACAGGTCACCGGCTTCAAGCTGACCGCGCCGAACGGCCGGCGGGCGCGCAACTCGCACGGCATCACCAAGGCGCGCAACGGCATTCTGTGGTTCGACACGGCGGGCAGCCTCGGCCGGCTGGACCCGGCCACCGAGACGTTCGAGCTCTATACGCCGCCGCGGCCGCTGCGCGTCGGCGGGAGCCTCCAGGAGGACGGCCAGGGCAACATCTGGGTCGGCAACCGTCACGGCGCCCTCAAGTTCGATCCCGACACCCGCGACTTCACGTACTTCCAGAACAAGACCATCGGCGACGGCCAGACCTACGGCACCGCCGCCGACCGCCTCGGCAACGGCTGGTGGGCGCAATTCAACATGGACATCGTCGGGCATGCGAACGGCACGACCGGCGAGGTCGACGAGGTGCCGATGCGGCCGCCCGGCGCGCTTGACCGCGAGCAGTTGCTGACGCCGGAAGACCGCGACTTCTTCCATCGTATCGGGGCGATGCGATTCTCCGGGAGCGTGTACAACCCCGGCGGGCAGGCGCCGCGCCGGCTCGCGGCCGATCCCAACGGCGACACCGTGTGGGTCGCGAACTGGTGGGGCTCGAACCTGGCGAAGATCGACATCCACACGCTCGAGGCGACGTACTACCGGCTGCCGATCGACGCGCATCCCTATGCAACGGTGGTCGACCGGAACCACATGGTGTGGACGAACCTGTCGTCGGACGACGCCGTCGCCAGGTTCGATCCGAACACCGAGGAATACACGATCTTCCGGCTTCCCAGCCTCGGGGCCGAGCTGCGCCACATCGCGGTCGACGACGCCGGCGGTCCGGATGTCTGGGTCGTATACCGGGAGGCGAGCCGCGCGGCGCGCCTCCAGTTCCGGACCGAGGCGCAGCTCCAGGCCGCGCGCGCAGCCAGCGCGGTCCCGGCAGCCGCGGGCGGCGGCCAGTAGCCGGGGACCGATTCCGGGGTACTCCGGGCTCACGCGGGTCGGCGGGCGTCTCCTGGCCTGCCGCTCGCCGGCGAGATGCTCGGAACACAAGGAGCAGAGCGGCAGCGCCCGGTGAGAGTCGCCGCCGCGGATGTTGCCTTGGTGTTGCATGGCAAGCGAGGAGGATTCAGATGAAGCGCCGACGACTTCCGTTCCTGTTGACAGCAGTGGCCATCGTGGCGCTCATGCCGGTCTCCGTCGCGGGCCAGGACCAGTCGGCCGCGTCGGACGGCTGGACCGCGCCCGCCACGCCCTGGGGCGATCCCGACCTGCAGGGCATCTGGGACTTCCGCACGATCACGCCCATGGAACGCCCCGCCGAGCTGGCCGGGAAGGCTATCCTGACGGCGGAGGAGGCGGCGGACTTCGAGGCCCGCGAGAACCGGCGCCTCAACCGCGATCTGGTCGATCCGGAGACGGGCGGGGCCATCTATCCCCCGGCGTCGCAGGGCGGCGTCGTACCCTACAACGAGTTCTGGTACGACCGGGGCAACTCGCTCGTCGAGGACCGACGCACGTCGCTGATCGTGGATCCGCCGGACGGGAGAATCCCGCCGTTGACGGCCGAGGCGGCAGAGAGAACCGCGGCGAGGAGCGCGTATCTGCGTGACCATCCGGCCGATTCGTGGCACGACCGGAGTCTGGGAGACCGCTGCATCGTGGGTTTCAACGCCGGGCCGCCCATGGTGCCCTCCGCGTACAACAACAATGTGCAACTGCTGCAGACGCCGGACCACGTGGTGATTCTCAACGAGATGGTCCACAACGCGCGCATTGTGCCCCTGGACGGGCGCCCGCATGGAACCGTCCGCCAGTGGGTCGGCGACTCGCGCGCGCATTGGGAGGACACGACGCTGGTCGTCGAGACCCGCGGCTTCGGCGACCTGGTGGCCTTCCGGGGGGGAGCGACCGCGAACCTGAGCGTGGTGGAACGCTTCACACTGGCCGGTGCGGACAGCCTCAGCTACGAGTTCACCCTGGAGGATCCGGAAACGTGGACGCGGCCCTGGACGGCCTTGGTGCCGATGAAGAGAACGCCGGGACCGATGTTCGAGTACGCCTGCCACGAAGGCAACTACGCCATGGACGGCATTCTCGGCGGGGCTCGCGCCGAGGAGCGGGCCGCGGCGGAAGCCGGGTCGTCGAGATCACGATAGCCAGTGGTCGCGGGAAGGTGCTCGCGCGCGTCCTGACATCGGGCACGGCTCTTGCTCCGCAAGAGGGTGCTACGATGGCGGTGGTCGCGCGAGCGGTCCGCGATCCGCCGCCCTCGTGGGTGGAGGGCGACCATGGGCACCGCGCAGATGGAACAGCGTCTCGGAAACGTGGAACGTCGGGTCGATCGGATCGAGCAGATTCTGCCGACTCTGGCGACCGGAGATGATCTGAAGGCGGCCGTTGCGCCGCTGGCGACGAAGGCCGAGTTGCGCGCGGCCATTGCGCCGCTGGCGACGAAGGCCGAGTTGCGCGCGGCCATTGCGCCGCTGGCGACGAAGGCCGAATTGCGGGCCGCTATCGGCGAGTCGGAACAGCGCATGCGCGCGCACGTTGCCGACGCAGTCTCCGCATCGGAGCAGCGCATGCGGACGCACTTCGACGTGGTCGCCGAGAGTCTGCGGTACGACATCCGCCTGGTTGCCGAAGCCGTCGCCACCCTCGTGGAACGGGATCGGTGAGCTCCGCCCGTCGCATCGTCTCCCAAACGCCCGATGTCGCTGGCGCAGCGCCTTCTACATGGGCGGCGGTGCATGTGCGCCCTTGCGCGCGATGCGCGTCCGGTCCATGATCGGCAGGCGTGAACGATGATCGGCAAGGCACGAGGAGGATGAGATGAGCCATCGATATCTCGCGGCGGTGTGCACCGTGATCGCGGTCGTCATGCTGGCGGCGGCACCGGCGTCGGCCCAGACCATGCCGCGGACCCCGTGGGGGACGCCGGACCTGCAGGGTATCTGGGACTTCCGCACCATCACGCCGCTGGAACGGCCCGAGGAGCTGGGCGACAAGGCGTTCCTGACGGTGGAGGAGGCGGCGGCGGCCGAGCAGGCCGAGATCCAGCGCAACCTCGAGCTCTGGGAGGCCGAGGCACGGAGGACCGAGGCCGGCGGCAACGTCGGCGCCTACAACAACTTCTGGATGGACCGGGGCACGCGGCCTACGCGGCGCACGTCGTTGATCACCTATCCGCCCAACGGCCGGTTCCCGGAGCTGTCCGAAGTGGGCGCCGAGCGCGCCGAGGCGCGGCGCGCCTACATGGCCGCGCACCCGGCCGATTCATACACCGATCGCAACTCATCCGACCGCTGCATCGTCGGGTTCAACGCCGGGCCGCCGATCACGCCGCTGGCCTACAACCAGAACATGCAGCTTTTCCAGACCCCCGACCACGTCGTGATCTACACCGAGATGGTGCATACCCCGCGCATCGTCCCGCTCGACGACCGCGCCGCGCTCGATCCAGGTATCCGGCTCTGGTCCGGCGACTCCCGCGGGCGTTGGGAGGGCAACACCCTCGTGATCGAGACCGCGAACTTCAACGAGCAGCGGCAGTGGATCCCGCTCACCTCCGGAGGCTCCGGCGTGACGTCGACCGCGAACATGACGCTGGTCGAGCGCTTCACACGCGTCGACGACGAAACGCTCGACTACACCTTCACGGTGACCGACCCGGATACGTGGGCGAGCGACTGGACGGCCACGATGCCGATGCAGCGGACCGACATGCCGCTGTTCGAGTACGCCTGCCACGAGGGCAACTACTCCATGGAAGGCATCCTGTCGGGACACCGGGCCGACGAGCGGGCGGCGGCGGCGCAGCAGCAGTAGCGGTCGGTCGGATCCAGGAGACGCAGGCGCTCAGTCGATGAGCGCCTGCACCACCGCGTTCTCGAAGCCGCGCTGCACCTCGCAGGTCAGATTCTGGATCATCGGCAGCGTGACCAGCTCTCCGTCCGGGTTGATTCAGACCTGCGTCCCGTAGCCGCCGAACCAGCCCCAGCTTCCGTTGGGCAGGCGCCAACCTACCGCGATGTTTCCTGCAGGTGAGCCACCAGCAGGCCGAAGCCGAAGCCGCGCTCGGGGAACCCGAGTTGCGCCAGTCGTGCCGCGGGGTTGCGAGCACAGCGCTCGCTCTGCAGCACGAGGGGCCGCCCGCAACCGGCGGCGCCGGCTTGACACATCGGAACGAGGGACGATAATCGGCGCATCATGCGGGCGCGAATCTGTCTGGCACTCTTTCTCGCAGCGCTCGGTGTCGGATGTCAAGAGCGGCAAGCGCTTTCGACGCCATCCGGGCCGCACGCGTGCATCGATTTCCTGTCGCGCACCGACTTCGATGTCAGCGTGATGGACGCCGAGCTGATGAATGCCGGCACGGCAACCGAGTACTGCTGGGTCGACGCCATGATCCGGCCCAATATCCGCTTCGGTGCCAGCCTGCCGGCCGATTGGAACGGCCGGTTCGTCATGCGCGGGGGGGGCGGCTATGCCGGCCAGCAACCGGTGAAGGGGCGCGACGATCCGCTTCGCGATCAAGGCTACGTCACCGCCTCGACGGACACCGGTCACGACGCGGCCCGCTATCCGCTGGCGAGCTTCGCGTACAACAACCGCGACGGCGAGATCGACTACGCCTACCGCGCCGTCCACCTGACCGCGGTCGCGGTCAAGGAGCTCATCGTCGAGCACTACGGCCGGCCGGCGGCGTACGACTACTGGCTGGGTTGTTCCACGGGCGGGCGTCAGGGTCTGATGTCGGCCCAGCGCTTCCCGGAGGACTTCGACGGCATCGTGGCCGGGGCGCCGGTGCTCGACTTCACCAACACGCAGATCGGCGGCGTGTGGTTCTCGCAGGCCCTGAGGGAGGACCCCGTCAGCCTGGAGAAGATCGCCCGCGTGGGTGAGGCGATCTACGCGGCGTGCGATCACCTGGACGGGCTGGAGGACGGCCTCATCGACGATCCGCGGCAGTGCGCCTTCGACCCGCGGACCGACTATCCGCGCTGCGGGGCGGAGGACCGCGTCGACTGCCTGACCGACGGGGAGAGCGCGGCGCTGGCGAAGATCTACGGCGGCGTGGTCAGCCGCGGCGAGCCGTACTTCCCCGGCCAGCCGCTCGGCGCCGAACTCGGCGACCCACTCGGATCAGCCGCCTCGCGGACGAGCGGGTGGGGCCGTTGGTTCGTGGACCCCGGCGCGGACGCGCCGCTGCTCGAGCGGTTCGGCGTCACTTTCATGCGCTACATGGCGTTCGAGCGCGACGACCCCGACTGGCGACTCGAGCAGTTCGACTTCGACGAGGACCCGTACCGGATGGACGCCATCCGCGGCATCCTCGACGCGACGGATCCCGATCTGACCCGGTTCCGGAACGCGGGCGGGAAGATGATCACCTACCACGGCTGGTCGGATACGGCGCTCAACCCGCTGATGGCCGTCAACTACTACGAGGGCGTGCTTGCGGAGACCCCGGACGCGGCCGACTTCTACCGGCTCTACATGGTGCCCGGCATGTTCCACTGCGCGGGTGGGCGTGGAATCAACCGCGTGGACGCGTTTCCCGATCTGGTCGCGTGGGTGGAGACCGGCGCGGTACCCGACCGGCTGGTGGGAGAGCGGGTGACCCGGGACGGCGAGGTGCTGATGACCCGGCCGGTCTGTCCGTATCCGCAGGTCGCACGTTACGACGGCGTGGGCGACCTGGACGAGGCCGCGAGCTTTGGCTGCCGCCTGCCGGATGCGCAGGCCGTTCCCTGATCGGGCCCGGAGGGTCGACGCTTGCCCGAGCCCTTGCCTGCTGCTCACCGCCACCCGCGAAAGTGCTTCCGACCCGCGGGCGTGGCGTATGCCGTCCAATCCGCCGGGGGCTTTCGCCGCAGGCTCCTTGGCGTCATACTGTCATGTCGTCGTCGGTTCGCTCCGCAGACGTCTTTCCGTGATTTCAGGATGAGGTGAAGAGAAATGAACAACCGATCGATGCTCCGAATCGCCGGCAGTGTGGCGCTCGTTCTGCTGCTGGCCGCCACCGCCGCCGCGCAGTCCGCCGGTGACACGGCGCCGTTGCGCACCCCGCACGGTCACCCGGACATCAGCGGCATCTGGGACTTCCGTACCGTCACCCCGCTCGAGCGTCCGGAAGAGCTGGGCGATCAGGCGTTCTTCTCCGAGGAGGAGAGCGCCGAGTACGCCGCCGAGCGGGTGCTGGCCAACAACGCCGACCGGGACCGCGAGCAGCGGAAGCAGGTGACCACCGACCGCGGGACCGTGAACGGCACCCGCGAGAGCCGCGACCTCGCCCTGGCCTACAACGACTTCTGGTGGGACCGCGGGGATAACGTCGTCGAGACCCGGCGCACGTCGCTGGTCATCGATCCGCCCAACGGGCGGATCCCGGCGCTGACCGAGGGGGGCGCACAGCGCGCGGCCGAGCGGCTGCGGATCAACCAGCGGCCGACCGAGGGTCCGGAGGACCGACCGCTGGGCGAGCGCTGCATCACCGGCTTCAACTCGGGCCCGCCGATGCTGCCCGCTGCCTACAACATGAACGTGCAGATCTTCCAGACGCCCGACCACGTCGTGCTGCTGAACGAGATGGTGCACAACGCGCGGATCATCCCGCTCGACGGCAGCGACCACGGCACGGTGGGGATGTGGACCGGCGTGTCGCGCGGGCACTGGGACGGCGACACCCTGGTCGTCGAGACGAAGAACTACCTGCGCGAGACCAGCTTCCGCAACTCCAGCAAGAACCTGCACCTGGTCGAGCGCATCCGGCGGGTGGACGAGGACACGCTGATCTACACCTTCACGGTCACGGATCCGACCACGTGGACCGCGCCTTGGACCGTCGAGTTGCCGATGCGCCAGAGCGACCTGCCGATTTTCGAGTACGCCTGCCACGAGGGCAACTACGGCATGGACGGCACACTGACCGGCGCCCGCGCCGTCGAGCGGCGCACCGCGGGCCAGTAGCGGACAGAAATCACACGGCTCCGGCGTATCGCTGGGGCTTCACACCGATGTGAGGCGACTGAGCGGACCGCGGGCGGTTCGCTCAGTCGCCCTGTCCCACCGACACCGCTCCCGCGTCACTCCACCGGCAGCGCGAAGACCTGCAGCACCGAGCCGGAGCCCGGCGGCCGCTGCATGGTCTCCGGGAACGCAATGCGCGCGTTGCGCCAGGAGATGCTCCATCCCGGACCGGACGGTACCGCGACGTACTGGCGTCCGTCGACCGCGTAGGTGATCGGAAAGCCGTCGGTTGCCGTCGGCGTGCGGGTCCGCCATAGCTCCGTGCCGTCGCGTGCGTCGAAGGCGTACATGTAGCGGTCGATGTCGCCGACGAAGACCAGTCCGCCCCCGGTGGTCAGAACGGCCGTCCCGTACTGCCAGTGGCTGCGCCGGCGCCAGAGGAGCTCGCCGGTGCGGCTGTCCATCGCCACGAAGTCGCCCAACTGCCCGGGGCTGTCGGGATGCACCGTGAACCGGCGGTCGTTGGGGCCTACCCCGCCGCCGCCCAGCTCGGGCTCGGGCATCGCACCGAAGATCGAGTGCGCGCAGCCCGGCGTCAGCGGGACGTAGAACGCCTCCGTCTCGGGGTGGTAGGCCATGGCCCACAGGTTCTTCAGGCCGCCGGGGCCGGGGCAGTAGTCCACCGGCACGTCGATCTGCGGGATGCGCTCGCGGACCAGGATGCCCTGTCCGCTCACCGGGTCGATCTCCACGATGTTCTGGTAGCCGAGGTCGAAGGCGTTGCGGAACGCCCCGGTGCGCGGGTCGAGCTCCCAGAGGACGCCGATCTTGCCCATCTTGAACAGCGATAGCCCATCTCCCCGGTCGACGAGGACGATCTCGAAGACCTCGTCGAGGTCGTGGGTCTCGGCGGGGATGTGCTGGAAGTACCAGCGAATCTCGCCGGTGTCGGGGTCGAGGGCCAGCGTCGAGTTCGTGTACAGCGCCGCGCCCTCGGTGCCTCGCTGCACGATGGCCCACGGCTTGGCCTGGGCCGTGGACCAGTAGATGAGATTCGTCCCGGGGTCGTAGCTTCCGGGGATCCACGCGTCGGCTCCCGCCCGCCAGGTCAGGGGCAGGTCGCCCCAGGTATCGCCGCCCGGGTCTCCGGGGCGCGCGACGGTCGACGTGCGCCACAGCTCGGCGCCGGTCTCCGGATCGTGGGCGGAGATGAAGCAGACGTCGTTCTTGTACCGCTCGCACCCGGTCATCCCGGCCACGACCTTGCCCCGCACGATGATCGGGCCGCTGGTGTAGCGGTAGCCGAGGCTGCTGTCGGCCACCTGGTGCTGCCAGACCAGCTCACCCGTTCGCGCGTCGAGGGCAATCAACTCCGCCCGGCTCGTACCGGCGTAGATCTTGTCGCCGTAGATGGAGATGCTGCGCCGCGCCATCCCGGGGCGGCGATTGATCGGCAGGTCCTCATCCGCCGGAACCGCCTGCCGGCGCGAATGCTCCCAGAGGAGATCGCCGGTGGTTGCGTCGAGCGCCTGCACGCCGCTGCGGCTGGGCACGTACATCACGCCGTCGTGCACCAGCGGGGTCACCTCGTCGGTGCCCGGCTGCAGCGCCCAGGACCAGACGAGCTGCAGGTTGCCGACGTTGTCCCGGTCGATCTGGTCGAGCGGGCTGTAGCCCTGGCCGTTCAGCGTCCGCCGCCAGTTGATCCAGTCGCCGTCGTCCGGGGCCAGAAGCTCCTCGGTCGTGACGGGCTCGAAGTCCGTCACCTGAGCTCGGGCCGCGGGAGCGAACACCCAGGGAAGTAGAGTGAAAACGAGCAAGGCGAGTGTTGCGCGGGTCATTTCCTGGTCCCTTCTCACGGAAAGCCGTCTGCGTGCAGCACCCTCTTGCACGGCGCCGGACTCCTGGTCAGCGTATGCGTCGAAGCGGAAACGGACGACCGCCGTCGCCTGTGGCATCTCCTGCGGCACGAGCTCCTGGAACGTCGCGATCGGATTGATCGGCGACTCCGGTTACGCCACACCGCACGGGCGCCGCCGTGCGCAGAACTCCCGGCGGCCGCGGTCTCACCCGGTGCCTTCGCCAGGGCTCTCGACCGTCAGCGCAGCGCCCCGGCGGCGATGACGGCGTTGCGCGCCGCCGCGTTCGTCTCGGTCAGGCCGCCGTTCGCGCCGCCGAAGTTGAAGATCCGGTACCCCTGCTCCATCCGCAGCGCGGCGTTGGCCGGCGTGACTGTGCCGCCGCAGGCGAGGTCGCGCGTCCGGCACACTTCAAGGAGGTGCTCGAAGGCGGCCGCCACCTCAGGGTCCTCGGCGCTCTCCGCGCCGTAGGAGGAGCTGAGGTCGCCGCCCGCTCCGAGGTAGAAGCCCCCGACGCCGGGCACCTGCGCGATGGCGTCGGCGTTCTCCACGCCCTCCCGGGTCTCGATCATCGCCCAGAACAGCAGATCGCCTCGAGGATTCAGGGGCCAGAGGTCGGCGCGTTGCCGGCACTCGGTCCGGCCGATGCCCCAGAACGGGCATTGCACGGTGCCCCGCACGCCCGGCGGATTCGGAATGGCCGACGAGCGGAGCTGGCGGGGACGGATCGTCCGCACGATGTTCTCCGCCTGCTCGGGGGTCTCGATGTTGTTGATGAGGATACCCATCAGGCCGATGTCGAGCGCGTGCTTGACGATCCACTGCGTCTGCTCGCGTCCGTAGGGCGGAAAGCGCGCGAACACCGGCGGGTGCATCTGCGCGTTGCCGCGCTCGACGATGCCGGCCTTGTCGCCGGCGACAAGATACGCCACGAACTGCTCGAGCTGCTCGAAGCGCAGCGGGTTGTGCTCCATGTCGACGTACACGTAGTCGATGTTCGGATCGCCCGCCAGCGACCGCGCGTTCTGCAGCGACAGGTCGGCCGTGCTCACGCCGAACACGTGCCTGCCCTCCACGAGCTTCTCGATCACGGGGTTCAGGTGGAGGTAGGGCTCCTGGGCCGACGGGACGGAGCCGAACAGGAGCGCGATGACGATGCCCGCCGCGAGAAGCGGCCCGGCGACACGGAGACGGGATGCGAGCGCCATGGGAGACCTCCTGCTATGAGTCTGCGCCGCAGAGTGCCTGCCTCAAAATGCAGGCGTCCAGATGGCGGCAAGGTCGAGCGAGAACCCCGGCAGCACCGTTTCGCCGGTGACGACATCCGGTTTGGCGCGCTGTTCGAGGCTGGCGTCGGCACGGTAGATGGTGACCCGGCGCCGCTCCGGATCGATCAGCCAGCCCAGGCGGGCGCCGTTGGCCCGGTACTCCTCCATCTTTCGCTCGAGGGCCGAATGAGAATCCGACGGCGAGAGCAGCTCGATGATGAAGTCGGGACACAGCGGCAGGAATCCCGCCTTGTCCTCGGCAGGAAGCTGGGCAAGGCGCGTCCGGAGGACCCAGGCCGCATCCGGCGAACGCACCGCACCGTTGGGAAGCTCGAAGCCGGTCGAGGAATCGAAGGCGACGCCAGTCCCATCTACTTCGGCCCAACGATAGAGGGCAGCCAACAGGAAGACGCCCCGTGCCCCCGTTTCTCCGCCGGTGGGCGCCATCACCGCGATGCTCCCTTCCGAGTTGCGCTCGATCCGCGCGTCGCGATGCAGTTGGCAGAACTCGAAGAACTGCTCTCGGCTCATGTCGATGGCCGGTGGCATGTGCAACTTCAGGGCCGGTGGACCTGACCTGTGATCGGCGACCGCCATGACCCAAGGCTACCGCACGGGCCATGCGGGAATCAACGGAGCGGCGAGCAGGCGTACTCCAATCGCGTGGTGTATAAGGGTGCCGATCCGGGCTCCCGGAACGGCGCTCCCGCGCGAAGCGGAGGGGGCTTGCCAGAGGGACCGATCCGGATGAGGAGGGGACCATCCCATGACGGCTCGACACCTTCGGCGCCACGCCGGGTTTCACCGCGGGCTCCTGGCCGGCGCGGTTCTGGCGCTCGCCGTGACCGGTCATGCGGCTTCGGCGAGCTCGACGAGCTGGTCACCGGGACCGGCCTAGTGGAAGGGGGACCTGACCCCGATCGCGGCCTCGGACTGGAGCTCCGATCGCGCCGCGCATCTGCTGGGCCGCGCAGGCTTCTCCGGCACACCTGAGGAGATCCGGAAGCTGGCCGACATGACCCCCGAGCAGGCGGTCCGTTCCCTCGCGCACTACGACCAGTATAGCCAACGATCACGGCCGCCCTCCTGCAGGAGCGGGGAATGTCGTTGCCGGCTACGCGACGCGTTCCCTCTTCGCGAGGCCCGTGAACTCGAAGCGACTGTCGAGCTCCCGAAAGTCCAGGTTGACCAGCTCCCACCCCTCGTAGCCGAGGTTGTTCAGGTACGCTTCGACGTCCGACCGTTTCTTCTCCTTGAATAGTCCCCCGCCGGCCACATCCTTCGAATCGACGATCAGGTACTCCCACCTCGTCATCGGAGCCTCCGTCACAATACGGATCACAACAGGTCGCCTTCAAGAATGAGCGCACCGACTACTCATGGCCGGAGGAGTCTGCCAGACGCCCGTATAGGCTCCTACGATACCGCTTCAGCACTTGTTGCGTTCGCGCTATGCAGGAGCTTGTCTTGCCGATAAACAGAATTGTTTGCAAACAGTATTGATGGCAACGCATTTGTTGGGAGTCGTGATGGCAGGATTGAAGAAGGCGGGGTCGAACTGGGTCGATGGGGATCGCTTCTTCGACCGGGAAGCCGAGCTTGACGTTCTCAGGGCGCGAGTGCGGAACGAACCCATACGTTGCTGACCGCGCAACGACGGATGGGCAAGACGAGCCTGGTTCGGGAACTGCTGCGCCGCCTGCGAGTCGAGGGGTGCTTCGAGACGGTCTTCGTCGATCTTGAGGATGCCAACAACGCGGCGGACGCCCGCACCAAATCGTGATCGGCCCGCGTGGCAGCGGAAAGACGAGCCTGCTTCTGCGCGTCGCAGCCGAGGTGCGTCGGGATGCGGCGCTGGCGTCTCGTTTCTTCCCGGTCGTCTTCGCGGAGGAAAGTTACGAGGTTGCCACCGCCGGATTCTGGCTGGAGTGCCTTCCGACTATCGTCGCCACCAGCACGCCGAAGGCGATCCACTGTTCCCGGCTCACGTGATCGACTATACCGCCGAGCGGCGTTCAGCGGTCAGTGAATCACTCCGGGTGCGCTGCGCCGGCACTCAGTCCCGGAGCGCGAACACGTACAGCGCGTTGCCGGTCTGCGGGTGGTGCACGTCGGGCGCCAGGGCGCGCGGGGCCGCCCGCGGGCTGCCGCCTCCGAGGCCGGTCGCCACGGCGATGTACTGCCTGCCGTCGACGGCGAACGAGATCGGAAAGCCCTGCACCGACGTGCCCAGCCGGGCCTGCCACAGCACCTCGCCGGTCCGCACGTCGAACGCCCGGAACCGCCGGTCGAGGTCGCCGGCGAAAGCGAGGTCGCCGGCCGTCGACAGCACGCCGGTCAGGAACGGCGCCCGCTGCTCGACGCTCCAGACTTCTTCCAGGGTCTCGGCGTCGAACGCGGCGAGCTTGCCGAGGCGGCCCTCGGTATCGGGCATCTCGAAGAAGGGACGCGCGCTCAAGCCCACGCCGCCCGAGCCGATCTCGAAGGCGACCTCGCGGGCCGCCAGCTCCATGCAGGTCTGCGAGAGCGGGAGGATGAGCAGCCCCGAGCCGGGGTGGTAGCTCATCGGGTGCCAGTTCTTGCCGCCGGCGGTGCTGGGACACGCGGGAACCAGTTGCTCGAACTGCGCGTCGGCGATGTCCTGGCGGTAGGTGACCGCGCCGGTTGCCGGGTCGATGTGGTCGAAGACGTTCTGGAAGACGGTCTCCTTGTGGCCGAGGAACTCGCCGGTCTCGCGATCCAGCTTCCAGAGGATGCCGTGCTTGCCGGCGCTGAAGACCACGCGGCGATCCTCGAGGTCGACCAGCACCCGCTCGAAGACCTCGTCGAGATCGAGGCTCTCGCCGGGGACGTGCTGGAAGTGCCAGGCGAGCAGGCCGTCTTCCGGCCGCAGGGCGACCGTCGAGCTGGTGTAGAGCGCCGGGTCGTGCACGGTCATGCCCCGGCTGATTGCGACCCACGGCTTCGCCTGCGCCACGCCGAAGTAGACCAGGTCGAGGTCGGGATCGTAGCTGCCGGTGATCCAGGTCTCGCCGCCCCCGCGCAGGAAGTTCGGCAGATTGGCCCAGGTGTTGCCGCCGGGCTCGTCCGAGCGGGCCACTGTGTTGAACCGCCAGAGCTGCTCGCCGTTCGCGGCGTCGTAGGCGCTGATGAAGCAGCCCTCGCGGGTGAACTGGCCGCAGCCCCCGAGTCCCTGCACGATCTTGCCGCCGACGATGACCGGTCCGCTGGTGTTGCGGAAGCCCTCGGCGTCGTCGGCGATGCGGGTGGTCCAGACTTCCTCGCCGGTGCGCGCGTCGAGCGCGATCAGCCGCGCGTCGGCCGTGGCCAGGAACAGCTTGTCCTGATAGATGGCGAGGTTGCGGCTCGAGCTGGCGAGCTGGCCCACCTCGACGCTCACCTCGTGCTCCCAGATCAGGTCGCCGGTGACCGCGTCGAGCGCCTGGACCACCGGGCCGAAGTTGGCGAAATAGAGGACCCCGTCGTGCGCGATCGGCGAGGGCGCGTTACGTCCGCCCTCGTTCATCGCCCACATCCACTGCAGCTCGAGCTCGCCGACGTTTTCCCGCGTAATCGAGGCGAGCGGGCTGTGGCTCCAGGCCTGGTAGTTCCGCCGCACCATCAGCCAGTCGCCCGGCGGGGTATCGCGCAGCAGCTCGTCGGTGACCGGCGTGAAGTTCTCGACCGAGCCCGCGACGGTCACGCCGCCCGCCACGGCTGCCGCCGCCGTGCGCGTGTCGGGCCTCCGCGCCCGGCCCTGGGCTGCTGCGGTTATCGTCGGCGCGGATCCCGTTTCTCCAGTCGCCACCGTGCCGATCGTGACGGCCGTGTTCGCAGTCAGCGCCTCGTCCCCGGCCGGCGCGCCGTTCGCCTGCAGCAGATACGCGACGATGTCGAGATAGGTGTCATCCCCGAGGCGGCCCGGCCGGTCGGGGGGCATCGTGACCCGGATGCGCTCGACCAGCTCCTGCGGGGTGCGGTCCCCCCAGAAGGTCAGGAAGTTGGGGCCGGCCAGCGGCGGAGACTCGAAGTTGCCCTGAAGATCCGTTCGATGGCAGATGGCGCAGCTCCGCGTGTAGACGGCGCGGCCGTTTTCGGCCTGTTCGGCGGAATGGATGCCGTCCTGTGCCGGCTGCGCTGCGGCGAGAGCCACCCGGTCGGTGAGGCCGACAGCGACGCCCAGCGTTGCCGCCGCCGTGGTTGCCGCCAGACGTCGGAGGAAATCGTTCATCGAGATCATCTCGCCACCCCCTGTTTGGCCGGAACTCCCGTAGTCTACATGTCTGCCCCGGCGGACAGCGGGGAATCCGCCCGGAATCCGCCCCTGGTCGATCCCGGGGGCAGGATCGAAGCTGTCGTCGGTCACGAGGGAAGACGGCACCACGCGGGCGGCTGCACGCATCGCGACGAGGAATAATGCGTCCGTGCGCATAGCGATGTAGGATGAACGTATGCGCACCACGTTGGATCTTCCGGCGGGCCTGCTCGACGAAGCGCAACGGCTGCTCGGATTCAAGTCGAAGACCGATACCGTCGTGCTCTCCCTACGCGAGCTGATACGCAGGAAGCGAATCGACGAACTCAGGGCTCTCCTGGGGTCTGTGACCCTGGACGTCGACACCGCCCGCTCCCGCCGCCGTCCGCGCCGATGATCTGCGTCGATACCTCGGTCTGGATAGCTGCGCTGCGTGCGCGCGATTCCGCCGCCGGTCGCCGTCTGGACGGCCTTCTAGACGGCGACGAAGTGGCCTTGCCGATCCCGGTGCGTGTGGAACTGCTGAGCGGTGTGTCGCGCGCGCAGGAGCCTCGCCTGCGGCGCGCGCTGTCCGGCTTGCCGGTCCTCTTTCCGACCGATTCGACCTGGGACCGTATCGATGGTTGGGTTCGACTGGCCGGCGAGCGTGGTCAGCGATTCGGTGTCGGCGATCTCCTGATCGCGGCGATCTCTGTCGACCGCGGACTGCCCGTCTGGTCGCTGGACAACGACTTCGGGCGGATGCAGCGCCTCGGCTTCATCGAGAAGTTCGATGCCGAATCGGCTTGATCACGGGATCCGACGGCGATCTTGATTACCGGATCCGCCGATGATAGCGTCGCTCCACCATGAGAGCTGGACTGACTCGGCGGAACCTGTTGCAGAGCGCGTTCGCTGCCGGCGGCTTTCTGGGAAGCGGCGCCGCAATGCCGTTCCCGCTGAGCGTGCGGCAGACACAACCGGGCGGCGCTTCACGAAGCGACCCGGCCGCATCGATCAGCCGGCAGTTCGCGCGGTGGGTCGTCGGACTGGGGTACGAGGATCTCCCGCCCGCGGTGGTCGACCGCGCCAAGGGGCTGACGCTTCACAACGTCGCGTCGGCGCTGCTCGGCTCGCAACTCCCGGCGGGCCGTGACGCCATCGAGCTCACTACTCGAGAAGAGGCGGGTGTGCCGAACGGCGTCACCGTCATGGTGGACGGCGCAACGGCCACGAAGGCGGGCGCCGTCTTCGCCAACGCCGAGCTGATGCTGGCCGGCGGCAAGTGGGACACGTTCCGCATGCTCACGCATCCCGGCACGTGCATCGTCCCCTCCGCCTTCGCGGCCGCGGAGGCGGAGGGGGCCTCCGGCCGCGACTACCTCCTTGGGATGGTCGCCGGGTACGAGGTCATGGAGCGGATGGCCGCCGACTTCATTCCGACGATGATGGCGCGCGGCTTTCACGCCGGCCCGGTCTTCGGCATCTTCGGCTCCGTCGTGGCGGCGGCGAAGGTCATGCGCCTCACCGAGGACGAGCTGACGAACGCCATCGGCCTCTGCGTCAACCTGGCGGGCGGCAATCTCGAGAGCCGCGGCCTGCGGGAGAGCGCCGCGGCGCGTAACGCCCTGCTCGCGGTGGCGCTGGCGCGGCAGGGCAGACAGGCGGGCGAGGCGGCCCTGGAGGGCGATGCCGGCTTCTATCACGCGTATGCCGGCAACAACCGGGGCGAGCTCACCTACAGCTTCGTCGGCGATACCCGGACCAGCCTGGATGCGCTCACCGCGGGGCTGGGCGAGGAATGGCTGTTCCTGGAGACGCTCTACCGCATCTACTCCACCGCCGGGTACAACATCGCGCACGTCGACGTCACGGCGCAGCTCTGCGAGGAGCAGGACATCCGCTACGAGGACGTCGACCGCGTCGAGGCGGTGGTGAACTGGCTGGAGACGCAATATCCCAGTCCCGCCTTCCCGGTCCGGCGCGAGGACCTCGGCGAGGCCACGGTGGGCAGTACGCGGTACCACACCGCGTATGGGGTCGTGCGGCGCGGCTTTCCCCTGCTGGCGGGGGAGCCGGACCCGCCGGAGGTGCTCGACCTCATGACCCGGGTCACGCTCATTCCCTCGCACGAGATGACGCTGTTCGGGCCCCGCATCACCATCTTCACGAAGGACGGGCGGAGCTACACGAAGCAGTCCACCGGGCGCGAGTTCATCTGGGACTTCGACGAGCAGGTGCGCCGCATCGGCGATGTCGTCCCCGGCATCCCCGTCTCCGCGGCCCGCTTCGAGGAGATCGTCGCGACCTGCCGCGATCTGGACCGGGCCGATCGGGCCGATCGCCTCGTGCGGTTGACGGTCGCATAGGCCCCGGGGCCGGGGCATACTGGGGAGGTCCTGACGGGGCTCTTGCCACGGGCTCCCAGGCAGCAGGAGGCACGATGGAGATGAAGCGAATGACGGACCGCTCGGTCGTTGCCGTGACTGTGGGTTTCATCCTGGCGTTCGCCGCGTCGGCCGGCGCGGCGCCGCTGCATCAGAGCGCACAGAGCGGCGATCCGAACGGCGTGACCTGCCGCATCGAGCAGGCGCCGATGCGCGACGGCGTCGAGCTGGCGACCGAGGTGTACCTGCCGTCGGGCGAGGGACCCTTTCCGGTGATCCTGCAGCGGACGCCCTACAACCGCCGCTCGCCGAGCGCGGGGAGCGACTGCGACGCGGCCGTCGGCCGCTACTTCGCCGAGCGCGGCTACGCGCTGCTGAACCAGGACACCCGCGGGCGCTATCGGTCAGGGGGCGAGTTCGACGCCATGCGGCAGGAGCCGCCCGACGGCTACGATGCGGTCGAATGGGCCGCGGCCCAGCCGTGGTCCAACGGCAAGGTGGGGATGATCGGCGGCTCCTACGTCGGTCTCACGCAGTGGCAGGCGGCGGGCGAGACGCCGCCGCACCTGGTGGCCATCGCTCCCCACTACAGCTCGTCGGACTACCAGAAGGGCTGGACCTACCAGGGAGGCGCGTTCGACCTCTGGTTCGCGCAGAGCTGGACCGCGCAGACGCTGGCCCCGGACACGCTGCAACGGCGGCTGGAGGCGGCCGGGATGCCGCGGGAACAAGTGCTTCAGGAGGTCGAAGCGTTCGTTGCCGAGGGGCGCGAGAACCTGCTGGACGACTGGCTCTGGCAGCTTCCGTTGAAGGACTTCGCCGGGTTCCGCCGCGACGGCAACATCGCCGCCTACTACGACGAGTGGCTCGCGCGGCCGGACTACGACGACTACTGGGCAGCACTCGATGTCGAGGCGAAGTACCCGCGCATCACGGTGCCGGCCCTCATCACCGGCGGCTGGTACGACATCTTCCAGGAGGGCACGATCCGCAACTTCATGGGCATGCGCGAGGAGGCGGGCTCAGCGGCCGCGCGCACGGGCACGCAGCTCGTCATGCGCGCGCTCTGCCATGCCTGTCCCGGTGACACGACGGCCGGCGCGATCGACTTCGGCCCCGACAACGTCCTGGACCTGAACGCGGCCTGGGCGCGCTGGTTCGACTACTGGCTGAAGGGGATCGACAACGGCGTCGCGGACGATCCGGCGGTGCGCCTGTTCGTGATGACGCCGCCGGATGAAGGGACGGCGGGCGGCGGCTTCTGGATCGAGGCGGACGAGTTCCCGCTGCCGGACGCGGTCGAGACCCGCTTCTACTTGCGCAGCGGCGGCCACGCCAACTCGGCGGCCGGCGACGGCGCGCTCTCCACGGAGGGTCCCGGCGGGGAGCCGGACGCTTACGTCTACGATCCGCGCGAGCCGGTTCCCACCGTGGGCGGCAACATGTGCTGCCGGAACGACATGCTGGCCTCCGGGGCGTTCGATCAGCGCGCGGTGGAGCGGCGGGGCGACGTGCTGGTCTATACGACCGAGCCGCTGGAGGAGGACCTGACCGTCATCGGCCCGGTGCAGGTGGAGCTGTGGGCGGCATCGTCGGCCCGCGACACGGACTTCACCGCGAAGCTGGTGGACGTGCACCTGGACGGTTACGCCCACAACGTCTCCGAGGGCATCGTCCGGGCGCGGTTCCGCAACTCCGACTACCTGGAGTCGTGGATCACGCCGGGCGCCGTGCACGACTACACGATCGACATGGGCTACACCGCCACCGTGTTCCGTCGGGGGCACCGCATCCGCCTGGAGATCAGCTCGTCCAACTTCCCGCACTTCGACCGCAACCTGAACACGGCGACCGTGTTCGGGGAGGGCGCCGAGCCGGTGCCGGCAACGCAGCGGGTCTTGCACGACGATCTGCACCCGTCGCAGCTCGTGCTGCAGGTGGCGCCGGATGTCCGCGTACCGTAGTCGAGCGGCGCTCCTCGCCGCGCTCGGCTTCCTCGCCGGGAGTGAGAGCGCGGCGCAGCCGCAGCCGGTAGTCGAGAGGGTCGACGTCGCCCGCGTCATTATCGACGTGCGGGTGATCGACGACGACGGGCGCCCGATCCGGGGGCTGGAGCCGGAGGATTTCGAGGTCCGGATCGACGACGAGCCGGTCCGCGTCGAATCCGCGTTCTGGGTCGGAGACGATTCGGAGAACGATGGGGGTGACGGCGGCGCGGACGGGGCGCACCTCCAGTCGAGTGAGATCGCCGGCCATATCGAGCCCGAGCAGCGCGGGCAGTTGATAGTCTTCGTGGTGCAGAAGAGCCTGGTGCACAGCCGGGCGCTCGGGCTCCTGCGCCTCCTGATGCACAGCGAGCGGCTGCTGGCGGGGATCACCCCCGCGGATCGGGTCGCCGTCGTTTCGTTCGACTCGCACCTGAAGATCTGGCTGGACTTCACCGACGATCTCGATCGCGTCGAAACTGTGCTCGCCGACGAGATCATGTTCGAGCGCCCGCCCGTGCTGGAGCCGGCAGGCGAACCGTCGCTGCTGGCCACCCTCAGTCAGGAAGAGGGGCGGCGAACCTGGGAGATCCAGCAGGCGCTGCGCGAGCTCGGCGAGGCGCTCGAGCCGTTGCCCGGCGCCAAGTCGGTGGTCCTGATCGGCTACGGCTTCGGGGATCTCCGGGTCGTGCTGGGGATGGTGGGGTCGACGCTCGACGACCGCTACCACGAGGCGCGGGCGGCGCTGGAGGCGGCGCGCGCCTCGGTGTTCGCGCTCGACGTCACGCAGGCCGACTATCACACCTACGAGCACGGGCTGCAGATGGTGGCGGAGGACACGGGCGGTTTCTTCGTGCGCACGTACCTGCGGCCGCCGCGGCGCGCAATCGACAGGGTGGTAAACGCCGTTGCGGGCCGCTATGTGCTGTTCACCGAACGGCCGGACGTCGAGCCGGGAGAGCACCCCATCGAGGTCGACGTGGCCGACGTGGACGGGACGGTGCTGGCTCGCAGCACCTATGTTGCGCGTTCAGCGCCGTCGTCGACGCCGCATTGAACGGTGAACCCCAGCGGGTTACCCGGCGAGGCAAGCCGGCCGTCGTCGTGGTCGCGGTGCAGGAGTACGAGCGCCTCCGTCACCTCGAGAAGGCAACTGCGCCGACATGAGCGTCGTATCGGTCTCGGAGATCGAGAGAGGAATCACGAGGCAACGGCGGCGCGTCGCCCGGTAGCACCTTGCGAGCCGGAACGCCCCCGCGGTCCGCGGTCGGCAGCTCGACGAAGACGGTGACATGACGGGGCGGCGGCGCAGCCGCCGTCGACCGCCGGGCGCGAGGCGACCCTGGCGCGGTCACTCCACTTCGATGAAGATCGGGTTCGAGTAGAACCAGAGGTCGTGCCAGGGGTTCTCCCCGGCGCGGTCCAGCGGAGGCTCGAGGTCTTCGGTGCTCGTGCCGCGCACCCGGACGTAGAGGTCGCGGTCCACGGCGGGAAGCGCCGCCTCGACGGCGTAGTGGTCTCCGTCGCGGGCCAGCGCGTCACGCGTGAACCGGGCGAGGACCCGCGTCGTGGGGTTGCGATCGTTGGCCGGATCGGAGGCCGGTCCCCGCACCTCGCCGACGATCACGTCGACCCGCTGGACGGCGGGATTTTCACCCGCTGCATTGGCGGTCTCCGGGTCGCGGAACCGGATGGTCGCGGTGACCTGCGCCCCCGCCGTTACCCGCAGCGTGCCGCCGAGCCCGGCCTCGTGCCCGCCGCTCGCCAGGCTGACCTCGAGTTCGGTCACCAGGTCCCCGGCGACCGCGAACATGCGGCCCTGCCGCAGGCCGTCGAGGACGTCGGCGTAGGTCGGGTGTGAGTGGACCCAGGTCTTGTGGAACTCGCCGGGCCAGAAGTCGCTGCCGGCTCTCACCGGCTCCGTGTAGTGGAAATGCGAGTCGGACGAGGCCACGATCCAGAACCGGCGGCCCTCGCCGAGCAGCGCGTCCCACAGGCCGCCGACGATGGCGGTCATCTGGTCGAAGCCCCCCAGGGTCTGCGCCCCGGGGTTCCAGTAGGAGCCGCGGTACACGCTGCTGTTCTCGTCCGTGAGGGTGGCGGCCTGGTGGCCGGGTGCGCCTTCCATCCCGCGGTACACGTCCGGCGCGAGGTCGTTGTTCTCGCGGAACTCCCACGGCTCGTCGCGGCCGTAGCGCCCGATCGCCTCCGCCGACCGCGACGGATGGTTCGCGAACAGGATCGGCAGCCTGTCCAGCCCCTGCATGTGCGCCAGCGCCTGTCGCCTGAGACCTGCCGACTGCCGGCGCGGGTCGGGTGGCTGGGCCCAGTCCTCGTTGGCGTCGAAACGGCGCTCGATCTCGTTCAGCACCGACGCCTCGCCCTCGGCACGCGGGATGATCAGCGTGTGGTGATCCATGCCCGGCATGTTGAGCTCCATGCCGTAGAACTGCAGCACCTCGGGGACGAGCTCGCGCGACAGGGTCAGCTCGCGGTGCGCCTGCTCCAGGTTCACCTTGGAGTGGTACGGACCGCCGTGATCGGTGGTCACCATCCAGCGCAGGCCGAAATGCCGCGCCATCGCCGCGTTGCGCGGCGTCGAGTAGAGCGCGTCGCGTCCCTTGATGGGAGTCGGCGGTACGGTGCCGTAGTCGTAGCCTGTGCTCCAGTGGCTGTGGATGTGCGAGTCGCCGGCCAGCCATTCGCGGTCGGTGGCGGGTGCGGCCAGGGCGAGGGCGGCCGCCGCGCACAGCATGCAGGACCCCACGAGACGCGGAGAGGCGGAACCCTGCGAAGACATGGCGGCAATCTTATCCCGCCTTCCGGACGCGGCGTATCCGCGAACACCTCGACGTGCCCTCGCCGCGTCGGCCGCGCGGAGCTCCGGCTGGTTGCTATCCGCCGCCTCCCGCTCGATGCGAGCCGCCTTCTCGTCCGTCAGGAACTCCTGGTCTGCTTGTCGACTCCGACTCTTGGAAGGGCATCAGAGTGGAGTCGTTCCAGACTCCCTGCAGATTTCGTTCCGAGTCTTGAGAGGACGCCCGTCCGGCGTGACCCGTGGCCGCAGCGCCGCATGACCTGCCGTCGCAGTACCTCCGGTCGAGGTGCCGGCGCGGGGCCGCGACGGATGGCGCCGCATGGTATGGTCCCCGCCATGGGCTGCTGCGAGGCGACGAGTCCGGACCTCATCGGGGTCGTGTCGGGAGCGCGGGCCGGGTCGGAGCCGGACGCGCGACAGTGGCCCGCACCGGGCGTGGCGTGGGACCGGCGCACGACGCTGAAGGGCCTCGTGGGCGCGGCCGGGGTCATCGCGGTCAGCGGCTGCGCGGGCGAGCCGCGCGACGGGATGACCGGTGTCCGCCTCGCCTTCTGCGGACAGCTCCTGTGCGTCGTGCCCTACGAGGTCTCGCGCGCGCGTGGGCACTTCACCGGGCAGGGGCTCGCAGTCGAGCTGGTCTATACCCGCGGCGGCAACGCGGCGATGCAGGCACTGGTGGGCGGCGCCGTCGACTATGCCGGCACCTCGTTCGATGTTGCGCTGCAGGCGGCCGCCAACGGGGCGCCGATCCGCCGCGTGGCGTCAACCGGGCGGCTGCCCCTGTTCGCGCTCGCGACGGCCCCGGAGCAGGCGGGCGCCGTCGAATCGGTGGCGGCGCTGGAAGGCCGCACCGTCGGCATCTCCGCTCTCGGCAACG
The DNA here is from genome assembly GCA_958296065.1 of Vicinamibacterales bacterium. Lineage (GTDB taxonomy): Bacteria > Acidobacteriota > Vicinamibacteria > Vicinamibacterales > UBA8438 > WTFV01. The sequence goes on along the minus strand of CATQHX010000073.1, from coordinate 55,620 downwards.
CCGACCACGCCCTGCTGCTGTATCTTCTCGATCGGGCCGGCGCCGACGCGGACACGGTGCAGTTCGCCGCCATCGGCACGAACGTCTTCGATGCCCTGCGGATCGGCCAGGTGGACGCGGCGATGCTGCAGGAGCCGGCGCTGTCGTTGATCGTCGAGGCGGGCGGGCGCGAGCTGGTCAACTTCATGGAAATAGAGGAGGCGCGGCGCCATCTGGGCGGTCCCTATGCGTTCATGGGGGTCTCGGTGCGGTCGGCCGAGCGCGACGCGCGCCTGCCGGAGATGCGGAGGCTCGCGGCCGCCCTTGCCGCCGGCCTGGTCGAGACGCGCACCCTGCCGCCGGCCGAGATCGTCGCCGCGCTGCCGGATGCGCTCGTGGCCGGCGGCGACGTCGACCGCCTGGAAAGAGTCATCGACCGCTACCGGCAATCGTTGTATCCGGAACGCGTCGACCTGGACGTCGAGGCGGCCGGGCGCGTCATGCGCGCCCAGGAGGTTGCCGGTCTGCTGCAACCGGGCCAGGTCGATCTCGGAACCTTGCTGGACGCCGGCGCCCTCGCCGCCGGTTAGGAGCTTGCGCCGCGGAACGGAGCGAAGCGAAGTGTGGAGGCGCAAGGTCATGGAGCGGGGGGGATGGGCCGCAACGCCGAGCCAGCGAGGCGTTTCGGGGCGTTAGGGCTGCGCCGCGAGAGATCATGCTGCGGGTCAGCGGGATGACGGTCGGCTATGGCGGGGAGCCGGTCCTCGAGAGCATCGATCTCGACGTGGCGGCGGGGGAGTTCGCCACGCTCATCGGCCCCTCCGGCTCCGGCAAGACGAGCATCCTGCGGGTGGTGACGGGCCTGCTGGAGCCGTTGCGCGGCACGGTCGATCTGGATGTCGGGGTGCGCGACGTGGGCTTCCTGTTCCAGGACGATGCGCTGCTGCCGTGGCGCACGGCGCGGCAGAACGTGGCGCTGGGACTGCGCATCCGGGAGGTGGCCCCGGCCGCCGCCGACGAGCAGGCCGAGCACTGGCTGACGGTGCTGGGGCTGGCCGGCTACGGCGATCGCTATCCGGGCCAGCTCTCCGGCGGCCAGCGCAAGCGGGTGGCCATCGCTCAGGTGCTGGCGCTGCGGCCCCGGTTGCTGCTGATGGACGAGCCGTTTGCCGCGCTCGACGCCATCGTCCGGACCCGCATCACGCAGGAATTGCTGGAGTGGGTCGAGCGCGAGCGGCTCACCGTGCTCCTGGTGACGCACGATCTGGAGGAGGCAATCAGCGCCTCCGATATCGTGCACGTGCTGGGCCAGGGGCCGCGCGCCGCCATCCGCGCCAGCCACCGCGTCGAGATCCCGCGGCCCCGGCGGGTGCTGGAGGCGCGGGGGCATCCGGCCTTCGGACCTCTCCTGCAGCGTCTCTGGGACGAGCTGGCCGCGGAACGGCCGCCGGCCCCCTCCGCGGAGCCGGTGGAGTCATGAATGGCCGGTCTCCGCGGGTTGCGGATCCGCAAGGCCGCGGCCCCGCGTGCCGGGTGGCGACGTCATGAAGGGCTGGCGCCGGTCTCCGCCGGTCCGCCGCGGCGTGGCGCTGCTGCTCCTGCTGGGGGTGTGGGAGGCGGCGTCCCGCGTGGGAGTGCTCGATCCGTTCTATGCGCCTCCGCCGTCGGCCGTAGGGGAGGTCATGTTTACCCTGGCCGCGGGCGGCGACCTGTGGCCGCATCTCGGCGCGACTGCCGCCGCCGCGTTCGCCGGGCTGCTCGTCGGCCTCGTGCTCGGCATCGCGCTGGGCTTCGCCGCCGCGCTCGTTCCGCTCGTCGCGGATCTGCTCGAGCCGGTGATGATCCTGCTCAACGCGATTCCCCGCGTCATCCTCGCCCCGCTGTTCGTTATCTGGTTGGGCATCGGGTTGGCGTCCAAGCTCGCGCTGGCGACCATTCTCGTAGCCGTGCTCATCTTCTTCGCGGTCTTCAACGGCGTCCGCGAGGTGGATCGGCGGCTGGTCGAGCGGGTCCGGACCCTCGGCGGCGGCCGGCGGATCCTGGTGCGCGAGGTGTACGTGCCCTCGGTCACGAGCTGGGTGCTGGGGAGCTTCAAGGTTGCTGTCGGGTTCGCGTTCACCGGCGCAGTCGTCGGCGAGTTCGTCGCATCCAGCCGTGGGCTGGGCTACCTGCTGCAGTTCGCGCAGAGCACCTACAACGCCGCGCTGACCATCGCCCTGATCCTCATCATCATGAGCGTCGTCCTGCTCCTGTTCGCCTGCGCCGAACGCATCGAGCGCCGTCTTCTGCGCTGGCGCTATCTCTGACTGCGCGTCTTCGTCTTGACACGTATACCGGAGGCCGTCGATGATCGGCGTGCCTCTTCGATTCCGTATCGCCAGCGGTCCGCCTGAACCAGAGAACCAATCGCATGAGTCGTCCCACGCCGCGCCAGCCGGGTCGGGTGGGGTCGTACCGAGGACTGCTGGGGAACTGCTGAAGGCGGCGTTCGTCAGGCCGGACGACAATCGGCTCCGGTCGTCCTCGACACTGGCCGAGGACGACCTCGGGTGATTCTCGCGGTCAGGGTGCGGTGACGGTCGCCCCGGCCAGCCCGGCGATGGCGGCCAGCGTCGTCTGCGCCGCGTTCAGCCCGAGCCGGAAGTCGTCGTCCGTGTACGTGTGGAAGACGTCGGTCGGCTGGTGCCAGTGCGGGTTCCAGCCGGCCCCGATGTGCATTCCGCGCTCGTTCTCCCGCAGGCTGATCGACGGCGTGACGTTCATGAACGGCGTCGAGTCGGTGTTCGTCATGTGCGGCCCGACCGTCGCCGGGTAGTCGGTGGCGTAGGCGTCGTTGGCGGCCTTGAAGCGGAACGCCAGATCGCGTGACTCGTTCGCCAGGTCCGAGTTGGACTGGAACTCGATGTTGACGTCCGCCTCGCGCCGCTGGTCGCGGCTGACCACGCCGTCCGGTCCCGGCGCGCCGTGGTCGAACAGCATCATGTCGTGCTGGATCATCCCGAGCCAGCGCGGTTCGGGGTACAGGCCGGAGCCGGGCGGATTCTCCAGGCCCTGGCGCTCGCGCCGCTGCTCGACGTAGGCGCGAGCGCCGTTGAGGCCGGTTTCCTCGTTGTTCCAGAGCGCGAAGCGGATCGAGACCTCCGTCTGCACGTCCGGCGCGCTGAGAATGCGAGCCAGCTCCATGACCAGTGCCGTCCCGGAAGCGTCGTCGTCCGCCGCCTCGCCGAAGCCGTGCCCGTCCATGTGGGCGCCAAGGATGTACATCTCGTCGGGTCGGGTGGTCCCTGACTTGGTGCAGTACACCTGGGAGCGGTCGCCGTTGGTCGGCTCTTCGAGGTTGAGAGCGCGCAGCGTCTCGTCCGGCTGCATCAGCGGGTCGCGGACCACGCCGGTGCGGCGGCGGTAGCCGAAGATGGAGCTGCCGCCCGGACCGCTTCCGTTGCGCCCGATGCGGCCGCCGGTCGGGGTCGGCTCGGTCGGGTTCAGGGGCGCGGCGCGCCTGCCGCCGCCCCCGGTTCGCGGCGGCGGATCGAAGGTGTAGTAGATGCGCTCGGTGCGGCAGCCGGCCGCCTCGAGCCGGGACTCGATCCAGTCGACGGCATCGCGGTTGCGCTGCGTGCCCTGGCGCCGGTCACCGAACTGCGTGAGGCCCCGGATGACGGCCTTGTAGCGTTCCAGGTCGAGCCGGCCGACCAGCGCCGTGATCGGGTCGTCCGGGTTGTCGCCGCCCGTCACTTGCTGACCCGAGACGGAGCTTCCCGGCGCCGGAACCAACATCAGAGTGAGGACGACAGCCAGTCCGGCCACGGTGACGCGCATCGCTTTCTCCTTTGGATTCCATCCCCGGGTCGATTCGTTCTCGTCGGACACGGGACCGCCGCAATTGTACGCCGGGCGGCGCGACCAGACCGACGGCACGGAGTCCCAGTCGTGCCGCTACCCGGTGCCGGGACGGGGCAGTTCCGTCAGGCGGTCCCGCGGCGCCGCCAGGCGCTCCCGCGCCCACGCCCGCACGTCTTCCTCGTGGGTGAACAGGATCACCTGGCTCTCGGCGCTGACCGCGTGCAGGGTGTCCAGCAGGACCTGCTTGCGCCCGGCGTCGCACGCCGCCACCGCGTCGTCCAGGATCAGGGGGCAGACTTCGCCGTCCGTGACGAGATGCCGTGCCAGCGCGAGGCGCAGCAGCAGGTAGATCTGCTCGGCGGTGCCGTGGGAGAGGAGTCCCGCTGACCGCCAGGGTCCACCGGCGTCGCGAACGTCGACCTGCAGGGATTCGGGATCGACCTTGCAGTCGGTGTAGCGCCCGCCGGTGACCTCCGGCAGCCATTCGAGGACGGTAGCGCGAAGCACGGGCGCAACGTTGCGGTGGACGCGCTCCTCGGCGCGTTGCAGGAACTCCATGGTCCGGGCCAGGGTCCGGTCGAGCTGCTCGACCCGCTCCAATTCGTCCCTGGCGGCAGCCAGCTCGTCTTCCGCATCCGCCATGCTCGGCAGGTCGGTGGCGAGCTGCTCGAGTTGGCCGCGAGCGGTGTGGCAGGCGGCGCGCGCACCGCGGGCCTCGTGTTCCGCTGCCGCTAGGCGACCCGGCGGCGCGCCGCGCGCCGCGACGAGCGCATTGGGGTCCAGCGGCTCGGCCAGCGCCGCGGCCTCGGTCCGCAGTCGAACGGCCTCGGCCCGCAGATCCGCGACCAACCGCCGCCCCTCTGTCGCCGCTGCCGCCGACCGGCGCTTCGAGAGCCGCCACCACACCAGATATCCGAGGCCCAGGGCGCCGACGAGAAGGCCGAACAGACCGGAATCGGCCAGAACCAGTCCGATGCCGGCCGCTGTCCCGGCCGCCGCGAGGTAGGGTGCCGCCACGCGCAGTGCGGTCGCGGCCCGCAACCCGGAACCCGCGGGGCGAGAAGGTCCATCGGGAAACAGGGCCGGGAGCTCTGCCGCGTGGGCCGCCCGGCGTTCTGCGTCGCCGGCGGTCTCGGCCGCCCGTACAGCCCGCAACGCCGCCGCCTCTTCCTCTAGCGATTCCGATTCCCGTGCCAGCCGTTCGACATCGCGTTGGCGGGAGAGATAGTGCGCCTGGGCCTCCCGCGTCCGCTCCAGGGCCGACACTGCTGCGTCCATACGTTCGCGGGAGGTCCGCAGTGGTTTCGTCGGTGCGTGCTCCGACCCCACGCGGTCCCTGCGGTACGCGGCGAGCAGCTCCAGGGCGCGGGCGGCCGTCTCGTCGGTGCCGGCGGTCGCCGCGGCGCGCTGCAGATCCTCCTGGAGGGCGTTGGCATCGTCCAACAGCCCGAGAATCTGCGCCTGCCGGACGCAGGCCACGCCGAGGAAGGACTTGCGGTTGAGGCCGAGCCAGCGTGATCCGTCCGGTGCGCCGTCGTGCATGATGCCGCCGGCGTAGTCCTGCCCCGCCAGGTCGGCGTCGACAGCGCTGGAGTTGACCCTGCGGGCGAGGTCGTGGTGCAACTCGACACGGCGGCCGTTCTCCAGGGTCACGACGGCGGAGACCGCCCATTCGCCGCTGCCGTCCCATGGCCGGTGTCGGTCCCGGAAGCGCTTGTCCTCCGTGCTCAGCGCTCCCTTGCGTCGCCGCAGGCCGCAGAGCCCGGCGTACAGCGCCGCGTGCCAGGTGGACTTGCCCGCCTCGTTCGACCCGTGGACGACGTTCAGCCCCGGCGTCAGGGCCAGGGTCCGGTCGTCGAACGGCCCGAACGGGTGCGCGCGAACCGATTCGAACCGCATCGGTCAGAGGGTCTCCAGGTCCGTCCGGCCTTCGAGTGCCCGCAGGCCGGCCGCCAGCACACGCCGGGTTTCGTCTTCCTGCAGACTGGCTGCGAGCACGTCTCGCACGAACTGGCCCCGTACCGTTTGCTCCTGGCCGATCCCCTCGATGTCGTAGCCGGCGCGCAGCGGGCCGAAGCGAACCTGGACCGCGTCGAAAAACTCGAGCAGCGTCCGGCGCAAGTCGTCTCCCCGGAGGTCGACGTCGGAATGCAGCTCGCCTTCCACCGTCAGACGCACGACCCCACGCCGGTTGTCCGCCGTCCGGGCCAGGCGGTTGCGCACCTCCTGCTGCGAGAAGCAGCCGGTGACGTCGAGCGTCAGGTCGTGCGCCGCCGTCGTGGCGACGTCGCGCCGTTCTGTGGTCACCTTGCCGTCCGGGCCGATCGTCGCCACCACCGCGCCGCGCCGGCCTACTTCCCCGAAAGCCAGCGGATCCGGGTTCCCGGGATAGGTGTGACGCGCCGCATCCCGCGGCCGGTGATAGTGGCCGAGAAACGCGTGGGTCAGGCCGGCGCGCTCGATGTCCTGCGCGTCGAACGGCGCGTGAGGCTGTTTCCCGCTGCCCTGTTGAGCGAGCCCGGTCCGCTCCGCGGCGTGGCAGAGGGCCACGTGCACGCCGGGGCCGTCCGGCGCGAAACCCTCGAAGAAGTTGCCGGTGTTCGCCGGCGCGCAGTGGGCGGCCCCCCACAGGGTCAGACCGTTGCGGAGGCTCACGGGCTCCAGACGCGGCTCGTCGAAGACGTGGACGTTCGGGCTCCAGTCGACGAGTGCGTAGAGACTGTCCGGGCCGTACCAGTCGTGATTGCCCGGCGCCAGGTAGACGGGGCAGGGGGCGAGATCGGCGAACGTCGCCCGCAGGAACCGGCCGGTGTCGGGGGTGACCCGGTCGTGCTCGTAGAGGTCGCCGCCGCAGAAGAGCGCGCCGGCGCCGAGGTCGCGTGCCAGTGCCGTGACGCTCCCCAGCGAGTCGCGCAACGACTGCCGGCGCTGTCTCGCCGCCGTTCCGCCGGCTCCCGCCCACGCGAACCCCGTATCCAGATGGAGGTCGGCGAAGTGGACAATCTTCACACGCGATACCAGGAGGGGAGGTGTGTCTCGGTCGGCGCCGGGAATGTCGGTTCCTACGGTTCCTCGGCGGGCTGCATCGGCTCGATGCGGAGCAAGGCTCCCTCGTCGGCGTCCGGATGACCGCCGAATGCCACCTCATTCTACTGGAGCCGTACAAGCAGCCATGCCGGCCGAACCAGGTCCCGGGAACGCGGGCCGCAGTGAAGGCACGTTCCGGAGGGAGTGCTGCCGGGAGAGCTCCGCCACCGTCGACGGCGGACCCTGGCGCGGTGCTTTGCTACCGCTGTTAGAGTGGGCAGATGATGACAGCGAGGGACACTGGACGACTCGGGTCCCGGGCGCGCGCCGCGGTGGCGGCGGTTCTTGCGGCGGGCCTCGGCGCTTGCGAGACAACGTTGTCGCCGCCGGAACCGGACGCATCCGACGTCCGCGAGGCTTCCGAGGCCGCGGTCGACGTTCTCGATTCGGGCGAGCGTCTGGTTGGAACCTGGAGGCTGGCGCGGGTCGAACGCTACGACCAGACCGGGGCTCCGCTGTCCGAGCTCATGCACCCTACCATCGGTCTGGCGCCTGCTCTGGGTTTCGTGATGTTCGACGGCGAGCGCATGGCGCTCGTCATGCAGGAGGAAGCCGCCGCATCGGGTACGGACGGTGGCCCCGCGCCCGACGACGCGCTGAGCGCCGTCGAGCGATATACCTCGCACTTCGGTCCTTACGCGGTAAACGAGGCGCAGGGCTTCGTATCGCAGCAGTTGGCGGGAAGTCTCAACCCGCGGCTGACCGGCGGCCGGCTCGAGCCGTTCTACGAGTTCGACAACGATAGACTCGTCCTGGTGCCCGGCCGGCAGTGCCCCGACTCGTACGTCACGGATCGCGGATGCGCCTACGGCACGACCGGCATCCAGTTGCGCAATGTATGGGAGAGGCTCCCTCTGTCGACGGAGCTGGGCGAGGAGGGACGGCGATTCCTCGGATTCTGGGAGATCGACCGGATCGAGCGCCGGACGCTCGACGGCGCCGAGATTCCCACGGAGCAGTTCGCCGCAGGCTATCTCATCTACACGCCGTCGGGATACATGGCGGTGCACCTGATGCGGCCCGATCGCCGCCTGTACCAAGGGCCCCGGCCGACGGCGCTGGAGGCGCACGCCGCGCTGGGCAGCTACGCCAGCTACTTCGGTCCGTTCAGCGTCAACGCCGACGAAGGGATCGTCGTGCACCACCGCGCGGGTCATCTCAGTCCGGACAGCATCGGCGTCGATGCGCCCCGCGCCTTCGAGTTCCGCGACGACCAGCTCATCCTGCGGCCCCCGGTCTCCACGGTCGACGGCCAGGATGTCCGGACCAGCGTGTTCTGGAACCGACTCAGCACGCTCGATCCCGATGCGGAGCAGGGCTGAGGGACTTGCGCCCGGTTCACTGGTCGGACCTCTTGCTGCAATCACTCGAAAGGTCTTTCCGATGCTGAAACGGATGCGCCGCTCGACCGTCGTCGTCGTAGTCGTGGTCCTCGGGCTCCTGGCGGTGAAGCCGGCATTGGCGGCGTGCGAAGCCGACGGCGTGCAGTTGCAGATCCTGGGCTCGGGGGGACCGGGCGCATCGGCGGGACGGGCCTCGGCCGGCTACCTCGTCTGGATCGACGGCGTCGGTCGCATCCTTGTCGACGCCGGCGGCGGCATCAAGCAGCGCTTTCATGCTTCCGGCGCGGATCTCGGGGACGTCGCGCTGCTGGCGCTCAGCCACCTGCATCCCGACCACGCCGCCGAGGTGCCCGCGCTCCTCTGGCCCCGCGGGGCGGCGTTGCGCGTGGCGGGTCCATCCGGGGGAGGCGTTTTCCCGTCGCTCGACGACTGGCTGGCCGGGCTCTTCGGCCCGCAAGGTGTCTTTCGCGTGCTCGCCGGCCGTCTTGAGCTCGATCCGATCACGGTCGATGTCACCGGAGGTGCCGTCGAGGTCTGGCGCGACGGCGATGTGCGAGTCACCGGCATCGGCGTTCCTCATGGCGGCGTGCCGGCCGTCGGGTACCGGGTGGATGCGGGAGACGCCAGCGTCGCGTTCAGCAGCGACCAGAACGGATCGGATCCGGCCTTTATAGAGTTCGCGAGAAACGTGGATGTGCTGGTCGTGCACTTGGGCCGGGCCGAGGAGTCTACCGGGCGGTCAGCCGACCTGCATGCCAGCCCGAGCGGCTGGGGCGCGCTGGCCGCCGCGGCCGGGGTCGGTCGGGTCGTTGCGTCCCACATCTCCACCTCCTCGCCGCAGGTCCTGGCGGAGAGCCTCGACTACCTGCGCGAGTCCTACGCGGGAGCGCTGACCGTGGGTGAGGACCTGCTGTGTGTAGCGGTTCCCTGACCGATTGGTGGGACACGACCGACTGCCATACAATGCCGTCCGACGCGCACCTGAGCCGGCCGTCGAGATGCGGAGCCGGCGCAGGTGCAGAATACGGGAATCTTCCACAGGGGGATCGTGATGCGCACACTCGCACTTGCTCTCATCATCGGCTTTAGCTTCCTCGGCGTGGCCAGCGCCGAGCAGGATGATCCACCCGCGCCGTGCGGCCCGGCCGCACAGTTGCCGGCCGATCTGTCCAACAACGTGGGCGCCGACGCGCGCTGCTTCGAGATCCGCATGTACACGGCCAGGCCGCCGGTAGACGGGAAGGGCGGCATCGACGAGCTGCACCAGCGGTTTCGCGAGGGCGAGGTCGCGATCTTCGAGAAGCACGGCGCGGAGATCGTCGCGGTCTGGCAGAACCTGGACAATCCCAACCGGCTGGTCTGGATGCTGGCCTATCGCGACCGCGCGCACCGGGAAGAGGTGTGGGCCGGGTTCCGCGACGATCCGGAGTGGGACGAGCTCCGCACGAAGTACCCCGCGCCGCTCGAGGGGATCGAGGTCTTCATGCTGAGCTCCAGCGACTACTCGCACCTCAAGTAGTTCGCCGGCAGCGCTGTTCCCGCGAACCGGGACCCGCGGGCCGTCGTGGGCAGCCACGGCGGCCCGCTCGTTTTTGAGCGGGCGGCTCGCGTCGGGCCTGCCTGACGAAGTAAACCAGTCGGGAGACGGGTCCTCGGCCCCCGAAGTTCCTCGCTGCATTCTCATTCTCCGTTCCATGCCCCGGATTGCCGCGCCGTGCCTCACATTGCTTGCCCTGCTGTTTTTCCTGGTCGGGGCGCGTCCGGTCGCCGCCGACGACGTCCAGTCCTGGACGGAGATCGAGCTCGGCGTGCTTGCGTCGGACCGGATCGACTGGACGGTCGGCGGCGTCGCCCGCATCCGGGACTCGCTGGGAAGCGTGTACGACCGCCGCGCCAGGACCGACGTGGAGCTCACGTTGAGCGATGTCGCCAGCGTGACGCTCGGCTACATTCTGCTCAATCGGGCAGGGACCGACTCCAACTCGGGCTTCGGCCGGGATCACCGCCTGCACGCCGCCTTGACGTATCCCCTGCTTCGGCGGGGCGTGCGCGTAGAGGGCACGACGCTCTACGAGCGCCATATCGGCAGGCGGGACAGCGGCGCCTACAACCGCTATCGCCAGCAGATGGAGCTCGAGCGCCCCGCCGCGCGCGTGTCGCCGTGGCTGTACCAGTCGCTGGCCTTCGAACGCCGAGGCTTCGTGCGGTCCCGGTCTCGCGTAGGGGTCCGCTGGCGCCTCGGGTCCGGGCATTCCTTCGTAGGCGCCTACCAGTTCGAGCGGCGCAGGACCGGCGCGGCCTGGCGGCCGCGGCATGCCGTCCTGTCGGAGTGGAGTCTGGACCTGGCCGCGACTCGGTAGTGCGCCAGTCGGCAAGTCGGCAACCATCTCCCCACCGCCACGCGTTCGTCGTCGGATGGGGGTTGCGACCCGGCGCCGAAGAGTCTGCGTGATCGCATCAACCTGCTCCAACCTGCTCCTTTGGGGGCAGCGGTCGGTAGCCCGAGGGAGTAGGCTATGGGAACACTCGATGACCTGCAACGCCGTGACCCGGAGGTTACAGATGACCGTCGACACCAACCGGCGCCGGTTCCTGAAGACGCTCGCGGTCGGTAGCGTCGTTCATCCGCTCCTGGCCGGCCGTCCCGCCGGCGCGCAGTCGCACCCGGGCAAGGGGTCGGAGGCGCTGTGGGAGGAGGTGCGACGCCAGTTCGCGTTCCGCGACGAGCGCGTGCCGATGAACGCCGCCAACCTGTGTCCCTCGCCGCGCGTGGTGGCCGAGCGGGTGAGCGGGCTGACGCGCGACATCGACGTCGACTGCTCCTTCCCCAACCGCGCGAAGTTCGGTCCGCTGCTCGAGAAGTCGCGCGAGGCGGTGGCGGCGCAGCTCGGCGTCACCGCTGACGAGATTGCGCTGGTGCGCAACACCAGCGAGGCGAACAACGTCATCAACGCCGGGATTCCGCTCGACGATGGCGACGAGGTCGTGGTGTGGGATCAGAACCATCCGACCAACAACGTCGCCTGGGAGGTCCGGGCCGCCCGCTACGGATTGGGGGTGAAGAAGGTGACGACGCCGGTCGCGCCGTCGGGCGTGGACGAGTTGGTCGGCGTGTTCGAGCGCGCGCTGACGCCGCGGACACGGGTTCTCGCCCTTACCCATGTCTCCAACGTGAGCGGCTTGCGGCTTCCCGTGCGCGAGCTGTGCGAAGTGGCCCACGGCCGCGGGATTCACGTGCACGTCGACGGCGCGCAGAGCTGGGGCGCCCTGGACGTCGACCTGCGCGAGCTCGGCTGCGACTCCTTCACCGGGAGCGCGCACAAGTGGTTTCTGGGGCCGAAGGAGGTCGGGCTCCTCTATGTCCGCGCCGACCGGGTGCAGGAGATCTGGCCGAGCATCGTCGCCCCGAGCTGGGGGAATGCCGTGGAGCCCCGGCCGAAGGGCGCGCGGAAGTTCGAGTCGCTGGGGCAGCGCGACGACGCGGCGCTGGCCGCCGTCGGCACCACGGTCGCGTTCCATGACCGTCTCGGGATGCAGCGCATCGAGGCGCGCGTCGTCGAGCTGGCGACCATGCTGAAGACCGGGCTCAAGGAGGCGGCCTTCGAGCTGGTGACGCCCATGGAGCCCGAGCTGAGCGGCGGCGTCGCCATCGCGGTGGTGGACCCGGCGCGGCGCGGGGCTTTCGTGAACGCGTTGTACGAACGGCACGGCATCGCGTGCGCCGCCACGGGCGGCCTGCGGATCTGTCCGCACGTCTACAACACCCGGGAGCACGTGGCGCGGGCGGTCTCCGGCGCCAGGGCGCTGCGCGAGGAACGACTGTAGGCAGCGCCCCGGTGCCGCATCGAACACGGTTCGGGCCAGTCTCCGGGATCGGGTGCCGTGCGCGTCGCGCCTCGGCTGACAGAATGTGATGCGGTTCGCTACATTCGTGTGGCCTCCTCGGTGTAGTCTTGCGGTCGAATATCGTTCCAGGGAGTTAGATCCATGCGCGAGCAGAGAATCATCGGTAGCGTCGCGGCGGTCGCCATGCTGGCGGCCGGGATGGTGACGGGCGTTTCGGCGGGGGTCGCGCAGGCGGCCGACGAGATCGAGGTGACGGTATTGTCGGGCCGGCCGGACACGGTGAGCGGCGGCGACGCACTGCTGCGGATCGACGTCCCGGCGGGCGTGTCGCTGTCCGAGGTGCACGTGGCGGTCAACGGTACGGACGCGACCGCGGCGTTTCGTGCCGACGCCGACGGACACCGGCTGGTGGGCATCGTCGGCGGGCTGTCCCACGGAGCGAACGAGGTGTCCGTGACTGTCGCCGGCGCTGCGGTCGGCGCTGCGCTGGAGCTCGTCAACCATCCGGTCGAGGGCCCGGTTTTCTCCGGACCGCACGAGCAGCCGTTCGTCTGCGAGACCGATGCGTTCGAGCTGCCGTCGGGCGAGACGCTCGGCGCGCCGCTGGACGAGAACTGCTCGATTGCGCGCCGCGTGGACTACGCCTACCGCGCGGCGGACGGGGCGCTGAAGCCGCTGGGCGATCCGGCCGAGCTGCCGGCGGACGCGGTCACCACGACCACGCTGACCGGCGCCGAGGTGCCCTACGTCGTCCGCATCGAGACCGGCACCATCAATCGCGCCGTGTACCAGATCGCGATGCTGCACGCCCCGGGCGCCGGAGACCCGGACCTGGACCCGTGGACGGAGTCGCCGGGCTGGAACCGACGCCTCATCTACACGTTCGGCGGCGGCTGCGTGAACGGCTGGTACCGTCAGGGAGCCAGCACGGGCGGCGTCACGGATGACGTCATGCTGCGTCAGGGCTATGCGGTGGCGTCGGCGACCCTCAACGTCTACGGCAACAATTGCAACGACCTGCTCGCGGCCGAGACGATGATGATGGTCAAGGAGCGGTTCGTCGAGGCCTATGGCCCGCCGCGCTACACCATCGGCTGGGGCTGCTCCGGCGGCTCGTACCAGAACCACCAGATCGCCGACAACTATCCCGGCCTGCTCGACGGCATCATCCCGGGGTGCAGCTTCCCGGACGTCGGTTTCGGCACCGTCCCGATGATTACCGACGCGCGGCTCCTGGACCGTTACTTCCGCGAGACCGCGGTGCCGTTCACGGAGGAGCAGAAGCGCGCCGTGGCCGGGTTCCTGACCCTGGCGACGATGCCCAACGTCTCGCGCAACGCCGGGCGGGTCCAGGTGGGCGAGTTCTGTCCGGACGTGCTGCCAGAGGCGCTGCGCTATCAACCGACCGACAATCCGGACGGCGCCCGCTGCGACGTCTACAGCCACTACGTGAACGTCTACGGGCGGGATGCGGAGACCGGCTTCGCGCGCCGGCCGCTCGACAACGCCGGCGTGCAGTACGGCCTCGGGGCGCTCAACGACGGCGTCATCAGCCTGGCCCAATTCCTCGATTTGAATCGACGCATCGGCGGCTATGACCAGGACGGCGGCTTCCAGGCCGAGCGGACGGTCGCCGATCCGGAGGCAGTGCGCCTGGCCTACGAGACAGGGCGGCTGACCAACGGCGGCGGGGGACTGTCGGAGACGCCGATCATCGACTACCGCGCCTACAGCGACGATCGCGAGAACGGCGACGTGCACGTCCGCTACCACTCGTTCTCGATGCGCGAGCGGCTGCGCAAGGCGAACGGCCGCACCGACAACCACGTGATGCTGACCGAGGACGATCGCTACGGCCTCTACAGCAGCAGCAGTCCCGTGCTGCGGGGCGCGCTGGCGCAGATGGACCAGTGGCTGGCGAACCTCGACGCGGAGGACGGGAACGATCCGCGGATCGACCGGGTGGCCGGCGCCAAGCCGGCCGACCTCGTCGACGCGTGCTGGACGCGGGACGACGATCCGACCCGCATCGCCGAGGAGCAGATCCGCGGCAGCGGTCGTTGCGAGGAGCTCTACCCATCGGCGCCGGCGCCGCGCGAGGTTGCCGGGGCACCGGTGGCCAGCGATGTCATCAAGTGCGAGCTGAAGCCGATCGACATGGGCGACTATGGCGCGACCTTGACGGCCGAGCAGGAGGCGGAGCTGCGCGAGATATTCGACGACGGCGTCTGCGACTGGACGAAGCCGGGCGTCGGGCAGACCGGCCTGCGGGGGACCTGGCTGAAGCACTGACCGGGGGAGTGTGCAGCATGTCTGGTGCAGCCCGCCGGACGCGGGTCGAATGGCAGTAGCCGGCAGTCTGCGCCGTAGAAGGGGTGCAGACTCCCAGGCCGGTCCGGTTGGGCGGAAATCGGGGATTGCAGGCGACTATTCTCGGGCGAGCGGGGTAAGCCGAATGAGTACCGGATGGGTGGCGCTGGCCGGCGTCGTCATCGCCGCGGCGGGTGTCGGGCTGCCGGGCGCCGCGCATGCCGCTGCCGATGATCCGCCATTCGTGGCAGCGGCGCGGGACGGGAACGTAGCCGCGGTCCGGGAACTGCTGGCGCGCGGGGTGGACGTCGACGCGGCGTCGGTCGACGGGACGACGGCTCTTCACTGGGCCGTGCATCGTGACCGGCCGGAGGTCGTGCGGCTGCTCGTCGAGGCCGGTGCCGACGTCAGCGCGGCGAACCGCTACGGCGTGCCGCCGATGGCGCTGGCCGCCACCAACGGGAGCGCGTCGGTCATCGAGCAGTTGCTCGACGCCGGCGCGGACCCCAACGCGTCGATGCCCGGCGGTGAGACGGCGCTGATGACGGCGGCGCGGGCCGGGCCGGCGGACGCGGTGCGCGCACTGCTCCGCGCCGGTGCCGATCCGAACGCGCGGGACGACATGGGCGGTCAGACGGCAGTGATGTGGGCGGCGGCGCGCAACAACGCGCCGGCGGTCCACGCGCTGGCGGAACTGGGGGCCGACCTGCACATTCGAACCGCGGGAGCGCCGCCGCCGCCAAGCCGGAGCTACTTCCGAAGTACGCACCCCACGTCGTTCACGGCGCTCCTGTTCGCGGTGCGGGCGGGCGGGATCGACGCGACACGCGCCTTGCTGGACGCTGGCGCCGACGTCAACGACACGCTGTCCGATGGCCAGAGCGCTCTGGTGGTCGCGGCCGCCAACGCGCACTGGGAGCTGGCGGACTACCTGCTCGACCGCGGCGCCGATCCGAACCTGGCCGGCGCCGGCTGGAACGCGTTGCACCAGACCGTGCGCACGCGGCGCCCAAACCCGAGCGGCGGGGTCGCCGGGCCCATTCCGACGGGCCGCGTCGACAGCATCGGCGTCGTCCGCAAGCTCATCGCCAAGGGTGTCGACGTCGACGCACGCATGATGACCAACGGGATGAAGGACGGGCAGCGCAGCCGCCTCAACCGGCTCGGCGCAACCGCGTTCTTCCTCGCCGCCAAGAATACCGACGTCGAGGCGATGCGGGTTCTGATAGAGGCAGGTGCCGACCCGCTCATTCCGAGTGCCGACGGGACGACGCCGCTGATGGTGGCGGCCGGAATCGCCATCTTCATCCCGGGCGAGGACGGCGGGTCTCTGCCGGGGCAGGAAGACGAGGTGCTCGAGGCCGTTCGAATGTGCGTCGAGCTCGGCACCGACGTCAACGCCACCAACTTCCGCGACGAGACGGCGCTGCATGGGGCGGCGTTCCGGGGCGTGAACCGGATCGTCGAGTACCTGGTGGAGCGGGGGGCTGCCCTCGACGCGCGGACCGTGGAGGGCTGGACGCCGCTCGCCATCGCCAACGGGTTGAGCTACTCGGACTTCTTCAAGGCGCAGGCACCCACCGCCGAGCTGCTCCGCGAGTTGATGGCGGCTGGGGGGCTGTCCACCGAGGGCCACGTCGTCGATCCTCTGGTGTGTCTCGACTGCTACCAGACCCGCCCGGACCAGGTGCGCGACGCCATCGAGCGCGATCGGCGGATGGCGGTCGAGTTCGCTGGCGGCGTGGCGGGCGGGGGTGGCCGCTAGTCGATGCGGAAGCTCGCCATCACTCTCGTGGTGCTTGTCGTGCTGGGCTGGCTGTTCTGGCGGACCGTGCAGAGCAGCCTGACCGCGCCCTATGTCGTCGACGCCGCGCTGGTCTCGGAGTGGACCCTGGCGCTTCGCGGGCCGCTGCAACCAGGCGCCGGCCTGCTGGTGCTGCAGCCCTCGGATCAGCTTCGCGCCCAGCTCTTCCAGCAGATCTTCAACCGCACCATGGAGTCGATGACGTCGCCGACGGCAGCCGCGCTGCCGCTCGTGCTGCACTCGGAGTATCGCGACGCGCTCGGCAGCGTGCTGACTCCGCCGGAAGTGCTCGAGACGGCCGAGGAGTCGGGTCTGTCGGCGGCGACTCCTGCGCCCGTGTGCATCGGCGTCATTCGCCGAGAGGGATCCGGCACGACGCGGCAGCTCTACTACGCCCTCTTCGAGGCCTCGGCGGTCGGCCGCTTCCGCGAGGAGCTGGCCGGCCGGTACGAGGAAGCGGGTGGAACGGGTGCGTTCGAGCCGGAGGGTTTCCCCTTGGTCGTGCCCATCGCGGCGTCCGATGCGGATTTCCAGAGCTGGTGGCCGCTCGACGTCAGTTCCGACAACGACTGCCTCGCGCCGTTGGTCATCGCAACTCCATAGTCCCACCGAGCGTGTCTTCACGCCATGCACGCTGAGCTCGCGCATCCGGCGTGGTGGCCGGCGATCCTGCAGCCGGTGGTGTGTTCATATGGTCGGTCACGATTCTCCCCAGGAAGGGCATATCAAGATTGGTACGGCTGCAAGAGTGTTCAAGGCGCCTGGTTTTACATCTTCATGACAACTTTGACGTGTCAGAGATGACATTTACATGCGCCGCGAGTGAGCATCAGGCTCATGTCACTTCACACACATGGCGTACGCAACGACAGCACCGAAACGTCCAGTGCCGGCGACGGACGCGGTCTGGAATCGTGGCTCTCGCTTCTGCCGGCCGGCCAGCTCTATCCCGTCGGAACCGTGCTGGTTCGGCAGGGATGCGAGCCCAGCGACATCTTCTTCATCGAAGAGGGCTTGGCGAAGCTCGTGCGCATAGACGGGAACGGGCGCGAACAGATCCTCGGACTGCGCGGACCCGGGTGGCTACTGGGCGCGGCCTTCGTCCTGGTGGGACGGTCGCATCCGGCGAGCGTGGTTGCGGTGACCGCCTGCACATTGAGGCGGCTGTCACGCGAGGCGTTTCTGGAGATGATGACCGAGCACTCGGATCTGTCGTGGCACGTGCACCGGATGCACAGCCGCGAGGTGCTCAGTCAGTTCCACCACATGGCCGACCTTGGAGTCAAGACCGCGAGGCAGAGGCTGGAACGGGTTCTGGGACGACTCGTGGCGGTTACCACTCCCGGTGCCAACGGCAAAGAGGTCCGGCTGTTGTCACCGCTGAAGCGCTGGGAGTTGGCCAGCCTGATCGCGGTCACGCCGGAGCATCTCAGCCGGCTCCTGAAACAGCTCCGCAACGACGGTGTGATTCGCGTGCACAAGGGATGGATCGTGATTCCGGACATGGGGCGTCTGGCAGCCGACGATACCGAGGGCTTCGGGGTGTTGACGACGCCGCTGGGAACGAGCAACAGCCGCGGACCGACCCTGCGAACACGATGATGGAGAAGCTCCACACCGTACCAGTCGTCGGTGGGGGTATCGAGGACTGGAGGACGCATCTGTCGCCGCCGGAGATCCACTCGGCGGGGACCGAGATCCTGCAGCAGGCCGTCCTGCCGGAGCGTGTGTACCTCTTGTTCGACGGGATCGCCAAGTTCGAGCGAGTCGTATCCGCGCGGTCGCGGGTCACGGTCGGCCTGCGGTTTCCGGGTTGGTTTCTCGGGGCCGAGTCGGTCATTGCGGACGAGGAGTCGCCCGTGGCTGTGGTCGCCCTGACCGAGTGTGATGTGCGCGCGCTCTCCCGGGAGCGGTTTCTCAGCCTGGTCCGCGTGGACTCCGACCTGTCCTGGCGGATCAGCCAGATGCACAGCCGGGAGTTGATCGACCGGCTGGAGCACGACGTCGACCACGCGCGAGCGTCTCCCGTCGCTCGCCTGAAGCGTCTGCTGCACCGGTTCATGCACGCCAACGACACGATCCAGTTGAACAAGGAAGTGCACTTTCGTTTGCCGCTCGACCGCCACGAGCTGGCCGGATTGATCTCGGTGCCGGCCACGCAATTGCCGGCACTGCTCGGCCAGCTCCAGCGTGACCGCCTGATCGAGGTGCGTCGCGATCGACTCATCATCCTCGACCCCCTCGGCTTGCGCGCCGTCGATCCGTCCAGGCGCGACGTCGGCTGGCCGTTGAACGTCGGGTAGTGGGGTGCGTGCCCACTCGATGTTCGGGCAGCCCCACAGGTGGCACGATGACTATGCATACGACTCGGAGCCCAACCGGAGTCGAATTGAAGTGCCGCGTGCGCTGCTTGCCATATTCGCGCAGCGCATGGATTCGTGTTCGCACGTTTCGCGCGTGCGAATAGGGTCTGCCCCGTGCCGCGGCCAGGACGTATCGCCAGAGGACTCGATGTTAGCGGCTTGAGTATTGCAAGGTGGACAGTGGTGGTATCTTGGCGTCGAGGAGATCGCGATGGGCCGATTCAGAGCGCTCTGCAGTCACTGTCGCCTGGAGGTGGCGATCGTTGTCGTCCCGTTGCTCGCGATCCTCGTGCTGCAGTACGTGTCGAGCCGCCGGCTGGCGGAGGTCGAGGTCATTGCGCGGCAAACAACTATCTCTCAGTACCTCGACACCGTGGTCGGTGAGGTCCGGCGGGTGTACGAGAATGCTGCCCGCGAAGTGTTGCAGGTGCCGCCCGATGCGCTTGTCGAAAGGCGATTCGAGGACATCGATAGGTACTTCCAGTCGACGGATACGTCGGCGGCCCGACTGCTGTTTACCATTCCGCTGGACGAGTGCTGGTGTCAGGCGCGCTACTATGATCCGGTGACTGCGACAAGCCGCCTCGGATCCGATCATGGCGCCGAAGCGGTGGCGTTGCGCCTGTTCACGGCGCTGCAGGCCAGCACGCTACCTCAAGAAGAACACCGTTTGCGCCACGAGCCGAACGCGATCTACGTAGACGAAACAGATCCGGACAACCGAGTAATCTATAGATTCATCACCCACGAAGATGTCGGGATCGTGGGCGTCGCCGGCTTCGTCGTTGATGTCGATCGCTTCGAGAGCGAGTATCTGCCGCGCGCCATGGCTAGGGCGATGGAGCCGTTGTCTGGAGATGTGCGGGACAACATGGTCGTGCGCGTTACGGATGCCGCGGAGCGGGTCGTGACGACAACTCACGACGAGCCAGGACAGGCCGACGTCTTGGCAGGACGCTTCGACTTCGCATTCCGGGACTGGGAGCTGTCGGCGCGCAGCCGCCACACGGGCGCCGCGCAGGTACTGCGGGCCAGTGCATCCGTGACTTGGTTGTTGACGGTGCTGATGTCCGTTGCGGTGCTCGGTGGCGTGGTGCTTACGTGGCGCGCGGCCGGCCGCGAGCGACGCCTCTCTCGAATCAGGAATGCGTTCGTGGCGAATGCGTCTCACGAACTCCGAACGCCCCTCGCTTCTATCGCCATGTTCGGAGAGTTGTTGCGCCTCGGGCGCGTTACGTCGCCGGACAAGGTAGCAGAATACGGCCGCCACGTCGAACACGAGAGTAATCGCCTGCGGCAGCTCATCGACAACGTTCTCGATTTCGCGCGTATCGAGTCGGCAACCGTGGAGTACCGCCGACAAGAGACCATCATCGAAGATGTTGTCGGCAGCGCTGTCAAGGCGGTCGACGCTCGCCGTGAACGGGACGGGTTCACGATCTCCGTGACCTCCTCCGTGGGGGAATTGCCCGCAGTGTACGTCGATATGCAGGCGATGTCACAAGTCTTTGTCAACCTGCTGGACAACGCCATGAAGTACTCTGGAAGTTCGAAGCTTGTCCGGGTGGCTTTTTCGAGATGTGACGACTACGCCGCTGTCAGCGTGGTCGATTCCGGGATCGGCATCGCAGCGGATGAGCAGCAGCGGATCTTCCAGCAGTTCTACCGCGCTGCGTCGGCCGTCGAAGAGAGTGTGACTGGGACTGGTTTGGGGCTGGCCATTGCTAAGCACGTGGTGCACGCGCACGGGGGGTGTATTGAGGTCGATAGCCGCCTCGGAGACGGTACGACGTTCACGGTCCTGCTCCCTGTCCTTGGGGCGGTAGCGGACCGACATAGGGCAAGGGCTTCGGCCGCGATGGGCGGCGTGCGTCTCAAAGCGGGTGCCGGGGCCTGAGGGCAGATGGCGGGCGGTTCTATTGACTTGTACAGTACGGTAGCGGTCTTGCCGGCGCGCCGGGCGGTGCTCTTGTGCCGGCACTGTCTCTCCGGTCAGCGGTCGGTCCTCGGGGCGCGAGTGCCCGGAGCATCACGCGAGGTGAGCATCGAGCGTGCGCCGGTTTGCTGTCCTGCCAGAGGCCTGAAGCGACTGGCGAGAAAGGGACCGTGAGCAGAATCTTGATCGTCGAGGACGATCGGGC
Source organism: Vicinamibacterales bacterium (assembly GCA_958296065.1). Lineage (GTDB taxonomy): Bacteria > Acidobacteriota > Vicinamibacteria > Vicinamibacterales > UBA8438 > WTFV01. The sequence continues at coordinate 34,904 of CATQHX010000073.1, read as the reverse complement.
TCTTGCGACGGCGCTGTCGGAGGGGTTCCACTACGAGGGACACACGACCCTGGTGGCGCGAGACGGCGCCATGGCCCTGCGTATGGCGGGCAAGGAGGGCATCGACCTGATCGTGCTCGATGTCATGCTTCCGGAGATGAACGGCGTGGACGTCTGCCGGCGGCTGCGGTCACGGGGGAACACGATTCCGATCGTGATTCTAACCTCGAAGAGTCAAGAGCTCGACAAGGTCGTCGGCTTGAAGGCCGGCGCGGACGACTACATTACGAAGCCGTTCAGCTTCATGGAGTTGCTGGCGCGGGTGGAGGCGGTGCTGCGTCGCTGCGAGCGGTTCGCCGAGAAGCTGCACACCCACGCGTTCGGAGATGTGGTATTGAACCTGAGAACGCGCGAAGCGACAAAACAGGGACGATCTCTGACTCTGCTGCCGCGCGAGTTCCGGTTGCTGGAGTACTTTGTTGAGCACCGGGGAGAGGTGGTGAGCCGGGATCAGTTACTGGATTCGGTCTGGGGGCACGACGCGATCTCTCCGCTGACTCGTACCGTTGACATGCATATTGCCAAGCTCCGCCAGAAAATTGAGGACGACCCGTCGGACCCCCGCTGGCTCGTTACCGTGCACCGGGTTGGTTACAAGTTCTCGGGATAGGCCACCGTCGACGCGCTCTGCTGTCGCCACGCGCAGTGGATTCAGGTCCAGTGCTTGATTTATATCGGTGTCGCGATTGACCGGGGATAGTGCGCTGCAGGGCCCGAGATGCGAGCCTAAGCACGATTCACTGAGCGTGAGCCCGACCGAAACAGTAAGGAGAGAGAACTGTGACCAAGTCTCAAGCGTGTCGGCAGCCAAGAAAGCCGTATACGACGCCTCAAGTTGTCGACTTCGGGACTATTGTGGACATGACCGACGGTTGTATGGGCATGTGCGTCGACGGTGAGAGCGGTGGGATGACGTGGGTAGTGCCCTGATTCTCCTGGGGTCCTACGAGCATGAGGATCGAGCATCGTGGCCAATGATTCGCGGTTCGCGCTGACAGCTCAGGCGCTCCTGATCTTCGTTGGTCTGGACGTCGGGTTTCGTCTGTTCGGTTTCTCCCGCGTGCATCGGGCCGTGCAATGGTGGGGTCTGCGATCGCCCGGCTCCGCTGATCCGACGGAGCCGTCTCGCGAAGTGTCTAGGACTCGGGAGTCGCTAAGGACCGCCACACGCTACTACTGGCGTCGCGGGCCGGACTGTTTGCCTAGGTCCCTGACCCTGTATCTCCTTCTGCGGCGAAGGGGTATTCCTGCGACGCTGCATATCGGTGTCAAACGCTATCCATTCGGTGCTCATGCCTGGGTGGAGTGCATGGGAGAGGTACTGGACGACACGCCGAGCTCGTGGCGCCACGAGCCCTACCTGCCGATCATCTCGGCATAGGGGTATCGGTTTGTCCCCGAGCCGTCAGCAGCGACATGAACGCAATTGGTGGAGTCTACAACTTCGGCGACGCACCGGTTGCCAACGCGGTCGTCGGTCGGCTGGCTGGTGCCGCGCAGCTTCTGCTCTCGGGTCGCCGGAGTTCATGGTGCGGACGGTCGATCGCGTTTACCTGCGCATCCGTTCAAGCCGGTCACTGCCCTGGCGGCGCGGAGTTGGTGAACGACGACCGCCGGCGATGTGTCCTGGTCTTCGATGGCCGATTGGACAATCGGAAGGAACTGATCGCCCATCTGCGTTGTCGCGGGGTCGGAAATGAGACGGACGACGCGGGGTTAACGCTCGCGGCGTACGAAGCTTGGGGCGTCGATTGTCCATCGAGGCTGGTCGGCGATTTCGCGTTCGGGCTATGGGACCACGCCAAGTGTCGCCTGCTCTGCGTGCGGGATCCGCTTGGCGTGCGTCCGCTGTACGTGCTTGCACGAAACGATTGGGTCTGTTTCGCCACGCAGCTCAGGCAGCTATTGGCCGTGCACCCAGGAGCGCCACCGTTCGATCTGGAGTTCGTGGCGGATCGGCTCGTCCATGGTGTCGATCGCGCCGATGCCGAGTGCACGCCGTTCTGCGGGGTGTCCCGGCTCAAGCCTGGTCACCGTCTGGTGGCTGAGAACGGGCGTGTCCGCATCGAGCGGTACTGGAATTGGCGCGTTCAGGGCGACGCATCCGGTCGACAGCATGCGGAGGATTACGCCGAGCAATTCCGGGAGACGTTCTCCGAAGCCGTCGAGTGCCGCATGAGAGGGGGCGGCGGCGTCTGGGCTGACCTTTCGGGCGGCGTCGACTCGTCGTCGATCGCGAGCGTCGCGGCACAGCGGAGAAACACTCTCGGGCTCCGTACGGTCAGCGTCATATTCGATGAATCGACACTGAGCGACGAGCGGGAGTGGTCGGTGACTGCCGCACGTGCGCTGGATGTCGAACAGCATTGCATCAATGGCGACGCTCATCATCCGTTTAGCCGCCTCCGGGAGGCCGTGGAGTACTGGGAGGAACCGCACGCGGCGTCTGCGTTCTTCGCTGTTCACGAGGCGTACGGTCGTTTGCTGCGCGGAACCGGCGCTCCGATACTCCTTACGGGCATCGGCGCGGAAGCGGTCGTCATGAACAAGCACCAGGTGCCAGTCTACCTCGCCGACCTGCTGCGCCGCGGCCGAGTCGGCGCCTTGGGGCGCGAGCTCATGAGGTGGCAGCGTGTGCTCAGAATACCGCTGGGCAACCTGGTATGGCGTTATTGCGTGCGACCGGTCGTGAGCCGTTCGCTAGTCAGTTACGAGTGGTCTCCGGAGGTGCACGACTGGATCGAGCCCACGTTCGCGCGCAGGTGGGATCTGGGGGCGCGGGCGCGGAACGGAGGTATGCCTCCTGTCGACGGTGGTGTGGCTGACCAGTGGCACGTCGAAGCTATTGGGCGTGTCACTGGTTTCCTGTTGCGCGGCTACCTGGACAAAGTGTGCGATATTCGGTATCCCTTCCTGCACCGCCCCCTCGTAGAACTGGCGCTATCGACGCCATGGAGCGCCAAGGAGATCCCGGGAGAACCCAAGGCGCTACTGCGTCGCGCGATGCGAGGCGTCTTGCCGGAGGAGATCAGGGGGCGCACACAGGTCGTTTCGACGGGCCACGCGGTCTACGCTGGCTTGCGCAAGGAATGGCCGGCTCTCGAGCGGGTTGCTGGCTCCTCGATACTGGTCGAACTCGGCATCGTCAACCGTGAACGCCTGCAGAATGCCCTGCACTTGGCTCGGCAAGGACACGCTCTTCATCTCGGCGGACTGCTGTCTACGCTGACATTGGACGCGTGGCTGCAGCACGTCGGTCACAAAGGAGGTGCCGCGTGGCTCAGCTCAGCAGCATGAAGAAGGGTCTGGAGGCGGCGCGCACCGATACGGTCCTGAAGCTCTCCGAGCACGTGCACTACGTGCGCATGGACGACCAGGTGATCGTGGCAGACATGCGGTCGGGGCACTACCTCGGGCTCGATGGTGTCGGGGCGCGGGTATGGGATCTCGTCGGAGTGGGTGCCACCCGCGGAGCTATCATCGAGCGTCTGTCCGCCGAATACGACGTGTCCACTGACGTGCTTGAACGGGACATCAGAGAATTGGTGGAAGAACTCGTGGCGAGACGCTTGATAGAAGTGCGGCCGGCGGTTCATTGAACAAGGATGCCGTTGATTTGTGTTCAGACCGGATATGACCGGTATCGATGCCTGTTGGCGCCAGAGAGGGCAGGCGGGCATCGTGCCTTTCGATTCGGCGAGGCGGGGCAAGTCCTATGTCAGCGCAGAAGCGCCGTCGCGTCAAGCTCCTCGCGTGGCCCGAGATTGTCGTACAGCAAGGTGACGAGTCCCCGCTCGACGATGGCGACGCGGTTACATCGGTACGCGGGACTACGGTGGGTCGCGCCGCAGTCGTTTCCATTGTAGTAGTCACGTCGGCTTGCAGCTTACAGGTTCCCGTTTCCGGGGAGAATCTACAGAGTCTTCTGCAGGTCGTTCCGTTGCTGATCGGCAGTTTGTTCCTATTTCTTGCGGCCGGCGCTTCGCTGACAATTAGGCGGAATATTCGCCTGCCAGCACTCCGAAGCCGGGCCGGTCGGTTTTTGCTGGGTCTGTTCGGAGCCATATGCGTACTGTACTACTTGCCGAATAGCGACCCGCAAATTGAGTCTCCGAAAGAACAGATGGGCGTCAAGGGCGGGTCGCAGACCCCAGCGCCCGGCGGGCAAGAAGTGGATACGATAGAGCCCTTGGTGGGCCGCGTGTCCGTCAGGTCGCACGAGATGGAACGATTCGCGGAGCATCGCTCGACGTATCGAATTCATGCGGACACCGACGTCGGTCGCTTTTCCGAGGCACTTGGGCGCGATGGGCAGTTCAGCTTCGACGCAATTCCTGCCGGTGTTGCGCTTCGGTTAGGATGGAGTGCGGTCAATGCAAGTGAGTTTGTCTTGTGGCCTGCGCAAAGGAAGTTGTCGGCCGACTGGAGCGAAGTCGCACCGGAGTTGTCGTTTGCGTTTATGAGAGTGCATGACGCGGTCAGTTTACGACAACGGGAAGCACGTTTGGCTATTCGCCACGGCGACTTGCAAGGGGCAGACGCTATTCTGACGGGCTTGGTGAGCGTGCTCAGCAGGTTGGGCGAAGACGACGACTCAGCGTCCGAGGGCCTTGTTGTCCAGATCAGGCGATGGCTTCATGACATTCATCGGGAAGCCGCAAACGCGGCGGCCGAATATCGTGAGTTCCAGCGCGTCGACGAGGATGCGATTAAGATCGAGCGGGCGTGGCGCCGGGAGACTATTGCCCGTGCGAACACCGCGGAGGAAGCGGTGCTGGCCATGAACACCTGGGCCACCTACTCGAGGATGGTCTATCGTATCAACGAAAGCGACTGGCCGGACCGGCCGCTAACGCCGGAGCTTGTCAAGAAGAGTTCATACTACCGACTGATGCGACGCGACCTGCAGTTGATAATGGAAGTACTCGGCACGTGGCGGCCGGATCTCGACAGTGCCGTCGGTCCTCCGGCATTGATCGGTTGTCTCGACGGGGCAGGGTTGGTCGTGGCGTTAGGGGCCTTCGAATCGCTCAGGTCGTCGGACGTGGAGCACGTTAACCTCAACCGCTTCATGAACCTGATCAATGGCTTGCAGCAACTGGTGCGAGATCGATGGCTGCTGGGAGCGTGGGTGAACTACCCGGGAGAGGGTTACGAAAGCGTGATCGAACGGCAGCAAGAGCGTGAGTTCGTCTTGAGGCAGTGGAATCCCAAGGGGACGGAGAGCGAAACCGCGCTGACATTTGCGCCGGGGGATTCAGGGCGTTGTCGCTTCCAAGCAACCCGCTCGCCAGATTACACCTACACGGTTCTGGACATAAGGCGGAAGTTGCGAGTGGAGTATCCCGACGGCAGGTCCGAGGAGTTTCTGCGCCGGGAGTAATGGGGACAGATGTGCGCTCTGCGCACGGATCGAAGGCCGCGCCAGCCCCTCGAAACGTCGACAGGAGGCGGTCGTTCAGTTCACGATCGCTCCGTAGACGGCCTCGACGAATCCCTCCCGGAACCCGCCGCCGTACGACGGCGACGCCGCTCCCATGATGACGGTCACCATGTCCTCGACCGGATCGATGAAGAACCGCGTCCCGGACGATCCGTCCCACCAGAAGGTGCCCTCGCCGACCGGGAGGGGAGATGCGTCGGCGTCCATGACCACGCAGAACCCCAGCGTCCAGCCGCGGCCGGGCTGCGGGTTGCCGAAGCCTATCGGCAGCAGGGCGTTCGGCACCCGATTGACGGTCATCATCGCCACCGTGGCGGGCTGCAGCACGCGGACGCCGTCGAGCTCGCCGCCGTTGAGGAACATCTGCGCGAAACGCAGGTAGTCGCGCACGGTGGAAACGAGTCCGACGCCGCCCTCAACGAGGGTAGGCTGCTCGGTGAACGGGACCTCCTCGATGGCGTACGGCCGCAGCTCGCCGTCGGGGCCCGGCCGGTAGGCGGGGCCGAAACGATCGGCGCGGGACGCGTCCACCCGGAACACCGTGTCGGTCATGCCAAGCGGCTCGAAGACGCGCTCGCGGAGAAACGCGTCGAACGGCATGCCGGACCAGACCTCGACGAGCCGGCCGAGGATGGTGGTGGAGATGCCGTAGCGCCAGCGCGTTCCCGGATCCTCGAACAGCGGCACCCGCGCGGCGTTGGTCACCATCTGCTGCAGCGTTATCGAGCGCAGCCGGACCTGCTCGGCGCGATAGATGGGGGAGCCGCGGCTGCCAAGGCCGGACGTGTGCAGCAGGAGGTGCTCGACCGTCATCTCGGTGCGGCGCGGGCGGGTGGCCGCGATGTCGGGGTTGGAGGCATCGGTGAAGACCCGCTGGGCCGCGAACTCCGGCAGGTACATGGCGACCGGATCGTCGAGCTCGAAGCGGTCCTCTTCCCAGAGAATCATCGCGGCCAGGCTGGTGATGGGGCGCGTCATGGAGTAGAGGCGGAAGAGTGCGTCGTCGCGCATCGCGAGACCCCGTTCGCGGTCGATCTCGCCGAGGGCTTCGAGGTAGACGAGCTTGCCGTGGCGGACCACCGCCGCCACGGCGCCGGCGATGTCGCCGCCTTCGACGTGCGCCTGGAGTTGTCGGGTGGCTCCCTGCAGCCCCTCGGGAGAGAGCCCGACCGATTCGGGCGTTGCCCTCTCCAGAGCCGGTGGATCCTGAGCGGCGGCGGTCGAGTTGCAGGCAACCAGGGCGGCGGCGAGCAGAACGACAAAGGGCCTGCGAGTCATCTGGACGCTCCTCCGGTGCGGACTTCAAGTCGGCGATCGTCGCGCGCGCGATGAGCGCGCGACGAGTCGGATCCACGGGCCGATCCACCGTGCACCTTATCACCAGAAAATTGGCCTTCGGGCTTGCCTTACGCGGCGACAGGTGGCAGGCTGTGCGCAGCGCACTTCGGGCGCGGTGTCGGTTGATCTGCGAGGAGTCTGAGGAGGACCCTGACATGAAGCGAAAACTGATTGTGATGAGCCTGGGCGTCGTCGTGGCCGCCGGCCTCGTGTGGGGCGGGATCCAGAGCGGCGTGGTCGGGGCTCAGGGGATGATCCCGAACGCGCCGATGTTCGAGGTCGACCCGTTCTGGCCGAAGCCGCTGCCGAACAACTGGCTGCTCGGCTCGACCATCGGGGTCTCGGTCGACTCGGACGACCACGTCTGGATCGTGCACCGCGGCAACCTTGCTCCCAACGAGATTCCCGCCGCGCTCGACCCGCCGTTCGCGGAGGCGTGCTGCCATGCGGCGCCGCCCATCCTCGAGTTCGACCAGGAGGGCAACCTCCTCCAGCACTGGGGCGGACCCGGCGAGGGCTTCGACTGGCCCGAGTCGAACCACGGCGTCTGGGTCGACGGCATGGACAACGTCTGGGTCGGCGGCAACGGCGGCGACGACTCGCACGCCCTGAAGTTCACCCACACCGGCGAGTTCCTGCTGCAGATCGGCGAGGACGGCTTTGCCGATCCCGACAGCAGCTCGACGACGCGCTACTCGAAGGTCGCCAAGGTCACCTTCGACAACGAGGCGAACGAGGCGTATCTGGCCGACGGTTACGGGAACAAGCGCGTGGCGGTGGTCGACGGCACGACCGGCGAGCTGAAGCGCTTCTGGGGCGCCTACGGCAACACGCCGAGCGACGACGAGCTGCCGCGCTACGACCTGGCCAACGCGCCGGCGCACGGTGCGGTCAGCAAGGACAAGTCGGGTACCCCGCAGTTCCGGAATCCGGTGCACTGCGCCGACCCGACCAATGACGGCCTGGTCTATGCGTGCGACCGTCCGGGCAACCGGGTGCAGGTGTTCACCAAGGCGGGCGAGTTCGTCGAGGAGATCTACCTCATGACGAAGACGCTCGGCGCCGGCGCGGTCTGGGACATCGCGTTCTCCACCGATCCGGACCAGACGTTCGCCTACGTCGCCGACGGGATGAACGAGAAGGTCCACGTGCTGCGCCGCAAGCCGCTGGAGTACCTCTACAGCTTCGGCAGCGGCGGCCGCATGGCCGGGCAGTTCTACGGCAATCACAGCATCGCGGTCGACTCGAAGGGCAACGTCTATACGACCGAGACCTACGAGGGCAAGCGCGTGCAGCGGTTCGTGTACAAGGGCATGGGCAACGCCAAGGGCGACGTCGGCGTCCCGCGCCCGTAAGACCTGCGTTACCGCAGGGTTCGATTCGAAGGGCTGGGGCCTGCTGGTCCCGGCCCTTTCCGTGTACGGCCGCCGCGGCTCTACGCGGGCCTCATGCGGGGTTGCTTCCCCAGGGCGCGGTACGTACCATGTGCACATATGCATCCCGCCGCCCGTCAGGGGCGACGCACGCTTTGCGCATCGTGAATGCGCGGTGAGGACACGACATGCGAACGATCACTGGGCTCGTATTGATGGGCGCCTTGGCGATTACAGGATGCGCGGCGGAAGAAGAGCCGGCCGGGCCCCCGATCGACATGCGGCACACGACCCGGGATCTGATGGCGGGGATGATCGACGCGTCGGCGGATGCGCTCTGGGACGCCGTCGGCACAATCTGGGACGAGAACGGCGAGAACTACTGGGAGCCGGAAACCGACGAGGACTGGCTGGCGGTGACCGGTGCCGCGATGACGCTCATCGAGTCCGGCAACCTGCTGATGCTCGGGAGCCGCGCGCGCGATACAGAGCAGTGGTACCAGTACTCGCAGGACATGATCGACGCGGCGGCGGTGGCGCTGGAAGCCGCCCAGGCGCGCGACCCCGATGCGATCTTCGACAGCGGGGAGGTCGTCTACAACTCCTGCAACAACTGCCACAGCATCTACTGGGTGGGTGACGAGCAGCGCGGGCGGACCATCCGCTGAGCGCGGTCTCTCCGCCCGGCCGGCGACCGGCGGCGGAGTCCTGGCCTCCCGAGTGAATCGCGGCGAGATCTGGCGTTACACGAAGAACGTGAGCCGCCGGTCTACCGTGCGGCCAGGCCGGCGGCTCGCTCCCGCGCTCCGTTGGGAGTCGACATCCTCGCCGGCCAGGAGCGTTTACCGTGCGGCCAGACCGGCGGCGCGCTCCCGCGACGACCGGGACGGCAGCTCGGCGATCTCCGCACTTGCCTCGCGCTCGCACAATGCCGCGCGTGTCTCCGGCGATGGCACGGACCTGGCCGGCCGCCGCGCCACGTTCAGCAGGTACAGGCGGTAGGCAGCCGGATCGCGCCCCGGGTGCCCGCACAGCAGCACCGCGTCCCCGGGCGCGAGCGCGTCGCCGGTGAGGCCGGCCCGCGACAACCGCTTGGCGGCCCTCCATTCGACGGCCCAGGTGTGAGCCCGACCGCCGTCGTCCATGACCCGAACGTGGAGCAGCGAGTGAGGGTTTCCGAACAGGAACGACTCGACCTCGCCAGCGAGAACGATGGTCCGTTCCTCGTCGTAGATCTCGCCGATTGCGTGGTGGCCGACTCCGCCGGGCTCCGGCTTGAAGAATCCCGTGGGCTCTTGGCCCTGGTGCGCGCGGAGCCCTGCACCAAGACACACGGCAATCAGAACGGGCAGGTACCACTTCATGGCCGTTCTCCACTCGGCACGACGCGAAGTTCCCGCCGCGTGGTCGACGACGCGCCGCTGAAGGCCACGCGGTCGCCGCACGCGCCTCGCTAATAATAGTCGGCTCGGGGCACTCGGATTCTGAAGATCCCCTGAATTCTCATTCACGGTGGCCGTCTGACCGATATTATGCGACGGATGCAGACCGGTGTGGCCGTGCCGGATCCCGGAGAGAGGCGTTCCGCTGCCGCGTCCAGCCGCCCCCTGCGCGTGCTCGTCGTCGAGGACGAACGAAAAGTGGCCGAGGCTCTGCGGCAGGGTCTCGCGGGCGAGGGCTACGACGTGGTCGTCGAGACCTCCGGCGAGGCGGCGTTCTTTCGCCTGACCACGGATCGCTTCGACCTGATTCTGCTGGACCTGCGCCTGCCCGGCCGGGACGGCATCGAGATCCTGTCGGCAGTGCGGCGCCGGGGGCTCCAGACGCCGGTGGTGGTCCTTACGGCGCGCGACACGCTGGAGGATCGCGTGGTGGGTCTCGACGCCGGCGCCGACGACTACGTCGTCAAGCCGTTCGCCTTTGCCGAGCTGCTCGCCCGCATCCGCGCGGTCGCGCGCCGCGGCCGACCCGCGGAGGCGGAGCGTCTGACGGTCGACACGCTGGTCATCGACTGCACGACACGCCGGGTCACGCGGGCCGGAGGCGCGGTGGACCTGACCGCGAAGGAGTTCGAGCTGCTTCTGCATCTGACGCGGCACGCGCGCCAGGTCGTCTCGCGCGACACCCTCGCCCGGGAGGTCTGGCGGGAGACCGCCCGCAGCACGACCCTCGACAACGTCATCGACGTCCATGTGTCGCGGTTGCGGCGGAAGATCGATGCCGCTCATCCGGTCCGCTTGATCCACACGGTGCGCGGCGTCGGATTCGTGCTGCGCGAGGCGGGGAGCTCATGAGCGCGGACTGGTTGCCCCGCACGCTGCGCGTACGGCTCACGGCGTGGCATGTTGCGGTGATGGTCGTGGTGCTTGCCATGTACGCCGCGGTGGTGCTGTTGCTCGTGACCCGCAACGCGTCACGGGCCCTGGATGCGAGGCTGTTCAGCGACTTCCGGTGGGCGGCGGGCATGGCCGAGCATGGACCCGACGGCTCGCTCTCCTGGTTCGACGGAGATCCGTGGAGCGAGGAGAGCCCCTGGCTGCAGGTGTGGACCCCCGGCGGCACGTTGATCTATCGGACGGCGGTCGCCCGCCGGCTGCCGGTGCCGGAGAGCGAGGAGCTGCTCGACAACGCCGACGGCCGCATCGTCTCGGTGGCGAGCGAGCCCGCGCCGTTCCGGATTCTGGGCAGGCGGACGGTCATCGGGGCCGAGCCGGTGGTCGTTCAGGTGGGCCGGTCCGAGGCGCTGATGCGCCAGGAGGTGGGCGAGCTCGCGCTCGTGTTGTTGCTCGGTCTGCCGCTCAGCGTCGCGGCGGCTGGATTCGGCGGCTATTACTTGGCGCGGGGCGCGCTGGCGCCGATCTCGACCATGACCGAGCGGGCGCGTGCCATCACGGCGTCCCGGCTGGGGGAGCGGCTGCCCATCGAGAATCCCGACGACGAGCTGGGGCGCCTGGCGACGGTGTTCAACGAGACGCTCGGCCGGCTCGACTCCTCGTTCACCCAGATGCGGCGGTTCACGGCCAACGTATCGCACGAGTTGCGGACGCCGCTGACGGCCATCCGGAGCGTCGGCGAGGTGGCCCTGCGCGAGCCGCGCGACGCTTCGTCGTATCGCGCCGTCGTAGAGAGCATGTTGGAGGAGGCCGACCGGCTGAGCGGTCTCGTCGATCGACTCCTGACCGTGTCGCGCGCGGACAGCGGCGATCGCGCCCGGGCCGGCGACGCGATCGACTTGGCGGAGCTCGCCGACAACGTAACCGCGCATCTCGGCGTGCTGGCCGAGGAGAAGGAGCAGGCGCTCGCCGTGGTGCGGGACGGCCGCCCGACGTGTCGCGGGGACCGGATCGTGCTGCGGCAGGCATTGATCAACCTGGTCGACAACGCGATCAAGTACACGCCAGCCGGTGGAGAGATCGAGGTCCGGGTTTCGGCCTCGAACGGCAGTGCGGTTCTGGAAGTCATGGACACCGGGCCCGGCGTTCCCGAACAGCATGCGCCGTACCTGTTCGACCGCCTGTATCGTGTCGCGGGATCGGTCGAAGCGGGAATCGACGGAGAGTTGAACGGCGGTGGAGGCGCGGGGCTCGGGCTGGCCATCGCGCGGTGGGCCGTTGAAGCCAACCGTGGGCGGCTGAGCTACGAGCGCGAGGGGCGCGGCACCACGTTCCGGATCACGCTTCCGGGAGGCGGGCACGACGCGGCGGCGTGACCACGCTTCTTGTTTTGGGCAAGCCAGACGTCATGACCCGTGTGCTGCAGAGGTGGTTGATACTGACCCACCGCTACCTGGGCATTCCGCTCAGCGTGCTCTTCGTGGTGTGGTTTGCCTCCGGCATCGTGATGATGTACACGCGCGACATGCCGCGGCTGACCCCGGAGCTGCGGCTCGAACGGCTGCCGGAGCTGGCCTTCGACCGCATCGAGCTGGCCCCCGCGGCGGCGGCCCGGCGCGCTCACCTGTCGCCGACCCCCCGGCGCGCTTCGCTTCTGACGGTGATGGAGCGGCCCGCCTACCGTTTCGACGGCGTGACCGTGTTCGCGGATACCGGCGAGCGTCTCGACGAGGTCGGACCGGTCGCGGCCGCCGCCGTCGCCGCTCGGTTCACCGGCCGACCGGTCGATGCCGTCCGATACGTCGGCACGCTCGCCGAGCCCGATCAGTGGACGCTGGTCGAGCGGGGCCGGCTTCCGCTGCACAAGCTCCTGATCGACGACGGCGCCGGCACCGAGCTCTACGTTTCGCCGCGAACGGCCGAGGTGGTGATGCTGACCACGCGCCGCAGCCGGACGCTGGCCTGGATCGGAGCGATTCCGCACTGGATCTACTTCACGGCGCTGCGCACGAACCAACCGCTCTGGTACGACGTCGTCGTCTGGACGTCGACCCTGGGCTGCCTGCTCGCCATCCTCGGTCTGGTGCTCGGTGTCACGCAGTTCCGGTGGCGCCGGCGGCGCGGGAATGCCCTGCCGGCCGCCGGTCCGAGGGCACGGATTCCGTACGCCGGCTGGATGCGCTGGCACTACGTGACGGGCGTGGTCTTCGGACTCGTGACGCTGACCTGGGTGTTCAGCGGCCTGCTGTCGATGGACCCGTTCGCCTGGACCAGCGCTCGCGGCGTCGATGTCCCCCGCGACGCGCTGTCGGGCGGGCCCGTGGAGCTGGCCCGCTACCCGGCATGGACCGCGCCGGAGTGGAAGCGCATGGCGGGAGGTCGTCCGGTCAAGGAGATCGAGCTGCTGCGGATCCAGGACGATCCCTACTACGCCGTGCGGATGGGAGCACGACCGCTCGGCGTCGAGCGGCCTGGACCCGTGCGTCCGCGGCGGAGGAACGCTGCGGGCGAAGAGATCGTCAGCGCGCCGCTGCTCGTCGCCGCGGACGCTCTGACGCCGCGCCGGGAGCCGTTCAGCGTCGAGTCCCTGCTGGCCCGGTTGACCCTGTCCGTGCCCGGGGTGCCGGTCGTCGATTCCGAGCTGCTGGCCGACCACGACGCCTACTATTACGCACGCGGAGCCGCGCGCGCGCGGCAGGCGCCGCTGCCGGTGCTGCGCGTCAAGTTCGGCGATCCGATGGAAACGTGGGTCTACATCGATCCCGCACTGAGCCGGGTGGTCGCCCGCGAGCACCGGCTCACGCGCGTCGAGCGGTGGCTGTTCAACGGCCTGCACAGCCTCGACTTCGCGTTCTGGTACGACCGCCGGCCGCTCTGGGACATCGGTGTGATCGCGCTGAGCCTCGGCGGCCTGGCGTCGAGCGGCATCGGTCTCTGGATCGGGTGCGGGCGCATTCGACGCGCGCTCGGTCGCCGGCGATAATCTGCGCGGCGGCTGCGCCCTTGTCAACCCGCGCGGGCGTTGCATGAACCACAGTGGTGCCGCACTTGCCGCGGTCGACCGTCATGGATGGAGGGAAACAGCCGATGAAGCCGGAATTCCGGACGCAGCAACTCGAGGCACAGCCGATTCTGGGGATCCGGGAGACGACCACGATGGACAAGCTCGCACAGCGCATGGGGCCGTTGTTCGGCGAGGTGTACGGGCACATAAAGCAGCACGGGGAGACGCCGTCCGGGATGCCGCTGGCGAGGTACCACTCGATGGACGGGAACACCGTCGAGCTCGAGTGCGCGCTGCCCGTTGCGTCTCCCATGGCCGGAACGGACCGTATACAGGCGTGCGAGCTGCCTGCCGGAACCATGGCGACGGTCGCCCACATGGGGCCGTACGACAATCTGCCGGCCACGTGGGCGGCGCTGACGGAGTGGATGAAGTCGCAGGGTCTCGAGGCGGCGGGCGCGCCCTGGGAGGTCTATGTCACCGACCCGGGCGCCGAGCCCGACCGGTCGAAGTGGCGGACCGACATCTTCTTTCCGGTGCGCTGACTGCCCGCGTGGGAGCAACCGGCGCTCGCCCGGGCCGGCAGGCCGTCGGCGCGACCTGCCGGCAGCCTTCCGGTCGGAGCGTCACTGCGACCGCGCGGCGAGTTCGCGCAGGAAGTTGACGACGTGCCAGATCTCCTCGTCACTGACCCGGCCTTCCCAGGCATCCATGTCGTAGGCCGGAGGGACGCCCTGGCGGATCACGTTGTAGATCTCGCCGTCGCTGTCGCCGTGCACCCACTCGTCGTCGATCAGGTTGGCCGGCCTGGTCCCCGGTGACGGGTTCTGGCCGCGGCCGTCACCGCGAACTCCGTGACATGAACGGCAGAAGCGGCCGTAGATCCGCAGGCCGGCTCGGACCGACTCCTCCGTCGCCTCGATCGGGTTCTCCGGTATCTCCGCGGCGGCCTCCTGTATCGCTTCGGCCTCTTCGGCTGCCTGCAACGTGGGCGCGGCGGCTGCGAGCAGCGCGAACACGGCACCGACAAGGGCCGGAACAGCCACGATTCGGGTAAGACTCGACATGGTCACGCATCCTCCTCAAGGTGTGGTTCGGCCATGAGTCTATACCGCGGCAGGGCAGCGGTCCGGGCGGCTCGAACCCTGGCCTTTGCGGTTGACCCGTTCGCTGGCGACGGAGTACACTGCGCGACCCTGGCCAGTCGGCTGGACGGCTGGTTGGTTCACCGGATCGGGAGGATCGAATGCGTGTACTGACCGTCCTCGTCATGGCAATGTTTCTGTCCGTTGGCACGGCCAGCGCCCAGGAGCCGCAGCCGTTCGGCGACCTCGCCGAGGTGATGCGCGGCATTCTGTTCCCCAACTCGAACATCATCTTCGACGCGCAGACGAACAATCCAGACGCTCCGGTCGAGGCGGTCGAGGGCGACTCCACCTCCGCACGGTTCGCCAACATCTATACCGGCTGGGAGGCTCTCGAGAACGCGGCCGTCGCTCTCGTGGAGGCCGCCAACCTGATCGAGCTTCCGCGCAACTGCGAGCTCAACGAGGACGAGGCGGGCCGCATCGGTGCGCCGGCGCCGGTGGAGCGCGACGACTGGAAGCAGTACGTGGCCGGGCTGCGGGCTGCGGGCCAGACGGCCTACGAGTGGGCGCAGGCCCGCGTGTACGACGACTTCGACGTCATCCTCATGACCGGCGAGATCGCCGAGGCCTGCTCGAACTGCCACGGCGTCTATCGCGACAGCTATACGGAACCGCCCACCCCGCGTTGCACTCCCCCCGCCGAGTGAGCGCGCCGCCGTTCACAAGATGATCCGGACCGGAGGAGCTTGACGCATGCGAAGCTGGTTCGAATGGGTTGGGGCGATGGAATCGAGCGTCGGACTGCGCGAGTCGCTCAACGCGTATCCGATCATGCTCACGTCGCACGTCATCGGGATGTGCATGTTTGCCGGCCTGATCATGATGATGGACGTGCGGCTGGCCGGGCTGGGCAACCGCAGCAGCGCGATCACCCAGGTCCAGGCACGATTGTTCCCGTGGCAGATGGTCGGGTTCGCGATCAGCATCGTCACCGGTCTGCTCCTGTTGTGGAGCGATCCGATGCGGTTCTATTCGAACTTCTACTTCTGGCTGAAGAACCTCCTGCTGGTAGCGGCCGGTGTGAACATGTGGATCTTCCACGCGACGACGTACCAGACGGTCGACCAGTGGGACAACGATCCGTCGCCTCCGTTCGGGGCCAAGCTCGCCGGCGTGCTGTCGATCGCGTTCTGGTCCGCGGTCATCGTCGTCGGCCGGATGATTGCCTATCAGGATCTCGTGCCGCAGTGGTGGCGTGACCTGGGTCTGAGAGGCTAGAAGATGTCCTTGCAACCGTTCTTCCTCTGGATGCAGGAGCACGCGTTCAGCGCGTACATCCTGAACGAGACCTGGTTCTCGCCGATCGTGCAGGTGATGCACCTGATCGCCCTGGCGGTGTTCGCGGGTGCGATCCTGGTGGTCGACCTGCGGTTGCTCGGCGTGGGGCTCACCCGCGTGCCGCTGTCCAAGGTGGCGGAGGACGCCATGCCGTGGATGGTGTGGGGTCTCGTGGCGCTCCTCATCACCGGCTGGCCGTCGGTGATGTCGACGGCGATGAAGCAGTACTACAGCCCCTTCTTCTGGTGGAAGATGGAGTTGCTCGTGCTCGGTCTCATCTTCGCCTTCACGGTCCGGCGGCGGATGGCGCGGATGGACGAGGCGACGCTCGGACCCGTGTGGCCGAAGGCCGCGGGCATGTTCTCGATCGCGGTTTGGACCGGGGTGGCCGTCGGGGCGCGGCTCATTGGGTTGCTTTCGTAGGGCGGCTTTACGGACAGTCTTGACAGCGCCGGAAAGCCGCGTGTATAGATCGCCCACTTTCGTCAACACGTTCCGGCCCTCCTGAGGAGGAGGTGTCCGGACCAGTCTGCTGGCGGCTCGCGACATCATCGGGTGTGGCGGTCGTGGCGGGGAGACAGCGTCAAATGCGAAATGTGAAGAGGTTCAACGGCAAGATGATTGCCACGGCGGCGGCCGGGGCACTGGCGCTGGCGATGGTCTTCTCCGTCGGCGCGACGAGCGTGGCGGGGCAGGACTACATGGCGCCCCGGACGGCGTTCGACGTTCCGGACCTGAACGGGATCTTCCAGGCCATTGGCGCCCACCACTGGAACATCGAGCCGCACGCGGCCAGCCAGGGTCCCGTGGTCGAGCTCGGGGCCATCTTCTCGGTTCCCGGGGGCCTGGGCATCGTCGAAGGCGGCGAGATCCCGTACACCGCCGCGGCGCGCGCGATCCAGCAGGAGAACGCGCAGCACTGGGTGGAGCGCGATCCGGCGGGCAAGTGCTACATGCCCGGCATCCCGCGGGCGACCTATCAGCCGTACCCCTTCCAGATCGTGCAGACCGAGGAGTACATCCTCTTTGCCTACGAGTTCGCCAGCGCCAGCCGCGTCGTCTACATGAACCGGCCCGACTTCGAGGCGCCGGTCGACGCCTGGATGGGCCACTCGCTCGGCTCGTTCGACGGTGAGACCCTCGTCATCGACGTGACCGCCCAGATGCCCGACACGTGGCTCGACCGGAACGGCAACCACCACAGCAACCAGATCCACGTCGTCGAGCGATACACCGCGACCAGCCCCTACCACCTGAACTACGAGGCGACGATCGAGGATCCGGAGACCTACACGCGGCCCTGGTCGATCAGTCTGCCGCTCTACCGGCGGATCGACGAGAACATGCAGCTCCTCGAGTACAAGTGCGTGGAGTTCGCCGAAGAGCTGATGTACGGGCACCTGCGCAAGGATCCCGACCTGACGCCGACCTACCGTCCGAGCGGCTACGGCTCGGCCTACGAGGGCGAGGCACCTGGTCCCCGGTAGGAGGAGCGACCAACGGGGTCGATGCGGTTGACGAACACGTAGAAGTTGGCGATAATGCCGAAACCCGTTCTGCTGTCAAATAGGAGGCGAAACCGATGCGAGCAAAGGTAGTCCTTTCGATCTTGGCCGTTGCAATGGCCGCGACTGCCGTTCCGGTGGTGGCCCACCACGCGTTCTCGGCGGAGTTCGACGCCGATGCGCCGATCCACCTCGAGGGCGTGGTCGTGAGAATGGAGTGGATCAACCCGCACGCGTGGGTCCACCTTGAGGTCACCAACGACGACGGTTCGAAGACCGTCTGGATGGTCGAGGGCGGCACGCCGAACACGCTGCTCCGCCGCGGCTTCAATCGTCAGTCGCTGCTTCCGGGCACCGAGATCATCGTGGACGGCTATCAGGCCAAGGACGGCTCGAACAAGGGCAACGGCCGTGACCTGACCTTCCGGGACGGCCGCAAGCTGTTCATGGGCTCGTCCGGCACGGGCGCGCCGAGTGACGGCCGCGACCCGACCGAGCCCGAATAGTTCGCGCTTTCGTTCTGAACGAACGCGTCGGTCCCTCTGGGACCCGATACCGAAACCCTGGACGTCGGGAGCTCGTCAGCGAGCTTCGGGCGTCCAGGGTTTTTTTCGTTCCTTGCGGGAGCTACTTCGACTCGTCGTCAGCGTCCGCCAACAGGGTGTCGAGCGATTGCCGGAGCCTCGTCGCGGCGTGCGGCACGGCGTTCCCCGTCTCTCCGTCGAGCACGATCTCCCGGGAGTCGAGCCGTTCGCCGTAGAATCGCTCGTTCGCGTCGCGGTCCGCTCGCAGTGTCGCGCCGCCCAGCGTCAACCCCGCGAACACCCCGCGGCTGCGCGAGTAGCTGGGTTGGTCCATTCTCGTAAGATCCGCCGATGACACTGCGCGCCCCGTCGGTTGCCGCTACCGCGATTCTGCTGGCGCTGGCGGCACCCGCGCGCGTGGGGCAGGCGGGACAGGAGGATCAGCCTCCGCCGCCGCCTGTCGGGGTCATCGAGATTCTCAGCCGGGAAGTCTTCGACGAGCTCGGCGGCGGCTTGTTCGCACCGCACCGCGTCGCCAACCGGATTCACGTCCGCACCCGCGATCATGTCATTCGCCGCGAGCTGCTCTTCGAGACCGGGGAGCCGTTGGACCGCGAGCTTGTCGAACAGACGGAGCGCAACCTGCGCGGCCTGTGGTTCCTGCGGGATGCGCGGGTCGAGACGCTCGAGGTGGATGAGGATCTGGACGGGAGGCCCGAGCGGGTCGACATCGTCGTCACGACCTGGGACCGCTGGTCGCTCGCGCCCCGCCTGGACTTCTCGCAGGTCCAGGATCGGACCATCTGGGAGATTGGCGCCTCCGAGAAGAACTTCCTGGGGTTCGGCAAGTCGATCACCGTCTCGCACCGCCAGAACCTGGACCGGGTGACGGATAGGGTGCGGTATCAGGACCCGCAGTTGCTCGGATCGAACGTTGGGCTGCAGGCGTCGGCGGCGAACCTGAGCGATGGCCACGAGGGGCTCCTCGCGGTCGACCGGGGCTACCTGTCGCTTCGGGACCCGTGGGCGTTCTCGGCCGGGGTCGTGAGCGTCATGCGGACGGAGCCGATCGTCGAGCACGGCGTCGAGATCGAGCGGCTGCCCGTGCGGGGGGAGTTCGTCGACCTGGAAGCCGGCCACGCCGTGCTGCGCGGTGACAACCATGCCGTTCGTCTGCACGGCGCCTACCGATCGCACCGGTCGCAGGTGGGCGGCGATCGCCGCGACTACAGTGGGCCCGAGATAGGCCTGCGGACGGTGACGCACCGGTTCGTGCGGCTCACGCACGTGAACCAGTTCGAGAGAAGCGAGGACTTCAATCTCGGGGCGGAGTCGCAAGCGGTGCTGCGGCTGTCGACGCCGGCGCTCGGCGGGCAGCGGGCGACGTTCGTCTCCGTCGGGCATCGGCATGGACTGCGCTTCAGGGACGATCATTTCGTGGTTCTCGGCGCGGGTTTCGGCGGGCGGCGCGAACGGGGCGCCTGGCGCAACAGCGTGGCGGAGGTGAGTGCGCGTTACCTGCAGAAGCACTCGCGGCGAACCGCGTTCGTGGGCAAGCTCGACTACCGTCATGGCCGCAACCTCGACCCGGAAGTGCAGTTCCGTCTCGGCGCCGAGACGGGGCTGCGCGGCTATCCCGTGCGGCAGTTCACCGGCAACCGATCGTTGCTGCTGACGCTCGAAGAGCGCGCGTTCTTCGCGGACGACGTCTGGCAACTGTTCTCGTTCGGCGTCGCCGGGTTCGTTGACAGCGGCTTCGTCTGGCCCGAACGGCACGCCGTCGACCTTGGAGACCTGCGCACCGGGGTCGGCGTCAGCCTGCTCGTCGGCAGCCACCGGCTTGCCAGCCGCGGCGGGGTCAGGTTCGACCTCGGATATGCCCTCGATCCGGTCCAGGGGCCCGACGGCAAGCCGAAGCGCTGGGTGGGCGCCGCATTCTCCGACATTGACTTCTGATCCTCGGACGCCGGCGCGGACGGCTGCCGGCTTCGCCGCCGGGGGCCTGATCCCTCTCGCAACGTGGCTCCTGCTGCTACCGGCTCTCGGGGCGTGGGACCTCTACCGCGGAGGGACGGTCCTGCGGCCGGTGGCCGTCCTGATGCTGGCCTGCGCGGCGGGCGGTGTCGTGGCCGGTGGCGGGTTCGGCGGCCTGCGCTGGCGGGCGGCGCTCGGAATCGCCTTCTGCGCCGCGCTCTGGATGCCGTTCCTGATGCTGAGCACGCTGCCGGCGCTGAGCGGGGGCGAGCGGCTCATCGAGCTGGTTCTCGGCTTCGCGCCGGGCATCGCGGTCTCCCATGCCCTTCTGGGGGGGCTCGGGCTCGCGCTTGGCGGCAGCGGTTGGATCCGCGTGTGGCGAGGGGCGTTGGCGTGCGGCGCAGCCGGCGCGGCCGGCGGCTGGTTGCTGGCGCTGCTCGTCCGTCTGTCAGTCGGCGGCGACGGCGCGACGGCGTTCGCGGTCAGTGCATTCGGAGGCGTCCTGGCCTGCCTGCTGCCGCTGGCGCTTGGCGGGTGGTGGCTCGGCCGGTCGCATCCTGGCTCCACCCCGCGTCGCGTTCGAGAGCGCATTCGATACGGGCGATGAACACGCAGGCCGCCGCCGCGGCCAGGTGCCAGGCGATATGCGGCTGTACCACGTGCGTCCACCGGCTCGGCGCGGCAACGCACGCGATGCCCGCGTGGCCCAGCGCGAGCAGTGCCGCGGCGGGAAGGAGGAGTCCCGCCGTCCTGCGCAGATCGGTCCGGATGGCCGGGTGCGTGCGCGCCAACTTGCGCCACAGACCGAGCAGCGCCACGGCCTGAACCGTGACGACGGCGTAGCCTGCCCCGGTTGCGATGAACGGCGCCACGGCCCCCGTCCCGGCGAAGAGGACGAAGAACGCGGGCCATCGATCGCGCGGTGCGTGACCCCCGTGAACCAGCGCCGCGGCCAGCAGCAGGCCGGTGAGCAGCGGGATCGCGGCGAGGTCGAGCTGCTGGAAGACCGCCGCGAAGGAGGCGTGGAACAGCATGGCGACGGCGGCGAGCAGGGCGAGTACGGGCGGCAGAAAACGTGCCGGTCCCGCGGCCTCGAGGCGGTGGATCCGGTGCCAGACGACGACCGCCGCCGCGATGCCGGCGAGGCCGGACAGCGTCTCGCCGGGGTGCGTCAGCAGGCCATGCACGTCGGGCTCGCAGGTGTCGTACGCGGCCCGCTCCAGCGCGCTCCACGGTCCTGGTCTCACCGTTCCGCCAGCACTTCCAGCCAGGCGCGCATGACGTCCTCGCCGAAGCGCTTGCCTATGGTCACCCACTCCTCGTAGTGATTGGGGTGATCGAAGTTCCACCAGCCCGTGTTGTCCGACGGATGCACCAGGTACGAGAGGTAGTCCTGGGTCGATCCGATGAAGCCGTGGTGGCGGCCCGGCATCAGGTGATCGACGCCGGCCATGGCCGGGAAGCGCCACGTGCCCCATTCGGGTCCGTAGTCGGCGACGATCTCCGGACGGCCCAGCGCATGGGCGGGATCGATCTCGCCGGGGGCGGTCAGCAGGCTCAGGTCGCCGATCTCGATCAGGGCGACCTCGGCGCCGACGCAACCCAGCAGGCCCCAGCAGTCGGGCCACCGGTAGCGCAGGCGCTCGGGCGGCTCGACGTCGTGGTGCCAGACCGACCAGGTGCCGAGCAGGTGGATCACGTTGTCGACCGGGGTCTCGAACGAGACGGTGGCGACGGCCAGTGCGGGGTTCGGCAGCGGTCCGGCTGCGTCGAGCGCGGTGTCCGCCGCGTGCGCGATCTCGTAGCCGGTCGAGCGGATCTTCTCCCATCCGTCGGTGACCAGGACCGGCCGCTCGGTCCCGTCCGGCGCCGTCTCGACGACGCGGCGGCCGTCCTCATCCCACAGCGGGACCGGCGTGCCGCGCAGTCCGCTCATCTGGTTGCCGACCGTGCCGGCGATGAATACCGCCACGCCGCCCCGCTTCCGCTCCAGGTACTCGCGCAGGAAGTGCGGGTAGTCGCTCGACAACAGCCGGTTGCCGCTGCCGAGCGTGTCGGGGTGGTTGTGCCAGTTGACGAGGGTGGCTATCGTCTCGCCGTCGTCCACCGCCGTCAGCTCCGCCGCGACGATCCGGGTGTTGCCGACGACCGGATCCCGCAGGTCGCGTTGCATCACGAAGCGGTCGTAGGCGGCCGACGGATCGTCGATCTCACGATTGACGGCGGGCAGGCGGCAGTCGTCCGGCGTCTTCAGCGCGCCGGTCCGGACGTCCCGGCACGCGACGTGGGTAGTGGTTGCCGTGGCCAGGGTCGCGGGCCGCAGCGCGTCGAGCGCCCGCTCGATGGACGCGTAGAGCTGCTCCCGGAGCCGGGTCGTGTAGTGCCGGTTGTGGCCGGTCATCAGGGTCGACCAATAGCCGCTGGCGTCCGGGGCGGAGTGCGTGTGCGTGGAATGCAGGATGACGTGGCTCTTGGGAATGCCGTGCTCACGCGCCACCCGGCGGCGCACGGGTCCGGTGTGCTTGCGCCCCAGGCCGGGAAGATCCGCCGCCACGAGCACCAGCGTTTCCCCCGCGGCGTCCCGCAACGCCAGCGTGCGCGCCCAGATCGGGTCGTGAACGCCCTCGGCGATCCGGTTTCCCTCGCGAAATGGTACGTACGGACTGAAGCCGGCCAGATGTATCCAGCGGAAGCACTCGCGCGCGGGGTCGAACTGGGGGACCGAGGGGTCGGCCGCTGCGTCTTCACAAAGCGTCGGCGTAATGTCGACCGCCGCCGCCCCGGCCAGCAGTTGAGCCGCGGCGGGCGCCGGCGACGCCAAGCCGGGGATGGCTGCGACGACAAAGCAGGCGGCCGCCGTCCGCAATCGAGTCAGCGGTCGATGTATGCTTCGCTCGCTCGGGAGGAGACAAATGGCGCTCAACACGTACCTGACTTTCGACGGCAACTGCCGCGAGGCATTCGAATTCTACCGGTCCGTATTCGGGGGTGAGTTCACATCGTTCCAGACGTTTGGCGACGGCCCGCCGGACACGCCCGTGTCGAACGCGCAGAAGAACCTCGTCATGCACGTCGAGCTGCCGATCGACTCGGGCGTCCTGATGGGCAGCGACAGGCCGGATTCCGCCCCGCCGCATGCGGCCGGCAACAACTTCTCCCTGTCCATCGAGGCGGAGAGCCGGGAGCAGTGCGATGAGTTGTTCGCGAAGCTGTCCGCGGGCGGCGCGGTCGTCATGCCGCTGCAGGAGATGTTCTGGGGCGCGTACTTCGGGCAGTGGACCGACAAGTTCGGCATCAACTGGATGGTGAACTACACGCTGCCTGCCAAGTAGGCGTTCAGGCGGTCTCGATGCCGGCCTCGGAATCGAGATCCAGCTCCGCGGTGGCGATCTCGCGCATGCGGAACTTCTGCACCTTCCCGGTGACGGTCATCGGGAAGGCGTCGACCAGCTTCCAGTAGCGCGGGATCTTGTAGGTCGCGATAGCGCCGTGGCAGAAGACGCGGAGCTGCTCGCCGGTCACGACCGCGCCGGCCTTCGGTTTGATCCACGCCATCACCTCTTCGCCGTAGCGGGCGGACGGCACGCCGATGACCTGCGCGTCCTCCACGTCCGGGTGCGTGTAGAGGAACTCCTCCACCTCGCGCGGATAGACGTTCTCGCCGCCGCGGATGATCATGTCCTTGATGCGGCCGACAATCTTCAGGTAACCCTCGTCGTCCATTATCGCGAGGTCGCCGGAGTGCATCCAGCGCGCGGAGTCGATGGCCGCGGCGGTCGCCTCCGGCTGGTTCCAGTACCCCAGCATCACGACGTAGCCGCGCGTGCACAGCTCGCCGGACTCTCCGCGCGGGACGATCCGGCCGCTCTCGGGATCAATCACCTTGATCTCGACGTGCGGATGGATCCGGCCGACGCTGCCGACCCGTTTCTCCACCGGATCGTCGACGCGGGTCTGGGTGGACACGGGGGACGTCTCGGTCATGCCGTAGCAGATGGTGATCTCGCGTACGTTCATCCGCTCGCGAACCTGCTTCATGACCTCGACGGGGCAGGGCGATCCGGCCATGACGCCGGTGCGCAACGAGGAGAAGTCGGTGCTGGCGAAGTCGGCGTGGTTCAACTGCGCGATGAACATCGTGGGCACCCCGTAGATCGACGTGCAGCGCTCGCGCTCGACGGCCGCGAGGGCGGCGGCGGGGTCGAAGCTCTCCGACGGAGCGACGATGCACGCGCCGTGGGTGGTGCAGGCCAGGTTGCCGATGACCATCCCGAAGCAGTGGTAGAAGGGGACGGGGATCAGCACCCTGTCCGCTTCGGTATAGCCGAGGATCTCGCCGCAGAAATAGCCGTTGTTCAGGATGTTGTGGTGCGAGAGGGTGGCTCCCTTCGGCGCCCCGGTCGTGCCCGAGGTGTACTGGATGTTGATCGGATCGTCGAAGCTGAGGCTCGCTTCCCGCTCGTCCAGGGCCGCCTCGTCGACCCCGGCCGCCTCTTCCAGCAGCGCGTCCCACTCGCCGTCGAGCACGACCGTCCCGGCCAGCGCCGGGCATCGGCCGCGCACGCTGTCGACGATCGCCGTGTAGTCGGCCGCGCGGAAGCGCCTGGAATGCAGCAGCAGGCACAGCCCCGACTGGTTGAGCGTGTATTCGAGCTCGTGGGCGCGGTACGCCGGGTTCACGTTGACCAGCACCGCTCCGATGCGGGCGGTCGCATACTGGACGACCACCCACTCGTACCGGTTGGGCGCCCAGATGCCGACCCGGTCGCCCTTGGCGATGCCGCGGGCGAGCAGGGCGCGCGCGAGGCGGGTGGTCAGGTCCCAGAGCTCCCGATAGGTGGCGCGGAAATCCTGGGCGGGGACGACGAGGGCGTCGCGGTCCGGGTGGCGCGCCGCGGTCCGGCTCAGATTCGCGCCGATAGTCTCGCCGAGCAGCGGAACGTCGGCGGCGCCGTGCACGTAGGAGGGCGAACTCACGAGACCCCGATTATAATGACCGCGCCAGCGCCTGGAGGGAGCCCAGCCCGTGTTCGACGGCTCGCGACCCGCGGCATACGCCGGTCTGGCCGGCGTGCTGCTTTTCGTGTTCGCCGGTGGCGTCTCGCCGGCGGGGGAGCAGCGTCCGTCCGTACCCCGCTTCCGGTCCGGCGTCGATCTGGTCAAGGTGACGGCCACGGTCCGTGACGCCGAGGGGCGCCTGGTCGGCGATCTCACCCGCGACGACTTCGAGATTCTCGAGGACGGCCGGCCGCAGCGAATCGCCCAGTTCGACCAGGGCCGGGTCCCGGTCAGCCTCGGTGTGGTCCTCGACGTCAGCCAGAGCATGTTCGGGCAGCGCATGGACGATGCACGCGCGGCGTTGCGGCGCTTCCTGGTCGATCTGCTCGAGCCGGCCGACGAGGTCTTCCTGATGGTGTTCAATCACGACCCCAGGCTGGAGGCGCCGTGGACGCTCGGTCCGAGCCGGCTGCGGGGGCGGCTGGACGGCGTTCGGCCCTACGGGGCGACGGCCATCTACGACGCGCTGGTGATGGCCCTCCCGCTGTTTGCCGAACGGGCTCACGACCGCGCTGCCGTCGTGCTCATCTCGGACGGCTCGGATACCGCCAGCGACGTTACGCGCGAGGACGTGCGCTGGCAGATACGACTGAGCGATGCCTTCGTCTATGCCGTCGGTATCGACGCTCCCGAGCGCCGGCCCATCAACGACCGCGTGAACGCGCGCCTGCTTCGCGACATCACGGCCGAGAGCGGCGGCTACACCGAGGTCATCACGGACAGCCCCGAGCTGGTGCCTGCCACCGAGCGGATTGCGGAGGAGCTGAACCACCAGTACACGCTCGCCTACGCACCCGCTGTTCCTTACGACGGGCGTTATCACCGTATCCGGGTCCGGGTTCGCGACGGCGACTACCGCGTGCGGGCGCGGCGAGGGTACGTGGCGCTTCCGCGTCAGTGACGCGCGGGGCGGTGTCTCGTGTATCTTGGAGATGATGGCCGTTGTCGAGGTGCACGATCTCCGCAAGCGCTACCGGCGTGGAGACACCGAGGTCACGGCGCTGGACGGTCTCGATCTGACGCTGGAGGCCGGAGCGTTCGTCGCCATCGTCGGCCCATCCGGCTGCGGGAAGTCGACGCTGCTGCACCTGTGCGGAGCCATGGACCGGCCCACCGCGGGCGAGGTGCGGCTCGACGGGCGTTCGCTCGCCACGCTGGATGACGACGAGCTGACCCGTCTGCGGAGGGAGCGGATCGGCTTCGTGTTCCAATTCTTCAACCTGCTGCCGACGCTGACCGTCGCCGAGAACGTCGCGCTGCCCCTGCTGCTCGCGGGCAGCGATCCCGCCGAGGCGACGGCGCGGGCGGGGGAGTGGGCCGAGCGGGTCGGCATCTCGCACCGCCTCGATCACGCGCCGTCGCAGCTCTCCGGCGGCGAGGCACAGCGAGTCGCGATTGCGCGCGCCGTGGTGCACAAGCCGGCGCTGCTCATCGCGGACGAGCCCACCGGCAACCTGGACAGCGAGAACGGGGCGCGGATTCTGGAGCTCCTGCAGGAAGTGAATCGCCGGTCCCGAGCGGCATTGCTCCTGGCGACCCACGATGCCGCCGTCGCCGCCGCGGCGGACCGCACGGTAGAGATGCGCGACGGGCGCATCCTGCGGGTCGAATCCCGGGTTGCCGCGGTCGCTTCCGTCACGCGTCCGGCGTTCGCCTCCGCGGGTTCGGCGCCGTGACCGCCGGACGACCGCGGTCTCCCGCCCCGGCCGGGCTCTTCCGCTCCTTCGTCATCCGGAACCTCCGGCAGCAGCCGCTGCGCAGCGTGGCCACCATCGCGAGCCTTGCGGTCGGCGTGGCGGTGGTCGTCGCCATTCAGCTTGCCAACGCCAGCTCGGTGCGCGGCTTCTCGACCGCCCTGGATGCGCTGGCGGGCCGGACATCGCTGGAGCTCACCGTGCCGGGCGTCGGTCTCGACGAGACCCGCCTGACGGACCTGGGATGGCTGCGGGCGTATGGACTCGTCAGCCCCGTGATCGACGCCGACGTGCTGCTCGAGGTTCCGGCGGCCGGCGAGGCGCCGGCTCTCGAGGCGGTGCGTCTGCTCGGCGTCGACATCCTGCGTGACCGTCCGTTCCGCGACTACCCGCTGGTCGAGGGCGACGCCCCGCGACTGGTGACGACGCAGGGCTTCCTCGACCTGTTGACGGATCCGCGGTCGATCATCCTGACCCGGCAGTTCGCCGCCCGTCACGGGCTTAGCGTGGGCGATCGGGTCGGCCTGGTCGCCGGGGAGCGTACGGTGGCGCTGCGCGTGACGGGGATTCTCGGTGACGAGGGACCGGCCAGCGCGCTCGACGGCAGCTTCGCCCTGATGGACATCGCCGCGGCGCAGTGGGCGGTGGACCGCCTCGGGAGGGTCGACCGGGTCGACGTTCGGCTGGCCGACGGCATCGACGTCGCGCGGGCCGAGCAGGAGATCGCTTCCCGCGTGCCCGCGGGCATCACGGTGCGCCGCCCTTCGTCACGGGGCGCCGAGGTGGAGCGCATGCTGCGGGCGTTTCAGTTCAACCTGACCGCGCTGAGTCTGATCGCGCTCATCGTGGGGCTCTTTCTGGTCTACAACACGGTTTCGGTGTCGGTCATCACCAGACGGACCGAGATCGGTCTGCTCCGGACGCTGGGCGTCACTCGTCGTGTCGTCGTCGGACTGTTCCTCGGCGAGGCGGGCGCCCTCGCGCTTCTCGGTTGCGCGCTCGGCGCGCCGCTCGGTTGGCTTCTCGCCCATGGCGCGGTCCGGCTGACCTCCTCGACCGTCAGCCAGTTCTGGATTGTCTCGGCGGCCACGGTGCCGCCCCTGGAGCCGCGCATGGTGGGTCTGGCGTTCGCGGTCGGCCTGCCGCTCGCGCTGGTCGCCGCGGCGGCGCCGGCGCTGGAGGCGGCCCGCCTGACCCCGCTGACCGCGGTGCGCGGCGACGAGGACCTGGACGCCCGGGCGCGATGGCCCCGGCGGTCCAGCGCCGGCGCTGTCGTGTTGTTCGGCTCAGGCGCCTGGCTGGCGGCGCAGGGACCGGTCGGCGGTCTGCCGGTCTTCGGCATGCTGGCGGCCCTTGCGGTGGTGCTGGGGGCCGGCCTGGCGATGCCGGCGGTGCTGTTCGCCGTCCGGCGATGGTGCGGCCCGGCCATGGCGCGCTGGCTGCGCGTGGAAGGCCGCCTGGCCCACGCCAACCTGGGAAGCGCGATTCCGCGCCTGTCGATCTCCGTAGCCGCGCTGGCCGTGAGTCTGGCCATGATGGCGGCCATCGCCATCATGGTGGGGAGTTTCCGCGAGACGGTCGTTTACTGGATAGGCCAGACCCTGCAGGCGGACCTGTTCGTTTCCACGGCGCGCGGATCGCCGGCGGCCGAGCGGGGCGGCATATCGGCCGCGACGGAAGCCGTCATCGCCGGCCACCCGGCGGTGGAGGCGCTCGACGGCTTCATGGGCATGGACGTGTCCTACCGCGGTTCGACGATCACCGTCGGGGCGGGCAGGTTCGCCACCCGGCTGGAGCGCGGCGGGCTGCAGTTCAAGGACCCCGCGGATGGGACGGCCGCCATGGCCAGCGCGATCGGGAGCGATCGGGTCGTCGTCTCGGAGGCGTTCTCGCTCAAGTACGAGGCCGGCGCGGGTGACGAGATCCAGCTTCCGACCCCCGCCGGTCCGACGCCGTTCGAGGTCGCGGCGGTCTATTTCGACTACTCCAGCGACCGCGGGCTCGTGGTGATGGACGCCGGCACGTTCGAGCGGCATTTCGGGCCGGAGCGACCGAGCGGCCTGACCGTGTACCTGGCGTCCGGCGCCGATCCGGAGACCGTTCGCGACGAGCTGAACGCCGCCCTCGGGCCGGAGCGGCGACTGTTCATCACGACGAATGCCGCGTTGCGCGCCACCGTGCTGCGCATTTTCGACGCGACGTTTGCCATTACCTACGCACTCGAGGTCATAGCCATCGGCGTCTCGCTGTTCGGCATGGCCGCCACGCTGCTGACGCTGGTCCTCGAGCGCCGACGCGAGGTCGCTATGCTGCGTCTGGTGGGCGCCGACAGCCGCCAGCTCCGCCGCCTGATCGTGATCGAGGCGGGCGTGCTCGGGGCGGTGACGCAGGCCGTGGGGCTGGTAGTGGGGCTGGCTCTCTCGCTGATTCTCATCTACGTGATCAACGTGCAGAGCTTCGGTTGGACGATTCAGTTCCACCTGCCGGTCGGCTTCCTGGCGCAGGCGACGGTGGCGATTGTGGTTGCGGCGGCGCTCGCCGGACTGTACCCGGCTCGCCTGGCCGCCCGGTTCGACCTGGGCGACGTGGGCGTTGCCCAGGGATAGGAGCGCGCCTGCTTCCGTGACGCCTGCGTGACGGATCCACGCCGGGCTGGCAGGACCTTTTCACTTGGGGAGCCGGAGGTTGTGATGAGGAGCCCGGGGAGAGCGCAGGGTCGTCGGGAAGTACTGGCGGTGGCCTTCGTCACCGCGACCGTGGCCGCGGGCGCGGCGGTGGTAGCCCAGGAAGAGTTCGTCAGCGGTCTTCGGTCCCCAGTCCTTGAGCTTGTGGCCGCGGGCGCGGCGGTGGTAGCCCAGGAAGAGAGCAGCGAACCCATCGATAGGACCGCCTGGAAGGCCGCCGATCCGGACTACGCCCTGTCGTTTCCGCGCGACCATGCCGCGCATCCCGACCACCGCATCGAATGGTGGTACTACACGGGCAACCTGCACGCGTCGGACGGTCGCCGGTTCGGTTACCAGCTCACGTTCTTTCGCTTCGGCGTCGACCGGCAGCCGGTGAACCCGTCCCGCTGGGCGGTGCGCGACCTGTACATGGCGCACTTCGCGGTCACCGACGTCGAGCAGGGCGCCCACCATGTCGCCGAGCGGCTGAACCGGGCCGGCATCGGCTGGGCGGGGGCCGATACCGAGACGCTCCACGTCTGGAACGACGGATGGGCCGTGACGTTCGAGGAAGGCGGGGCACCGGCCCAGCGGTTGACGGCGTCGAGTGACGACCGCGGCTTGGCGCTCGACCTGCGGCTGGATCCGGCCGGGCCTCCGGTGCTGCACGGCGTGAACGGCTTCAGCCAGAAGGGAGCCGAGGTAGGCAATGCGTCCCACTACTACTCGCTCACGCGCCTGCGGACCACGGGCCGTCTCGTGGTCGACGGGGAAGAGGTCGACGTCCAGGGGCTGAGCTGGATGGATCACGAGTTCGGCACGAGCTTTCTGGAGCCGGCCCAGGTGGGCTGGGACTGGTTCTCGATCCAGCTCGACGACGGGACCGATCTGATGGTCTACGTCATGCGGCGCATCGATGGCGCGCGCGATTCGCGATCGAGCGGCACCCTGGTCTCGCCGGCCGGAGTGGTCCATCTGCGTGTCGACGACTACCGACTGACGCCCGGGCGGCGCTGGACGTCCCCGGCCAGCGCCGCGGCCTATCCCGTGGCCTGGCGGATCGAGATCCCGCCGCACGGGATCGATCTGGAGGTGACGGCGGCAGTCGATGCCCAGGAGCTGCAGACCGGTCGGTCGACCGGAGTCACCTATTGGGAGGGAGCGATAGACGTGCGGGGTGCGCGCGACGGCGTTCCCGTCACCGGCGCCGGCTACCTGGAGATGACCGGCTACGCGGGCGCGCCCATGAGCACGGTGCTGCGGTAGGAGCTGGTTCACACGCGACGCCCGTCGTCAGAATCGGCTCGACGCGCGATCACTGGTGCGAGATCAAGGAATCACGGCCGAGTTCTGTCGACCTGGGCGATCAGGATCCGCCCGGCGGTCAGCGCATGTGCTCTTTCGCGCGCTCGGCCAGCTCCTCCGATGTCAGGCTCTCCCGCTGCGTCGCGATGGTCCAGAGGTTGCCGGCCGGATCCTTCACGCTGGCGTTGCGGTCCCCCCAGAACGTGTCGGTCGGTTCCTGCTGAGAGACCGCTCCCGCCGCCAGCGCTCGCGCGTAGGTGGCGTCGGTGTCCGGCACGTAGATGTAGAGCATGCAGGGGAGCACGGGGATCTCGTCCTGCGCCCTGCCCATCATGACGGCCGAGTCGCCGATGACGACCTCCGCGTGGCCCGTGACGCCGTCCTGGCTGGGGATGCGCTCCTTTTCCGTAGCGTCGAACGTGGCCTGCAGGAAATCGATGAGCCCGTCGACGTCCTCGACGACGAGGTACGGCGTCACGGTGTGGTAACCCTCGGGGGCTGGATTCACGGTCATGGAGACGTTCTCCTCTGAACAAGTGGGAATGTGTCGATGGTACCGACCACCAGGTCGACGTCGTTGTTGCCAAGCGCGTGCATGAGGTCGCTCGTCAATTGCATCCGCAAGTCGAAGCGCTGCGAGGCGTTCGGGACCGTTCGCCTATCGAGCAGTACACCCCGATGTCCAGGTCGCTCTCGAAGTGCTCGCGCGACTCGCCGTGGCTTCCGAACAGCCAGGCCGCGACGATCGTGGTGTCGCTCAACCGGCATTCTTCGGGTAGCCGAGTCCGCGGAGCGCCTCGGCGATCTCGTCCAGGATCACCGGGTCGTCGATCGTGGCCGGCGTCGTGTACGGTTGGCCGTCGGCAATCTTCTTCACGGTGCCGCGCAGTATCTTCCCGGAGCGCGTCTTCGGCAGCCGAGGCACGATCGTGGCGGACTTGAACGCGGCGACCGGGCCGATCGAGGCGCGGACTCGCTCGACCAGCTCCGGGACAATCGCGTCCGCGCCGCGCGTCACGCCCGCCTTGGTCACCACGAAGCCGATCGGGACCTCGCCCTTGATCGCGTCGGCCACTCCGACCACCGCGCACTCGGCGACGTCGGGATGAAAGGCGAGCACCTCCTCCATCGCCCCGGTCGAGAGCCGATGGCCGGCCACGTTGATGATGTCGTCGACGCGGCTCATGATGTAGAGATAGCCGTCGTCGTCCTCGTAGCCCGCGTCGCCGGTATGGTAGAAGCCCGGGTAGCGCGACAGGTACGACTGCCGGTAGCCGTCGTCGTTGTTCCAGAGCGTCGGCAGGCAGCCGGGCGGCAGCGGCAGCTTCACGACCAGGGCGCCAATCTGCCCGCTGGGCATTTCGTTGCCGTCCTCGCCCAGAACCCGTACGTCGTAGCCGGGCACGGCCCGCGTCGGCGAGCCCGGCTTGACCGGCAGGGTGCCGAGTCCGACGCAGTTGGCGGCGATGGCCCACGAGGTCTCCGTCTGCCACCAGTGGTCTATGACCGGCACGCCGAGGCGGTCGCGCGCCCATATCAGGGTGTCCGGATCGGAGCGCTCACCGGCGAGGAAGAGCGTCCGGAAGCACGACAGGTCGTGCTTGCGCATGTACGCGCCGTCGGGATCCTCCTTCTTGATGGCCCGGAAGGCGGTCGGCGCGGTGAAGAGCACGTTGACGCCGTGCTGCTCGATCACGCGCCAGAAGGCGCCGGGGTCGGGGGTGCCGACCGGCTTGCCCTCGTAGAGAATGGTGGTCGCTCCGCGCAGCAGCGGGCCGTAGACGATGTAGGAGTGACCCACGACCCAGCCGATGTCCGACGCGGCCCAGTAGACCTCGCCGGCCCCGACGCCGTAGACGTGCTCCATGCTCCAGTGCAGGGCGACTGCGTGCCCGCCGTTGTCGCGCACGACGCCCTTGGGTATGCCCGTGGTGCCTGATGTGTAGAGGATGTACAGGGGGTCGGTCGCGGCTACCGGTACGCAGTCCGCGGGCTCGGCGCCGTCGCAGGCCGCGCGCCAGTCGAGGTCCTGGCCGTCGACGAGGGGCGCCTCGGCCTGCGGCCTTTGCAAAACGATGGTCCGCTCCGGTTTGTGCGACGACAGCTCGATGGCCGCGTCGAGCAGCGGCTTGTAGTGCACGATCCGACCGACCTCGATGCCGCACGAGGCGGACAGGATCAGCTTCGGTTGCGCGTCGTCGATGCGGGCGGCCAGCTCCTTCGGCGCGAAGCCGCCGAAGACCACGGAGTGGACCGCGCCGATCCGGGCGCACGCCAGCATGCCGATCACAGCCTCGGGCACCATCGGCATGTAGATGACCACCCGGTCGCCGGCCGCCACCCCCTGCGCCGCCAGAGCGCCTGCCACGCGCGCCACCTCGTCGCGCAACTCGTTGAAGGTGAAGCGGCGTATCGTGCCGGTCACCGGGCTGTCGTAGACCAGAGCGACCTGCTTGCCGCGGCCCCGTTCGATGTGCCGGTCGAGGCAGTTGTAGCAGGTGTTCAACCGGCCGCCCGCGAACCAGCGGTGGAACGGCGGGTTGGTGTCGTCGCGCACCGTGTCCCAGCTTCGGTGCCAGTAGAGCGGTTCCGCGGCGCCGGCCCAGAACTCGAGCGGATTGTCCTGCGCGCGACGATAGGTGTCCTCGTATACGGAAGGCATGAATCCGGGTCCTTTCGCAAGGGGCGTACCGCCCGTCCGGGCGGGCGGAGAGCGAGGCTCAGACCGGAATAGTGTAGACGGAGTCGACCTCGTTCTTCGACGCGGGACTCTTCAGCCCCGCATCGCGTGATGCACGTGGTTGGGTCAGGCAAGCGCCACGAGCGCTATAGTGGGGGTTGTTCGCCGCCCGTTCACCCGGGTCCAAGGGAGGAGACAGCGATGAGCGACGCGTTCTCTCGGCGGGTGCTTCCGTGGATATTGCTGTTGGGACTGGCGGCGGTTCCGGACACGGCCGGCGGCCAGGATCTGCGACTGATCACGGCCGCGGCCGGGGGCGATGCCGCAACCGTGCTGGCGCTCCTTCGCGGCGGAGCCGAAGTCGACGACCGGCGCGCCGACGGGGCGACCGCGCTGCTCTGGGCGGCGCATCACGACGACCTGGAGATGGTCGAACTGCTGCTCCGCGCCGGCGCCGACGTGAACGTGGCCGACGACAACGGCGTGACGCCGCTGGAGCGGGCTGCCGAGAACTCCAGCCCGGCCATGGTCGAGAAGCTGCTCGCGGCCGGCGCCGACACGAGTGTCGCGCGGGCCAGCGGTCTGACGCCGCTGATGTCAGCGGCACGGACCGGCCACCTCGGAGTGGTCGAGACGCTGTTGCGGCGCGGCGCCGACGTCAATGCCGCTACGACCGAGACGCGCAGCACGGCACTGATGTGGGCGGTGGCGGGAGCGCATCGGGCTGTCGTCAGCGCGTTGCTGGAGGCCGGCGCAGACCCGCACGCCTCCACCGCCGACGGCTTCACACCGTTGCTCTACGCCACCCACAACGGCGACATCGCGCTGGCCGACATGCTCATCGCCGCCGGGGTCGACGTGAACGAGACGGGCGCGGACGGTACGCACGCACTGGCATACTCCATCGTCGTCGGCAACGACGAGTTCGCTCTGTATCTCCTCGAGCGAGGTGCCGATCCGAACGGCTCGATGGGCGGCGTGCACGCCTTGCATGCGGCTGTCGGCAGCGTCACCACGTGGCATGGGGACTGGCGGCGGCACCATGGCGACAGCCGTCGACGCAGTCCGTTCGGGCGCCGGGGGCTGCACGCGACCCGTGCGCTGCCGCTCGTCGAGGTGTTGCTCGCCCGCGGGGCCGACCCGAACGCCCGGATCACCTCATCCGCGATGCTGATGGACTACATCGGCTACCCGCGCAAGGGAGCCTTCGAACCGTTTGCGTGCGGGACCGGCGATCTGCGCGGAGCCACCCCGCTGTGGGTGGCGGCCCACGAAGCGAATCGGCCCACCGTTCCCGAAGGCGCCAGTGAGGAATTCGTGAGAGACAGCGCCGCCGTCATCCGGGCGCTCCTCGATGCGGGGGCCGATCAGCACCTGACGACCGACGATGGAACGACGCCGTTCATGGCCGCAGCCGGGCTCGGCCGCTCGACGTACCGGCCGCGGCAGCCGCGCGGCGTGCGCTCGCCGAGCGCCGAGGCGGCGGTCCGCATCCTGCTGGAGGCCGGGGCCGACATCAATGCGGTCAACGAGGCCGACTTC
>CATQHX010000072.1 GCA_958296065.1 Vicinamibacterales bacterium | reverse complement strand
GCCCAGCACACCACGGAGACCGGGCAGGCGTTCACCGAGGGAGCACTCGAAGCCGTCCGGGCGCGCTCGGCCGGCCAGCCGTGGCTGGTCAACGCGTTGTGCCGCGAGACCTGCTTCAAGAGCGAGACGGGGCGCGACCGCACCCGCGCGATTGCCGCCAACGACATCCTGGACGCGCAGGAGCGGTTGATCCTGTGCCGCGACACCCACATCGACGATCTGGCGAACAAGCTGCGCGAGGACCGCGTGCGGCGGGTGGTGGAGCCTATCCTGGCAGGGACGTCCGAGCCCGCCTGGTCGGCGGAGGATGTGGCCTACGTCCACGATCTGGGGCTGGTGGCCCTCGACGCCGACGGCACCCCGCGCATCGCCAACCCGATCTACGGGGAAGTGGTGCCCCGGCATCTGAACCATGCCGTGCAGATGGGGCTGCCGCAACGGATGGCGTGGTACGTCGACGCGGACGGCGGCCTGGACGTGGCGGGCCTGATCGAGGCGTTCCAGACGTTCTTCCGGGAGCACTCCGAG
Organism: Vicinamibacterales bacterium; assembly: GCA_958296065.1. GTDB lineage: Bacteria > Acidobacteriota > Vicinamibacteria > Vicinamibacterales > UBA8438 > WTFV01. Next base: position 15,719 of record CATQHX010000072.1, on the reverse strand, counting down.
CACTGGGTGCAGCGCTTCGACCAGTACCACGAAGCCGGCCCGCAGTTGCTCCTGCAGGCGTACCTGCAGCGGGTCGTGAACGGCGGCGGCCGCCTCGAGCGCGAGTACGCCCTGGGCCGGAGACGCGTGGACCTTCTGATCTCGTGGCCACAGGGCGGGCGGACCCGCAGGTTCGTGATCGAGTGCAAGGTGCTGCACAAGGATGCGGAGCGGACCATCGAAGAGGGGCTGGCGCAGACGCGCGGCTACATGGACCGTTGCGCCGCCGAGTCGGGCCACCTGATCGTCTTCGACCGCGCACCGGACCGGACGTGGGAGGAGAAGATCTTCCGCCGAAAGGCGCCGGCCGGCGCCGGCGGCGCGCCGATCACCGTCTGGGGCATGTGACGCCCAAGGTCCTCGGGATGGCCCGGCACACGTCACGACGGACATCCTGCACGGCCGCTCTTGCACGATCCGGGTATCCTGGTACGAAACGATCATGACGGTTGCTGCGCCCCGGCTCGGATTGCGGATCATCACGCCGGACGACCACACCGACATCGACATCGAACCGCTGCAGGGACTGTGGACGCAGGCCCAGTACCTCCATTGGACGGATCACGCCCGGCTGCTGATCGAGTTCACGGACGGCCGCCTGGAAGTCCCGCCCAGGCCCACGGACCGCCACCAGGCCATCTCGCAGTTCCTGTTTCTGGCCCTGTCGCCGTTCGTCCGGGCCCTCGGCGGCAAGGTGCGCTACGCTCCCCTGCGCCTGCGCATCCGCGACGGCAAGTTCCGCGAGCCCGACCTGCTGCTCGTGCGTGACGCGAACGACCCGCGGCGCCGGAACGACTACTGGCGCGGCGCCGACCTGGTGATGGAGATCGTCAGCCCCGACGATCCCGAGCGGGACACGCACATCAAGCGCCGCGACTACGCGGAAGCGCGCATTCCCGAATACTGGATCGTCAATCCCATGGACGAGACGATCACCGTGCTGACCCTGGCCGGGGATGCGTACGCCGAACACGGCGTATTCGGCAGCGACCAGCAAGCCGATTCCGTGTGCCTCCACGGCTTCGCCGTGACCGTGGCCGACGTGTTCGACGCGGCGTGAACCCACACCCGACAACGGATCCGCGTCTCATTCCACGCGTTCCGTGCAAGCCCTCCCGGATGCAGTCCCGGTGCTCGATCTGCCGCGCGATCACCTGGGGCGATACGTGGAACGAACTGCAATCTCGCGCCGCGCTGCCGGAGCCGGGATCCGGCTCTCTACTCGGCCAGATCCGACGTGCCGACTCACGACGTCCACCGTCCACTTCTCACGATGTCCGAGAGGTCCGCCTGCCGGCAATCGGACCCAGGCTGGACTTGCATTGACATCTTTTAAGATGTCAAACTAGCCGTTGCGGATGAGGTTCGTGCTCGATACAAACGTGGTCGTCGCCGCGTTTCGGAGCCGCCGGGGCGCGAGCAACGCGCTGCTGCGGTACGCGGAAACGGGAAGGGTGAGGATGCTCTGTTCCACAGCGCTGTTTCTCGAGTACGAGGCCGTGCTGAGCCGGCGCGAGACCCGCGCCGCGACGGGGCATTCGCCGGCCGACGTCCGTGCCGTGATGAATGCGCTGGCCGCGGTCGCGGAACCGGTCGACCTGCGCTTGAGAACACGCCCACTGTTGCGTGACGCCGATGACGAGATGGTCATCGAGACCGCCGCCAACGGCAACGCCGAAGCCATCGTGACGCACAACGTGAAGGACTTCCTGCCCGCCGGGAGGTTGGGCATCGAGGTGGTCACGCCCGGAGCGATTGTGAGGAGACTTCGCCGATGAGTCAGCCTGCCCGCTACAAGTACCCGCTGCAGTTGCCGATCTCGCTGAAGGAAACGGCCGCGCGTCTGGCCAGGGAAGACGGCGTATCCCTCAACCAGTGGATCTCGTCGGCCGTCGCGCAGAAGATCGGCGCCGTCGAGGCAGCCGACGAGTTCCTGAAGCGGCGGTCGGCCACGGCAAGGCCCGGCGATCTGACCCGCTATCTCGAACGGGCCCCCGACGCCGCACCGGTACCCGGAGACGACCTGCCGGAAGCATGAGCGTTGTCCCGCCGAGCAGGCTCCCCGTCACGTCGCGCGCGTTGCGGTCGATCACGTCGTGCAGGCCTCGCGGATGCGGCTCCGGTTCTCGATTTGCCGCGCGATCACCTGGGGCGACACGTTGAACGACCCTGCAATCTCGTCATCGTCGAGCCCGCTCTCGACCATCTCCAGCACGCTCTCGACCGGCGCCAGGAACTCCGCGGCGAACGCCCTGCCTGCCGCCTGCCGTTCCGCCCGGTGCAGACGGTTCACGACGGAGCGCCGCGTATCCCCGAAACAGATGACATCGCCGACCGCTCGCACGAACGCGAAGCTCTCTGCGTGCCGAGCCCATTCCCACGGCCCGCGTTGCCGGACGTGAATCCGAATGTCGTCCCCTCGACAAACGAGCGCCGAAACGCCAGGAACACCTGGAGCACAGGCAAAGCTTGCAGATCCCAGTCTTCCTGTGACGTCCGACAGCGAGCCGAACCTCTCTCCGCGCGGAATATGCACGGCATTCCGGAACACTCTCGCCGCCCGGTAACCGGTCGCCCAGCCACGCTCCGCCGGTCTGCGCGCGGTAGCCTCGGTAACGCGCGACGATGCCGTCGAGCTCCGGTAGGCAGGCCCGCTCCCGAGGCCCAGCCTCGACACCCCGCACCCAACTCAGAAGCTCTCCGCGCTCCGTGTCGCCGACGCCGGCCAGGAACTCTATCAGCGCCTCTCCCGAAAAGAGATCGGCCGCCTCCTCGATGAACCGCGCGTCCCTCGCTGAAAGGGCATACGGATCGATGCCCAGCGCCCCTGCGGCCTCGCAGAACGCTCGCTCGTCCGGATCGTCAAGCGATTGCGACACGCGCGACCAGCGCAGAGCCACCTGGCTGTTCGGTACGCCGGCTATCGCCAATCTGCGCGCAACCTCTTCGATGAACTCCGCCAACGTGGACTCTGCCACATCGCGAGCCAGACCCTCACTGCCGACCTGCCAGAATCGCACACCGGGGTTCTCGGAAGCGAACTGCTCTCCCCGCACCTCCAACCTCGAACCGTCGAATCCCAACGTGACGTCGGGAAGGGCGAACCCCGTCCGATAGCTGCGGATTGGATGCTCTCGATCACGACCGCCGAAAATCGACCACCAGTCCGTAGCGAGGCCTTCGGCCAGGTGAACCGCCGGAACCGTCACGTGGTCGCAAGCGCTGTCCGAGGAGGGATCGAAGAACCTGCTGGCGTTCTCCTCCGACACGTACAGACGGAAACGACAAAGCGTCGCTCGTTCCTCCGCCGACGCGTTCGGCCCCTGCTCGATCCACTCAGTCGAGAATCGCACGCCGTTCGTCCTCGTCAATCGGCCAGCCCTTGTACCTCCACGCGAGAGAAGACCCCAAGGAACTCGCAGGCGAGTGCAGGGGAAACATGCAGGTGTCGAAACACGTCATTCATCGGGGTAGCACCGACCAAGACACGAGAACATCGGCGGAAGCCTCCTCCATCCCGGCACTGTCGTACCGGGTAACTCTACTCGGCTACATGCTCCCGGATGGCATCGCAGACGTCCTTGACGATGTTGCCGGAATTGAGCACCGCGCGCCGTGAGCCGATCAGATTGCCTTGCGCATCCCAGAGCAGGACGTAGTGCGATCCCTCGAACTCGAACCAGGCCGTGAAGTCCGCGAGATCCTCCCTGGATGTCGGCACGATGCCGTTGCACTCCCGCCGCTGGAAGTGCAGCACGTACTCGTGCCGGGTGGGACCGTCGTCGCCCAGGGCGAAGTCGGTAATCGGTGCCACGAAGACCCGGTACTGCCCCTGTGCGGCCGGCCCCGCCGACAGCAGAAAAAGCGAGATCAGCGCGCCGGCGCACCACGAGAACCTGCTCATGCTCACACCTCCGCCGTTCATGTCACACCTCCGACAGCGTGTCGATCGGCAGCCGAGAAGTGCTGTCGCCCAGCCGGTCGAGCGGCATGTCGAGCTTGTCCATCAGCGTCATCAGCAGGTCGGCGTTCGACGTGTCGCCCGGGTAGCGCAGGTGCCGGCCGCCCTTCAGCTTGCCGGTCCCGCCGCCGAGGACCAGCAGCGGCAGGTTGACGCCCAGGTGCCGCGTGCTGTTGGAGATGCCGGTGCCGTAGAGGATCGTCATGTTGTCGAGCAGCGAGCCGTCGGCGTCCTCCGCCGCGCGCAGCCGCGCCAGGTAATCGGACGCGAGCTTCGCGTGATACGCGTTGATCTTCGACATGACCGCGATCCGCTCCGGATCGTCCTCGTGGTGCGACAGGGGATGGTGCGCGTCGGGCACCCCGATCTGCGGATACGAGCGGGTGCTCTGCTCGCGGCCCATCATGAAGGTGACGACGCGCGTCAGGTCGGCCTGAATGGCCAGGAACTGCAGGTCGAACATCAAGCCCAGGTGCTCCTCGAAGACGCGCGGCGGGGCCGAGGGCTGCTCGGTGAACGACGGCTCGACGTCGCGCTGCTGCTCCGCGAGCTGGATGCGCCGCTCGACGTCGCGCACCGCCTCGGTGTACTCCTCGAGCTTGACCCGGTCGCGCGGGCCGACCGCCACCTTCAGGTCGGTCAGCTTGTCGGTCACCGAGTCCAGAATGCTCTGCTTCTGCTGCCGCCGCGCCCGCCGGACCTCGGGATCCGCCGAGCCGCTGTCGCCGAACAGCCGCTCGAACACCGCGCGCGGGTTGTTCTCCATCGGCAGCGGCATCGTCGGCGTGCGCCAGGAGATGGTCTGTGTGTAGGCGCAACTCAGCCCGGCGGTGCACTGCCCGGCGTTGGCGAACTTGTCCATCGACACCTCGAGCGAGCCGAGCTGGGTCGTCCTGCCCAGCTCGCGCGCGAGGATCTGGTCCATCGAGGTGCTCGCCAGCACGTCGGTCTCGTTCACCCCGCCGCGCGGCGTCCCGGTCAGGAACGACGCCGACGCACCCGCGTGGACGTAGGCCCACGAGGCGCGCAGCCCGGAGACGACGAGAAGCTGATCGCGGAACGGCGCGAACGGGGCCAGGATCGGCGTCAGCTCGAAGTCGCGGCCCTCCTTCTTCGGCGTCCAGTACTGCATCGCCATGCCGTTGGGCACGTAGATCGCCTGGAAGCGGTGGATGGGCTTTGCCGCGGTGTTCGCCAGCGCGGTGAGCGCGGGAGACATCGCATCGAGGAACGGGAGGCTCAAGGTCACGCCGAGGCCCCGCAGCACGGTCCGGCGCGGCAGCGATTTCCTGCTGATGGTCATGATGTCGTTCTCCTCACGCCGAACCTATAGCCGGTCGTACTCCGCATCATCCGGATTTTCCCAGATCCTGGCAAGCGTCCGTTCCGAGAGCGCCATCGCCACTCCTATCAGTCGCCGATCATGGTCGCACTCGGCCGGCGGCTCACCAGCATTCTGTGCATTGCCCCTACTTGTCGCCGAGTCGCGTCGGAATCGCATGCATCATTCCGCCGCCGCGTTGCGCATCAGGAACGCCGGGCTCTTCACGATGCCCGCGATGAGCGCCGACCAGCGGTAGTCGTCGGCCGCGGCGTCGCGCACGACGGCGCGCACGGTCGGCCTGTCGACGTGCTCGAGGCCGCGCCCGAGGGCGTAGGATAGGAGCTTCTCGGTCACCGTGCCGGCGAACCGCTCGGGCCGCTCCAGCAACAGCGCGCGGAGGCCGGCCATCCCCGCCACCGTCCGGCCGTCCGGCATGGTCGCGGTGGCGTCGATCGGATTGCCGAACTCGTCGGCGGTGCGCCACGCCCCGAGGCCGTCGTACTGCTCGAGCGCGAAGCCCGGCGGATCGATGGACGCGTGGCAGGTGGCGCAGGCCGGCGCCTGCCGGTGGCGCTCCAACCGCTCGCGCACGGTGGCGGTACGCGCACCCTCGCCCCGCTCCGGCAGCGCCGGGACGTCGGCCGGCGGCGACGGCGGAGGCGCGCCGAGAATCGTGTCGAGCAGCCACTTGCCGCGCAGCACCGGCGACGTGCGGGTCGGATACGAGGTCAGGGCGAGCAGGCCGCCGTGGCCGAGCAGGCCGCCGCGCTGCTCGCGGTCCGGCAGCGCGACGCGCCGGAAGCGTGACCCGTAGATGCCCGGAATCCCGTAGTGGCGCGCGAGCCGCTCGTTGACGTACGAGTAGTCGGCGTCGAGCACGTCGAGCACGCTGCGGTCCTCGCGCAGGGTGCTGGCGAGAAACAGCGTGGTTTCCTGCCGGAACGCCTCGACCAGGTTGTCGTCGAAGTCGGGGAACGGCACCGGGTCGCCGGTGACGTCCTCCAGGTTGCGCAGGTGCAGCCACTGGACGGCGAAGTCGTCGACCAGAGACCGCGCCCGGGGATCGGCCAGCATGCGGCGGACCTGCGCCTCCAGCACCGCCGGCTCGGTCAATGTCCCCTGCTCGACCGCGTCGAGCAGGGGATCGTCCGGAATGCTGCCCCAGAGGAAGAACGACAGCCGCGAGGCCACCTCGACGTCGCTCAGGCGGTACGGCGCGCCGGCCGCCGCCCCAGCCGGGTCGCGCTCGATGCGCAGGAGGAAGTCGGGATCGACCAGCATCCGTTCGAGAGCGAGCTGGATGCCGGCGTCGAAGCTGCCACCGTCCTCACGGCCGCTGTCGAAGAAGCCGAGCAGGATGTCCACGTCGCCCGGCGTCACCGGCCGGCGGTAGGCACGCCGCGCCAGGCGCGACACGATCTCGGCCGCGCAGGCCCGCTCGTCCGCGGGCGCGGCGGTCTCCGGCCGGCACGTGAAGATGGCCTGACGGCTCGGCGTATCTCCCGGTCCGGTGACGGCGTACGGCCCGCCGATGGCGACCGCGCTGACCGCGGCATTGCCGTTGTAGACCTCGTCGTTCGAGAGCACCTCGCCCGCCTGCCGCGGCTTCAGGATGCCCTCCGGCTCCCAGACGTTGCGGACGAACGACACGCTCACCGTGCGCGGGCCGGCCTCGACCGGCGCCCGCACTTCGAGCCGTTCGTCCGCTGACTGCAGGTAGGCCTCCCACTCCGGGTCGCCCCGTTCGGCGATGGTGAACGTCACCGGCGCGGGCCGGCCGGGTGCGTCGCCGCCGACCGTCAGCCGCTCGACCAGCTCGCCGTCGATGCGCACGTCGAGCAGGTGGGCGTTGCCCATCCCCAGGATGTAGTCCTGCCAGTTCGACCGCAGCTCGATCTTGATCAGGTAGTCGCCGTCGACCGGGAAGTGATACGGAACGGCCACGCCACCGCGGGAGCCGAGCGGCATGGCCTCGCTCTGGCGCTCGTCCTGCAGCAGGAGCAACGGCACATCGAAGGTCTCGAAGCCGGGGCCGGTCGGCGGCAGCCCGGTGGCGAGCCGCGTGATAGTGCGCGCGGCCGACAGATAGCGCTCGAGCTGCGCGGTGGAGATGGACAGCACGTCGGCGTTGTTGTCGAAGCCGGTGTCCGATGTCTCGTCGCCGGGCAGCAGCGGCTCCACGTCCAGGTCCAGGGCCAGCAGGTCGCGAATCGCGTTGCGGTACTCGGTCCGGTTCAGCCGGTGAACCGTGCTGGTCCGGCCCGGGTCGGGATTGGCCGCGGCGGCGCGGTCGATATCGGCCTCCAGGCGGCTCGCCATCGCATCGTAGGTCGCCCCGTCCGGACGCGGGCGCCCCGGCGGCGGCATGGCGCCGGTGCGCAGCTTGGCGATCACCTTCTCCCAGACGTCGGCATGGCGGCTCGGATCCGCCGCGTCGACGCTGGCCTCGTCCAGGCTCAGCCCGCCGGTCCGCAGGCGATCGTTGTGGCAGGTGATGCAGTAGCGGTCGAGGACCGCGCGGGGTGCAACGGACACCGCCTCCGTGGCCGTGGCGGGCGCCTGCGCGGGGACCGGACGCCGTGGCTCCGGTCTCGGCTCGAGGCGGGCGGAAGACGCCTCGACCGCCAAGCCGGCGAGGACCATGGCGCCAACGACCGACAGGAGCACGGCGGCTGCCGTCAATCCAGCCGGCCGGCGCGGGCCGCAGCTATGCCGTCGCACCATCCAATGCTCCTTCGTCTCCAGAGGCCTCGATCTCAAGGCGCAAACCCGATTATCGCATCGTACCCCGCGATACAGGACCGGGCAACACGGAATCGCGAGGGCACGTGCTCGCGCGAGCTGGACAACCGGAGGTTGTATATACTTTTGTATACTGAATCGTGCGGTTCGAATGGGACGAACGCAAGAGCGAAATCAACCTGCGCGAGCGCGGATTCGACTTTGCGTTCGCCACCTCACCGTCGTCTATACCGATCGCCGTGACGACCGCCGCAACACCCGGCGAATCATCTCGGCGCGAAGGAGCAATCGCCGTGAGCGCACAGTCTACGCGGAAGCAGCGCAGAGCTGAACCGGCCCGACCCAGCCGTGGCCGGGCAGACATCGAACGCATCCGGACGATGTCCGATGCCGAGGTCGATTCGACTTCCCCGCCGGAACTGAAGGACCTGCCGCCCGACCTCTGGAATGACGCGGTAGTGGTTCCTCCACCGAAACGAGCGATCTCCCTGCGTGTCGATCAGGATGTGCTCGACTGGTTCCGAGCACGCGGTCCCCGGTACCAGAGCCGCATGAACGCGGTCTTGCGCGCGTACATGTCGCGGATGCAGGACACTTGAGAACGTGCGACGAACACGCTCTTGGGCGCCGGCCGAACGATGCGTGCTACGTTTTTTTGCTTGCGACGGTCACGCAGGTTCGCGTGCGCCAGCTGATCCGTGACGGCGCCCTGTACGCGATTCGGGTCGACGGCCGGTGGAAGATCCCGGTGTTCCAGTTCGACCGCGACGGACTCGTCCCCAACATCGGCGCCGTGAACGCGGTGGTCCCGCGCACGCTCGACGCCGTCTCCGTGCTGCGTTGGTACACGACCGCGGACGCCGGGCTCGAAACGCCGGACGGGCGCACGCTCAGTCCGCTCGCCTGGCTCAAGGGCGGAATGGACCCGGCGCCGGTCGTCGAGATCGCACGCGATCTGTGACACGGCCGTGCCGAAAGTTCCACGCACACCGACAAGCGCCCGCCTGGAGGCGCTCGGCGATCCGGCCCTCCTCGGCATGCTGAAGAACGTCGCCTGGACGCTCGGCTGCGCGCTCTCGTGAGAGCTCGTCATCGGATGGAATCGGATGGACAAATGGATGGCCCTCGTGGCATGCTCCATATTGGATGGAATCGGATGGGCCAATGGATGGCTCGCCGGACGTGTCGTCGTTGAGGGTGACTCGCGAAACGCTCGGCCTCATCGCCGAGATCGATGAATTCAAGGGCGCGTGGCTCGCAGTGGGGCGTCTCGCGCCCGAGCGGCTGTCCCGCCTGCGGCATGTAGCGACTGTCGAGAGCATCGGCTCGTCGACCCGCATCGAAGGAGCAACGCTGAGCGACCGGGAGGTCGAGCAGCTTCTCGCCGCCATCGAGGTCGGGTCGTTCGCGACGCGCGACGAGCAGGAGGTCGCGGGCTGCGCCGACACGATGAACACGGTCTTCACGGCCTGGGAAGTCATAGACCTCACCGAGAACCACGTCCGCCAGCTTCACCGCGACCTGCTGAAGTACTCGGAGAAGGACGAGCGCCATCGCGGCGGCTACAAGACGCTCCCGAACCACGTGGAGGCGTTCGGTCCCGGCGGAACGCGACTGGGCGTGGTCTTCGAGACCGCCGCGCCCTTCGACACGCCTCGGCTGACGGCCGAGCTGCTCGCGTGGACACGGACCGGTCTGACTCGCCCTGCCGACCTGCACCCGCTGCTGGTCATCGCCGTCTTCGTCGTCGCCTTCCTGGCCATCCATCCGTTCCAGGACGGCAACGGGCGCCTGTCGCGGATTCTGACCACCCTGCTGCTGTTGCGCGCCGGGTACGCCTACGTCCCCTACTGCTCGCTGGAGAGCGTCATCGAACGGAGCCGGGACGCGTACTACCTGGCCCTGCGCCGCACGCAGACGACATTGCGGACCGCCGAACCCGACTGGGATCCCTGGCTCAACTATTTTCTGACGGCGCTCCAAAGGCAGAAGCGGCATCTGCACGAGAGGATCGAGCGTGAGCGCCTGACAATCGGCGGCCTGCCCGAGCTCTCGTTGCGGATTCTGGAGCTTGCTCGCGAACATGGACGCGTGACGATCCGCGCCGCAGTTGCAGCAACCGGTGCGAGCCGCAACACGATCAAGGATCACGTGAGGGCGTTGACCCGCAACGGTCATCTGACGCGGCACGGATCCGGGCGCGGCACATGGTATGCGCTCGCCTGACGGCCCGCGCGAGAACGTCGAGACTGAACGGTGTAGGATTGCCGGCACCGACGCGATTCGAGTACCGGGTGCGTCAACCCGGCCCAGCGATACGAACGGAGGTCATCTCATGCGCCAGTCGCTTTCGCTCGCCCTGATGCTTGCACTCCTCTTCAGCGGATCGTCCGCCGTGAACGCCCAGCAGGACGCCGGGCCGTGGCAGACCTACGACACCTCCAACGGCGAGTGGATGAGCTACGCCGGCGACGTGCGCGGCACGAAGTACTCGCCGCTCGACCAGATCGACGCCAGCAACTTCGCCGACCTGGAGATCGCCTGGGAGTGGACTACCGTCGACCACTTCATAAGCCGCAGCACGCCGGGCGGCGGCGAGTGGACGGCCCCGCTCGACACCGTCGTCGACACGCTGGTCGAGGACACCCCCGACCTCTACCGCCCCGGACACCGGCCGATCCTGTCGCGCCTGCAGGCGACGCCGCTGATGGTGGGCGGAGTCCTGTACTTCAACACCCCGCTGTCGCAGGGCGTCGCCGTGGACGCGGAGACCGGCGAGACGCTGTGGGTCTACAACCCGAAGGCCTACGAGGAGGGGACGCCGACGATGAGCAACCCCTGGTCGCAGCGGGGCGTCGCCTACTGGACCGACGGCGAGGGGGACGAGCGCATCTTCTGGGGCACCGGCAACGGCTACCTGATCTGCGTCGACGCGCTGACCGGGCAGCCGTGCCCCGACTTCGGCCCCGAGGGCGGCGGCCGGGTCGACGCCATGGTCGGCCTGCCGCGGGCCAGCCGGGACGAGCGCGACTACCTGAACGCGATGCTGTTCGGCATCCACTCGCCGCCGATCGTCGTGCGCGACAAGGTGATCCACGGCTCGCACGTCGCCGACCGCCGCATCACCAAGGAGGCGGTGCCGGGCTGGGTGCGCGCCTGGGACGTCCGCACCGGGGAGCACGCGTGGGACTTCCACACCGTGCCCAACGGCGCCGACGAGTTCGGCGTCGACACCTGGCTGAACGAATCCTGGCGCTACTCGGGCAACGCCAACGTCTGGTCGATGCTGGCCGGCGACAACGAGCTGGGGCACGTGTATCTCCCGACCGGGACCACCACCAACGACTACTACGGGATCGACCGGCTCGGCGACAACCTCTTCTCGGAGACGTTGATCGCCGTCGACGTCGAGACCGGGCAGCGCGAGTGGCACTTCCAGGCGGTCCATCACGGGCTGTGGGACTACGACTTCGCGACGCATTCGAACCTGGTGGACGTGACCGTCGACGGCCGCCCGATCAAGGCGATCGCGCAGGTCAGCAAGCAGGGCTTCGTCTACGTGTTCGACCGCGTCACCGGCGACCCTGTCTGGCCGATCGAGGAGCGCCCGGTGCCGACCGAGTCGAACATGCCGGGCGAGGTGCCGTCGCCGACGCAGCCGTTCCCGACGAAGCCGGCCCCGTTCGACTACCAGGGGGTCACCCTCGACGACCTGGTCGACTTCACCCCGGAGATCCGGCAGATGGCGATCGAGGCGGTCGAAGGCTTCCGGCTCGGACCGCTGTTCACGCCGCTGGACCGTCCGATCGAGGGCGTCACGAACGGCACCCTCATGCGTCCGCCGCCGGGCGGCACCGCGGGCTGGTCCGGAGGCGCTGTCGATCCCGAAACCGGCATGCTCTACGTCCCGTCGCGCAACCAGACGGCGGTGGTATCGCTCTACTCGCCCGACCCGGCGCTCGGCGCCACGGTCACCTACACGCATGGCGCGCCGGAGGCGCAACGCCTCGCCCGGGGCGGCAACATCCGCCGCCAGCCGCAGATGCCGCAGGGGCTGCCGCTGGTCAAGCCGCCCTATTCGCGCATGACCGCCATCGATCTGAACACCGGCGAGCACGCCTGGTGGGTGCCGACCGGCAACGGCGACCGCTACCGCAACCACCCGCTGCTGCGCGACCTGGACCTGCCGCCGCTCGGCGGGGACAACGCCATCAACGGCCCGCTGCTGACGAAGACCCTGCTGATTTACTGCCTCACCGCCGGCGGCTCGAACGGCGGCCCGCGAATCGTCGCCTACGACAAGGCCGACGGGACGGAGCTGGCGTCGGTGGACCTGCCGTCGGGCGCCATCGGCACGCCGATGACCTACATGGTCAACGGCCGGCAGTACATCGGGATGACCGTCGGCGGCGGCCCCAAGCTCATCGCGTTCGCGCTACCGGAGCGGTAGACACAGGCTCGATGGTCGCGTCGGGCCATCGAGCAGTCGTGTTGTCGCGTTCCTGAGGCGTTGGAGCACACCCCGACCGTGTTCATGCCGCGGACGCCGCGGCCTGCAAAGAGGTTTCACCATGCGCCAGTCAATGCGTTTCGCGCCGGTTCTCCTGCTCGCCGCCCTGGCCTGGGCGGCACTTCCCGCTCACGCCCAGCAGGACACGACGGCCGGGCCGTGGCAGACCTACGACACCTCCGACGGCGAGTGGCGCAGCTACGCCGGCGACATCGGCGGCAAGAAGTACTCGCCGCTGGACCAGATCGACGCGAGCAACTTCGCCGACCTGGAGCTGGCCTGGGAGTGGACGTCCGTCGACAACCGCGTCAGCAAGTCGACGCCGGGCGGGGGCGAGTGGTGGGCGCCGCTCGACGCGGTCGTCGAGGCGCTCGTCGAGGAGACCCCCGACCTCTACCGCACCGGCCACCTGCCGAGCGCGACCGGCTTCCAGGCCACGCCGCTGATGGTCGACGGGGTGCTCTACTTCAATACGCCGCTGTCGCAGGGCGTCGCCGTCGACGCGAAGACCGGCGAGACGCTCTGGGTCTTCAACCCCAAGAGCTACGAAGAGGGCACGACGACGATGACCGGGACGTGGCGCCAGCGGGGCGTCGCCTACTGGACCGACGGCGAAGGGGACGAGCGCATCTTCTGGGGCACCGGCAACGGCTACCTGGTCTGCGTCGAGGCGAAGACCGGGCAGCCCTGCGCCGACTTCGGTCCGAACGGCAGCGGCATGGTCGACGCCATGAACGGCGTTCCGCGCGCCAACCGCGGCGAGCGCGACTACCTGAACGCCCTGCTCTACGGCATCCACTCGCCGCCGATCGTCGTCCGCGACCGGGTGATCCACGGCTCGCACGTGGCCGACCGGCGCATCACCAAGGAAGCCATCCCCGGCTGGGTGCGGGCCTGGGACGTGCGCACCGGCGAGCACGCCTGGGACTTCCACACCGTGCCCAACAGCGCCGACGAGTTCGGGGCGGACACCTGGCTGAACCAGTCGTGGCGCTACTCGGGCAACGCCAACGTCTGGTCGATGCTGGCCGGCGACAACGAGCTGGGCCACGTCTACCTGCCGACCGGCACGACGACCAACGACTACTACGGCGCCGACCGGCTCGGCGACAACCTGTTCTCGGAGACCCTGATCGCCGTCGACGTGGAGACGGGCGAGCGCGAATGGCACTTTCAGGCCGTGCACCACGGGCTGTGGGACTACGACTTCCCCACCCATCCGAACCTGGTGGACGTGGTCGTCGACGGCCGGCCGATCAAGGCGATCGCGCAGGTGAGCAAGCAGGGCTTCGTCTACGTGTTCGACCGCGTCACCGGCGATCCGATCTGGCCCATCGAGGAGCGCCCGGTGCCGACCGAGACCAACATGCCGGGCGAGGTCGTGTCGCCGACGCAGCCGTTCCCGACGAAGCCGGCTCCGTTCGACTACCAGGGGATCGGCATCGACGACCTGGTCGACTTCACGCCGGAGATCCGCCAGATGGCGGTGGAGGCGGTGGAAGGCTTCCGGCTCGGACCGCTGTTCACGCCGCTCGACCGGCCTGTCGAAGGCGTCACGCGCGGCACCATCATGCGCCCGCCCGACGGCGGCACGGCGGGCTGGGCCGGCGCCGCGGTCGATCCCGAGACCGGCATGCTCTACATCCCGTCGCGCAACCAGGCCACGGTCATCCCGCTGTACGAGCCGGACCCGGCGCTCGGGGCGACGGTCGCCTACACCCACGGCGCCCCGGAGGACGAGCGGCTGGCCCGGCGCGGCGCCATCCGCGACAGCCCGCAGATGCCGCAGGGGCTGCCGCTGCTCAAGCCGCCCTACTCGCGCATGACCGCCATCGATCTGAACACCGGCGAGCACGCCTGGTGGGTCCCCACCGGCAACGGCGACCGCTACCGCAACCACCCGCGCCTGCGGCACCTGAACCTGCCGCCGCTCGGCGGGGACAACGGCAGCAACGGCCCGCTGCTGACCAGGACGCTGCTGATCTACTGCCTCACCGCCGGCGGGACGAACAACGGCCCGCGCCTAGTCGCCTACGACAAGACGGACGGGACGGAGCTGGCCTCGGTGGACCTGCCGAGCGGCGCCATCGGGACCCCGATGACCTATCTGCTCGACGGCCGGCAGTACATCGCGATGACCGTCGGCGGCGGCCCGCGCCTGGTCGCCTTCGCGCTTCCGGAGGGCGAGTAGCGGGCCTTGACACTACTTTCTCACGTCATCAGGGCGTCCGGATTCGCGCATCCGTGACGTCCAGACCGGACGCTCCGGCCGCGAGGGCGTCGAGGTACCGCCGCACCGCCGTCGACAGGCCCATCTCCAGCGCGTCGGCGATCAGCGCGTGGCCGATGGAGACCTCCGCGATGCCGCCGACGGCGATGAACGCCGCGAGGTTGTCCAGGTTCAGGTCGTGGCCGGCGTTGACGCCGAGCCCGAGCTCTCCCGCATACCGTGCGGCGCGGGCGTAAGTCTCCAGGCTCGCTCGGGTCACCGGGTGCTCCAGCCCGTGCCGTTCGACGCGGTCGGCGTAAGGGCCGGTGTAGAGCTCGACGCGGTCGGCGCCGCACTCCTTCGCGCGGGCGATCTGCTCCTCCACCGGGTCCACGAAGAGGCTGACCCGGACGCCCCAACCCCGGTAGCGGGCGGCGACCTCCCGCACGAAGCGGTCCGCGGCCGGATCGGAGAGGTCCCAGCCGTGGTCGGAGGTGAGCTGCGCGTCGGCGTCCGGGACCAGCGTCGCCTGGTCGGGGCGCGCCGTCTCGACGAGGCGATCGAAGCCCGGGTAGCCGTTGTCGCGGGGTCCGGCGGCCGGGTTGCCCTCGATGTTGAACTCGACCTGCGGCGCCTCGGCGGCCAGCAGCGCGGCCAGCGCCTCCACGTCGGCCGGGCGAATGTGGCGCTGATCGGGCCGCGGGTGGACGGTGATGCCGTGTGCGCCCGCCGCGATGGCGGTCCGCGCCGCGTCGAGGACGCTGGGCCGGGCGCCCTCCCGCGAGTTGCGCAGCCACGCGATCTTGTTGACGTTGACCGAGAGCGCGGTCACGGCATCCTCCCCCCTGCGACGCCTCAGAACCGGAACAGGTACGACAGCTTCGTGAAGATCGCGCGGTTCGTCTGCTCGAAACGCATCGTCGGGAAGATTGCG
>CATQHX010000071.1 GCA_958296065.1 Vicinamibacterales bacterium | reverse complement strand
GGTCGATTCTTCCGTGCAGGATGGTCAACATTGGCGTCCTCTCGATTCCCCGATTCTAGGAGTCTGCGCCGCAGGACGCAACGAAGTGAGTTCTGCGGCGCAGGCTCCTGGGGTGGTGGGGGCTGGGGCCGAACACGGAGCCTTGCGCCGGGTTTGGCGGCGCTAGGAGCTTGCGCCGTAGAAACGCAACGGCGTGAGTTTTTCGGCGCGAGCTCATGGAGCGGGGGGGATGGGCCGAAACGCCGAGCCTGCGAGGCGTTTCGGGGCGCTAGGCCGGGAGCGTCGCCGTTTGCGGCTCCGATTGCCGCCCATCCGGGCCTGGGCGGGAGCCTGCACCGTTTCTGCGGAGCGGGCGTCCGGCCCGGGCATCGTCGCCGTCGCGGTTCCGCTGTTATCATCGAGAGTTTCCAAGGCGACCATGGTGCAGACCGTCACCCACGAGGCGCAGACGTCCGGGCAGGGCGACGTGCGCGATCTTACGGAGGTGGTGTCCGGGGCTGTGGCCGGTTCCGGGCTGTCCGCCGGTATCGTGACCGTCGCTGTCGTCGGATCGACAGCCGGCATCACGACCATCGAGTACGAGCCGGGGGCGGTGGCCGACCTAGGCTCGATGTTCGAACGCCTCGCGCCGCGGGCGGGAGTGTACAGACACCACGAGCAGTGGGGCGACGACAACGGGTCGAGCCACGTCCGTGCCGCGTTGCTCGGTCCCTCGCTGACCCTGCCGTTCCGGCACGGGCGGGTAACGCTCGGCACGTGGCAGCAGATCGTGCTGGCCGAGCTCGATACCCGTCCGCGGCAACGGCAGGTGGTCGTGCAGATTCTCGGAGAGTAGGAAGTCCAGCGTGCCGCCGGAGATTTCCCACGTAAAGGTGACCCTCGACAACGGGCTCGACGTCATCGTGCACGAGGATCACGATTGCCCGATCGTCGCGGTCAACGTCTGGTACCACGTCGGCTCGAAGAACGAACGACCGGGCCGGACCGGTTTCGCGCACCTGTTCGAGCACCTGATGTTCGAGGGTTCCGCGCACCACGACAGCGGGTTCTTCCGTCCGCTGCAGGAGGCCGGGGGGACGCTGAACGGGTCGACCAGCGCGGACCGCACCAACTACTGGGAGGTGGTGCCGCGCGGGGCGCTCGAGCGGGCGCTGTGGATGGAGTCGGACCGGATGGGTTACCTGCTGCCCGCACTAACCCGCGAGAAGCTGGACACGCAGCGTGACGTCGTCCTGAACGAGCGGCGCCAGAGCTACGAGAATCGGCCGTACGGGCTCGCTTCGATGACGCTGATGGCAGCCCGGCATCCGGCGCCGCATCCGTACCACTGGCCGGTCATCGGCTGGCCCGACGACGTGCGCGCGGCGACTCTCGACGACGTGCGGGAGTTCTTCGCGACGTACTACCATCCCGCCAACGCGTCGCTGGCGATCGCCGGCGACGTGGACGCCGACAACGCCATCGAGGCGGCGCGCACGCACTTCGAGGAAATCCCCGCGGGACCGGCGCCGCCGCCCGTGCCAACCGGGGCGGACGCCCCCGGAGACGGGCCCGCCAGGCTGTTGCTGGAAGATCGCGTGGAGGCGCCCCGCCTCTATCTGGGATGGGCGGCGCCGCGGCTGTTCGGGCCTCGCGACGCCGAGCTGGATCTGGCCGCGACGGTGCTCGCGGGCGGCAAGTCGTCCCGGCTGTACCGCGCCCTGCTCCAGGATCGGCGGCTCGCCATAGACGTGACGGCGCACCAGTCCTCGATGGAGATCGCGGGCCACTTCACCGTGGTCGCGACCGCGGCTTCGGGCCGTACGCTGGCCGAGCTGGAGCCCGTCATCGAGGAGGAGATCGCACGGCTGGCTGCCGACGGTCCGACGGCCGGCGAGATCGAGCGCGCCCGCAACCTGCTCGAAGCGGATTCGGCGCGGCAGAGGCAGTCGGTCGGAGGATTCGGCGGGCGGTCGGACCTGCTGAACCTGTACAACGTGTACGTCGGCACACCCGCCTACGCGGCGGCCGATCTGGAGCGCTACCTGCGGGCGACTCCCGACAGCGTCGCGGCGGCCGTGCGCGCGGATCTCGGAGTCGGGTCACGTCTCGCTCTCAGTGTCGTTCCGGCCGGGCACGCCGATGCCGCCCTCCCCGGATCGACCCCGGTGGAGGTTCGGTAGTGGCAGTCGATCGAAACAGGCTGCCGCCCGTGGGCGTGCCGGCGCCGCTGAGGTTTCCCGTCATCGAGCGCGAGACGCTGCCGAACGGTGCTTGCCTCTGGACGTTGGATCACCGCGAGCCGGAGCTGGTCAGCCTCGTGCTGCTCGTTCCGTCCGGATCCGCGGCCGACCCGCCGGGGCGCGAAGGGCTTGCCGCCTTCACCGCCGATTTGCTGGATGACGGCTCGCGCCGGCGGACGGGCACCGATTTGCACGACGAGCTCGCCCGCATCGGGGGGCGTCTGGGGACGGACGTCACGAGCGACGCCACTGTGTTGTCCATCACCGCGCTGGCGCGGCATGCCCGCGAGGCGCTCGCGCTGCTGATCGAGCTGGCGACCGAGCCGCGCTTCGATCCGGAGGAGGTGGAGCGCGTGCGCGCGCTGCGAATCAGCCGGATCGTCCAGTTGCGGCGTGTTGCCGCCGCGGTGGCGGAAAGGGCGTTTCTGCGGTCCGTCTACGGAACGCATCCCTACGGACATACGCCGGCGGGCGGCGAGACCGCGCTCGCCCGGATCTCAATCGACGATGTCCGGGCGTTCCATGCCGCGCACTATGCGCCGGACCGATGGACACTGATTGTGGCCGGCGGCGGAGCACGGAGAGATCCGGATCTTGCATCGGTCGCTTCCGCGATTCCGGCTCCGGCGACTGCGGCGAACGGTACCGCGGGGTCCGGTGACGGGGACGACTTGCCCTGCGGTGAGCCGCCGCTCGGCCGGCTGACCTTCGTGCCGCGCCCCGGCGCGGTGCAGTCCGAGATCCGGATCGGGCACCTGGGCATCGTCCGTCACGCCGCCGACTACCCGGCTGTCATGGTCATGAACATGGTGCTCGGCGGGCAGTTCGTCAGTCGGCTCAATCTCAATCTGCGGGAGAGCAGGGGCTACACCTACGGCGTCCGGACGTCGTTCGAGGGCCGCCGCCGTCAAGGGCCGTTCACGCTGCAGACAGCGGTCGATGCCGCGGTGACCAGTGACGCCATCATCGAGGCGGTGCGCGAGATCCGCGAGATCCGCGATGTGCGCCCGGTGACGGAGAACGAGCTGGCGGCGGCCCGCCCGGTCCTTACGAGCGGGTACGCGCGCAACTTCGAGACGCTCGGCCAGGTGGCGTATGCCGCCATGCGCCTCGCGCTGTTCGGGCTGCCCGATGACGAGTACTCGACCTTCGTCGAGCGGGTGGCGGGGGTCGACGCCGGTGCGACGGCCGATGCGGCGAGTCGGCGGCTCGACCCCGGCGCCCTCCGCGTGGTCGTGGTCGGGCCGCCGGAGGTTCGGCCCTCGCTGGCCGGCCTCGGGCTCGGCGAGCCGGTCGAGATGGCGGTGGACGAATTCATCCGCTGACGGTATAAACCGGAACGGCCGTTCGTTCGTCATATGTCTGAGGCGTATCGAACCATGTCCCTGGCCCGCTTCGGCATGAGCCTGGTCGGAATCGCCGGTCTGCTGGCCGCTGTCCTGGCGGCGGCCACGATCTGGCTGCTGTTCACCGAACCGGTGACCGTGGCGGACGCCGTGACCGAGGGGGACGTGACACCCCTCGTGCGCGAGTTGGCGGGGCTGCTCTACGAGGCGGTCTGGAGCCTGCTGCGCTACCTCCATGTCCAGACGTAGACCTCCGTCCCGCTCCCGCGGAGGCTTACAGTGCGCGCCGCAGGAAACGCACCAGCACGAAGCCGTCCAGCCAGTTGAACGGCGCCACGCCGGTGCTGTAGTGGCCGCAAGGCAGCACGAAGACTTCCGGACCGATCCCTCGTGCGCGGAAGTCGGCGACCAGTCGACGGGAGAGGTGCACCGGGAACGAGAGGTCGTAGCGCGCGTAGACCAACAGCGTGCGGGTGCCGCGCATGCGGTCGATATAGGGGGCCGGGCTGATCGGCAGCCACAGGTCGCGGAGCAGCTCCAGGTCGATGGATTGCTCGAGTCCGGCGCGGACGTGCGCCGTCGACAGCCCCTCCCAGACGACGTCGGCGAAGTACGGCGAGATGTGGTTGAGCGCGGCGGCGGAGACGCGGGGATCGTGGGCTGCCGTCAGCATCGCCAGGCAGGAGCCGAGACTGGTTCCGAGAACCCCGATCCGCTCGTATCCGCGTTCCTGGAGCCAGTCGACGGCGCGGCGGGCGTCCAGCACGGCCTGGCGACAGACCTGTGCCGTGCGGCCGATGTTGGCGCTCACGATGTAGTCGGCCCGATGCAGCTCGGGCGGCATGCGGGCGTCGTGGTAGGGCAGGCTCAGGCGGAGCGCGCTGACCCCGAACCGCGCGAGCAGTTGGGCCAGTACGACGTGGCTGCCGGAATCGGCGTTCCAGTGAGGCAGCACCACGACTCCGCGCCGGCGTTGGCCGGGGCGGAACGATGCGGGGAAATACCGCGCGTGGACCGTGTGGTTCTCGATGTGGGGTGTGGGAAACGCGCTCGGGAAGCGCAGGCGGTGACCGTCGAACTCGAAGTGGCGGTTCGGTGGCGCGGCGTAGAATCGCTCGCTGTGGGCGGTGGCGTCGGCCGCCCACGCCCGCAAGATCTCGCGGGGCGGCAACGGTCTGTCGATGCCCGCGGTGCCTGCCCGCGGGCTGCTCTCCCGCTCGGGGTCGGAAATCCAGTCGAGCCCCCACTCGAACGGCCGGACGACCCGGTCGGTCGTCGCCGCGACGAGGCGGTGTTCCCAGTCGTGAAAGAGCCGTTCGATCAAGCCGGCAATGCTACTATGCGCGGGTTATGAGCGTGAAACACGTCGGCGTCAAGGACGCCCACACTTTGCAGACCGAGGAAGGCTACACGTACATCGATGTCCGTGCGACGTCCGAGTACGACCAGGGGCATCCCGCGGGCGCCGTCAACGTGCCGCTGCTCCACTTCGATCCTGCGACCCGTCAGATGCAGCCGAATCTCGACTTTCTGGCCGTGGTCAAGGGGACGCAGCCTTCAGATGCCAAGCTGTTGATCGGCTGCCAGATGGGAGGCCGTTCGGCCCGCGCGGCCGAGATGCTGGCCGCGGCCGGCTACACCGACGTCAGCAACGTGCTCGGCGGCTTCGGTGGGGCTCGTGACCAGTTCACCGGACAGGTCATGCAAGAGGGCTGGGCGCCGGCCGGGCTTCCGGTGGAGACCGCGGCGACCCCCGGCGGCAGCTACGACGAACTGCGGGCGAAGGCGCGGGGAGAGTAGGCCCACGGAGTTACCCGGCCGAGGGCGGCCTCGCAGGCGGCGGCCAGGGCGAGCAGGTGCTCCGTCTCGCCGCGGCGTCCGACGAGTTGCAACCCTGTCGGCAGTCCCCCTGCCGTTCCGCACGGGACGGAGATCGCCGGGTGTCCTGTGACGTCGAACAGTTGCGTCAGCCGCAGGGTCAGCGCGCGGGTGGTTTCGGTGACCTTCCCGATGGCGATTGACTCGGTGCCGATGCGCGGGGGTACGACCGGCAGCGTAGGGAGGAGCAGCGCCGCGCGCTGGATGAGGGCGGCGTCCACCTCCGCCGTGAGGACGCTCCGTCCGCGCTGCGCCCGCACATAGTCCTCGGCCAGCACGTAGCGGCCCAGCTCGAGCCGCAGCCGCACGCTTCGCCCGTACGCCGCCGGCCGATTCTCGAGATCCGCACGATGGCAGTCGGCCGCCTCGGCGAGCTGCGTATGCAGATAGATGGGGGCCGTGTCGGCCGCGTGGGCGAGGTCGACGTCATCGATCCGCCATCCGGAGCGCTCCAGCCGCTCAACGGCGCCTGCGAACGCGCGCTCGACGGCCGGCTCCAGCAGGTCGAGCAGGTATCGCCGCGGGATGCCCAGGCGCGGTCGCGAATCGACCGGCGGTTCATTCGCAGGCGCAGACCGGCGGACGTCGCCCGAGCCGTCGCGCATGATGCGGTACAGGGTGGCGGCGTCGCCGACCGAGCGGGCGATCGGGCCTACATGGTCGAGCGACGGTGCCAGGGGCACGACTCCCGCGACGCTCACCTCGCCGTGGGTCGGCTTCAGCCCGACCACGCCGCAGGCCGAGGCCGGGATGCGAATGGAGCCGCCGGTGTCGGTCCCGATCGAGGCCAACGCCATTCCCGTCGCGACGGAGACCGCCGAGCCGCTGCTCGACCCGCCCGGAACGCAAGCCGGCGCGTGGGGGTTGCGCGTTGCCCCGTACGCCGACTCCTCGCCGGTTGTGCCGAACGCCAGCTCGTGCAGGTTGCACTTGCCGATGAAGATGGCACCGGCGGCGCGCAGGCGCGCGGCGACCGGTGCATCCGCTGGCGCCCGGTGTTCGGTCCGCAGTCGGGAAGCCGCCGTGGTCGGCTTGCCCGCCAGATCGATGATGTCCTTCAGCGAGATCGGGATGCCGTGCAGCGGTCCGCGGTCGATGCCGCGCGCCAACTCTTCATCCAGGGTGCGAGCCTGCCGCCGCGCGTCGTCGGACAGGACCGTGATGAACGCGTTGAGGACCGGGTCGTGTGCCGCGATCGCTGCGAGGCACTCGTCCACGAGTGTGGCCGCGGTGGTCGTCCCGTTGCGCAACGCGAGCCCGAGATCGGCGATGGTCGTTCCGGACGACGCGATCATCGCCCTGCTCCGCGCCGCGGCGGTGCAGGATCGACGTTTCCCGCGCGCGCCCCGGCGTCGTCACCGGCCGTCACTTCACGGCCGGCCGCGTCGAGCTCGCCGGTGCGTGCCCAGTCCGCCGCCCGGAGCTTCCGGGTGGCCCGAAACAGCATGTCGAGCAGCGGTTCGAGGTCCGGCAACCCTCGCCGCAGGGCGTCGCGCCGCGCGTGTTCGAACCAGTCGTCGAGTTGCATGCTGCGATCAGATCATGGCGTCGTCGCGGAACTCCGTGCCGCGCGCGAAGCGACCGGGATCGAAAGCGCGGATATCGACACGGGTCGACGCGCCGGTTGTCAGCAGTTCCGCCAGGGCCGCTCCCGTTGCCGGAGCCATCATCAACCCGTGCCCGCTGAAGCCGTTGGCGAGGTAGAACCCCTCCAGTTGCGGGTGCTCGCCGAGGAGCGGGTTGTGGTCGGGCGTCATCTCGTAGAGACCGGCCCAGCCTTCCACCAGCTCGGCCGCCTCGAAGGCCGGCAGGCGCGCGAGAAGCGGCGGCCGGAAGTCGCCGGTCCAACGGTCCCGGTCGCATTCGAAGTTCTCTCCGGGCGGCTCGTCGAGCCGGGTGCGGGCGACGATGATCCGATCCGGATCGCCGGAGACGACCGGATCGTCGTGGCGCCAGTGAACCCCGCCCGGATCGATCACCACCGGGAAGCGGTAGGGCCAGCGGTGAGGCAGGGCACAGCGAAAGAGGTGCTGCCTGACGGGTTGTACCGGCAGTTCGAGATCCGCGAGTGCGGCAAGCCGCGCGGCGAAGGGGCCGGCCGCGTTGACCACCGCGCGCGCTTCGAGTTCCGTGCCGTCCTGGAGGGTCACGCCGCGCACCCGCCCTGCAGCCACCCCGAGGTGCGTGACCTCTCCGGTGACGCAGGCCGCCCCGGCCGCCGCGGCAGCGTGCCGGAAGCCGGCCAGCACCTCGCGGGGGTTGGCGTACCCGTCGTCCGGTCCGAACACGCCGAATCGTAGGTCGTCGACGGCCAGATCGGGCACGAGGGAGCGGATCGCGTCGACATCCACGCGTTCGACGCGTGCCCCGAGCGCGCGCTGCCGCTCGTAGCGCCGTTCGAGCCGCCCGGCGTTGTCGTCGTTGGCCAGGAACAGGTAGCCGCGCTGCCGGAACCACGCCCGCGGCCGGTGCTCCGGCGTTCGCATCGCGTTGTCGAACCGCTCGTAGAAGCGGACACTGTACTGGGCGAGCCGGATGTTCGCGGCGGACCCGAACTGCTGCCGCACGCCGCCCATGGCGAGAAACGACGAGGCCCGCCGGTAGGTCGGATCGCGCTCGACGACAACGACCTCGCCTTCGAAACCGCCGGTCCGGAGGTGCCAGGCGATACTGGAGCCGACGACGCCGCCGCCGACGATGACGATGCGGTCAGGAGGCATTGAATCGGAGTCGGGGTGGAGTATGCCGCGGGAAGCTCTCCCGCCCTACCCGCGGTCCGGGAGATCGCTCGCGAGCAGTCGCGGTGCCGCGCCCTCCTCGATGTACTGCTTCAGGGCGTCGAGCGACAGCCTCCACCCGGAGGTCATGTCGTCCTGATAGCGCTTCCAGCGCCTGCCGCTGTCCGTCCCG
Organism: Vicinamibacterales bacterium; assembly: GCA_958296065.1. GTDB lineage: Bacteria > Acidobacteriota > Vicinamibacteria > Vicinamibacterales > UBA8438 > WTFV01. The sequence continues at coordinate 23,140 of CATQHX010000071.1, read as the reverse complement.
CTCTGTCGCACTCGTACCCGCGTGGCCGGTCCGTCTATGCTGCAGGTGACCTCCAGCCCCATCGGACCGAGCGGCTCGTCGCCGGTGGGCAGCCAGTAGGCGTTGGCCACGAACAGTTCGCGGCCGGGGCGGTAATCCATCACCGTGCCGTGGAACACGCCGCCGGCCAGGCCGTTCGCGGTTCCCCACTCCAGGGCGTAGACGCCGAGCGGGCGCGGCGTTGTGACCGACCGGAGCACGCCCCACCAGGCGGCCAGGGCCTGCGCGTCGAGGAATGCGGCGAGCACGCGGGTCGGCGTCCCCATGATCCGGATGGCGCTGTCGACCCGGAGGCCATTCGATTGTCCCATGAGTCGAATCTGTGATCGTATCACTCGAACGTCCGCTCCATGGCGGATGGACGAAATGCCCCGTGAGGGCGTAGCGAGGTGTCCGGCCGAGGCCCGTGTCGCAAGGGTCGTTTTGCGGCTCAGTACAGGAGGTAATTCCGGCGGAGCGCCTCGAACTCTGCGAGATCGCCTTCCCACTCCGCGGCGATGTCGGCCGCGGGGAGCCCGGCGGCGATATGCCGCCGCAGGGTGGGCGAGCCGGCGAGGATGTCGATCGGCATCTTGGTGTTCTCGTACTCGTACGGCGGCTTGCGCCAGCCGAACCGATCGCGGAGCATCTGCCGGCACGCGGCGATTACGCCAACCCCGGCCAGCACCGGACGAAACGCACGCCGGTCGGTGACGTGGATCTGGCACCCGCCGCAAGGGCGTCCCGCATGCTTCTGGAACGTCGGCTCGAACGTCACCGGCCGGAAGTACACGCCGGGCAGGTCGAGCGCGTTCAGGCTCTGCGCCAGTTTGTCCGGCTCGATTTCCGGCGCGCCGAAGAGCTCGAACGGGCGCGTCGTGCCGCGGCCTTCGGACAGCAGCGTGCCCTCCAGCAACACCGCGCCGGGATAGACGATCGCGCTGTCGAGTGTCGGCAGGTTGGGCGATGGGATGACCCAGGGAACGCCCGCGTCGTCGTGATACATCGACCGAGACCACCCTTCGAGCGGGATGACCTCCAGTTCGGCGCCGATGTCGAAGCAGTCGTTGAACAGCCGGGCCAGCTCGCCGATGGTCAGTCCGTGTCGCAGGGGAATCGGAAACTGTCCGACGAACGACGCGCACGCCGGATCGAGGACGGGGCCCTCCACCTCCTCGCCACCGATCGGGTTGGGCCTGTCGCACACCACCACCGGCAGTGCGTGGCGCCGCGCCGCCCGCAGGCAATTGGCCATCGTGTAGATGTAGGTATAGACGCGCGTTCCGACATCCTGCAGGTCGATCACCAGCACATCGAGGCCGTCGAGCATCTCCGCCGTCGGCTCGCGGGTGTCGCTGTAGAGCGAGTGGATCGGCACGCCCAGGCGCGGATGCCGCGCGTGCGCCGTCTCGATCATGTTGTCCTGCACGTCGGCGTGGAAGCCGTGCTGCGGTCCGAACAGCGCGGCCAGCGTCACGTCGGGCCGGGCCGCGATGCGGTCCACGATGTGGCCGAACGCAGCGTCGACCGAGGCGGGGTTCGAGACCACCCCGACACGCCGGCCGGCCAGCATGCCCGAGGCGAGGAGGCGTTCGGAGCCGAGAGTTACGGACATCAGACTACCTGCGGCTGTCCGGATGCATCGTCCGGAAGGCCGAAGAACAGCGTAAGCCAGCCGTGCAGGTCCTCATGGGCTACCGCCTTGCCCGTGGAATGCAGATATGCGCGCATGTTGTCCGAGAATCCCTGTCCGGCAAAGACGACGATGCCCGGAATGGGCCACGCCGCGATGTCCTGAATCGTCGCGGGGATCTTCTCCTCCGCGGAGCCGCCGACGCCCTGGTACTTGCATTCGATGCCGAGGCTCCGGCCGGAGTCGTCCTTGCGCAACACCAGATCGATACGACGCTCCGCACCCCAGAGCCTCCGACCCACCTTGATCTGGCTGCCGACGCGAAGCCCCAACCGTTCGGCCAGAACTGCCACCTCTCGTTCGAGATCCGCCCCGCTCGCTATGGCCGCTCGCCCGCCGGACATCTACCCGGTCCGCCCGCGGACGTTGGTGATGATGTACTCGTTGACGTGCCCGCGGCGAGAGGCATTGGAGTTGATGGCGCGGCGGGCCGGGACGGTATGGGCCTTGATGTTGAGTTTCTGTGCTTCTGAGTTGTCTCCATAAAGCGCGGTGATCTGCGGCGCCGTCGAGTTGCTCAGCACTACGTGGCAGCCCTTGCTCACCAGCCCAAGAACAATTCGCTGAAGCTCACGCTGATCTTCGGCGCCAAATCCGCCGGCGGTGTAGGTCGTGAACTGTGCCGTCGTGCTCAGTGGAGCGTACGGCGGATCGAAGTAGATGAAATCGCTCGTCGACGCTGACTGCAGCACGGCGTCGAACGAAGCGTGCTCGATCTCTACGGACAGTTCGCACAGTATCGACGACACCCGCTGGAGGTTGCCTTCGTCGCAGATTCGCGGGTTCCTGTACCTGCCCCGGGGCACATTGAACTGCCCGGTCGAGTTCAGACGAAAGAGGCCATTGTAGCCGGTGCGGTTCAGGTAGATGAACATGGCCGCCAAGTCCGAGGTGTACGCCTCGGCCCGCACGCCGTTCCCGTTCATGATCTCGCTGCGCGCCGGATTGAACTCGTCGTTGCGAACTCGGTAGAAGTGCTCGTTCGGCGACTTGTGATAGCCGGTTGCGAGTTTCCGCAGGCCTGCGATGACCGCATCTGGACTGTCACGCAGCCTCAGCCAGCAACCGATCAGATCAGCGTTGACGTCGGTGAGGCGGACGCGGCCATTGGTGAGCCTGCCCGCGAGATCGAAGAAAACCGCCCCGCTCCCGAGAAACGGTTCGTGGTACTTCCCGAAACTCTCCGGGTAGAACTCCCGCAGCACGGGAAGGAGCTGCCGTTTCCCGCCGGCCCACTTCAGGAACGGACGAAGAGCCCGGTTGCAGGCTCTGTGGTCTCCGTCGTGCGAGTCGGAAGTCATGGCAAGACCCTCCTGTACTCTTCGCAGGCGGCGGCCATAGACTCGGGAACGGGCTCTCGCAGTCCTCGCGCCGTACACATCTCGACGAGTACGCGGACGTGTGTCTTGCAGTCGCTGGGGCGCTTCAGAGGCGGATAACGTTCTGTCTCGTTGTCACAAAGGACGATGACCTGCGCCGGCTTCATGGCGCCCACCCCCGCGCATAGACTTCGGACATCCGCAACCCGGTATCGTTCCTCGGTTCGATGATGCGCGTGTGGCTCTCCGGCTCGCGAGCAAGCCAAACCGTGTTGTGAGCCAGGAAGTCGATGGCTTCGGGATGGTGCGATATCAGCACCACTTGCGGTAGCGTATCTCCGGCGCCGTCCTCGAGCTCGGCAAGCCATGGCTGCAACTCGGGCAGCGTCACGTAGTTATCGGGTTCGTCGAAGGAGAGTGTCCGCGGTGCGTTTCCGGAAGGGTCGGACGAACCGGGGTCCGGAACTGTGGCGAACAGCAGGGAGTACAGGACGACAAGGGCTCGTTGGCCGTCCGAAAGCTGATCAAACGTATAGGAATGAAAACCGCCGTCGTCGCCAGGGGAGAACGTGGCCAGGAGTTCTCGATAGAATACAGCCGACTTCCCGCAACCATTCGCGCCGGCCGGCAGCGTGAGATTATCGAGGCGCAGGTCGAAGTTCGTCAGGCACTTGTAATTGTCGATGTGGATCCGCGTCAGCATGCGATCCGGATTCTAGCAGAGAGGTGGAGCGAGTCCGGGAGTGGGTTCCGGCGCGATGGGTGGCAGATGTTCGGGCATGCGGCATTTCCTGTCTGGAGGCTTCGTGTTCGGTTCAGCGTGTGCCGGCGGTTGCCTTCGGAGCGGCCGGGGCGGGAGAATGTGCCCAGCATGAAGGAGGACCGTGGCCGTACCTGACGTCGAGCTCCATCAAGACCTGCGAAGCGCCGTCGGCGAGCTGTGCCGGCGATTTCCCGATTCCTACTGGCGGGACCTCGACCGCGAGGAAGCCTATCCGGAAGAGTTCGTGCGCACCCTGACCGAGGCGGGTTACCTCGCCGCGCTGATACCGGAGCAGTACGGCGGGTCGGGACTGGGGATCACCGAGGCCGCGATCATCCTGGAGGAGGTCAACCGCTCGGGTGGCAACTCGGCCGCGTGCCACGCGCAGATGTACATCATGGGTACCCTGCTGCGGCACGGTTCCGAGGCGCAGAAGCGCGAGTACCTGCCGAAGATCGCGAGCGGCGAGTTGCGGCTGCAGGCGTTCGGCGTCACCGAGCCGACCACCGGCACCGATACCACGCAGCTCCAGACCATGGCGGTGCGCGACGGGGACCGCTACATCGTCAACGGGCAGAAGGTGTGGATCTCGCGCGCCGAGTACTCCGACCTCATGCTGCTGATCGCGCGCACGACGCCGCGCGAGGACGTCGCGAAGAAGACCGACGGCTTGTCCGTATTCCTCGTCGACCTGCGCAGCGCGGTCGGTAACGGTGTCACTATCCGACCGTTGCGCGCCATGATGAACCACGCGACTACCGAGGTGTTCTTCGACAACCTCGAGGTGCCGGCCGGGAACCGCATCGGCGATGAGGGCCGCGGCTTCCGGTACCTGCTCGACGGGCTGAACGCCGAGCGCATCCTGATCGCCGCCGAGTGCGTCGGAGACGGCCGCTGGTTCATAGAGCGCGCCGTCCGGTACGCGAACGAGCGGATCGTTTTCAACCGGCCCATCGGCAAGAACCAGGGCGTGCAGTTCCCCATCGCCCGCGCCCACGTCAACGTGGAGGCGGCCGACCTGATGAGGGCGCGGGCGGCCGAGCTGTTCGACGCCGGGAAGCCGTGCGGGGCCGAGGCCAACATGGCCAAGCTGCTGGCCGCCGACGCGTCGTGGGAGGCGGCCAACGTGGCCCTGCAGACCCACGGGGGCTTCGGCTTCGCCGAGGACTACGACATCGAGCGGAAGTTCCGCGAGACGCGGCTCTACCAGGTGGCGCCAATCTCGACGAACCTCATTCTGTCCTACATCGCCGAGCACGTGCTGGGCCTGCCGCGTTCCTTCTGATGACGCCGCCGCCGGCCATGCCGGACCCCGCGGGGTCGCGCCGGCCTCTCGACGGGGTGACGGTGGTCACCCTGGAGCAGGCCGTGGCGGCGCCGTTCGCCACCCGGCAGCTCGCCGACCTCGGCGCGCGGGTCATCAAGGTGGAGCGCCCGGTGGTCGGCGACTTCGCCCGCGGCTACGACGCGACGGTCAAGGGGCTGTCGAGCCACTTCGTCTGGCTCAACCGCTCGAAGGAGTCGCTGACCCTCGACCTGAAGCGCCCCGAGGCGCGCGAGGTGGTGGCCGGGCTGATCGACCGGGCGGACGTCTTCGTGCAGAATCTCGCGCCGGGTGCGGCCGATCGGCTCGGGCTCGACGCCGGGACGCTCCGCGGCCGGCGACCGCGGCTCATCGTCTGCAACGTCTCGGGCTACGGCGCCACCGGTCCCTATCGCGACAAGAAGGCGTACGACCTGCTGGTGCAGGCCGAGGCGGGGCTGGTATCGATTACCGGGACCCCGGACCAGGTGGTGAAGTCGTCCATCTCGGTAGCCGACATCGCGGCCGGCATGTACGCCTACTCCGGCGTGCTGTCCGCACTCTTCCGCCGCGAGCGCAGCGGGGAGGGGGCCACCATCGACGTCTCGATGCTGGAGGCGCTCGGCGAGTGGATGGGCTTTCCGCTCTACTACACGCTGTACGGCGGGCGCCCGCCCGCCCGCAGCGGCGCCCGGCACGCCGCCATCGCACCCTACGGCCCGTTCGCGGGGGCCGACGGCGAGACGGTGTTTCTCGGGCTGCAGAACGAGCGCGAGTGGGTCCGCTTCTGTGCCGAGGTGCTCGAACGCCCCGAACTCGCCACCGATCCGCGCTTCGACGCCAACGCGAAACGGGTGGCCAACCGCGACGCGCTGGAGGCGGCCATCCACGACGTCTTCGCTACCCTCACCGCGGAGGCAATCGTGGCCCGCCTCGACGCGGCGCAGATCGCCAACGGCCGCATGAACTCGGTCGCCCAACTCGCCGAGCATCCCCAGCTCCGGGCCCGTGATCGCTGGCGCGACGTGCCGTCGAGTGCCGGGCCGCTCCGCGCGACGTTGCCTCCGGCGAGCCTCGACGGCGCCGAGCCCCGGATGGACGCCATACCCGAGATCGGCGAGCATACCGAGGCTATTCTGGCCGAGCTCGGCTACGCGCCGGACACGATCGCCGTCTGGCGGGCTGCCGGCATCGTCTGACGATCGCTGTTCTACAATCTCCCCAATCCCGGCGCCGGCGGGTCCGCCGCGCGAGCGCCAGTCTGCAGGAGTAGGAGCCCAATGTCTGTGAAGGAAGGTTGGACCGGCCGCGTATACGAGGACTTCGAGGTCGGCGACGTCTACAAGCATCCGCTCGGGCGCACCGTGCTGGCCGCCGACAACGTGTGGTTCACGCTGCTGTCGCAGAACGTCAACAAGATCCACTTCGACTCGGCGTACGCGGAGAAGACCGAGTTCGGGCAACGGCTCGTCGACTCGACGTTCACCCTGGCGCTGGTGACCGGTCAGTCGACGATGGACCTGTCGGTGAACGTAATGGCCAACCTCGGCTGGGACGAGGTGCGGCTGCCTGCTCCGGTCTTCGAGGGGGACACCATTTACTCGGAAAGCGAGGTGCTGGACAAGCGCGAGTCGAAGTCGCGGCCCAACGTCGGCATCGTGACCGTCAGGACGCGCGGCTTCAAGCAGGACGGCACCGTCGTCATCACCTACAAGCGGACCTTCATGGTCTATCGGCGGGGTCATGTGCCGGAATACGCCAGCGCGCGGCCGGAGATGAAGGCATGACAGGCGGGGACACGCGGCGGCAGCAGGCGGCCGAGCACGAGGGGCGAGCGAGCGGTTGCGTGGCGCCGGTCGCGTGCGCGCGACGGATTCGCTCGTCGGGATGCGGGGTGGCCGCGCCGGCCGTGCTGGCGCTGGCCGTCATCCTCGGCATGGGCGCCTGCGGCGGCGAGCCGCGCACCGTCGTCGACGGCGACATGGCCTTCGTCCGCGTCAACGTCCTGCCGATGGACAGCGAGGGGGTCCTCGAGAGCCAGACGGTGGTGATTGACGACGGACGGGTCGCGTCGATTGACCCCAGCGGAACCGTGGAACCGGCCGAGGGGGTCGAGGTCGTCGAAGCGGACGGGCACTACCTGATGCCGGGGCTGGCCGAGATGCACGGTCACCTGCCGAACCCGCGCATGAGCGACGAGGACATCCGGAACCTGCTGTTCCTGTACCTCGCCAACGGCGTGACCACCGTGCGCGGCATGCAGGGCGATCCGTCGCAGTTCGATCTGCGCAGCTCCATCGCGCGCGGGCGGCTGCTGGGCCCGCACCTGTACCTGTCCAGCGTCTCGATGAGCGGCGCGCGGGTGACGACGCCGGAGGAGGCCGCGCAGCTCGCCCGGCGCTACAAGGCCGACGGCTACGACCTGATCAAGACGCACGAGGGGCTGGCTCCGGAGGTCTTCGACGCGCTGGCCGCCACCGCGGCCGAGGTGGGGATTCCCTTCGGCGGGCATGTCTCCGATTTCGTCGGGTTGCGGAGGGCGCTCGAGCTCGGTCAGGTGTCCGTCGATCACCTGGACAACTACGTCGAGGCGCTGGTTCCCGAGGACACGCGGCCCGCCGACCAGCGGGGGCTGGCCGCGGTCGGCGCGCTGATCGACCAGGTGGACGAATCGCGGATCCCGGAGCTGGTGCAGGCGACGATCGCCGCCGGCGCGTGGGTGGTGCCGACCATGGTGCTGTGGGAGACCGCCTTCTATAACGACCGCGGTTCGGTGGACGTGCTCGCCGAGCGGCCGGAGGTGCGCTACATGCCGCCGGAGACGGTGGATCGCTGGCGGCAGGCGGTCGACACGCGGCTGGGCGCCACCGACGTGGAGTCCAACCGCCGTGTGGCCGCGCTCCGCCGGCGTATCCTGGCGGCGCTGCACGCCGGCGGCGCCAACATCGCGCTCGGCACCGACTCTCCGCAGATCTTCAGCGTGCCCGGCTTTGCGATGCACCACGAGATGGGGCTGTATGTCGAGGTGGGGATGACCCCCTACGAGGTGCTGGAGATCGGCACCCGCCGCCCGGCCGAGTACTTCGGCGCGGAGAACGAGTTCGGGACGGTGGCGGTGGGACGGCGCGCCGACCTGATTCTGCTCGCTGCGAACCCGCTGGAGGACATCGGGAACGTGCGCGGCCCGGCCGGAGTCATGGTCGGCGGCCGGTGGATCCCGGGAGCGGAGATCGAGGATCGTCTCGCGCAGATCGCCCGTTTCTACGGCAACGAGTAGACGGGATCCGAGTCCGCGCCGGCAGCAGAACCAGGACGCAATCCACGCGGCGCCGACGAACGGCAACGCGTGGACGGGACTTGAGGACTCTCGCTGGAGGCAGCATTCGATGACCGCCATTGCCCGGTTCGCCGAGTTCGTCGCGTCGATCGAGGTTCCCGCCGCCGCCCGCGCCGCCGCGCGGAACGCGGTACAGGACACCGTCGGCGTCGCGCTGGCCGGCGCCGGCCAGCCGTCCGCCCGCATCGTGCAGCGGGTGGCGCGGGCGGACGGTGGTGCGGGCCCGTGCAGCGTGCTCGGCACGGAGCTGACGGCCGGTCCGACGTACGCCGCGCTCGCCAACGGCACCGCCGCCCACGCGCTCGACTTCGACGACATGTGCTGGGTGTCGCTGGCGCATCCTAGCGCGCCGCTCGTCGCCGCCGCCCTGGCCGCAGGCGAGGCGACCGATGCCTCCGGACGGACGTTGCTGGATGCCTACGTCGTCGGCTTCGAGGTGGAGTGCGCTCTCGGCGTCGCGATGAACCCCGCCCACTACGAGCGGGGCTGGCACTGCACCTCGACCATCGGCGCCATCGGCGCGGCTGCCGCCGCCGCGCGCGTCATGGGGCTCGACGCCGAGGCCACGGGGCGGGCGCTGTCGATCGCGGCGTCCGAGGCGTGCGGCCTGAAGGAGAACTTCGGGACGATGGTCAAGCCGCTGCAGGGCGGACTGGCTGCACGCAACGGCGTGCTGGCCGCGCTCCTCGCGCGCGAGTCGTTCACCGCGTCGGAGCACGCCATCGACGGCCCGCAGGGGTTCCTGGTTGCGATGGGGAGCGCCGGACGGGATCTGTCGGAGGCCAGCGAGCCGCTCGGGCGGCGCTGGGAGATAGTCGAGGGCGGCATCACCGTGAAGCTGTATCCCTCGTGTGCCGCGACTCATCCGACCATCGACACGCTGATCGATCTGCGGCGCGAACACGGCATTGACCCGGACGCTGTGGAGGCTGTGGAGGTCGACGTCGATCCGGTGACGCCGACCGTGCTCATCCATGCGCGGCCGGCCACCGGGCTCGAGGGGAAGTTCAGCCTCCACTACTGCGCGGCCACCGCGCTGGCGTTCGGGCGGGTCGGTATCGATACCTTCGAGGACGATGCGCTGCGGGCGCCGGCGGTGGCGCGGCTCGTCCCGCTCGTTACCATGCGGGAGGACGATCGCCTCGGGCGGGAGTCGCCGCCGCTGACGGAGGCGCGGGTGACGGTGCGTCTGGCCGGGGGGCGGACGCTGGAGCGGTTCGTCCGGGGCGCCCGCGGCTATCCCGCCTGTCCGGCGTCGCCCGCGGAGCTCGACGGCAAGTTCACCACCTGTGCGCGCCGCGCGGTGCCGGTCGAGGCCGCCGCGTCGGCGCTCGACTACCTGCGGGCGCTCGACAGCGCCGCCTCAGTGCGCGACCTCGCCCGCCGTTTGGCTGTCGCGCCCCCCGAGCCCCAACCGGCTTGACAGGTCGTGTGAGAACCCCGCGCAGTACCGCGAGCGGCAAGGCGCCCGCGTGGTACGGCGCGGCGAGGGAGCCTATGAAGCCCGCATTCCGCGTGCGCCGCAGCCTGCTGTTCGTCCCCGCGGTCCGTCCCGACCGCTATGCCAAGGCCCTCGCGACCGGGGTCGACGCGGTCTGCATCGACCTGGAGGACGGTGTCTCGTTCGCCGCGAAGGAAGAGGCGCGCGACAAGGCGCTCGCTCTGTTCGCCGGCCGGCAGGCCGTGCGCGCCGAGGTGAGCCTGCGCATCAACGACCCGAAGACCGAGCTCGGCCAACGCGACCTGGATGCGTTGCGCCGATCCGGCACCCGCCCGGACGCGCTCATGCTGCCCAAGTGCGACGGGCCGGAGGAGATCCGCGACGTGGCGGCCGCGCTCGGCGAGCCCCTGTCCGATCTGCCGCTCATCGTGATGGCCGAGACTGCCCGCGGCGTGGCTTCGGCCGAGGCGATTGCCGCCGCGACCCCGACGGTCTCGGCGGTCTTCTTCGGGGCGATAGACTTCGCGGCCGATGTCGGGTGCGAGGTCGGCTGGGACGCCGCCCTCTATGCCCGCTCCCGGGTGGTGGTCGCGGCTGCCGTCGCCGGGGTCGCCGCCCTCGACTCGCCGTTCATGGATGTTCCCGCCCTCGATGGCCTGGCCGCCGAGAGCCGCCGCACCCGGGGACTCGGCTTCAACGGCAAGGCCGCCATCCATCCGTCGCAGGTCGCGGTCATCCAGGCCGCGTTCTCTCCGTCGTCCGAGGAAGTGTCGTGGGCGCGCCGCATCGTAGAGGCCTACGACCGCAACCGGGGCGGAGTGCTGCTGGTCGACGGGAAGCTGATCGAGCGGCCGGTCATCGCCTCGGCAAAGCGGACGCTGGCGGTCGCCGCGGCGGTCGACCCGGCCTCGCCCGCCGCTTAGGGCGGATCCCTGCGTCAGCTCGCGCGCGCGGCCGGGACGGGCACGACCTCTTGTCGCTGCTCGGCGTCGAGCGCCCCGGATGCCGGGACGCCGGTGGCGCCGATGGCGCGTCGCGTTTTTCGCATCGCGTCCAGTCGGTCGTGGGCCAGGGCATTCTGGATCAGCGGCAGATAAAACGCGCCGTCGCCTTCGATGGTGATCAGATCGTCGTCGACGGCCGCCCATTCCAGGTCGACCAATGCATCCCACACCGGTCGGTGCTCGTCCACCGCGTCCCTCCCGACCAGGGCCAGGTGGCGCCGGCGGTCCACCTCCAGGCTCTGCAGCTCCTGAAAAAGGAGGTGCAACCGGAGGTCGATCTCCGAGTAGCGGAAGCCGCGCATGACCGGGAACCGGCCGGCGTCGAGGTCGCGGAAGTAGTCGTCCACGCGGGTCTGGTTCATGTAGGCCCAGCCCGGATTCCGAGGCGTGCCGAAGAAGAACGAGATGCCGGCGAATCCCCAGCCCCAGGCGTCGTACCCCACGAGGTGTCCGTCGTCCTCGCGGAGCGGCTTGCGGAACAGCTCCTCGTACAGGTACGTGCTCGGCAGCGAACCGCTGCGCTGGAAGTCGTAGGGCGTCACCTGCGTGAATCCCTCGGACACCAGGTAGTCGCGGCCGATCCGGTACATCTCCAGGTTCTGCCGGGTCGAGGGCAGTTCCTCGCGCCGGTGGCGCGAGAAGTCGGTGCGTCCGGCGACGTTCAGCTCGTAGTGGGTCAGATGCGTCAGTCCGGCGTCGACCAGCGCCTTCAAGTCGCGCAGCATGTGGTTGATGGTCTGGTTCGGCCAGCCGAAGATCAGGTCGACGCTGACCGGCAGGCCCAGCCTCCGGCACGAATCGAGCGTGCGGAAGACCTGGTCGGCGGTCTGCTTGCGACCGCTCGCCTTGATCAGCTCGTCGTCGAGCTGTTGGGCGCCCATGCTGATGCGGTTGATGCCGGAGTCGCGCATGGCGGTCAGCTTCTCGTGGCTGAAGGTCTGCGGAATGCCCTCCAGCGTCACCTCGATGTCGGGCGGGACATCGAAGACACCCCGGACGATATCCATCAATCGGGCGTACTGGTCGGCCTTGTAGAGGTTGGAGGTGCCGCCCCCGAAGTAGATGCTCGACAGCTCGGCGCCCCCAAGGTAGGGGCGGAACATCTCTCCTTCGCGCTTCAGGTACCCGAGATAGGTGTCGAGCTGCTGCCGATCCCGGTAGACCTCGGTCGGAAAGAGGCAGAAGCCGCAACGTCCCGGATCGGTCGGCAGGCAGTAGGGCGTGCCGACGTACAGGTTGATGCGCTTGCGGACGCCGTCGCCCTCCGGCCGGTGACTTCGCATCACCGTAGGCACCGGGACATCACGGTCCAGCCAGAAGACGGGCGACGGATGCCCGTGCAACACCTTGTTGCTCTGGCGGCGTTGCCGGTGGGCGTCGATGTAGGCGCGGACCTCTCGTATGTCACGCATGGTGGATGCGCGTCGCAGGATCCGGGTGCCAGCGTCGCGGAACGTCCATTGTACCCCACTGCGCCGAGCCAGCGAGGCGTTTCGGGGCGCTAGCGGACGTGCGCGAGGACGCCGTGCAGGTAGTTGAACTCGATGCGGGTCGGCTCGGCGGGAATCGGGATCTGCACGTCGACCTCCGGCCGATCAATCAGGATCCGACGAATCAGTGGATCGCGATCGCGGAACTCCAGGCGAATGGGAACCTCCATCCGGAAGCCGGGCGGCACGTCCTCCTGCCGCACGGTACCGTGCAGCACGAACGGCTCCCGGGCGTCGCGAAGGGGAGAGACGTCGAGGTCCGGGCGGTACGTCGGTACGTCGACGCCGTAGACCCACTGGTCGAAGAACCAGTCCATCGGCTGGCCGAAGGCCTCCGTTACCGCCGCCTCGAACGACCGCGTGCTTGCGACCCCGCCCACGTGGTCGCGCATGAACCCGCGCATCAGGTCGCGGAAGCGCTGGTCGTCGCCGGTCTCGAGGTCCATCAGAAGCATGCGCAGCATGTGCAGGATGAATGCCCCCTTCTCGTAGACCAGCAGGCGGTAGTCGAACGGGGTATCGGTGGTGCGGAGGCGGAAGCCGACGACGAGCGGTCCGGATTCGTTCCCGTCGCTCTCGCGGATAACGGCCGGCCGGAATCCGTAGCGCTTGCCCAGTCCCTGGCCGACGCTGACCTCGCCGAGTGCATCCAGCCGCCAGGCGTCGAGCATGTCCCGGAACTGGTCCTCCTCGCCGAGGCCGGCCAGCACGTAGAGCGCGGCCGAGTAGTTGGCGAAGCCCTCCGTGATCCACTGGTCGCGGTACGACTCCCAGTCGGCCCCGGCGCCCCACCACTGGTGGGCCACCTCGTGCGCGCGAAACAGCTCGGACTCGCCGGTGTGCAGCGCGCCGAACACCTGGAACGTCAGCAGCACCAGTCCGGGAAACGCCTGCCCGTCGCTCGTGCGCGTCTCGGTAACCAGCAGCGAGTCGAACGGGTAGGGACCGAAGTAGTCGATGTAGGTGCGCAGCGATCCGATCAGATCGTCGAGAGTCTTCTGGCGGTTGCCGGGAGCGAAGCCGAGGTGGTTGCGGTCCGCGTACACGGCGATCGGCGGGAGATCCTCGTGCGTTACCTCGTCCACCTCGAACCGCCCCATGTGGAACGACATGGTGCCCCGGACCGGCCGGTTCGTCACCCAGCGCATGATACGGGTGTCGTCCTCCACCCGTTCGTCCATCAGCTCCCCGCCGCTCGCGATTCGGAACCGCTCGGGTACCCGGAACGTCAGGTCGAAGCGCCGCCGCCGGTTGTCCGGATGCCGCGGAATCCACAAGCCGGTGTCCTTCAGCAGGTACCCGGAGGCGTCGCGCAGCCTTTCTATCAGCTCCGCCTCGTAGGCGATCTCCAGCACGAAGCGCTCGCCGGCGGCCACCGGGCGGGGCAGCAGCACGGTCAGCCACGGGTCGTGCAGGTCCTCGGCGAAGCGCCGGTCGTGGGTTTCCTGCACGTACTGGAGCTGTTGCCCTGCGATGAGGACCGGCTCGTCGGGGCCGGGCGGATCATCATCCCCGTCCGGATCGCGATCCGCTACCAGGTCCGCCGGCGTCCGGTCGGGGGCGAACAGTGCCACGCGCGTCGCGTCGTCGACATCCGGCGGGACAACGGTCCGCCAGCGCACATCGGTGACGTCGGCCAACGGCGAGATGCTCAGCCGCAGCGCGGCCAGCGGCACAAGCGGCTCCATGACCAGCGCCACGCTGGCTACCGCGTCGCCGTTGCCCTCGATGGCGATGTCGACGTCGGTGCGCGATACCTGCACCCGTGGGCGCCAGCGCTCGGCGTCGGGGAGGAGATAGCGGGGAGACAGGCCGTAGTCGCGGAAGCTCCACTCGTCGTTGTCCCGTTCGGCCTCCGGATCGAGGGGCCCTTCCACCTCCGGATCGCGGGGGAAGCGGCCGAGCGTCGGTTCGATTCTCGCCGGCTCGAACTCGTCCAGCGCATGAAAGCTCATCCAGACGTCGAGCAGCTTCCGCCGCCGGTCGAACTTGCCGATCGTGATTTCTTCCAGGTCGCGGGGTTCGATCTCGACGGAGAACCAGTCGTGCTCCCAGCCATCCATCTCGCCGAACAGGTAGGGGCGTTCGGTGGGCGCGAGCCCCGATGCGGCGCGCCAGCGGTCGAGCGCCACGCGGGCATCGGGATTCCGGAGCCGATCCTCCAGCAAGGCCTCCCGGCGGTCCTCGAGCAGGTCCGCCGCTCGTTCCTGCTGCCGCCGGCCCCGTCGCCCGCCGCCGGCCGACGGGGCTTCGGTCACCAGTCCGCGCAGCCGTTCGTCCAGGTCGCCGGTGAACCAGAAGACGAAACGCTCGAATTCCTCCTCCAGGTAGTTCTCGTCGATGAGCTTCCGCAGTTGCTGGTGCTCCACGCCGTCCGGCGGCCAGGCGCGTACGGTGCCCCGGCCGAGAAACACCGCGACGTGCGAGTCTCCGCCGACGGGCGGAGTCAGGTAGAGGTCGCCGCGCTGCAGTTCAAGCTCGAAGCGGTCAATCCACAGCCGCCCGCCGCGAATGTGGCCGGCCGGCTCCGGCTCGGCTTCGCGCAGTTCGTCGTACAGCGGCGGAGGTCCGAGGCCCGGTTCGTCGTCGTCCGCGGCCGCTGCCGGGGCGGCGAAGAGTCCGAGCCCGGCGAGAGCAGCAATGCTGCTCCACACGAGCGGCCTGGTACGCGGGGGACCACGGCGCACGCCTCGCATCATGCCCGTTTTCCGAGCCGGCGTAAAGCGGTGGTGTCGATGATGGTGCGGAAGGGGGGATTTGAACCCCCACGGGCCATTGGCCCACCAGCCCCTCAAGCTGGCGCGTCTGCCGTTCCGCCACTTCCGCGTTGCTGGGCGGGCGTCCGATGCCGGGCGGGTCCCGGCGCGGCTACTGCGGCTCCTCGGTCGTTTCCGGCTCCTCATCCCCGGACGAGGTGTCCGTTGTCGCTGCCGGCTCGGGCAAGGTCGCCGGCTCCTCGACGGCAGCCGTCTCCGGCGCGTCGACGCCGCCGAGCACCGATGCCGGTCCGCGCTGGCCGATGATCGCCAGCAGCAGCGAGCCGGCCATGAACAGCGTGCCGAGCACCGTCGTCACCCGGGTCAGCAAGGAGGCGCCCGCGCGGGCGCCGAACGCCGCTTGGGTTCCTCCGCCACCGAAGGCGGCGGCGATGTCGCCCCCCTTGCCCTGCTGAAGCAGCACGACGACTATCAGCAGCAGGCAGGCAACCACGTACACGCCGGAGAGGATCATGCTCAGCACAGTCCCTCATGATACCTCAAGTAGAGACGTCCTGCGGCGCGGACGCCGACCACGCCGGGGTCCGGGCGGGTCGCCGGAGCAGGCGGCGCAAGGTCCCGGGACGGTGGGAACTGGGCGGAGCGTGGCGACGGGTTTGGCGGCCTCAGCGCGGGCGGCCGCGGCCGACGATCTCGGCGAAGCTGTGCGGGTCGAGACTCGCGCCGCCGACGAGCGCACCGTCGACGTCGGGTTGCGAGGCGAGAGCCGCGGCGTTGGCGGGCTTGACGCTCCCGCCGTACAGCAGGCGGCAGCGGTCTGCCGCCCTCTGGCCGGCGACGGCGGCAAGACGCCCGCGGATGTGTGCGTGGGCGTCCTGCGCCTGCTCGGGGGTGGCCGTGCGGCCGGTGCCGATGGCCCAGACCGGCTCGTAGGCGATGATGATTGCGGCGATCTCGTCAGCGGTCAGTCCGGCGAGGCCGCCGTCGAGTTGTCGGTCGAGCACGGCTGCCGTCTCGTCCGCCTCGCGTTCGGCCAGGGTCTCGCCGATGCAGACGATTGGCGACAGGCCGCCTGCGAGGACCGCCCGCACCTTGCGGTTCACGGCCACGTCGTCCTCGCCGAACAGATGGCGCCGTTCCGAGTGGCCCACGATGACGTGGCTCGCCCCGGCGTCCTGCACCATGGCCAGGCTCACCTCGCCGGTGAATGCACCTCTTGCCTCCCAATGCACGTTCTGCGCGGCGGCGGCGACGTTGCTGCCGCGGCACGCGCCGGCCACGGCCGCGAGCGCCGTGACCGGGGGCGCCAGCACGATCTCCGCATCGTCGACGCCGGCCACCAGCGGCAGGAACTCCGTGGTGAACGCGGTCGCCTCGGCGACCGTCTTGTGCATCTTCCAGTTGGCGGCGAGCAGCGGCGTACGCATCGTGTTCTCCATCGGGCTAGCGGGGGCTAGCGGGGGCTAGCGGGCTGGCGCCCCGAGACGCCTCGCTGGTTCGGCGTTTCGGCCCATCCCCCCGGCTCCATGACCTTGCTGCCTCGGCAATTCGCTACGCTGAGTCCCGCGGCGCAAGCTCCTGGCGCTCCGGCAGTGCCGCGACGCCCGGCAACGTGCGGCCTCCCAGAAACTCCAGCGACGCTCCGCCGCCGGTCGAGATGTGCGTCACGCGATCGGCGACCCCCGCCTTGGTCACGGCGGCGACCGAATCGCCCCCGCCGACGACGGTCGTGGCCTCCGTCGCCGCAACCGCCCGCGCCACGGCCAGCGTCCCGGGGCTGAACGCATCCAGCTCGAAGACGCCCATCGGTCCGTTCCAGACCACGGTCCGGGCGGAACCGATGACCTCCGCGTAGGTGGCCTGCGTGGCGGGTCCGATGTCGACGCCCAGCCGCTCGCCGATCGCCGGGTCGTCGACGGCCAGACACGCGTGCGCGGCGCCGCTGTCGAGCCCGGTGGCGACCACGTGATCGGTCGGCAGCTCCAGCCGGACGCCGCGGTCGGCCGCGCTCCGCTCGATGGCTCGCGTCGCCTCGACCAGGTCCGGCTCGACCAGCGAGCGGCCCACCGGCAACCCGCGCGCCCGGAAGAACGTGTAGGCCATCGCGCCGCCGACGAGCAGCGCGTCGATTCGCGGCAGCAGGTTCTCGATGACCTCCAGCTTGCCCGAAACCTTCGCACCGCCGAGCACGGCGACGAACGGTCGCTCCGGCGACGCCAGCAGGGCGCCGAGATGTTCCAGCTCGCGGTCCAGAAGCAGTCCTGCCGCCGCGTCGGAGACGTGTGCGACGATGCCCGCGGTCGAGGCGTGGGCGCGGTGGGCCGAGCCGAACGCATCGTTGACATAGACATCCGCCAGCGCCGCGAGCGCCGCCGCGAACGCCGGGTCGTTCGTTTCCTCTTCGGCGTGGAAGCGGAGGTTCTCGAGCAGGGTGACGCCGCCTGCGCCCGCCTCCGCGATGACCTCGACCGCCGGAGCGCCCACGCAGTCGGCGGCGAAGGCCACCGGACGGCCGAGCAGCTCCGACAACCGTGCCGCGACCGGTCGGAGGCTGAGCTCGGGCCTGGTCTTGCCCTTCGGCCGGCCGAGGTGCGAGGCCAGCACGAGCGAGGCGCCCGCGTCGAGGGCGTGCCGTAGCGTCGGCAGCGCCGCCCGCACGCGGGTATCGTCGGCCACCGCACCGTCGGTCAGCGGCACGTTGAAGTCGACCCGGACGAACACGCGCCGGCCGGCGAGGTCGAGGTCCCGAATCGAGCGCTTGGCCACGAGGTCTACGCTGCCTTCTTGGCGATCAGCTTCACCAGGTCGACGCAGCGGGACGAGTAGCCCCACTCGTTGTCGTACCACGACAGCACCTTGATGAAGTCGCCTTCCATGACCTTCGTGTACGACGCGTCGACTATCGAAGAGTGAGGGTTGCCCTTGAAGTCGATGGAGACGAGCGGTTCCTCCGACAACTGCAGGATGCCGGCGAGGCGACCGCCCGCCGCAGCGCCGAAGGCGGCGTTGACCTCTTCCGCGCTGGCCTTCCGGTCCACCTCGGCCACCAGATCCACGACCGACACGTTCGGCGTCGGCACCCGCATCGCGATGCCGTCCAGCCGGCCCTGCAACTCCGGCAGCACCTGGCCGACTGCGACGGCGGCCCCGGTCGTGGTCGGAATCATCGACACGCCGGCCGCCCGCGCGCGCCGCAGGTCCTTGTGCGGCAGGTCGAGAAGCTTCTGGTCGTTGGTGTACGAATGGACCGTCGTCATCCAGCCCCGACGGAGGCCGAAGCTCTCGTGCAGCACCTTCGCCACCGGGGCCAGGCAGTTCGTCGTGCACGATGCGTTGGAGATGATCTTGTGCTGTGCCGGATCGTACTGGTCGTCGTTCACGCCGAGCACCAGGGTCAGGTCGGGTCCCTTGGCCGGCGCGCTGATGATCACGGTCTGCGCGCCGGCGGCGAGGTGCTTGGCGGCGTCGTCCCGCTTGGTGAAGAGGCCGGTCGATTCCACGACGATGTCCACGCCGAGATCCCTCCAGGGCAGGGCGGCCGGGTCGCGCTCGGACAGGACCTTGAAACGGCGCTCGCCGACCCGCAGCCCATCCCCCTCGACCGCAACCTCGTCGGAGAGGTTTCCGAGCACCGAGTCGTACTTGAACAGGTGGGCCAGCGTCTCCGGGCTCGTGATGTCGTTGACGGCGACGAATTCGATGTCCTGTCCGCCGCCCTGCAGGGCCGCGCGCACGATGTTGCGCCCGATCCGCCCGAAACCGTTGATCCCCACCTTGATGGCCATTCTCTGCTCCTCCGCGGAACGTCGTTCCGTGCCTCGGCGGAACGTGGTTCCGCTCATCCGCGCCCGCAATGTTTCGATAGTGTGACGGCCGACGATAGTGTGCGTTCCCCGGCCGGACCCGTCGCGGGGAAGCGAAACAATTGATTCTATCGACGGGCGCGCGAGCCGGTCAATCCGCCGTGCGGAGTTCGTGCCATGGAAAACGGCGCGAACGCCGAGCCCACGAGGCGTTTCGGGGCGCTAGTATGTAGGCGCACCCGGCGCCTGCGCCATGTATCTCTTCTACAGCGCGCTGCTGTTCATCTACTTTCTGGCGACCCTTCCGTCGACGGCTTACGAGGTCTGGCGCCGCGGCAAGGCGATCGGCAGCCTGCGCGAGCGGTTCGGCCGCCTGCCGGTCGCGGTCAACCCGGACCGTCGGCCGTCGATCTGGGTGCACGCCGTTTCCGTCGGCGAGGCGCTGGCCGTGCGGCCTCTGTTGCAGGCGTTGCGGAAGGCGTATCCGGAGCACCGCCTCGTCGTGTCCACGACGACCGCGACGGGGCAGCGCATCGTGCGGGGCTTCGGAGGCGAGGTCGACGCGGCGTGTTATGCGCCGTTCGACTTCTCGTCGTCGGTAAACCGTGCCCTCGACCGGATCGCGCCGGATCTGCTGATCGTGGTCGATACCGAGATCTGGCCGAATCTGCTGCGCGTCTGCCGGCGGCGCGGGGTGGGTACGCTGATCGTGAACGGCAGGCTCTCCGACCGCTCGTTCCCGCGTTATCGCCTCGTCCGCTGCTGCATGCGGCGCGTGCTGGCCGATGTCGGTCGCGTGTGCGCGCAGACGGAGGAGTGGGGACGGCGTTTCGTGGCGATCGGGGCGGAGCCTGCCCGCGTCACGATCACCGGCAGCCTGAAGTTCGACGCGGTTGCCGGTCCGGAGGCGCCGGGGGGCGGCGATGCGGGAGAAGGCGGCGGCCTGCGCGCGGCGTTCGACTTCGCCCGTCGGCGACCCGTGGTGATTGCCGCGAGCACTCTGCGGGGTGAGGAGGAGCCCGTCCTCTGCGCGTTCGCTCGCGTCCGGCAGGTGCTTGCCGACGCGTTGCTGGTGATTGCGCCGCGCCATCCCGAGCGGTTCGACGAGGCGCGCGGGATAGCCGAGCGCGAGGGACATCGCGTTGCCATGCGGAGCGAACTCGATCCCGGCCGGGATCCCGGTACCGATGTCGTGATTCTGAACACGCTGGGCGAGTTGGGCCGGTTGTTCGACATCGCGTCAGCGGTGTTCGTGGGCGGCAGTCTCGTTCCGGCCGGCGGCCACAACCTGATCGAGCCCGCCGCGTCCGGCCGGGCGATCGTCATCGGGCCCCACATGGAGAATTTCGCCGACGTGGCGCGCGAGTTCGTATCGCGCGGCGCCGCGATCCAGGTGCGCGATGCGGGCGAGCTGGAGGAGGTCCTGGCCGGCCTGATGCGGGACCGCGAGCACCGCACGCGGCTCGGGAAAGCTGCACGCGCCATCGTCGATGCCAACCGGGGGGCGACCCGCCGCACCCTCGACGAGGTGGCGCGGTTGTTGCCATCCGCCGCCGCCGCCGGGGTGCATCCGGGCGGGGGGCCGAGCGGCGACGGGGCCGCGGCATGCTGATGCGGCCGGTGGCGGAGAGGGCCGCGGCGTGTTGAGCGCACTCTACGCCCAGTCCGCCGCCTGGCGCCGACGGTGGTACGAGCGGCATCCGGGGGCCCGCCGCCGGCTGTCCCGGCCGGTTGTCAGCGTCGGGGCGCTGGCCGCTGGTGGCAGCGGCAAGACTCCCGTGGCCGCTCTGGTCGCGGAGCTGCTGCGCGACGCGGGCGAGAGCCCGGCCCTTCTCAGTCGGGGCTACCGGCGGACGGTACGCACGCGGTCCGTGGTCGTCGTGCGCGCACCCGACGGGTTGCGGGCGGACGTCGACGCCGCGGGCGACGAGCCGCGCATGCTGGCCGAACGTCTGGACGGCGTCTCGGTGGTGGTCGGCCACGACCGCTACCTCGCGGGCCATCTGGCCGAGACGCGCCTTGGCGCCACCGTGCACGTGCTCGACGACGGCTTCCAGCATCTCGGGCTGGCCCGCGATCTCGACCTGGTGCTGGTGCGCGCCGACGACCTGAGGCAATCGACGTTCCCCGCCGGGCGCCTGCGCGAGCGGCCGCAGACGGCCCGCCGGGCGGATGCGCTCATCGTCGAAGCGCCGGGCGCGGTCGCGGCCGGCGCGGTCGCCGAAGGCTTCGGAGTGTCCACCTGGTTTCGGCAGCAGCGGTCGCTTGGCGCCCTCCATCCGCTCGGGGGCTCACGAGCGGGCGAGCGTGCGGTGGAGGAGGAGGGCCGGGTGCTCGCGGTGACGGGGATCGCCTCCCCCGAGCGGTTCCCGGCAGCGCTGGCCGCCGCCGGATTCGAGGTTGCCGGCGCGCTCGCGTTTGCCGATCATCATCCTTTCACGCCGGCCGACGTCCGGCGCATCTCGGTGCAGGCCGCCGCGCACGATGCCGGTCTGGTGCTGACCACCGAGAAGGACGCCGTGCGTCTCGCGCCGCTCGCCCCCTTCGATTTCGCCGTTGCCGCCGTGCGGTTGGTCGTGGCGGTGGAGCCGGCCGAAGGCTTCCGGGCCTGGTTGCTGGAGCGCGTTGCCGCTGCCGGAGGCCGCCGATGAGCGCCTCCCTCCGTCACCGCCTGGAGTACGTCGTGGTCCTCGCGATCCGCGCGCTGGCGCGGACGTTGCCGCGGCGGGTCAGCCTGGCCGTGGGCAGTGCCCTCGGTGCGCTCTTCCACCGGCTCCACGGCTCCCGCCGCGAGCTGGCCGTGGCCAACCTCCGGGCGGCGTTTCCGGAGCGGTCCGAGGCGGACTGCCGCGGCATCCTGCGCGCGACCTTCGCGCAACTCGGGCGCCACATTGTCGATTTTCTCCGCTTCGATGCGATGAGCCTGGAGCAGATGCTGCCGCTGGTCGACATCGAGGGGGACCATCACGTGCGCCGCGCGACCGCGAGCGGTCGAGGCGTCATGTACTTTGCCGGTCATTTCGGAAGCTGGGAGCTGCAAATCATGGTGCATGCGCTGCGCTTCCAGCCGATCGTCATGGTCGCCCGCACCCTCGACAACTTGCTGCTCGAGAGGCTCATGGAGCGCATTCGCACCCGCGTCGGGACGCGTGTCCTGCCGCGGCAGGGAGCCCTGCGCGAGCTGCTCCGCGAACTGCGCCGCGGTGGCTCGGTGGGCATGATGATCGACCAGCACATTCAGGATCGCAGTGCCGTCGCGGTCGAGTTCTTCGGAAGACCCGCCGCGACCACCTCCGCCATCGCATCGCTCGCGCTCCACACCGGCGCCTCCATCATTCCGGTGTTCGCGCTGCCCCTGCCCGGCAACCGCTACCGGTTGATCTACGAGGCGCCGATCGTTCCACCGGATTCGGACGATCCCGATGCCGTCCGTACCTACACGCAGCGCTGCACCGATGTGCTGGAGCGTTACGTGCGGAACGACCCGCACCTCTGGCTGTGGATGCATCGCCGCTGGCGTGCGCCGGCCAGCGTCCCCGGCGCAGCCGCGACTATGCGATAGAATCCAGGCGCCCTACCGTGAGTTCAGCGTCAGGAGCGCACCCGCGACGGAGTGAAGCCGACCTCCGGTCCCGGTTGATCGGGCTCGCCGAGCGGTTCGCCGGTCGACGGGTTCTGGTCGTCGGCGACGTGATCGGTGACGAGTTCCTGTACGGGAACCCCGCCCGCATCTCGCGCGAGGCGCCGGTTCTCATTCTCGAGCACGATCGCACCACCGTTCTGCCCGGCGGAGCCGGCAACGCCGCGGGCAACGTGGGCACCCTTGGAGGCGACGTGCGGCTCGTCGGCCTGGTCGGCGCCCGCGACCGGGAGTTGATGGAAGGCCTGCAGGAGCGGGTGGACACCTCCCGCGTGCTGCGGCCGGCCGACTACCGGGCGCCGATCAAGACCCGTATCCTGGCCGGAGGGTTGCATTCGGCGCGCCAGCAGATCGTACGGGTGGACCGCGGGCCGGCCGGCGATCCGCTCGCGGCGGCCGCCGACTTCGAGCGCGCCGTGTTCGAGACGGTGGACGACTGCGACGCGGTGCTTGTTTCGGACTACGGATTCGGGCTGGTTACGCCGGCGCTGTTCGCCAGGCTGCGGGAGCGACTCGCCGGCGGAGGCGGCCCTTCACCTGCCCCGTTGCTCCTCGATTCGCGCCACAACCTGACGGACTTTCGGGGCTGCACGGCTTGCACTCCGAACGAAT
>CATQHX010000070.1 GCA_958296065.1 Vicinamibacterales bacterium | reverse complement strand
AGCTTTGGCGCGCCCGGAGGGATTTGAACCCCCGACCTACGGGTTCGAAGCCCGGCGCTCTATCCAGCTGAGCTACGGGCGCGCGAGGGGCCATCTTAGCACGCGGTCCGCTACTCCTCGTACGCGAACGCCGCCCTCGAGACGCGCGGGCTCCGCGGTCCGCAGCTCGGCCCAGAGGTCGCCGACGCGCTCGAGCCTTCCGAATATCGAGCGCATCGTGAAGTCGTGGGGCCGCAGGCCCGCCGCGCGACCCCTTCGTGTATCTCCGTCCAGGTCAGCGGTGTCGACACGCCGGCGAACCGGCTGGCGCGCGCGCTGTAGGCGCAGGCGAGCGTCTTGCCGTAGATGTTCTGCAGGTAGTCGATATAGACGGCGTCGGCGCTTCGTTTCTTGACCATCCGCTCGATGGTCGCGGCCCGCGGATGTGCGGCGGCCACGACGGTGGCGACGATCTGGCAGAAGATCATGCCCGCTTCGTAAGGGCTGCCGGGCGGTAGCGGAATGAAGATGTGCACCCCTTCGGAACCGGACGTCTTGGCAAAGCAGGGCACGCCGAGCCGGTCGAGTTCGTCGTGCAGCCAGCAGGCGACATCCAGCACGGTATCGAAGGAGGCCTCGGGCATCGGGTCCAGGTCGAGTGCAACCAGGTCGGCGGCCTCGATGGCCGGCAGCGTGGAGAACCACGGGTCCTGGGAGATCACGGCGAGCTGCGCCATGTAGAGCAGGGTCTGAAGTCTCCCCCCGACCAGGTACGGAACCACCGTGTCCGCCTTGTCCGGGCTTTCGCGGACGGTCGCTACGCGCAGGCCCTCCGGCAGCGGGTCGGGCGCGCGGTGCTGGTAGAACGACTTTCCGTCGACGCCGTTGGGGAACCGCTTCATGACGAGCGGCCGGTCCGCGACGACCGGCAGCAGGTACGGGGCCATGCGGAGATAGAAGCGCAGCAGCTCGCCCTTGGTGATGCCCGATTCGGGCCAGAAGATCTTGTGGAGGTTGCCGACGGGGATGCGCGCGCCGTCGTGCAGGACAACGGTGCCGCGCCGCCGGTTGTGTTCCAGGTCCTCGAGCTGTGCGAGCAGGTCGTCAAGCGTCGGTTCCGGGTGCGTCGAGTGAGGGACCGGCCCGGAAGATTCGACCGCAGGGGCCTGCGGTTCCGCCGGCTCGGCCCGGGGCTGGTGTCGCGGCGCCGGGCCGGTCACGCGGGCCGCCGGCGGGCGGCGGGCGGGGAGCCGTACGTCGGCTGCGCGCTTGTCGTCTCGCAGGCCCTCGTAGACCGGGTGGCGGAGCACGCCGTCCGGCGTCCACTGACTGAACGACGTCCGCACGACGAGGACCGGTTCGACCCAGCGGCGCTTCTCGGAGGGTTTCGGATGGACGAGCTCGACGAATGGGGTGGCGTCGGTCGCCAGCGGAGCGAGCAGTCCGGCAAGGCGATCGAGCTCGGCGTCCGTGAAGCCGGTGCCCACCTGTCCCGCGAAGACGAGCGGTGTGGTTCGAGCGCGTCGGCTTCCTTGAGAGTAGTAGCCGAGCAGCAGGGCGCCGAAATGGCGGCGCGATCCGCGCGGCGCGGTCCAGCCGCCGACCACGAATTCCTCCGTCGTGGTGAATTTCACTTTCTGCCAGGAGGAGCTGCGGCTGCCGGCGGCGTAGCGCCCGTCCGGCCGCTTGGCCATGATTCCCTCCCAGCCGTTCTCGAGGCCGCTGGAGGCCAGCTCCACGCCGTTGCCCCTGGTGCTGTCGACCAGCCGCAGCTCCTCCGAGTCGTTCAGTCGCATCACGCGTTCCAGCCACCGCCGGCGCTCGGTGAAGGGGAGCGGCCGGAGGTCCTCGTCTCCGTCTCGCAGCAGGTCGAAGACGACGAGGGCCGCCGGGGCGCGGCGTGCCGCCCCCCGCACCGCACCGCCGGAGGCCTGCAGCCGCTCCTGCAGGTGCTGGAACGGGAGCGCCGCGCCCTGCCGGTCGGTGGCCACGATCTCGCCATCGAGCAGCAACGGTCGACCGAGCCGGTCCGCGAACACCGCCAGCGCATCGACCAGATCGGGGAACTGCGCTGTCTTGTCGCGGCCGAGCCGCGTGTAGATCGTGGGCGGTGCCGGGGCGTCGAGTGCCACCAGGGCCCGAATCCCGTCGTGCTTGGGTTCGAAGACGAGATCCGGCCTGGCCAGGAGTCGTGCGTGGGAGCCGGCCGGGGCCGATTCGGCCAGCATCGGCCGTACGTTGCGGGGCTCGTCGCGCCACCTCGCGGGCGCCTGAAGCCGTTTTTCGGTCCGCTTGGGCACGGGAACCACCAGCATACGGGAACCCCGGGGCGTCTCGTGCCGATATAGTCATCGAGGAGTCGGAGGGAACCGGACAAGGAGCACGATCGATGGCCGCACGTTCAACCTGGAAGGGCTACCTGAAGGTCAGCCTGGTCACCGTCCCGGTGCGGGTGTTTCCCGCGACCAACACGGCCGGCGCTGTCCGTTTCAACCAGTTGCACGCCGAGTGCCAGACGCGAATCCGTCAGAAGAAGTGGTGCGAGGAGTGCGACCGCGAGGTGGACAAGTCGGAGATCGTCAAGGGCTACGAGTTCGAAAAGAGCCGTTACGTGGTCGTCGACGACGAGGACATCGCCAAGGCCAAGCCGGAGTCGACCCGCATCATCAACCTGCTCCGGTTTGCCGACGTCGCGTCCATCGATCCCATCTACGTCGAGCGGCCGTACTACCTCGCGCCGGACGGCAAGGTGGCGGCCGATGCGTTCGCCGTGCTCCGCGAGGCGCTCGAGGGCAAGGCGGGCATCGGCAAGCTGGCGCTGTCGGGCCGCGAGTACCTGGTCGCCGTGCAGCCGCGCGAGAAGGGCCTGATGATGCTGACGTTGCGGACCGCGAGCGAGGTGCGCCGGATATCGGCGATCGACGAGCTCGAGGATCTGCCGGAGACGGTCAACGACGCGGAGGTGCAGTTGGCCCGGCAGGTGATCGGCACTTTCGCGGGCGACCTCGACCTGTCGGAGTTCACCGACGAGTACCAGGCCGAGTTGCGGCGCATCATCGACGCGAAGGTCGCCGGCGAGGAGGTGGTCGAGACGGAGGCCGATTCTCCCGCCAAGGTCGTGAACCTGATGGAGGCGCTGCGCAAGAGTCTGGATCAGGTCAGCGCATCGAAGAAGAAGTCCGTCAAGGCGCCGGTGAAGGGGGCCGCGAAGACCGCGCGCAAGCGGGGGGCACGATCCGCGGCGGCGGGAAGGGACGTAGAGGAGGCCGTGGAAGCCCCGGTCCGCAGGCGCAAGCGGGCGTAGTCGGCGCGGAGCGCTGCGCCGGCCTCCGCAGGCGTCCGGCGGGGCACTACGGAGACAGGTCGAAGGCCGCCATCTGCCGCGCGTTCCGCACCAGGATGCGCCCTCCCGCCATCGCGGGCACGTTCCAGGTCTTGCCCTCGATGGCGCGGAAGCCCGCCACCTCGTCGTGGCCGTCCGGCGTGGCCCGCACCAGCACGAGATCGCCGCGCTCGGTCAGCACGACGAGATGGTCGTCCGCGGCCAGGAGCTGTCCGTAGCCGTAACGCCCGCCCTTCCACATCAGCTCGCCGGTGCCGGCGTCGATGCAGGCCAGGATGGACTCGTCCAGACCGTAGATGTAGCCGTCGATCAGCACGGAGCTGCTGAACTTGTTCTTCATCCGGTTCGTTTCCCAGACCGTCGCCGCGGCAAAGCGGTCGCCTTCCCGGGTGAGTTCGACGAGCGCGGCGCCCTTCCCGTAGCCGGCCGAGAGAAAGAGCCGCGTGTTGCCGACGACAAGGGGCTGTGCGATGTTGGGCACGACACGCACGGCCCAGGGATACTCCCACAGCGGCGTCCCGTCGGCCGGCCGCAGTCCCAAGGCCCGCTCGGCGGTCACCACGACGATCTGCCGCACCTCGCCCAGCGTGGCCAGCATCGGCGAGGTGTAGCTTTGCACGTCGTCCAACCCGTGCCAGACGACGTCGCCGGTCAGGCGGTCGTAGGCGGCGACCGACCAGCCGCGGGTGCCCCCCGGCTGCACGACGACAAGGTCGTCGACCACGAGCGGCGCCCCCGACATTGCCCAGGGGAGGTTCGAAGCGCCCGCATCGGTCAGGATGTTTCGTTCCCAGACGATCTCGCCGGTCGCGGCGTCCAGGCAGGCGAAACGGCCGGTCGCGCCCAGCGCGTAGAGCCGGCCGTCGTGCCAGGTCGGCGTCGCGCGCGGTCCCGGACCGCCCATCGTCTCCCGGAAATGCCCGGACCAGGCGTGCGTCCACAGCTCGGTTCCCGTGTCGACGTCATAGGCCGCGACCACCTCCTCATCGCGGCGCTGCTCGATGGTGAACGCCCGTCCCCCGGCGACGACGAACGAGGCGTAGCCGCCGCCGATCGGCCCACTCCAGAGCGGCTCCAGCCCGGCGGCGGGCCACTGGGTGCGGATGGCGGTCTCCGTATACAGTCCGTCGCGGCTCGGGCCGCGGAAGTCGCTCCAGGGGGCGTCGTGGCCGGGCGGAGTCGGTGCCGTGCCTCCACCCATCGCTGTTCCGGCTGCTTCCGGCGCGCCGTCATCGTCCGGCGTCCGGTCCGGGGCTCGGGACGCTTCCGGCGCCGATACTCCGCCGGCGCTTGTGCGGTTGCCGCGGTCCGTCTCCAGCGCCTCGTAGTGCGCGTCCGGAGCGCCGAAGGAGAAAAGCGGTCGCATTCCGTTGCCGGCAAACTCGATCTGCATGTCGAAGCCGACGACGAGGAATCCCATGACACCGGCCGCGAACGCCGCCAGAACGACGACGCCGGCCAGTATCCGCAACAGCAGGGCCGTCACAACCCGGCTCCCGCCGCCTTGGCCCGCTCCTGCAGGCAGGCGAAGAAGCGGTCCATCATCATCTTGGAGACGCCGCCCAGCAGCCGCTGGCCGACACGGGCGATGGTGCCGCCGACCTGTGCCTTCCCGGTCACCGCGACGCTCGTGCGGGCGCCGCCGTCGGCTTCCGCCAGCGCGACGTGCGCCGAGCCGTTCACGAAGCCGGGCTTGCCCTTGCCTTCCACGACCAGCGTGTAGCCCGCCGGCTCGTCCTTGTCGGCCATGCGCACCGTGCCCTCGTAGCGTCCGGTAATGGCGGCGATCCCGATGGTCAGGGTCGCCCGCCAGGTGTCGTCGCCCGTCGGCTCCATCGCCTCGCAGCCCGGCAGGCAGCCGGCGATGACTTCCGGATCGACCAGCAGGTCCCAGACCCGTTGTCGTGGTGCGTCGAACGTGTACGTGGCCGAGACTTCCATCTGATGAGCATACAGAGAATCGCGAGGGCAGGTGCCGGGGGCGCCGTGCGCCGGCACACTGGGTACGCCGGCCGCCGAAGCGTCCGGCGCGGGATTCGCGCGAGTCCGGAGCGCGGAGGAGTACCGCCGCCGGCGGTGGTCACGCCGCCGGCCGGTTGGGTGTGGGCAGGACCGGTGGATGGCCGCGGGCAGGTCGGTGGGCCGGCAGGCTGTTCAGATGGCGGGCCAGTGCCTCCAGGCTGGCCAGGTTGTGGACCGGGAGGAAGTCGTCTATGCACGGCAGCGCGGCCTGCATGCCGCGGGTCAACGGCACGTAGTCGGGTGAGCCGAGGAGCGGGTTCAGCCAGATCAGTCGATGACACGAGCGCTGAAGGCGAGCGATCTCCGTCCGCAGGCGCTCGGGCTCGCCACGGTCCCAGCCGTCCGATATCAGCAGCACGACGGGGCCCTGGCCGCGGACTCGCCGCGCCCACTCGACGTTGAACGTGCGCACGGCGTCCCCGATGCGCGTGCCGCCGCCGAAATCGGCGATGGTGCGCGGCAGGCGGGGTACCGCCACCTCGGCCTTGCGCGCGACGAGCTCGCGGGTGACGCGCGTCAGCCGCGTCGCGAAGACGAACGACTCGACCCGGCCCAGCCGTCCGCCGCCGGTCAACGCGTGGACGAAGTGGAGCAGCATCCGGCTGTAGCGTTCCATCGAGCCGCTGACGTCGCACAGCAGGATCAGCGGTCGGCGCTTGGTCTTGCGCCGCCGCGCCGGCAGGTCGATCAGCTCGCCGCCGTAGCGCATGTTGGCGCGCACCGCGCGGCGCAGGTCCAATGCCGGGCCCCGGCCGGGCGTCCAGCGCCTGGACGTGCGTTGGCCCAGATCCCAGTCCAGATCGGACATCATCCGCTGGGCCGCGGTCAGCTCGTCCTCGGTGAACTGCTCGAAGTCCTTGGCGTACAGCGACTCGCGATTGCTGTAGCTGAGCACCGCCATCCGTTCCACCTGGTAGCCGGTGCGGTGCTCCCCGCCTTCGCCTTCCGCCTTCGATTCCGGCGCCTCCGACTCGTACTCCGGCGCGCCCGAGCGGCGCTTCTCGCCCATTGCGCTCAGGTCCTTCTCGGTCCAGTCGCCGTGCGGACGCCGCCAGAACACGCGGAACGCCTCGTCGAACGCCGCGAGGTCGTCGGCGCGATGAATGAGCAGGCTGCGCAGCGTGTGGAAAAAGTCGGCCCGCCGTCCGACGTCGACGTGCGCCAGCGCCGCAGCCACCTCGCGCGCCCGCCCCGCCTGGACGTCGAGTCCCAGGCGGTGGAGCAGCCGGGTGAAGTGGAGCAGGTTGTGGAGGAGGAAGGACACGGGCTGCCTGGGGTCGGGTGACGCTTCAGGCGCGCGCCGGCGCATCCGCTCGGGCCGGTCGAGCCCCCGGCGTCTTCGCCCGGTTCAGCATCTGCTGAATCTGCTCGCCGCGGATGTTCTGCATGTCCTCCTGCGTCTTGAGGACGATGCCGAGCGTGCGGTCGATGGTTGCCGCGTCGAGCTCCTGCTTGTCGAGCGCCACGAGGGCCGATACCCAGTCGAGCGTCTCGGACACGCCGGTCACCTTGTAGAGGTCGGCCTGACGCAGCTCCTGCACGAACCCGGTCACCTGCTCGGCCAGCACGGCGGGCGCCTCGGGCACCCTGGTGGTGATTATCCGCAGCTCCTTTTCGAAGCTGGGGTAGTCGATCCAGGCGTAGACGCAGCGCCGCTTGAGGGCGTCGTGCAACTCGCGGGTGCGGTTGGACGTGATGATGACGACGGGGGGCGCGGCGGCTTCGATGGTCCCGAGCTCCGGAATCGTGATCTGGAAATCGGACAGGAGCTCGAGAAGGTAGCCTTCGAACTCCTCGTCGGCGCGGTCGAGCTCGTCGATCAGCAGCACCGGCGGCCGTTCGCGCTCTCGCAGCGCTTGCAGCAGCGGGCGCTCGATCAGGAAGTCGGGGCCGAACAGCTCGCGGGCCCTCTCGGCGCGGTCGCGCGACTGTTCGCCGGCCGCCTCGCCGAGACGAATCTCGATCAACTGCCGCGCGTAGTTCCACTCGTAGACGGCGTGATTGACGTCGAGTCCCTCGTAGCACTGCAGCCGGATCAGGTCGGCCCCGAGCGCGGCGGAGAGGACCTTGGCGACCTCGGTCTTGCCGACTCCCGCCTCACCCTCCAGCAACAGCGGCCTGCGCAGCTTCAGTGCCAGGTAGATGGCGGTGGCGAGACCGTCGTCGGCGATGTACAGGTGCTCGGCAAGGAGCTGTCGAAGGTCGTCGATGGATGCGGGCGTCGCTGGGCGCATAGTCGATGTCGAGGCAGTCATGATATCAAATCAGGGTAGCAGTTGATATAATCGCTGTCGCGGTTGGAGGGGGAGCCCATGCGGAAGACGAGTGTCGACGTCGACGATCGCCTGCTCGGGCAGGTACGGGACGTGCTGGGAACGTCATCGATCAAGGAGACGATAGACGGCGCGTTGCGTGAGGTCGTGCGTGTCGAGGCGCGGCGCCAGGAGATCCGGGCGCTCGCCGCCATGGACGGACTCGACCTGGCGAACGAGCAGGTGATGGCGAAGGCGTGGCGCTCCTGAGCCGGCAGCCGGTGGCCGCAACCCCGCGCAGCGCGGAACGTGGCGCGGCGCTCGCGTGACGGATGGCCTATCTGATTGACAAGAGCGCGCTGGCCCGCATGCAGGACCCGCGTGTCCAGGCGCGACTCGCGCCGGTCATTGCGGCGGGCGAGGCGGCGACGTGTGCAATCATCGAGCTTGAAGTCCTCTACTCGACGCGCAATGGAGACGAGCACGTTCGTACCCGAGCCCGCCGGCGACTCGCCTATCGCCACATCGATTTGACGAGCCCGATCTTCGAACGGGCCATCGAGGTGCAGGGGTTGCTGGCCGCCCGGGGGCACCACCGTCTCCCGATACCGGACCTGATCATCGCTGCGGCGGCCGAGACGGCCCGCATGACCGTGTTGCACTACGACGCGGACTTCGACACCATCGCCGCCGTTACCCGGCAGACGATGGAGTGGGTGGCGCCGAAGGGTTCGCTGTGATGCTAGCGCCCCGAAACGCCTCGCTGGCTCGGCGTTTCGGCCCATCCCCCCCGCTCCATGACCTTGCGCGGCAGCACTTCGCTTCGCTGCGTTCTGCGGCGCAAGCTCCTGGATTCCGGGACACCGGGCGAGCCTACCCAACCCGCCCGGCCGCGGCCTCGATCGCGCGCTGGACGTACACGGATGCGACCGCCTTGCGATAGTCGCCCGACGCGAAGACGTCGCCCAGCAGATCGTCGCCGAGGTCGCCCGACACCGCGGCGGCGGCGGCGGCGAACGCCGGCTCCGAGGGCGCCTGGTCCTTCAGGGCCGCCTCGACCGCGCTGCAGCGCAGCGGTTTGGGCACGAGCCCACCGATGGCGACCGCGACGTCGGTGCAGACGGTTTCCTTCGGCTCGCCCTTGATCTTGGCCATCCAGCCGCCTCCCGTCGTGCCGATGCCGATCGACGCGGCCACGCCGATGACCGCGTAGCGCGACGCGGGGTGCGAGAACTTGACGTAAGCATTGCCGCGCCCCGCCGCCGACGGGACGCGGATCGCGGTGAGCAGGTCGTTGTCGCCGAGCGACGTCGCCATCATGCCCGTGAAGAAATCGGCCGCGTCGATCGTCCTCTCGCCGCCTGAACCCTTCACCGTCATCGTGGCGCCGAGCGCCGCGAGCACGGTCGGCAGATCCGACGCGGGGTCCGCGTGCGCCAGGTTGCCTCCGATGGTGCCGCGGTTGCGGACGGCCGGGTCGCCGATCTGGCTCGCCGCCTCGGCCAGCGCGGCGGCGTGCTCCTTGACCGTGTCCGACGCGGCGATCTCCGCGTGGGTCGTCAGCGCACCGATCCGCAGGCCGTCGCCGTCGGTCGAGATGCCGCGCAGCTCGGCGATGCGCCCGATGTCGATCACGGCGGCCGGCGCCGCGAGGCGCAGCTTGAGCAGCGGGATCAGGCTGTGGCCGCCGGCGAGGAGCTTGGCGCCCGGATGCGCGGCGAGCAGTTGACCGGCCTCGGCCACCGAGCCGGCGCGGTAGTACTCGAAATCGGCAGCAAACATGGCTCAGCTCCCCTTCGCTTCCTGGATGGCGCGCCACACCCGTTCGGGCGTGAACGGCATGTCCACCCGCTTGACGCCCAGCGGCTTCAGCGCGTCCATCACGGCGTTATAGACCGCCGATGTGGATGCGATCGTGCCCGCCTCGCCGATGCCCTTGACGCCGAGCGGATGGTGCGGGGACCGCGTGACGGTCGAGATCACGTCGAGCTCCGGCAGGAGGTCGGCCCGCGGCAGCGCGTAGTCGAGCATCGAGCCGGTAATGAGCTGTCCGCTCTCGTCGTAGGCCGCGCCCTCCCAGAGCGCCTGACCGACGCCCTGCACGATGCCGCCGTGCACCTGTCCCTCGACGATGACGGGATTGATCTGCGGGCCGCAGTCGTCGAGCGCCGTGTAGCCGGTCAACTCGACCTGCCCCGTGCTCGCGTCGACCTCGACCACCGCGAGGTGGGCGCCGTAGGGGAAGACGAAGTTCGGCGGATCGTAGAAGGTGGTCGCCTCGAGGCCGGCCTCCATGCCTTCCGGCAGGTTCCAGGCGACGTTCGCCATCAGGGCGATGTCCTGAATCGTTTTCGCCTTGTCGGGAGATCCCTTGACGAAGAACTTGCCGTCCTCGTAGTCCATGTCCTCGACCGAGGCCTCGAGCAGATGCGCGGCCAGCACCTTCGCCTTGTCGCGGATCTTGCGCACGGCCAGCGCCAACGCCGCGCCGCCCACCGCGGTGGTCCGGCTGCCGTAGGTGCCCCAGCCCATCGGGGTGGAGTCGGTGTCGCCGTGGAAGATCTTCACGTCGCCGGCGTCGACGCCGATCTCGCTGGCCACGATCTGCGCGAAGGTCGTCTCCTCGCCCTGCCCGTGCGGCGAGGCGCCGATGAAGACGTGCACCTTGCCGGTCGGGTGGAAGCGTACGATGGCGCTCTCCCACAGCCCGCCCTGGAAGCCGATGGCGCCGGCGACCTGCGACGGTCCGAGGCCGCATATCTCGACGTAGGAGGAGAGGCCCAGGCCCAGGTACTTCCCGTTCGACGGCCCGGCCTTCTGTTTCTCGCGAAGCGCCTGGTAGCCGGTGTGCTCGATCAGCTTGTCGAGCGCGCCGGGGTAGTCGCCGCTGTCGTAGTTCAGGGTCGTGACCACCTCGTGGCCGTCGTCGAACTTCGGAATGAAGTTCCTCCGCCGGACGTCGGCCGGGTCCAGGTCCAGCTCGTTGGCGAGCATGTCGATGAGCCGCTCGAGCATGAACGTCGCTTCCGGCCGCCCGGCGCCGCGGTACGCCTCCACCGGGACGCCGTTGGTGTAGACGCCGTAGACGTCCTCCTTCAGCGCCGGGATGGTGTAGCAGCCCGACAGCATCAGGCCGTGCAGGATGGTCGGAATCCCGGGCGCCGCGGTCGACAGGTACGCGCCCATCCCGGCGTGGACCGTGCAGCGCAACCCGGTGATCTTGCCGTCCTTCGTGGCCGCCAGCTCGATGTCCTGGACGTGATCGCGCCCGTGCGTCGTCGCCTGGTAGTTCTCGCTGCGGGTCTCGATCCACTTGACCGGCCGGCCCAGCGTCTTCGAGCAGAACACCGTGACGAAGTCGGCGGGGTAGACCGCGATCTTGCTGCCGAAGCCGCCGCCGACCTCCGGCGCGATGACCCGCAGCTTGTCCTCCGGCACCCCGGTGACGACCGAGCAGAGGAAGCGGACGATGTGCGGGTTCTGGGTCGTGTTCCAGAGCGTCAGCTCGCCCGTCGCCCGGGTGTACTGCGCCACCGCGCCGCGCGGCTCCATCGCGTTCGGAATCAGCCGCTGCTGGAGGATCCGCTCCTTGATGACGACGCCGTTCGCCTCCGCCTCGGCGAACGCCGCGTCGAGGTCGCCGCCGCCGGCCACCGTCCAGTGGAACGCCTGGTTCCCGGGGATGTCGTCCCCGTTGATGTCCTTGGCGTGAAGCTGCGGGGCGTCGTCCCCAGCGGCCTTCTCCGGGTCGGTTACGGTCGGGAGCGGGTCGTAGTGGACCTCGATGAGATCGAGCGCGTCCTGCGCCTGGTACGGCGTCTCGGCCACGACTGCCGCCACGATGTCGCCGGTATAACGGACGACGTCCTTGGCGATGCATGGATAGGGCGCGATCCTGAGCTGCGAGTCGGGCAGCAGCCAGGCGCAGGGCACCGGCTGCAGGGCGCCCTCGATGTCCGCGCCCGTGTAGACGGCGACGACGCCCGGCGCGACCCTGGCCTTCTCGGTGTCGATGCGGGTGATGCGGGCGTGCGCGTGGCTGCTGCGGAGCATCGCCGCGTGCACCATGCCGGGCAGCACGATGTCGTGCGTGTAGGTTGCGCTCCCCGTGATGAGGCGGGGGTCCTCCCGGCGGCGGATTCCGGAGCCGAAGATTCTGCTGCTCATGGCTGTCTCTCCCGCTACTTGTCCGCGGCCGCCGTGGCTTCAGCGGCATCCTTCACGGCGCGCACGATGTTCTGATAGCCCGTGCACCGGCAGATGTTGCCTTCGAGCCCGTGCCGAATCTCGTCGTCGCTCGGCGACGCGTTCGTCCGCAGCAGCTCGTGCGAAGCCAGGATCATCCCCGGCGTACAGAAGCCGCACTGCAGGCCGTGCTTGTTCCAGAAGCTCTCCTGGAGCGCATGCAGCTTCTCGCCGTCCGCCAGACCCTCGATGGTCGTGACGTTCGCGCCATCGGCCTGCACGGCCAGGGTCGTGCAGGACTTGGCCGACACGCCGTCGATCAGGACCGTGCACGAGCCGCACTGGCTCGTGTCGCAGCCGACCTTCGTGCCGGTCAGCTCGGCGAAGACCCGGATGAAGTGGACCAGAAGCAGTCGGGGCTCGACCTCGCGCTCGAAGAGGCGGCCGTTGACCGTTATGCGGACGGGGACTTTCACGCGTCACCTCCCAGGGGAGCGGCATTATAGCGTTCGGCGGCGGAAATGCGCCACTTTCCGATCGGACGCAGCAGGGAAGCGACATCCGGTTCGGGAGGCGCGAGGGCCGGGAATCTGCGTCCGGGAAACGCCGCAGACCTCCGGGTCACGCGTGGTCGGGCGGCAATCGCCGCGGCACGCGACCGTTGCCGGGCTACGAATCGCCGCGATAGCGCTCGGCCAGGGCGTGCTTCTCCTCGACGCCGATCAGGTCGTTGAAGCGCTCGAAGGCCATGAGCTGGCTCTCGGCGCCGGCGGTCGTGCCCTTCGCCCGCAAGCGTCCGTACACGGTTTCGAGCGCCCTTGCCGCCGCGTACAGACCGGATACGGGGTAGAGGACGAGCTGGAATCCGAGCGCCGCCAGCTCCTCGCGCGAGAGCATGGGCGTGCGCCCCTGCTCGACCATGTTCGCCACGGTCGGCTGCGGCGCCCGGCGGCCGACTTCGATCAGCTCCTCGCGGGTTCGGGGCGCTTCGATGAAGGTGGCATCGGCCCCGGCTGCACGGGCCGCTTCCGCGCGAGCCAGGGCCTCGTCGAGGCCGCCGTCGGCGATGGCGTCGGTGCGGGCGACGATGAAAAAGTCGGCGTCGCCCCTCGCGTCGACCGCGGCGCGGATCTTCCCGAGGTACTCGTCGCGCGGAACGACCCGCTTGCCCCGCATGTGGCCGCAGCGCTTCGGCCACACCTGGTCCTCGAGGAAGCAGCCGGCGGCTCCGGCCGCGATCAGCTCCCGCACGGTGCGGACCACGTTCAGAGGATTCCCGTAGCCGGTGTCGGCGTCGACGAGAACGGGGATGCGGACGCTGCCGCAGATGCGCCGCGCCCTGTCGATGACCTCGCTCTGCGTCAGAAGGCCGACGTCGGGCTCCCCGATGCAGGTGGCCGAAACCGCGTATCCCGACACGAACGCCAGCTCGAAGCCGGCCCGCTCGGCGAGCTTGGCCGACAGCGTGTCGTAGACGCCGGGAAAGACCAGGCTGTCCGACCGGGCGAGAACCGACTGCACGCGCCGCGCGCGTTCGGCCTTCATTCCGGCACCGCACCGGCGGTCCGACCGCCGCCGTCCACCTTGTGGAGTCGCCACGTGGAGTGATCCGCGTCATCCACGAACAGCCTGGCGTCGCGGTCCTGCGAGTCCCGGATGGTTGCTCGGCCGAACGTCGGCGCGTCCGGCCCGATCTTGACGCCGTCCCCGGCGGGCATGCTCGCAGTATAGTCCCCGGTTTGTGAGCGCCCTTCTCCGGCCAAGCGCTCGTTCCCCCCAATCCATGACCGTGCATGGGAGAACGCGATGACAGACCTCGAGATATCCGCCGGAATGCCCTACGAGTCGAAGTTCGTAGAGGTGGAGGGCTCGCGCATCCACTACGTCGAGGAGGGCAGCGGCGATCCGGTCCTGTTCATCCACGGCAATCCCACCTCCTGCTATCTGTGGCGCAACGTCATGCCGCACCTCGCGTCCGACGCACGCTGTCTGGCGCTGGACCTCATCGGCATGGGGCGCTCGGACAAGCCGGAGCTCGACTATCGCCTCGTGGACCACGCCCGCTACGTCGACGGGTTCATTGCCGCGCTCGGCCTGGAGCGGTTGACCCTGGTGCTGCACGACTGGGGCTCGGCGCTCGGCTTCCACTACGCCCGGCGGCACGAGGAGAACGTCCGCGGCATTGCCTTCATGGAGGGGATCGTGCGGCCGCTGACCTGGGACGAATGGCCGCGCACGGTCCGCGGCGTGTTCCAGCAGTTCCGGACGCCGGAGGTCGGGTGGGATCTCGTCGTCAATCGCAACGCGTTCGTCGAGCAGGTGCTGCCGGGGGCGATCATGCGGAAGCTGAGCGACGGCGAGATGGCGCGCTACCGGGAGCCGTTCCTCGAACCCGGCGCGCGCCGGCCGGTCTGGCGCTGGCCGAACGAGATCCCCGTCGACGGCGAGCCGGCCGATGTCACCGCGCTGGTCGGCGAGTACTCGGCCTGGCTCGGCGTCTCCTCCGTGCCCAAGCTCCTGCTGCACGCGCAGCCCGGCGCCATTCTGCGCAAGGACCTCGTGGCGTGGTGCCGTGACCACGTGCGCAACCTGACGACGGTCGATATCGGCCCGGGGCTGCATTTCGTGCAGGAGGACCGGCCGCACGAGATCGGTGAGGCGCTCGGGACGTGGTACCGCGGCTTGGGCGGGTAGCGCAGCCTTCCACCGGGGGGGCGGGCCGCTATCGAAGCCGCGGCCGAGGATGGTCGGGCTGGCGCGGCGCGGATCGAGAGGCGCTCGAAGCCGCGGCCGAGGATGGTCGGGCTGGCGCGGCGCGGATCGAGAGGCGCTCGTTCCGGCGCCCATTGCCGGGGACCGCGTAGACTGCCCGGCCGGGGGAGCCGGCCGCCGGTTCAGGGAGGCGTTTCGGATTCCAGCGCCGGCGCGAACGCGGCGAGGTCCCCGGCGAGGTCGGGTGGCGGGGCGAGGCCGAGCAGGTGCGTGACGAGCGGGTAGACGTCGACGGCTTCCACCGCGGCCAGCCTGACGCCGGCCGCGATGTCCGGCCCGGCCGCCAGGAAGATGCCGTGCATCTCCGGCAACGTGGGGTCCCAGCCGTGCATGCCGGCAGGCGGCGAGCCGTCGGGGCCCAACTGCACCAGGCCGAGTCCGGTCGGCACGACCAGAAGGTCGCCGAGGCGAGGGTTGTCCCGGGCGTGCAGGTGCTCGGGAAGCTCTTCGCGCAGGTAGGCACGCGCGTGGACCAGGCGGGCATTGA
The DNA here is from genome assembly GCA_958296065.1 of Vicinamibacterales bacterium. Lineage (GTDB taxonomy): Bacteria > Acidobacteriota > Vicinamibacteria > Vicinamibacterales > UBA8438 > WTFV01. The sequence continues at coordinate 158,916 of CATQHX010000070.1, read as the reverse complement.
GCCGGTCGCGAAGGGCGCTGGCGCCCTCCGGGTCGTCGAGGTGCAGACCAACGGAGGGACCCGCCCCGACGAGACGCACGCCGCGCAGGTCCACGACCTCCGAAAGTACGGTGGTCTCTGCCGGGTCCGGCGCGGCCATTCCGTGGTCGGACACCACGACTAGGGCGACACGCTCTGCATGAGGCAGCGCGTCGAGGCCCTCCATCAACGCTCCCAGCAGCCCGTCGGCACTCTCGACGCTGCGCCGCATGTCCGGATGGCCGGGGCCGAGCCGGTGTCCGGCGCTGTCCACGAGCGAGAAGTAGAGGGTCACCAGGTGCGGGCGCTCGGCCGGCGGCAGAGCCAGCCAGGCCAGCACCTGCTCGATGCGCGCACGGTTCGGGACCCGGCCGTCGTACGGGCGCCAGTGGCTGGGACGAATGCCGTCGATGTCGGCCTCGGTGCCCGGGAAGAAGAACGCCGCCGAGACCATGCCCTGCTTCTCCGCGGTGACCCAGATCGGCTCGCCGCCCCACCAGGTGCCGTCCTGCGCGTCGTCGCTCCGGCGGTAGCTGAATTCCGCCCCGCGCTCCGGGTCGAAGAACCGGTTGCCGACGATGCCGTGCGCTTCCGGATGCAGGCCGGTGGCGATCGAGTAGTGCGCGGGAAAGGTCAACGATGGAAAGACGCTGACCAGACCGTTCGCGTGCATTCCGCGCGACGCGAGGCGGTCGAAGTGCGGCGTGTCGAAGCGGTCCAGATAGCCGGGGTGAAAGCCGTCGAACGAGACGAGAACGACATGCGGGCGCGATTCGACGGCAGGCTGGTTGATCCCGCCGGTGCCGGTCGCCGGCTGCGCCGTCGATGCCGGGCGCTCTCGCTCCGCGTTTGCCCCCGTGCCGCAGGCGATCAGCGATACGGCGACGAGAAGAACACGCGCTGCCGCCCGCAGACCGCGTCGCAGGGATTTCGGCCGGCAATGGGTGGGGTGAGTGACGGGGCTTGAACCCGCGACCTCCGGAGCCACAGTCCGGCGCTCTACCAACTGAGCTACACTCACCACGGTGCCTGCTCGCGAAGCAGGTGCCTCGCACTCAGCACAAACGGACATTTTAGCACCCCGCCCCTCTTCCCGTCCCGGCAGGACGGGCGTCCGCGGTTCCCGCCGCAGCGACGGGCCGGCAACTTACAATAGTCCCATGCCGAATACAGGCGATTCCGCGATCAACCGCGGCCGTCCGACGGCCAGGGTCGGCGAGGACGCCGTCGCCGGGGCGCGCGTCATGGTCGAGGCGTTCCGCCTGACCACGGACGGCAGCGACGCGGTGCGCATCCTGAACGGAATCCTGGACGGGCTGGTGTCGCTCGTGGACCACGACGCGGCTGCCATCTACGTCGTCGATCCGCTCGGCGCGCGCGTATCGCACAGCCTCGCGCGCGGCTGCATGAATCCCGTCCCGGTCGACATGGCCGCGCCGTTCGAAGAACACGGGGTGGTGGGCCGGGTCCTGGCCACGGGCCAGCCGGTCTCGCTGCATGATCAGCCCGGCGTCTGCGAGGGGCGCGAGCGGGCGCATTCCCGGCTCGTGGTGCCGCTCATCGGCTCTCGCGGCCGCGTGCGGGGCGCGCTCGATCTGTGGTCGGACCGGTCGTCCGGCTACGACCCGGCGGCGGAATCCGTGCTCGGCGTATATGCGTCGGCCGTTGCCGCGACCATCGAGAACGCGCGGCTCATCGCCGAGGTGCGCGACAAGCGCCGGCTCGACAGCGATCTCGCGCTGGCGCGCGACGTGATGGAGGATCTGCTGCCGCGGGCGACCCCGGCGCTGACCGGATTCGACATCGCGGGAGCGCACGCGTCGTCGCTCGCGGTCGGCGGCGACTATTACGAGTTCATCCCGTTGCCGGAGGATCGCTGGGGCGTCGTGATCGCCGACGTCGTGGGCAAGGGCATCGCCGCCGCGCTGCTGGTGGCCGCGATCCGGGCCTCCATCGCGTCGCTGGTCGGCCACGAACTGGCGGTGCGCGCCATCATGCGCCGCGCGAACCGCTTCTTTCACGAGTCCGTCGAGGAGGGACGTTACGTCACGCTCTTCTACATGGTGCTCGACGTCCCCGCGAGAAGCCTGCTCTACGTCAACGCCGGCCACGTGCCGCCGGTGCTGGTGCGCGCCACCGGCGAGGTCGAGCTGCTGGAGGAGGGCGGCGTGCCCCTGGGCCTGTTCGAGGCGCCGCGCTATTTCGAGGGACATGCGACGCTGGCGCCGGGCGACGTCCTCGGCCTGTACACCGACGGCATCGTCGAGCAGACCAATCCGGAGGGCGAAGAGTACGGCAACTCGCGCCTCATCGGCACGCTGCGCGACGCGGGCGAGGCGGGGGCGACGGAGCTGTGCAGCCGGGTCATGCAGGACGTGCACCGGTTCGGCGACGGACGGCAGAACGACGACCGCACGCTCGTGGTGATCCGCTCGAGTACCGACGGGCACGAACGGCCCTCGCCGTCGTGACAGCTCCGGTTCTCGGCGCCTGAAGAAAGAGCCGGGCGAGGAGTGCTCACCCGGCTCTCGACTGTTCGCGACGCTCGATCTCCCGGCCTCGCCGGACACCTCGAGCGCGACTCCACGTCAGTTCGCGTTGGCCGTGTCGTGCGCGTACTGCTGGTAGTGGGCGGCCAGCACGTCGCGGCCGAAGTCGCCGTCGAAGTCGCGCCATACGCTGTGGACGTGGTTTGCCCCGTTCTGCACGTTGTCGTACTCGATGAGGAACGTCGAGCCCTGCACACGGTAGTAGTGCGGCTGACCATCGTCCAGGCTCCCCATCCAGGCGAACCGGATGCCGTCGAGGCCGGCTGCCTTGACCTTGGCGAGGCGCTCGGCCGCGACCGCCGGCGGCTGCGCCTCGGCGTACTCCTCGATCAGCGCCCACAGGACGTCCTGCTGGCCCCGGCTCAGATCGCCGAAGGCGACGCCGGTGTTCTCCTGGATGGCGGCCTTCCGGTCCGAGGTGGTCAGGATGTCGCGCGGCGCCTCGTCGGAGATGATGGCGGCCCGGCGGTGGGCGTCGGACATCGAGGCGATCAGGCTGCGGGGTAGGACGTCCTCCAGCACGAGAACCCGCTCGCCGGCCCGGCTGCCCTCGCGGACGTGCGCGGGGTTGGTGCCGAAGAACTGCGGCGTGCTCGCGCTGAGCATGCCGTTGTGGACGGTCCAGTTCCCGGAGATGTGGTGCCCCTCGTAGCGCCAGCCCCACGTCCCGTCCGGCGTCGGCTGGCCGAAGATCATGAAGAAGTAGAGCTCGGTGTCGCGGATGGCGCGTCCCTCGCGGTCGTAGAGGATCTGCTCGAGCTGGCGGATGCGCTCGGACTTGTCATAGCCCTCGGCGCTCAGGCTCGCCTCGACCAGCGCCAGCGCGGCCTTCTTCTGCGTTCCGCTCATCGCCCTCAGCGGCACGCCCTTGCGTTCGCGGGGGATGTAGTGCCAGTCGAAACGATCGTCGCTGTCGAACGCGAACATCGCCGCGGAGCGCTGCTCGGGCGTCAGCGAGTCGAGGAACGCTTGCGCCGCCTCCGCCATCGAGGCGGTCTGGCCGGCCTTGTCCTGCATGGTGGCGGCCCCGGCGGTGACGATGGCCAGGATCACGAAGACGAGTGGAACGAGTCGTGCGGACACCTTCATGGGTTCCCTCCTCAGGGCTCTTCTTGCGGTGAAGGCGAGCCTACAGCCGGGGACGGGGGGCGTCAAGACATGCCGGGGTCCGCTTGCTCTCTCGTCGCGCCTTGCCACGCGGGCGCCTCGCCGCTCTCGGTGCGACGCGGGGTTTCACCACGGACTGTTGAGGGCTGAAGTCCCGCCCTGCCGGGTGTCCACCGTCCTGCTCCGCCGAATATGCGAGGATCCACAGCGTTCATGAGAGCAATCATCGTCGGCGTCACCCTGGGTTCGCTGGTCCTGTGTGTGGCGCCGGGGGCGGCACAGCCTGTCGGGCAACCGTTCCCACGGGTGCAGATCGCCGCCGGCACGCCGGCGCCCGTTCCCGACGGGATGCGATTCGAGACCGATGTCGTCATCGACGGACCTCCCGCGCCGGTGGCGCCCGACGTGATCACGCGGGACGGGGGCCAGGCGACGATGCGCGCCATCCGGCTTCTCGCCGGCATCGAGGTCGATGGACGCCTCGACGAGCCGGTCTACGAATCCGTCGCGCCGGTCTCCGATTTCATTCAGCAACTCCCGGATGAAGGTGCTCCGGCCACCGAGCGCACCGACGCGTGGGTGATGTTCGACGACGAGAACTTCTACGTCGCCGGGCGCTGCTGGGACAGCGCGCCGCCCGGCGAATGGGTGGCGACGGAGATGCGCCGCGACGCGTTCAACATGCTGAACAACGACCTGTTCGGCTTCCTGATCGACACGTTCTACGACCGTCGCAACGCGCTGTTGTTCTACGCGAATCCACTCGGAGGCTTCGTCGATCAGGCGCTCACCAACGAGGGCAACCCGAATCGCGACTGGAACCCGGTGTGGGACGTCAAGACGGGCCGGTTCGACGGCGGCTGGACCATCGAGATGGTCGTGCCGTTCAAATCGCTCCGCTACCGGCCGGCGCGCGATCAGGTCTGGGGGATCCAGCTCCGCCGCACGGTGATGCGCAAGAACGAGTGGGCCTACCTGACCCTGATTCCGATTTCGGCCGCCGGATTCGGCGGGCGCGGCGGCGTCTTCCGCGTGTCCGCGGCCGGTACGCTGGTCGGGCTGGAAGCGCCGCCGGCCGGAGTCCACCTGGAAGTCAAGCCATACGCCATCGGTGGCTTGACTCCGGCCGGGGTTGGCGCGGACCCGGGCGGCCCGCCGGAGACCCGGTTCGAACGCGACGCGAAGGCCGGGGTGGACCTGAAGTACGGCATCACCCAGAACCTGACCGCCGACTTCACCTACAACACCGACTTCGCGCAGGTCGAGGTGGACGAGCAGCAGGTGAACCTGACCCGGTTCAACCTGTTCTTTCCCGAGAAGCGGGAGTTCTTTCTCGAGGGGCGCGGCATCTTCGACTTCGCCCGGGGCAGCTTCCGCACCGCGCGCAGCTTGCGGCGGGGAAGCGTACTCGGCGGCGGCGACGCCCCGACGATGTTCTACAGCCGGCGAATCGGCCTGCAGGGCGGACAGGCGGTGCCGATCCTCGGGGGAGGGCGGCTGACGGGGAAGCTCGGCGCATTCGACGTCGGGGCGCTGAACATCCAGACCGGCAACGAGGCGGTGTCAGGCGCCCGCGACACGAACTTCACCGTGCTGCGCGTCAAGCGGGACATTCTGCGGCGCAGCAGCGTCGGCGGCATCGTGACCAGCCGGTCGCTGTCGCTTTCCGGTCACGGGTCGAATCAGGTCTACGGCACCGACGCCGTCTTCTCGTTCTTCGACAGCGTCAACCTGCTCGGCTACTACGCAAGGACCCGCACTACCGGCGTGGCGGACCGGGACACGAGCTACCAGGCCCGCTTCGACTACGGTGCCGACCGTTACGGCCTCGAGGTGGATCACTTGCTGGTCGAGGACAACTTCCGGCCCGAGGTCGGGTTCCTGCGGCGCCGCAACTTCCGTCGTACGTCGCTCTCAGGCCGCTTCAGTCCTCGGCCGCGATCCATCGAATCGGTGCGCCAGTTCGTGCTCGAGGCGAGCCACGACTACTTTGTCACGGCCGACACGGGGTTGGTGGAGACGCGCCTGAACCAGATTGCCTTCCAGACCGAGCTGGAGAACAGCGATCAGTTCGGCGTGCGGCTGAGCGACAGTTACGAGCTGTTGCAGAGGCCGTTCTCACCCTCGGGAGGCGATGTCGCGATACCGGCCGGCGGCTACGGTTTCTCCGACGTGCGCCTTACCTATGCGCTCGGCCCGCAGCGTTTTCTCAACGGAAGGGCGGAAGTGGCGACCGGCGGTTACTTCGACGGCGAGATCACGTCGGTCGATCTGAGCCGGGGACGTGTCGATCTCTCGTCGCGGTTGTCGGTCGAGCCGAGTATCTCGTTCAACTGGATCGACCTTCCCGGCGGATCGTTCCGTACCGACCTGGCGCGGGCGCGCGTGAATTACACCTTCTCGCCCAGGATGTTCTTCAGCGGCCTGCTGCAGTACAACTCCGCGAACCGAACGCTGGGAACGAACCTCCGGCTGCGCTGGGAGTACTCCCCGGGCAGCGAGCTGTTCGTGGTCTACACGGAGGAGCAGGTTACCGATCCGTTACGTCCCGATCGCTACGACGGGTTTCGCGACCGCGGGTTCGTGATAAAGATCACGCGGCTCTTTCGCAACTAGCGAGGGAGTAAACGGGGCCGTGAACACGTCAGTCTGACACCCTTGGCCGGGCGCGGAACCGCTCGGCGCTCGATCACTCCTGCTACCCTTGCCAAATCCATGCGCACGATATGCATCGCTTCAGCACTCCTTTTCGCGACGCTGGCTCTCCCATACCCGGCGTCGGCGCGGCCGCAACTCGACGACGCGGCGACCTCGCCGGGAGACGACGCCCTCGTGTTCGTCGTCCCTTTTGCGAACCTCGCCGGTGACCCGGCGGACGACTGGATTGGCGTCGGTATCGCCGAGGCGGTTGCGATCGACCTGCAGATGGGAGGGGCACGGATAGTACGCGCGGCAGCGGTGCCGGGCGACGGCGGGCTGGAGGCCGGCCGCCGGGCCGGGGCCGACCGGATGGTCAACGGCGCCTACCAGCGACTCGGCGACCTGCTCCGGGTGACCGCGCGGCTCGTCGATTTGAACGACGGGGCGGTGCTTCGATCGGCGACGGTGACAGGCGTGGTCGCGGACATCTTTCAGTTGCAGGATCAGGTCGCGGCGGGCTTGCGCGCCGACGTCGCCGCAGCCGCTCCGCGGCTGTCTGCGGGGCGGGACCCGGCACTCGGGATGCCGCCGCGTGTCGATTACGAGTCCCCGGCCAGCGCGCCTGCGGAAGTCCCGCGTGCGGGAGGTCAGGGGCCGTTCGGGCGGCCGGCGCCGCGGACGGCCGCGGAAGTCCCGCCGGTGCGTTCAGCGGTTTCCGCGGTGCCTCCCCGAACCGGGGCCGCCACCGTCGGCGGCGATACTCCGGCGGTCGATGCGGTCGCTTCCGGAGCCGCCGGCCGCCCCTTTGCCGCAACGGCCGGATTGTTCGTCGATCCAAGCCTCATCGACGGGCCGCCCGCGCCCGTTCCGCCGGCGGTGATGACACGTGACGAGGAGGGGCGCACGACGGTGCGCGCCATCCGTCTCGACGAGGGCATCCGCCTCGACGGCGTGCTCGACGAGCCGATCTACGAGACGGTGCCGGCAATCACCGACTTCATTCAGCAGGTGCCCGACATCGGAGCTCCCGCGACCGAGCGGACCGAGGCGTGGGTCATGTTCGACGACACCAACGTCTACGTTTCCGCGCGGGTCTGGGACTCGGCGCCCGAAAGCCAATGGGTCGCCAACGAGATGCGCCGCGACACCAGCCAGCTTCGCCAGAACGACACGTTCACGGCGTTCTTCGACACCTTCTACGACCGCCGCAACGGATTCAACTTCTATACCAACCCGCTCGGGGCACGGGCCGATCAGCAGTTCACCAACGAGGGCAACCCGAACGCCGACTGGAACCCGGTATGGGACGTGCGCACCGGCCGCTTCGGCGGCGGCTGGACGGTCGAGATGGAGATTCCGTTCAAGACCCTGCGCTACCGCTCGGAGCCGCCGTATATCTGGGGCCTGCAGCTTCGGCGGGCGATCCGGCGCAAGAACGAATGGGTCTACCTGACGCGGCTCCCCATCTCCGCGGGCGGCGGCAGCGGGTCGGCCGGCATCTTCCGGGTTTCGGCGGCCGGGTCGCTGGTGGGCATCGAGCCGCCCCCGGCCAGCCGCAACATCGAGGTCAAGCCGTACGCCATCGGCGGCCTGACCACCGACCTGACGGCCTCTCCGCAGATAGTCGACGAGGGCAGCGGCGACGGCGGCCTCGACGTCAAGTACGGCATCACCCAGAACCTGACCGCCGACTTTACCTACCGCACCGATTTCGCCCAGGTGGAGGTGGACGAGCGGCAGGTGAACCTGACCCGCTTTCCGCTCTTCTTCCCGGAGAAAAGGGAGTTCTTTCTGGAGGGGCGGGGCATCTTCGGCTTCGCGCGCGGCGGCGTCACCGGCCGCTTCGGCGGACCCGGCGGCGGTCCGGTGGGCGGCATCTTCGGCGACGTCAACGTGCCGCAGCTCTTCTACAGCCGGAAGATCGGGTTGGAGCGGGGCCGCGTCGTGCCCATCGTCGGGGGTGCGCGGGTGACCGGCAAGGTGGGGCAGTTCGACGTCGGGGCGCTGAACATCCACACCGACGACGAAATGGTCTCCGCCTCCAGGCCCACAAACTTCACCGTCGTTCGCCTGCGGCGCGACCTCCTGCGGCGCAGCTCGGTCGGGGCGATGTTCACCAACCGCTCGATCTCGCGGGTGGCCCCCGGCTCCAGCCAGGCCTACGGGGTCGACGGCACCTTCGCCTTCTTCGAGAACCTCAGCGTGATCACCTACCTCGCCCGGACGAAGGTCCCCGGCCCGGATCACCGCGGCAAGGACATGAGCTACCAGGGCAAGTTCGAGTACGCCGCCGACCGCTACGGCTTCCAGGTGGACCACCTGCTGGTGGAGGACAACTTCCTGCCCGAGGTGGGCTTTCTGCGGCGCGACAACTTCCGGCGCACGTACACGTCGGGGCGGTTCAGCCCGCGGCCGCGGTCCATCGCAAGCGTCCGGCAGTTCAGTCTGGAAGGCAGCATCGACTACATTCTCACCGCCGACCAGAACCACCTGGAGACGCGCCAGAACATCGTGGCGTTCCAGACCGAGTTCGAGTCCAGCGATCAGCTCACCTTCACCGCGACCGACAACTACGAGCTGCTGGTGCAGCCGTTCACGCCGCCCGGCGCCGACTTCTCGATCCCGGTGGGAGGCTACAGCTTCGCCGACGCCCAGATCTCGTACTCCATCGGCCAGCAGCGGCGCATCAACGGGACGGTGGCGGTGAAGCGGGGCGCCTTCTTCGACGGCGACCTGACGACGGTGCAGCTCAGCCAGGGACGTGTCGCGGTGCTGCCGCAGATGTCGGTGGAGCCGACCGTCTCGTTCAACTGGATCGACACGCCGTACGGGAGGTTCCAGACCAACCTGGCGGTGACACGCGTGAACTACGCGTTCAATCCGCGGATGTTCTTCAGCGGCCTGCTGCAGTACAACTCGGCGAGCAACTCGTTCGGCAGCAACCTGCGCCTGCGGTGGGAGTACAGCCCCGGCAGCGAGCTGTTCGTGGTCTACACCGACGACCGCGACGTCACCGGCGGGTTGCGGCCCGACCGGGGCTGGGACCTGCGCAACCGCGGCTTCGTGGTCAAGTTCAACCGGCTGTTTCGGTTCTGACGTCCGTTTCCGTCCCGCCGCCCATTCCCCGGCGCGCGTAGAGGGCGAAAGAGAAATTCGGCGCCGGCGCCGCCATGTCGCGCCGGTCCTGCAGGTAGCGCCCCGCCTGCTCCTCGGGGGGGACCTTGTCCAGCGGCGCGAAGCCCACCCGCGCGAGCTCGCCGTCCAGTTCCTTGGGAATGAACTCGGAGACCATCGGCTCGCCGAGACGCTTCACCAGCCTCTCCAGCTTGTCGGCGAGCGGCAGCCCTTCCAGCGGGATGAGATGCCGGGCGAGCAGGAAGTCCAGCACGAGGCGGCTCTCCGGTGCCGCCGCGGCGGCGATGGAGTCGAGCGTCTCCCGGATCGCCGGCCGAGTGAGATAGTACGTCGTTCCCAGCCAGGAGAAGAACGTCGGCGTCTGTGGATCGAATCCGGCCCCGGCGAGCGCCTCGTCCAGCCGGTCGATCTCGAAGTCGACCGGCACGAACGTCACGTGGGCGGGGAGCCCGCCGTGCACCCGGCGCACGCGCTCCTTCTTGAGCGCCTGCATGCCCGGCTGGTCCACTTCGAAGATCCGCACGCGGCCGGCGAGCTCGGGGTGGCGCAGGGCGTAAGTGTCGAGGCCGGCGCCGAGAATCACGTATTGCCGCACGCCGTCCGCGATCGCTTCGGCAAGCCGGTCCTCCGCGTAGCGCGCCCGCAGGATGTTCTCGGTGTGGATGGGGTGGAACGGCCCGAGCAGCTTGTGGACGACGATCCAGTTGAGCAGGCGGTTGTGGGCGACCTGCCGCCAGAACGGCGATACCAGTTGCACGGCGTAGGCGTCGTTCAGGATCGGGTCGCTATGCCACCTCCGATGGTGTGCCCGGATGCCGGCGGCGAGGGTCGCCGTGCGGCTCACGCGCCCCGAACTCGCAGCGCCCGATCGACGCAGCGTCATGCGCAGAGCATACAGGCGCCGCTGCGCAAGGGCTGCCTCTCTTCGCACGGTCTGGCGGCGACGCGGGTGAACGACGCGTTCGATGCCGCGGATGTTCTTCAGCGGACTGCTGCAGTACCACTCGGCCGGCGAGTCGTTCGGCAGCAACCTGCGGCTGCGGTGGGAATACAGCCCCGGCAGCGAGCTGTTCGTGGTCTACACCGACGACGACGTCACCGGCGGGTTGCGGCCCGACCGGAGCTGGGACCTGCGCAACCGCGCGGCTTCGTCGTCAAGTTCAACCGGCTGTTCCGGTTCTGACGTCCGCGTCTGCTCCGTGCGCAGCGCCGCGAGCGTCGCGACGCTACAGATCCGCGGCGCAGACTCCTAGCGTCCCGAAACGCCGGGCTCGCCTTCCGGCACGGCGTCCCGCGGGGCTGAGGCGAGGCCGAGGTTGCTCAGGATCGCGAGCGGCGACCGCGAGCGATTGAGGCCGTACAGATGCAGGCCGGGCGCCCCGCCGGCCAGCAGGGCCTCGCACTGCCGCGAGGCGAACTCGATGCCGAACTCGGTCACTGCCTCGTCGTCGTCTCCGAGCCGGTCGAGGTCTGCGACGAGCGAAGATGGCAGCGTCGCGCCGCAGAGCGCGGTGAAGCGCTTGACCTGCTTCGTGCTCAGGATGGGCAGGATGCCGGGGGTTATCGGCACGGTGACGTCGAGCGAGCCGGTCAGGTGTTCGACCATCCGGAAGTAGTCGGCGTTGTCGAAGAAGAGCTGGGTGAGGATGAACTCGGCGCCGTGGGCGACCTTGTCGCGCAGCCGCCGCCAGTCGACCTCCCTCGCCTCCGTGCAGTCGGGATGGCCTTCGGGAAAGCCGGCGCAGCCGACGGCGAACTCGTCGGACCGGGATTTCAGGACGTCGATGAGCTGGTAGGCGTAGTCGAACCCGCCGGCCGGCCGCACGAAGTCCGGCTCCCCCGGGGGCGGGTCGCCGCGCAGGGCCAGGATGTTCTCGATGCCGAGCCCCGCTGCCTCGTCGAGGAAGCCGTCCATCTCCACCCGCGTGAAGCTGACGCAGGTGACGTGCGCCATGGCGGTGAGGCCGTGCTCCCGCTGCAGGCGGTCGACGATCGACAGGGTCCTGGCGCGCGTGCCGCCGCCTCCGGCGCCGTAGGTGACCGAGCAGAAGTCGGGCCGCGCTTCGGCCAGACGGGGCAGCACCCGCTCGAACAGGCTCCGGTCTCCCTGCGGTGTCTTCGGCGGGAAGAACTCGATGGAGATGACCGGCCGGCCGGCGGCGCGCTTCTCGGCGTAGATGTCGGGGATGCGCCTCAAGGCAGCGAGAGTATACCGGCGAGCGGTCGGGCGCGTCGTAGAACGGGTTCGGCAAACGGCCGAACTCTACGACGACTATCTCCGCCGTGATGCAACAGGCCGCGCGGCGGACCCTTGCGGGGCGGCTGGGGCCGCCTCCGTGCCGCGGAGGTGACAACCGTCCACCCGTTGTGCAGAATGACGGCATGAATCCCACCAGCGATCCGTCTTCGCGTCCCTTCGTGCCGTTCGTGCCCGAGTCGTCCGACCTGCCGGAGTTGACGTTTCGGGCCGTGCTGCTCGGCACGGCGATGGCGATCGTGCTCGGCACCGCCAACGCCTACCTCGGGATGCGGGCGGGCCTGACGGTGGCCGCCACCTTCCCGGCCGCGGTGGTGGCGATGGCCGCGCTGCGCCTCTTCCGGGGTTCGATCCTCGAGGAGAACATGGCGCGGACCACCGCGTCGGTGGGGGAGGCGCTGGTCGCCGGCGCGATCTTCACGATCCCCGCGTTCGTCATCAGCGGGGTCTGGGACGAGCTGCGCTACTGGGAGAGCACCGCCATCATGCTGGTGGGCGGCATCCTCGGCGTCCTCTTCATCATCGTGCTGCGCCGCACGCTGGTGGTCGAGGCGGATCTGCCGTTTCCCGAGAGCGTCGCCGCGGCGGAGCTGGTCAAGGCGGGGCAGGGCGGGCGGCAGACGGGCGCCAAGTTCGTGTTCCAGGCGATGGGGGTCGCCGGGGCCTGGGAGCTGCTCAAGAACAGCAACGGCATCAAGCTGGTGGCCGACTCGGCCACGTGGTTCGTCTCGCTCGGGCAGTCGACCATCGAGATGCTGGGCCGGCAGGTGAACTACGTCGGTGGGTTCCTGCTGCAGTCGCCGGCGGCGTCGCCGGCGCTGCTCGGCGTCGGTTTCATCGTCGGGCCGCAGATTGCCGCCACCCTGTTCGCCGGGGCGGTCCTCGGCTGGCTGCTGCTCGTCCCGTTGAGCCTCTTCCTGAACCCGGAGCTGGCGGCCCAGGCGGCCGATTCGGCGGGTTTCATCGATCTGAGCACCGAGGTGTGGCTGCGGCAGGTCCGGCCGCTCGCCGTCGGGACGATGATCGTCGCGGCGTTCTACACGCTGTACAACCTGCGCATGTCCCTCATCCAGGGCATCGGGCGCGCCCTCGGCGATCTCGGCACCACGCAGGCGGGAGGCGCCAGCCGCCAGGACGTCGACATCGACTTCCGGAAGACCGGCCTCGGCATCGCTGCGCTGGCGGTGCCGCTGTTCGGCCTCTACTGGTACTTCAGCGAGAGCTTCGGCGGCGCCATCCTGCTGACGATCATGATGGTCATCCTCGGGTTCCTGTTCGCCGCGGTGGCCGGCTATCTGGTGGGCCTGCTCGGCAGCTCCAACAACCCGATCAGCGGCCTGACCCTGAGCACCCTGCTCATCGCCGCCGTCGTCATGGTCGGCATCGGGGTGACCGGATCCGGAGGCATCCTCGGGGTGCTGGCGGTGGCCGGGGTCGTCTGCTGCGCCTGCGGCATCGCGGGCGACATGCTGCAGGACCTGAAGGTGGGCCACATCCTCGGCGGCACGCCCTGGAAGATGCAAATCGGCGAGCTGATCGGCGTGACCGTGGCCGCGATGGTCCTCATCTGGCCGATGATCCTGATGGACCGGGTGTACGAGATCGGCAGTCCCGAGCTGCCGGCCCCGCAGGCCGGCCTGATGGCGCTCATTGCGCAGGGCATCGTCGGGGGGGACATGGCCTGGCCGCTGGTCATCGCCGGGATGGCGTTGGCCAGCGTCCTGATTCTCCTCCAGGCGCCGTCGCCGATGCTCATCGCGGTCGGCATGTACCTGCCGTTCCCGTCGACGGCGGCCATCTTCGTCGGCGGCCTCGTCAGCTGGTGGCTGTCGCGCTCCCTCGACGAGCGGGAGGCGACCGGGGAGGAGCGGACGCGTGCCAACAATACGGGGGTGCTGCTCTCGTCCGGCTTCATCGCCGGCGAGGCGCTGATGGCGGTGCTGCTCGCCTTCGTGGTGGGCGCCAGCGAGGCGATTCCGTGGCTGGTCCTGCCGCAGATCGCCGACAGCGCGCTCGGCGGGGCGCTCATCTTCTTCCTGCTCTACTACATGCTGGTGAGGATGCCGCTGAACGCGATGCGCGGCGCCGGAGACTGACCGGGGAGCGCCTTCCGTGCGGGATTCCGGGACGGGAGCCGGTTACGCCGGCGGGAAATCCGGCGGGACCTCGTTCGCCGGCGCGGCGTCGCCGGATGCCGTCGCCTTCTGGAACGCCCGCCCGCGACGATGCCTGGACTGGCGCGAGCTCGACGATGGGCGCTGCATCGTGCTGCGCCCGCGGCTCGGCGAGGGGCGCATCGGCCGCTGGCTCGCGTCGAAGCTGGGGAATCCCTGCTACCGCATCCGCCTCGACGACGTCGGATCCTTCATCTGGAGGGCGTGCGACGGCGAGACGCCGCTGACGGAGATCGCCGGACGGCTGCGGGCGGGGTTCGGCGAGCGCGTCGAGCCGGCCGAGGAGCGTCTGGCGCGGTTCATCCAATCGATGCTGCGGTCGCGGATGATCTCGGTATGAGGGCGGTATGAGCGAAGTCGAACCGCGTGCCGCGCCATTGAAAGGCTGTCCGTCACACGGTCAGATCGCTGAGCGGAATGCCCATCATCCTGGCGGCGTCCGACATGCGCCCATGTCGGCGAGCAGGGCGTCGGCGAGGATGGGACTGTGTTCGGCGCGCGGCGGCACGATCTCCGCGACGACGCGGTCGCGGTCCGTCACGAGCACGGTTTCCCCCGCGGCGGCCAGGCGCACGTACTCGCTGAGCTTGTTGTTGAGCACCTTCAGGCCGACGGAGTGCATGACGTCAATGGTAGCTTCCGGTAGCCACCTTCATCGAGTTGGCCACGATGCCCATGACGGGCGGATGCACTGCCCCGGGGTTCATCGTGCGGTATCGCACGAGCGGGCCACCAGGGCCAGCACCTGGTCCGGATGGTCCGTGAACACGGCGTCGACGCCGGCCTCCATCAGCGCCGCCACCTCGCCGGCGAGGGAGTCGAACGTGGTGTCGACCCGGTCGGCCCGCAGGGTGTAGGCGTGCACCTGCAGGCCGAGGTGGTGCGCCAGCTCGACGACGGCGGAATCCTGAAACACGAGCTCCTTGGGCACGCCGATGCCGATCGCGTACGAAGCGATTCGGTTCAGGCCGGAGGGCGTGAGCTGGTCCGGCCGGGCGATGAGCTGCACGCGTGGCAGGTCGGTATCGAGCGCCGCCAGGGCCTCGTCGTCGAACGACTGAATCCGGATCGGCCAGGCGTAGCCCGCGAGCTCCGCGAGCAGGGTGCGGGCCAGGTCCGGCTGGACGCTGGGG
This sequence comes from Vicinamibacterales bacterium, assembly GCA_958296065.1. Classification (GTDB taxonomy): domain Bacteria; phylum Acidobacteriota; class Vicinamibacteria; order Vicinamibacterales; family UBA8438; genus WTFV01. The sequence continues at coordinate 143,903 of CATQHX010000070.1, read as the reverse complement.
CTCTTCAGCTCCGGATAGACCCCGACCCGGCGCCCGGTGGTACGGTTGAGGCCGTCGACCAGCTCCAGGACGTCCGCCAGGCGCGGCACGCGGAACGTCCGATGAGGATAGCGATCCGGCAGGGCCTCGACCACGCTGAGCCTCTCGATCTCCGCGTAGGTGAAGTCGGCCGCGTAGTGCCGGCCGTCGGCGCGCGCCCGATCGGGGTACAGCTCGGCGACGTTCGTGGTGCGGTCCAGCGTGATGTCGTGCAGGGCGATGGCGACGCCGTCGGCGGTCAGCACGACGTCCGGCTCGATCCAGGCGGCGCCCTGTCCATGAGCGAGCGCGTAGCCGGGCAGCGTGTGCTCCGGCAGGTAGCCCGACGCGCCGCGATGGGCGAGGATTTCCATGCAGGCGTCCTTTCCGCCCGGCTCCCCGGTCGGGGTCCGGTCCTGGGCCGCCGCCGTCGCCGCGGCCAGAACGACGGCGGCGCCGCTCGACGCGGCAACGAGTCTCTTCAGGCAGGTCATGGTCACTTGCTCCTTTGCATGCCGCGCCCTCTCACCCGACGTATACACTGAATGGTACGGGATGCGCACATCCGTCTATCCGACTCGGCGGAGAGTCTGACCGGAAGCGGCGTCGGGAGCACGACATGTCCTGGTGGGGCTGGCTGATCATAGGAATCGTACTGGCGGGCGCGGAGCTGCTGACCGACGCGGCGTTCTATCTCGCCTTCGCCGGCGTTGCGGCGATCTGCGTGGGCCTCCTCGGACTGGCCGGGGTCGGCCTGCCGGCGTGGGCGCAGTGGGTGGCGTTCTCGATCCTCGCCATCGCCTCGATGGTGCTGTTCCGGCAGAAGTGCTACGACCGGTTGCGGGGCGGCGGCGGCGGGGCGGAGTTTCGACATGCGGCGGTCGGGGCCGCGGTCGTGGTCGACGAGGACGTCGCTTCCGGCGGACGGACCCGGGTGCGCCTGCAGGGGACGGAGTGGACGGCAGTGAACGTGGGACCGGATGCGATGCCCCGCGGGACGGGCGCCGTCGTGGTCGATACCGACGGCGTCGCGCTGGAGATCGTCGAGGCGCCGTCCTCGGAATCTGTGCATTGATTCGACACGGAGAACCATCATGGATGCGGGTTTCATCGTCGCCCTGGTTCTGGCTCTGGTCGTGATCTTCGTCATCGCGAAGACGGCGGTGGTCGTGCCGCAGCAGAACGCCTACATCGTCGAGAGCCTCGGCAAGTACTCGAGAACCCTCGAATCCGGGTTCGCCCTCCTGATCCCGTTCGTCGAGCGGGTCGCCTACCGGCACAGCCTGAAGGAGCGGGCGATAGACGTCGAGGAGCAGATCTGCATCACCGCTGACAACGTCCAGGTAGGGGTGGACGGCGTGCTGTACCTGCAGGTGATGGACGCGCGCAAGGCGTCCTACGGCATCGGCGACTACCTGTTCGCGATCGCCCAGCTCGCCCAGACCACCCTGCGCAGCGAGATCGGCAAGATCGAGCTGGACAAGACCTTCGAGGAACGCAGCCACATCAACCTGCGGGTGGTCGAGGAGCTCGACCAGGCCTCCAATCCGTGGGGCGTCAAGGTGCTGCGCTACGAGATCAAGAACATCAACCCGCCGCACGACGTGCTGTCCGCGATGGAGAAGCAGATGCGCGCCGAGCGGGAGAAGCGCGCCACGATTCTCGAGTCCGAGGGTGGCCGGGACGCCAAGATCAACCAGGCCGAGGGCGAGAAGCAGCGGGTCATCAAGGAGTCGGAGGCGGCCAAGCAGCAGCAGATCAACGAGGCCGAGGGTGAGGCGGCGGCCATTCTGGCGGTGGCCGAGGCGACGGCGGAGGGCTTGACGAAGGTGGCCGCGGCGCTCAACGCGGAAGGCGGCGACAAGGCCATGCAACTGCGCGTCGCCGAGGACTACCTGGAACAGTTCGGCAGCTTGGCGAAGGCGGGCAATACCCTGATTGTACCGGCCAACCTGAGCGACGTCGCGTCCATGATCGGTGCCGCCACCACCGTGCTGAAGCAGGTATCGGGCGATGGCGGTGCCGGTGCGGCGTCGCGCGGATAGCGCCGCCAAACCCCTTTTGCAGCAGCGCGAATACCGCGGCATCGTCCGGCGGACATGCCCGCGTTGGGCGGCCGCCGTCGCTCAGCTCGCCGGGGCGTAGCGGTTGGTGATCGGCAGCCGGCGGTCCTTGCCGAACGCCCGTGTCGAGATGCGGACTCCAGGAGGCGCCTGTCGGCGCTTGTACTCCGCGCGGTCGACGAGCTGCACCACGCGCGCCACCGTCTGCGGAGCGAAGCCGAGCGCCTCCATCTCCGCCGGGCCGCGGTCTTCCTCGACGTACGCTTGCAGAATCCCGTCGAGCACGTCGTAGGGCGGCAGGCTGTCGGAGTCGCGCTGGTTGTCGCGCAGCTCGGCGGTGGGCGGCTTGTCGATGATGCGTTGCGGGATGACCTCGCCGTTGCGGTTGCGCCAGACCGCCAGCCGATACACCCAGGTCTTCAGCACGTCCTTCAGCACCGCGAAGCCGCCCGCCATGTCGCCGTAGAGGGTGGCGTAACCGACGCTCATCTCGCTCTTGTTGCCGGTGGTGAGCACCAGCCAGCCGAACTTGTTCGACAGGGCCATGAGCAGGTTGCCCCGGATGCGCGCCTGCAGGTTCTCCTCGGCGACGCCGGGCTCCGTGCCGGCGAATGGGTCGGCCAGCGCCGCGCCGTACGCAACGGCCAGCTCCTCGATCGGCAGCTCGAGGAACCCGACGCCGAGCCGGCGGGCCAGGATGGCCGCGTCGTCCCGGTTCATTCCGGCGGTGTAGCGCGACGGCATCGAGACGGCGGTCACCGCTTGCGGACCGATGGCGTCGGCCGCAACAGTGAGTGCGAGGGCGGAATCGATGCCGCCGGAGAGCCCGAGCACGGCCCCCGGAAAGCCGATCTTGCGCACGTAGTCCGCCGTGCCGAGGGTGAGCGCACGGTAGATCTCTGCCTCGGAAGACAGCGATTCCGCTGGCGGACGCGGATGGATGAGGGGGCGGCCGGACGCGGCCGGTCGCTCGAGCAGGACAGTGGACACGCGACCTCTTTCCGGTCCGTCTCCAGGCGCCGGTGACCGGGCCGCGCTCGAAGGCGCCGGCGGCGTGCCCCACCGTGGGTCGGCCCCTCGGAGCTCGCGGGCGGCGGCCGGGTCGAGCTCGACGACGAGCATGTCCTCCTCGAACGCCGCGCCGCGGGCGATGACCGTTCCGTCCGGTCCGATGACCAGGCTGTGGCCGTCGAACACCAGCTCGTCTTGCCCGCCGACCGCGTTGCAGAACGCCAGAAAACAGCGGTGGTCGCGGCAGCGCGCGGCGAAAAGCTCCTCCCGCTCCCGTCCCTTGCCCCGGTGATAGGGCGACGCCGAGAGATTGAGAATGGTCTCCGCTCCACCGTGCCGGGCCGCCCATTCCGCCGGGCCGCCCGCCATCCAGATGTCCTCGCAGACCGTGACGCCAAGCCGCTGGCCGTCGATCTCGATGACGACCGCCTCGCTGCCCGGCGTGAAGTAGCGCCGCTCGTCGAAGACGGCGTAGTTCGGCAGGTGGTGCTTGCGGTAGAGCGCCGCGACGCGACCGTCGGCCAATACCGCTGCACCGTTGTACAGCCCGGGTCCCGCGGGTCCGGTTGTGGCTTGTACGGACGCGGGGTCAGCAAGTGCTTCCCCGCCGCAGCCGGGTGCGACACCGTCAGGCACCCCGACGCAGGCCACGATCCCGGTGATGGTGGAGGCCAGGTCCTCGAGCGCCGTGGTGGCGTCCCGCACGAAGCTCGGTTTCAGCAGCAGGTCTTCCGGCGGATAGCCGGTGATCGACAGTTCGGGGAAGACAGCGACGTCGGCGCCATGCTCCCGCGCCTCGTCGATCCGCGCCCGCAGGGCGGCGACGTTGCCGGCAAGGTCGCCCACCACCAGGTTCAACTGGCAGAGGGCGATGCGAAGGACGTTGGGCATCGGGAAATCGAGGCAGGGCGTCCCGGCCCGGAACCTGCTTAACGTCGCACGACGTGGGGGCGGGGCAGGTCGGTGAGTCCGATGGCCGCCGCGATCTCCCGGACCTTCTGCTGCACCCGGCGCTGGTTGTCCGGGCCCATGCCGATCAACTGTCGTTGCGCCGGCGACAGGTACTCCAGCGTCTCGTCGGCGTACAAGTACAGCGGGCCCCGCGCCACCAGGGCGGGCTGACCTTCGATGACCGGCGCGTTCAGCAGATGAGCGACCGCCCGCCACACCGTGTCCTCGAACGCGCTGCCCGGCTGGCCGAGCTCTTCGTAGGCTTCTTCCATCAGCGGGCGCAGGCGCGCGTACAACTCGCCTATCCCCTCGGCGTCGAGCGAGGTCACCAGCGCCGCCACGTGGTTGTAGCGTGCATGGCTGGCCGCGGACATCCGCGGCGCCGACTCTTCACCGTCGATCTGGAAGCGGCCGTCGGGGCGGAGAAACGGCACGTGTTGCGAGGGGTTGGTGCCCTCGGCAACGTTGTCGATGACGACGACGAACGTTCGGACGAGCTCGTCGGTGACGAGCCAGCTCGCGAGCTCCGGATTCGCGGACAATGCGCCGGCCAGCTCGCGAACGACCTCGTCGCTGTCGTTGAGCGGCGGTATCTCGATCTCGGGTTCCGGCTCGGGTTCCGGCTCGGGCTCGGGTTCCGGTTCCGGCTCGGGTTCCGGCTCGGGCTCGGGTTCCGGCTCCGGCGGCGGCGCTTCGACCACTTCCTGCTCCGGTGCCGGTTGCACGTCCACGAAGAGATAGCCGATGACCGCTACCGCGATGACCGCGGCGGCCAGCCCGACCGCGGGCGGCAGTTGCTTCACACGATCCAGCAGATCCTGCAGCAGCGTTGGGTTGCCGTTCGTCATACCGAGGCTTTCCGCTGCAACGCCCCGGGAGCGGGGCGCTGTCGAGTCGAGTTCACGCAGGCCCTGTCGGTGGACCCGAAAAGCATGCTACCACGGAACCCGGCGCCTCAGTCGTCGTGCCGCAGGAGCCAGCCGCGGAGCTCGCCGCCGGGATTGTTCTCCGTGTGGATCTGCACGTAGTAGCGTTCGCCTCTGAGCTCGGCGACCTGATCGTCGGTCAGCGTCACGGTATCGACAATCTCGCCCGCAGTGCCCCCGGCGTTGCCGACCTCGACGGGGAAGGCGACGCCGCCGCGGCGGGCGACCGGCGCGTTGTGCACGTGCGCCGCGGTCACTTCGGAGCTCAGTCCGCTGAACCGCACGGTTATCGTGAGCTCGTTGCCGAGCAGCTCGGCACTGACGGTCCCTGCGCCGGAAATGGCGGATGTGGTTCGCAAATCGACAGGCATCCGCGACAGGCGCTCACCGTAGTGCTGGGCGTCCTGGGCTTCCGCGCCTGCTACGAAGCACACCGCGGCCAGCGCGGCCAGAGCGAACGTCGAAGTCTTCCTGCTGCTGGTCATCGGTCCACTCCTCGCGTGCTTGCGCCGACGGCTCGCGTGCTCGCGCCGACGGGCTGCCGGTCTTCGTGTGAGTCGTCTTCCGCGCCGAGCGACTCCAGGACTTCCTGGTTGTGCTCGCCCAGCGCCGGCGGTGGGCGGCGAATGACGGCCGGCGTGCGCGAAAGCCGTATCGGGTTGCCGAGGCTGCGCATCGCGCCGAGGTCGCCGTGCGGAATGTCGAGGACCATGCCCCGCTCCCGCAGGTGGGGGTCTTCCAGCGCTTCCCCGATGGTTCGTACCTGCGCGCACGGCACGCTGTGGGCGCGCAGGCGCTCGATCAGCGCGTCGCGCGCGTACTTCGCCAGGCGCGGCGTCAACTCCGCGATGAGTTGCGGCCGGTGCGCCATCCGGTCCGTGTTGGTCGCGTAGCGCGGGTGGTTCTCGAGATCGCCGGCGCCGACGGCGTTGCAGAACTGCTTCCAGAGCCGCTCGTTGCCGACGGCGACGACGACCAGCCCGTCCGCGACCTCGATCGTCTCGTAAGGGGTCAGCGTGTGGTGCTGGTTACCCTCGCGCCCCGGCGCCTCGCCGGTGTTGAAGTAGATGCCGGCGGGCAGTGCGAGCGCCGACGTCATCGCATCCATCAGCGCGATGTCGACGTGCTGGCCCCGACCGGTCCGGTCGCGATCGCGCAGGGCGAGCAGGATGCCGTTCATCGCGTAGAGGCCCGCCAGGTAGTCGGTTATCGCTACACCGACTCTCGTCGGCGGCCCGTCGCGCTGACCGGTGACGTCCATCAGCCCGCTTTCGGCCTGAATGACCGCGTCGTAACCGGGCAGGTCCTTCTTGGAGCCGATCTGGCCGTAACCGGTGACCGAGCAATAGACCAGCCGGGGATTCAACTCGGCAACGGCCTCGTAGCTGAAGCCGAGCTTCGCCAGGCTCCCCGGGCGGAAGTTCTCGATCAGCACGTCGGCGGTCGCGATGAGGCGGCGGAGGGCGGTGGCGCCGGCCGCGGACTTCAGGTCGAGCGCGACGCTCTTCTTGCTCCGGTTCAGGCCGAGAAAGAACGTGCTCCAACCGTCGCGGTGGGGCGCCCACGCGCGCGTGTCGTCGCCGTGGGTCGGTTCCTCGATCTTCAGCACCTCGGCGCCCATGTCGCCCAGCATCATGGCGCAGTAGGGTCCGGCCAGTACCCGGGTGAGGTCGAGCACGCGCAGTCCGTCGAGAGGAGGCATGGGTGCCGCGATTATATGCGGGCGCGGAGCTCCGTCCCCTGCGCCGCCGGCATGTTCGAGCCGCCGGCCCGGACCGCCAACTGCGTCCGGCCGAAAAGTCGGGTTGCGCCGGAGGGCAGGTGAAGGGGCGCCGGCACGAAGGGCCATGTCGGCTCCATGAGCTTGCGCCTCAACACTTCGCTGCGCTGCGTCCCGCGGCGCAAGCTCCCAGGCCCGGCGGCCTTGAGAGAGCGGTGCGACGCTGATAGGGTTGGAGCGTCCGGACGATACCAAGGAGCTCAAGATGTCCCGCATCCGCCGCCAGCTCGTGAGGCTCGCCGTTGCCGCCGGTCTCGCCGCGATCGCCGCGTGCTCGACCCCGGCTGCCCAATCCGCGTCCGCGTGCACCGATCTGACGGGGCTGGAGCTGATCGATCTGCACATCGGTACGGCCGACCCAGTACCGCACGCGGCCGGGCTTCCGGCGCATTGCAGGGTGACGGGAGTCATCGAGACGGAGATCAACTTCGAGCTGCTCCTGCCCGACGACTGGAACGGCCGCTTCCTGATGGGCGGCGGCGGCGGCTTCGTCGGCAGCGTGCAGAACCAGGCGCGCACGTTGTACGCCCACGGCGGCAGCCCGCTGCAGCGCGGCTACGCGACGGTCGGGACCGACACCGGGCACACCGGCAGCGGCATCGAGGCGGGCTGGGCGCTCAATCATCCCCGGCGGCAGGAGAACTTCGGCCACCGCGCCGTCCACCTGACGGCGGAGGCGGCGAAATCCGTCATCGCGCACTACTACGAACGGCCCGCCGACTACTCCTACTTCGTCGGCTGCTCGCGGGGCGGCGGGCAGGCGATGATGGAGTCGCAGCGCTATCCGGAGGACTTCGACGGCATCGTCGCCGCGGCCCCCGCCTACGACTGGACCGGCATCACCGCGGGCTTCGTGCAGAACCAGCAGGCCATCTTTCCGGACGGCGAAATCGACTCGCCGGTGCTGACGCCTGCGACGCTCGAGCTGCTCGGGTCGAGCATCCTCGCCGCCTGCGACGCGGACGACGGGGTCGAGGACGGCGTGCTCAACGACCCGCGCGGGTGCGGCTTCGAGCCGGAGGACCTGCCGCGCTGCGCGGGAGACCGTCCGGGCGACGGCTGCGTCACCGCGGCGCAACTCGCCGCCATCAACACCGTCTACGACGGCCCGACCTCGAACGGCGAGTCGATCTATCACGGCTTCAACTACGGCGGCGAGGACGACCGCGGCGGTTGGGACTCGTGGGTGGTCGGCTCCCCGCAGCGCCGGGCGGCCGGCGTTCCCAACGCGCAGTACGGCTTCGGCACCGAGCTCTTCAAGTACTTCGTCTTCGACGATCCCGACTGGGACTACACGCGGTACGGCTTCTCGAACTGGAAGGAGGACGTCGCGGAGACGGCGGCCATTCTCAACGCGACCGACACCGACCTGAGCGCCTTCCGGGACCGCGGCGGGAAGATCATCTACTGGACCGGCTGGTCCGACCTGGCGCTGGCCCCCCTCGGGACCATCGACTACTACGAGCGGCTGGAAGCCGGCGACCCGGCGGCCCGGGACTACGCGCGACTCTACATGCTACCGGGCGTGCTCCACTGCGCCGGCGGCCCCGGCCCCGACCGCGTCGACTGGGTGGAGGCCATCCGCGCCTGGGTGGAGGAAGGCAGAGCGCCCGAGCGCCTGCTCGCATCGAAGCTGGATCGGGACGGAGAGCCGACGATGACCCGGCCACTGTGTCCCTACCCGCAGGCGGCGGTTCACGACGGGACGGGGGATCCGAACGACGAGGCGAGCTTTGCCTGTGTCGTGCCGTAGCACTCGGGATGTCCTTTCGGACATGGCCCGACAAGCGCTCGAGCCCGAGCCTATGAAGCGAGGCGCAGGAAAGGGTCGGTTTCCGGCGTTCGATGTGCCGCCCGGAACACCTGTGATTCCGGCTTCCCGCGTTCAGAGGGCCCTCGACGAGGATGGCATTGTCTGAGCGCCGCTTGCTGCTCGACGTCAATGCTCTCGTCGCGCTGGCCTGGTCGAATCCCAGTATCACCGGGCAGTCCTGTCCCGGCTGGAACGCCGCCCGACACCGCGCTGGGCCACGTGCACGCTGGGTCACGTGCGCGCTGACCTGCCGCCTACAACTCGCTCAGGTGCGCGATCCGGCCCGTGCTGTCGCCGATCTGGTCCCGATGCACTTCCAGGCGGTCGAGCAGCGTCAGGAACAGGTTGGTCATCGGCGTGCCGTTGGAGTACCGCAGGTGACGCCCGCCGCGCAACGTGCCGCCGCCGCCGCCGGCCACCAGCGTCGGCAGGTCGTCGTGCGTGTGCGCGTTCGAGTCGCTCAGGCTACTCCCGTAGACGACCATCGAGTGGTCGAGCAGCGATCCGTTCTCGTCCTGCGCGTCCCGCAGCTTTCCGAGGAAGTAGGCGAGCATCGCCACGTGGTGCCGGTCGATCATCGCCAGCCGGGCCATCTTCTCCGGATCGTTCTGGTGGTGCGACAGCCCGTGGTGCGCGTCGGGGACCCCGATGGAGCGGTACGTCCGGTTGCCCCCCTCGCGGCTGTACATCAGGGTTACCACGCGCGTCAGGTCGGCCTGGAACGCGATGGTGACCAGGTCCGACATCAGCCGGATGTGCTCCTCGAAGGTCGGCGGAATACCGTCCGGACGGTCGAGGACCGGCAGATCGATTCCGTCGTAACGGGCGTTCCGGATACGGCGCTCCACCTCGCGCACCGAGTCGAGGTAGTCGCCCAGCTTGCGCCGGTCGCCGGCGCCGAGGGTGGTGCGCAGGCGGGCCGCGTCGTCGCGCACGAAGTCGAGCAGGCTCCGGTTCTGCCGTGCGCGGACCGCCCGCACCGCCGGGTCGGTGGTGTCCCCGTCGCCGAACAGCCTCGCGAACACCCGGCTCGGGTTGTTCTCGTAGGGCAGCGGGGTGGTCGGCGAGCTCCACGAGATGGTGTTGCTGTAGGCGCAACTGTAGCCGGAGTCGCAGCCGCCGACCATCCGTACGTCCTGCAGCCCCAGCTCCAGGGACGGAAGCGGGGCGTCGCGGCCGATCGTCTCGGCCAGCATCTGGTCCACCGACATGCCGTTGCGGATGTCGGCGCCCCTCGTCTTCTTCGGATGCACGCCGGTCAGCCAGCTCGCGCCGGCGCGGGCGTGGTCGCCGGGGCCGTCGCCGAGCGCCTCGCCGTTGCGATGCGCGAGACCGGTGAGGACGAGCAGGTCGTCGCGGAACGGCTCGACCGGCATCAGCGTCTTGCTGAACGCGAAGCCGGGGCCCTCCTCGTCCGGCGTCCAGTCCTGCATGATGATGCCGTTGGCCGTGTAGACGAACGCAACCCGGGTGACCGGCGTCGACGCTCGCGCGAACGCCGGCGTCATCGCGTCGAGGAACGGCAAGGCGACGGTGGCGCCCATGCCTCGCAGGAAGGTGCGGCGGGGCAGCGCTTTTCCGGTGATCATGGCTCCGGAATCCTCCTCAGGCGGAATGGTACGCTATCGACGATGGCCGAGACCAGCGCCGAGAAGCGGTAGTCCGAGGCCGCGACGCGGCGCCGGACCTCCCGCACCGCCGGCTGATCGTACGATTCGAGGCCTCGGCCGATGGCATAGGTCAGCAGCTTCGCGGCCAGCGTCTCCACGAACTCGTCGCGGCGGTTCCGCAGCACGCGCCGCAGGCCCGCTGGGCCGTCGACGAGCGTGCCGTCCGGCAGCGCGCCCGACGCCTCGACGGTTGCACCTTCGTCTTCGGTCCGGTACGCGCCGACCGCGTCGAAGTTCTCAAGCGCAAATCCGAGCGGGTCGAGCTTGGCGTGGCAGGCGGCACAGGCTGGGTTGGCGCGGTGCCGCTCCAACGCCTCGCGCAGGCTGCCCGCCGAGGTCTCCGCGCCGGCTTCCAGTGCCGGCACGTCCGGCGGCGGGGGTGGAGGGGGCGCGCCGAGCAGGTTCTCGAGCACCCACTTGCCGCGCAGCACCGGCGACGTTCGCGTGGGGTACGAGGTGACCATCAGCACGCTGCCGTGCGTCAGGATGCCGCCGCGTGCGGTGCCCTCGAGCGGGACGCGGCGGAAGTAGCCGCCGTTCACCCCGTCGACGCCGTAGAAGCCGGCGAGCCGCTCGTTGAGGAACGTGTAGTCGGCGTCGATCAGCTCCAGGACGCTGCGGTCCTCGCGGATCAGGTAATCGAGAAACAGTTCGGTCTCGCGCTCGAAGGCGTAGCGCAGCGCGTCGTCGAAGTCGGCGAACCGCACCGGGTCGGGCGTCCACTCGGCCACATTGCGCAGGTGCAGCCACTGGCCGCCGAAGTTCTCCACCAGCGCTCCGGCCTTCGGATCGGCCAGCATCCGGGCGATCTGTCCGTCGAGCACCGCCGGGTCGCTCAGCCGGCTGCGCTCGGCGAGGTCGAGCAGTTCCTCGTCGGGGATGCTGCTCCACAGGAAGAAGGACAGGCGCGAGGCCAGGTCGATGTCCGCGAGGCGGTATGCCGACCCGGGCTCGATTCCTTCCGGCGCGCCAGGCGCCCGGAACAGGAAGCTCGGTGAGACCAGCACGCCGCTCAGCGCCATCTCGATGCCGTCTTCGAAGCGGTCCCCGTCGGCGCGCCCGATGGCGAACAGGTCGAGCAGCGGGTCGATGTCGGCCGCGGCGACCGGTCGCCGATAGGCGCGGCGGGCCAGCCGCGTCAGGATCCGCCGCGCGCACGGCTCCTCCGGTTCGTCCGCCACGGGCCTGCAAACGAAGATGCCGCGCTGTACGTCGGTCTCGCCCGGGCCGGCCGCGTCGTAGGGGCCGCCCACGAGCACGTAGTCGACCGCGTAGTCGTTCGTCTCTGCGCCGTCCTCGCTCCGCGCGTACTCGGTGAGGAAACCTGCGCCGATCTCGTGCTCTCCAGCCGGCAGCGGCAACCGCAGCTCGAAGTTGCGGGTGAGTTGGTTCGCCTCCTCGGGATCGAAGTCGGCGTCGACCAGCCGGACCCGCCGGCCGTCGACGCGGACGTCCAGGCGGGGCGGCGGCATTCCGGTGGTGCGCCGCCCGCGCACGCGTACGGTGAGCGTGTAGTCGGCATCGAACGCGAAGTAGCGGCGGAACAGGATGCCGCCCCGCTCGTTGGGGGGCAGCCCGGCGATTGCCTCGTCGGTGGTCCCGTCGGGCGGCTCGTAGCGCTCGACCACCGGGCGCGGGGTCAGGCTGCCGACCGCCAGCCGGCTGACGCGCCGCGCCGCCGCGACGTACTGCTCGACGTGCAGCGGCGAGACGGTCAGCACGTCGCCGATGTTGTCGAACCCGTAGCCGGAATCGTCCGCGGGCAGGTCGCGGGCGTGGTCGAGGTCGAGCCCGAGCAGGTCACGGACCGCGTTGCGGTACTCGGCCCGGTTCAGCCGATGGATGGCGGGTGCGCCGGGGTTGGGGTTGGCGGCGGCCTCGCGGTCGAGCGCGGTCTCGAGCCACGCTGTCAAGCCGGCGGTGGTTTCGGCGTTGGGACGCGGGCGGCCCGCCGGCGGCATCTCGCCGGCCCGCAGCTTTTGTAGCACCTTCTCGAGGACGGGAGCGTGCTCGGCGACACGAGCGGCGTCCACGCCCTGCAGCGACAGCCCCGCTGTCAACGTCCGGTCGTTGTGGCACGCGAGGCAGTAGCGGCGGACGGTAGTCCGCAGCAACTCGGCGCCGGCCGTCCCTCCCTGGGCCAGACCGTGCGTCCCCGCCGGCCGAGCTGCCAGTGGTGGGGTCGCTGCCAGTGGTGGGGTCGCTGCCAGTGGTGGGGTCGCTGCCGGTGGTTGGGCCGCCGCGTTTGGGACGGTCATCAGGCAGAGGAACACCCAGGCCAGCGCGACCCGGAAGGAGATCGGTCGTCCGCTCACGGGTTCGGAGTGTAGCATTCGATCCCATGTGGAACACACGGTTGTTGGTGTCCAGGCGCCGGACCTTCATGAAGAGGTTGGCGTTCGCGGTGGGGTTGGTTTCGGTATCGGGCGTCGTCGCGCCCGCGTCCACTCAGGAAACCCGATCGCCTTCCAGCCCGGACACGACGCTCATCGAGGCGGTTCAGCGGCGGGACGGGCGAGCCGTGGCGGCGCTCGTCGCCGGCGGGGCCGACGTGAACGCGGCGCGCACGGACGGGTCGACGCCTCTGGCCTGGGCCGCACTGCGCGATTCCGCCGGCATCGTCGAGACATTGCTGCAGGCCGGAGCCGACCCGAACGCCGTCGACGAGAACGGCGAGACGCCGCTGCTCTTCGCCTGCGGCAACGGAAACCTGGAGATCGCCCGGATGCTGCTCGCCGCCGGGGCCGCTGTCGACGCGGCTCGGTGGAGCGGCGACACGCCGCTGATGGCGGCCGTGCACGCCGGGAACGAGGCGCTGGCGCGGCTGCTCGTGGAGCGCGGGGCGGAGGTTAACGTGGCGGAGCACCGGATGGGGCAGACCCCGCTGATGTGGGCCGTCGCGGGAGGTCACACCGCTATCGCACGCTTTCTTGTCGAGCAGGGCGCCGACGTGAGCGCCACGTCCACGAACGGCGTGCGCCCGATTCTGTTCGCTGCCGCCTCGGGCGATGCCGACAGCGCGCGCGCCCTGATCGCGGCCGGCGCCGACCCGCACGTGACCGCCGCGGACGGGCGGAGCGCCTTCCTGATCGCGGCTGGGGAGGGTCGCGACGCGGTGACCCGGCTGATGCTCGACCACGGCGCCGACGTCAACGCCCGGGATCGCGAGGGCGGCACGGCCCTGCACGCGGTCGTGGCGCAGGGCAACGTCGAGATGGCGCGGGAGCTGGTGGCGCGGGGTGCGGACGTGCACGCTCGTAGCGGCGGCGGTCCCGGCGGCGCGGCCTGGCGGCAAACCGGAGGGCTCACCCCGTTTCTTACGGCGGCGCAGGCCGGCAACGTCGACATGATGGCGGCGCTGCTTGCGCTCGGGGGGGACCCGGAGGCGGTGACCAACGACGGCGCGGGCGCCGTCCTGCTGGCGGCCGGCAGCCGCAACCTGGACGCGGTTCGGTTCACGGTCGAGCTCGGCCTCGACGTCAATATCCATCCGTTGGGTCGCCGGAGCGCGTTTCATGTGGCGATCCGCGCCGGTGAGGACGAGATCGTCGAGTACCTCGCGGAAAACGGCGCCGACTTCGAGGCCCTGGACCAGTTCGGGCGCACCCCGCTCGAGGAAGCCGAGTTCGAGGCGCCGACGCATACCATCGAGCTGATGCGCCGGCTTACCGCCGAGCGAGCAGCCGGGATACGATGATTGACGGGTAGACGACGGAGACCGCACCTTGTACTCGTCGATACGGATCAACGGCTACCGCGGGCTGGACTCGTTCCGAATGGAGAGGCTCGGCCGCGTCAACCTGCTGGTGGGGACGAACAATTCCGGCAAGACCTCGATCCTGGAGTGCATCGAGTTGCTCCGGTCGGCGGGCAACCCGCACGTACTGTCGTCCATTATCGGCCGGCGGGGAGAGTGGGGCTACGCGAATGAGGGGGATGCCCGCGTCACTCTTGGGCCTGCTACAGAATCGCTCGACGTCTCGCACCTTTTCGCGAACCACGAGCTAAGAGGAACAATACGCATTGAGGCCGACCACAAGGGCGTAGCTGGCGCTGGTTGGAACGACAAGGTGACCATCCACGTCAAGGACGTGTCGCGTTCTGATCTCGACGAATTGAATCCAGACTACGATGAATGGGGTGCGGAAGTGGAGCACGACGAACCTCGCCTCGTGCTTCACGTCAAGTGGGCCAACGCGGAAGAAAACTACAGAGCTTTCGTGAGCGACAGGGGGTTCTTGCTGTGGCTTCGACGGCCGATGCGCCCGCGACCCGGTTCGACCCAGGCGGTTCAGATCGTCCGGACCAGCGGCATGTCGGCGTCCGATGTAGCTCGGATGTTCGATCAGGTGGTGCTCACGGAGAACGAAGAAGGGGTTACGCAAGCGCTTCGCATTCTGGATCCTGACATCGAGCGGATTGCCACCGTCACGGGCGATCGGAGGAGAGTCAGCAGCGATGCGCCGGGGGGAGTGTTTCTCAAGCTGGCTGGTGCCGCCGACCGCGTACCGATAGGAAGCATGGGCGACGGCATGTGGCGGATGCTCGGTCTGGCGCTGTCCCTTGCGAATGCAAGGAGGGGAGTGCTGCTCGTCGACGAAATCGACACCGGTCTTCACTACACCGTTATGGAAGACATGTGGCGGATGATCAGTGAGCAGGCCGCCGCCCTGTCGGTTCAGGTGTTCGCCACGACGCACAGCCGCGACTGCTACGAGAGCCTGGGGGCGGCCGTGGAGTCCGATGTGGGAGACGTTACCATTCAGAGGATCGATCGGAGTCGCGAAAAAGCCGTCAGCATCACCAATCAGGCCATTGTGGCCGCTGCCGAGCGGAATGTTGAGGTCAGGTGAATGCCTACCAGGGTCTACAGGCATCACCCCAGAAGGCTGCTCGTGGAGGGTGAGACGGACAAGAGCGTAATTCCGTACCTCATGGAAGCGAACGGCGTCGCGTGGCTGGATCCTCCTCGCTCCCCGGTGTTCATCGAGCCGTCAGGCAGCGTCGACGAGCTTCTGCAGCCGGGAGTCATCAACCGTTTGTGAGCTGGTTCCGGCGCCTCTTTGGCGTGTAGCCGACGCCCTGCAATCCGCCGTAGATTACCCGCGGACGCATAGAATGGGCATGTGACGCAACTCGACGGCTTTCTCGGCACACTCCGTCCGCTCCTGGACGCGCAGGGAGCCCACGCGGCGTGGATCTTCGGCTCGCGCGCCCGTGGTACGGCGTCGGCCGAGAGCGACATCGACGTCATCGTCGTGGCGCCTACCGACCGGCCCTTCGTGGACCGGTTCCGTGACTACCTGCCGGCGATCACGAACGTGGACGTGGGTGTCGACCTTCTGGTCTACACGCCGGACGAGTTCGCGCGGATGCAAGTCGAGGAACGTCCGTTTCTCCTCGACGCGCTCGCCGACGCCATACAGATCCATGTGGGACGCCCGAGCGGAAGCTGACCGCTGGCGCCGGCAGGCCGCCAACGATCTCGAGTTCGCGCGGGTCGCTCTCCGTGAGCGCTTCTACGCGCAGGCCTGCTTCGTCGCGCAGCAGGCGGCGGAGAAGGCCGTCAAGTCCATCGCCTACGGCCTCGGTGAGCGCGCGGTGCTCGGCCACTCCCTGGTCACGCTCATCGCACGTTATGGGGATCGCGCGCCCGCGTTGAACGGCTTGCAGGAATTGGGCGGCATCCTCGATCAGTACTATGTGCCGACCCGCTACCCGAACGGTCTCGCCGGCGGCGTGCCGTTCGAGGCGTTCGGCGAGCCGCAGGCGGCCGCTGCGGTCGATGCGGCCGAGCGCTTCGTCCGACTGGCGGAACGGCGTGGTCAGTCGTCGGACTGAGGGTGCGCGATCGCGGGTCGGGGAATCACCGTGGCGCCGGCGCGCGCCGCCGCCGACCGAAGCGTCTTGTCCCGGGAGGCGATCGGAAGCGTGCGGCGCAATGCGACTTCCAGGTAGGCAGCGTCGTACACGGAGAGTTCGTAGCGCGCAGCCAATGTCGACGTGCGGTCGAACGCGACCCGGGCATCGATGTCGTCGACGGTCAGCGCCAACCCGGACAGCCGAGCGAGCGCCCGGGTGCGTTCCGATGCGGTGAGCAACCTGCGTCGCTCAGCCACGAGCAGGCCGTTGGCGACTTCCAGGAACCACAGCGGCGGCACGACGACCCTTGCGCCCTGCTCGATGCGGTGCAGCAGGGTGTCCGACTCGGCGGAAGCCTGGCTCGGCTTCACCCACGCGAACGCCATGGAGGCGTCCACGACGAAGCCGTGGCTCACCGGCGTCCCGCCTCGATCAGGGCCTTGACCTGGGCATTGGTGAGCCGCGGCTCGCTCCCTTGCCGCCTGGCAATCTCTTCGCGCAGGTCGCGCAGGCCGGTCACGGCCGCGCGTACGTCGTACAGACTGCCTCGGTCTGCCGATACCATCCGCGCGACCGGACGGTCGTGCCGGGTGACGACAATCTCCTCGCCCCGCGCAACACGGTCGAGCAGCTTGCCGAAACGGGTCTTCGCCTCGAGGGCGGTGATTCTGGTCGTCAGGGGCGCCTCGCTGAAATAGCTATTGACTAGCTATTTTAGCATGCTGGAGCGGGACTCGGGGATCCGCGCTCCACCGCGGCGTCCATCTGCCGTGGTTCCCGGTTACCGATACGCCGCCGCCTGGATCTCGTACAGCTCCGCGTAGTGCCCGGCCTTCGCCATCAGCTCCTCGTGGCTGCCCACCTCCACGACGCGGGCGCCGTCCAGGACCACGATGAGGTCCGCCATCCGAACCGTGGAGAAGCGGTGCGAGACCAGCAGCGTGATGCGGCCGCCGGGTGCTCGGTTGCCGTCCGCGTCGGTCGCCCGATCGTGGCTGACGACTGCCGCCGCGTTGCCGTTCCCGGGAGTCGCGTTGCCGTTCCCGGGAGTTGCGTTGCCGTTCCCGGGAGTCGCGTTGTCGTGCCCGCCGGCCGCGGGGCTGCCGTACCCGCCGTCGGTGGCGTTGCCGTTCCCGCCTCCGCGGGCGGCGCTCGCGTAGCGCTCGAACAGCGCGTGCTCGGTCTCCGCGTCGAGGGATGCGGTCGGCTCGTCGAGCACCAGCAGCAACGGCTCGTCGCGCATGAAGCCGCGGGCGAGGGCCAGCTTCTGCCACTGCCCGACGCTCAACTCGACGCCGTTCGGCCAAGTGGGGCCGAGCTGGGTGTCGAGGCCGTCGGCCAGGGTGTCGACCACGTCCTCGGCGCCGGCCCGGCTCACGGCTGTCTCCGCGGCCGGGCGTTCGTCGAGCCGCGGGACGTCGCCCACCCCGACGGTCCGCTGCGCCGGCAGCTCGAAGCGAAAGAAGTCCTGGAACGCGCCGGCGAGGCGCAAGCGCCACTCGGCCGCCGGCATCCGCGCGAGGTCCCCGCCGGCGACGAGGATGCGGCCCGCGCTCGGCTCGTACATCTTGCCCAGCAGTTTGACCAGCGTGGTCTTGCCCGCCCCGTTCTCGCCGACCAGGGCCACGACGGCGCCGGCCGGCAGCGTGAGGTCGAGGTTCTCCAGCACCAGGCGGTCGGTGCCGGGATAGGCGAACGAGACGTTCTCCAGCGCGATGCCGCGCTCGATGGATGCCGGCGCCGGCCGGTCGGCGCGCTCGGCCTGCGCCGCGGCGTAGTCCTCGAGCCATGCCAGACGGCGCGAGCCGTCGAGCCAGATGCCGCGCAGGAAGCCGATCTCGCCCACCGTGGCGCTGACGTAGCCCGCGAGGCGCGAACCGGCAGCGAGAAGCAACAGGACATCCCCGGGAGAGGCCCGCAGCCCGGAGGCCACGAAGACGACCGCGCCGACGTACCCCGCGCCGAACACGCTCCAGCCCAGGGTGTGCCAACCGGCGCTGGCCCAGCGCGCGGCGGCGACCGGGCGGTACCAGCGCTCCCACGCCGCGCGCCGATCGCGGACCAGGCGCCCGCCGATGCCGGTGACGCGGACGTCCTTGGCGGGAGCGGCGGTCGTGGCCGTGTCGAACAGGTGCCGCGCCAGACGCTGGGCTTGCGCGCCCCGTTGTTCCGCGGCGCGCTCCACCGCGGGGCGCCACGATGCCGTGGCCACCGTCGGCAGCGCGCACAGGGCGAGCAGCGCCAGCGCCGGGTGGATCGACACCAGCAGGCCGACGGTCACCGCCAGGCGCAGGATCCAGCCGCCGGTGGTGAACAGCGACATGTACATGTGATCGAGCACGAACACCTGGTTGCGCAGGACCGCGAGCCGGTCGAGAAACGCCGGCCGCTCGTGGTGCTCGACCGACGCGACGCTCGCCTGCAGCCCGGCGACGTGCGCCTCGAGCGCGATGGTGACGCGGTCGCGGAAGCGGCGCTGGGTGCGGTCGCTGGCCACGCGCAGCGCCCAGGTCAGGGTGGCGGAGGCGGCGAGCCCGCCCGCGGCGACCATGACGAGCGTCGAGTCTTCGCCGAGCACGCCGTCGGCCAGCAGCTTCAGCCAGACTGCCATCAGCGCGTCGGGGAGGGCGGCCAGCAGGGACAGGGCGAAGGCGACGGTCAACAAGGCCGGCTCCGCATCGAAGCCGCGCTTGAGCGCCCGCCACATCGACGGCAAGGCCGCGGGCATGTCGTGGCCGCCGACACGGGTCGGGTCAGTCGAGGACATCGAAGCCCGTCTCTTCCTGCTCCTCGAACCGCTGAGCCTGCAGGTCGAACATCGTCCGGTAGCGTCCGCCCAGCGCCATCAGCTCGTCGTGGGTGCCCAGCTCGATGACCTGCCCGTGCTCCAGGACGCAGATGCGGTCGGCGTGCCGGACGGTGGAGAACCGGTGGGAGATCAGAATGGTCGTCGTGTCGCGCGTCGCCTGCAGGATCCGCTCGAAGATCTCCGCCTCGCCCCGCACGTCGAGCTGCGCGGTGGGCTCGTCCAGCAGGACTATGCCCGCGCCCTGACGGACCGCGGCGAGCGTTCGGGCCAGGGCCACCCGTTGCCATTGCCCGCCGGAGAGCTCGGTGCCGCCGTCGTAGCCGCGGGCCAGGATGGTGTCCAGGTCGGCAAGGTCCGCCGCACCCGCCTTCGCCAGCGCCTCGCGGACGACTGCCTCGGGCGCGCCGCCGGGGGCGACGTTGTCGGCGAGCGGCAGCTCGAAGCGCGCGAAGTCCTGAAAGACGGCGGTGATCCGTTCGCGCCAGGACTCGATGTCCAGCTCTCCCAGGTCCACGCCGTCCACCGCGATCACCCCTTCCTGCGGTTCGTAGAACCGGCACAGCAGCTTGGCCAGGGTGGTCTTGCCGGCGCCGTTCTGGCCGACGATGGCGAGCGACGAGCCGGCCGGAATCGTCAACTCGAATCCGTCCAGTACCCGCTTTTCCGGTCCGGACGGATAGGCGAAGCGCACACCGGAGAAGTGGATCTCGCGCGCCGGCAGGCCGGTCGCCGGCTTCGTGCCGGGGGTCAGCGCGCCGCGCGGAGCCATGGCCTCTCCCAACCTGAGCACCGCGGCGGTGGGCGCCCCCGCGCCGTCGAGGGCCCAGGACAACCCGCCGAAGGCGATCATGCTCGCGCCGATGGCGGCGCTTGCGAACATCACCAGGCGGTCGAGCGGCAGCGTACCGGCGGTAACGTCTGCGGCCAGCGACCAGAACACGACCGCGTTGGCGGCCAGCACCAGGGCCAGGCTCGTCGCCACGGGCCGTTCGCGCAGCTTCGTCGCTTCCCAGCGCAGGTCGTGGAGCCGCCGCCGGTGGCGTCGAAAGCGCTCGATGGTCCAGTCGGCCAGTCCGAACAGCCGCAACTCCTTGGCGGCGGGCGCGTCCACCGCCAGCCGGTACGCGTAGTCGGCATGCCGCTGGGCCTCGCGCACGGCATCGGTCTGGCGGTCCTTCCAGACGGCGCTCTCGCGCAGGAGCCAGTGTGTGGCGAGCCAGGCTCCACCGAGCAACAAGGGCGCCCACCACGCGTAGGCGAAGAGGATCGCGACGGCCGTCAGTCCGGCCAGCAGCTCGACGAGGCCGGCCGCGATGAAGTCCATCGAGATCGCCAGCGGCGGCCCGCTGATGCCGAGATCGAAATCCCGCGCCATGGTCAGGTCGCCAGCGGCCTCCGGGTCCTCCAGGTGCCCGATGCCGGGCGGCTCCACGCAGGCCACCGCCAGTTCGTCGTAGAGCCACGCCGCGGCGCTGCTGCCGAGGTTCTGGCCCGCGGCGAGGTGCAGCGGCGGCAGCACCTGCAGCAGGACGAACACGGTGCCGACCCCGGCTAGCGGCCAGACGAGATCGCCGCCCGCCTCGACGGCGCCGACCAGGAGGCCCATCGCGACGGCCAGCAGGGCCGGCAGGAGGCTGCGCACGACCAGGGCCGTCCACCAGACCGTGGCCAGGAACGGGTTGGCCCGCGGCAGGACGGCCAGGAACTTCCACTCCGGGCGTGCGCGGAGGCGTGAGATCGGGGAGTCCGGCATCAGTTGCGAGATTCTCCGGCGGCGGAATCCGCGCGCGTACGTCGTTCCTACCTCGACGGCGCAGTGATCGCGAGCGGCGCGGTCACTGCGGAATCCGTGCGCGCGTACGTCGCTTCTACCGCCAGCGCTTCCTGCCCGTCGGGAGTGACGTTGTGCATGACGACCTGCAGCGCCGACCCGTCGCCGGGCCGAATCGCGATCCGCCATCCCCAGTCCGGGCCGGGCGGCGCCGCGTAGCTGCCGTGCACGGCGACGGTGCCGTCGGGCTCGACGGCGCCCTCGCACGCCATCACGCCGTTCGCCATGTGCCAGGAATCGATCCAGTGGGCGGTCGCTCTCCCGCGATCGGATTGGTGGCCGATCAGGATGGAGCCTTCCTGCCCGGTGCCCTGGTAGCTCCACGTGTAGTCCAGGCGGATGAACCGTCCGCCGAGCAGCGGGCTCAGGACCGCCGTCGACGTCGTATCTTCCGGCCTGCCGGTGTGAGGATCGTGCAAACGGCTCGATCCCTGCCAGCATCCCGCGCATCCCGCCAGGCGGTCCAATCCTCTCATTTCCAGTTGCCGGCTCTCGGGGCTCTGCCCGTGGTGTGGCGATCGGGGCGATACTCGGCCTACCGCTCGCGTTCGGCGAGGGTCGCGACGGCCTCGGCGACGAGCTGGATGTCGTCGCGCAGACTTTCGGCCACCACGTCGAAGTGGGTTCGCGTGCGCTGCTCGGCGTCCTTGATCTCGCTCCGCAGGCGCTCTTCGGTGTCCTTGATCTCGTCCCGCAGGCGCTCTTCGGTGTCCTTGATCTCGCCCCGCAGTTGTTTCCCGGTGGCCGTCAGGTCTTTCTTCGTGGCGAGAGTCGGCAGGACCTGCTCGATCCGATCGACTCGACGCTCGATGTTGTCCGCGGTCTGGTCCAACTGCGCCGTTGCCATCGCCACGCTCGGTGTCGCTTGAGGT
The DNA here is from genome assembly GCA_958296065.1 of Vicinamibacterales bacterium. Taxonomy (GTDB): domain Bacteria; phylum Acidobacteriota; class Vicinamibacteria; order Vicinamibacterales; family UBA8438; genus WTFV01. The sequence continues at coordinate 122,297 of CATQHX010000070.1, read as the reverse complement.
GATCGCCCGCCCGCCGTAGGCGTTGCGACCTCCTGCCTCATCGTAGCACCCGCCGAGTCGGAGACTGTCCAAGGCCAAGGTGGACGGCGGCTCGTGTACGCCGTCCGGTCGATGTGCGCTCGGAGTCGGTCGGGAAGCGGTCACGCCACGTGCAGGTTGCCCCGCCCGCGCCCGGCGAAGGAATAGAGGGTCATGCCGGCCGCTGTCGCCATGTCGACGGCCACACTCGACGCGGCGCCCACCGAGACCATGGCCGGGATGGCCGCCATCAGCGCCTTCTGCACCAGCTCGAAGCCGGCGCGGCCGCTGACGACCAGGATCCGGTCGCGGAGGGGCATCTCGCCGCGCAGCACGAAGTGGCCGATCACCTTGTCGACCGCGTTATGACGGCCGATGTCCTCCCGTACGCAAAGCAAGTCACCGTCCAGGGCGAAAATGCCGGCGGCGTGGATGCCGCCGGTCGCGTCGAACAGCGTCTGCGCCGCGCGGAGCCGCTCGGGCAGCGCCTCGAAGAGGGCAGGACGGCACCCGACCGGTGAAATCGGCGGCAGCTCCTGGTCCAGGTCGTCGATCGACTCCTTGCCGCAGACCCCGCAGGCAGCGGTGGCCCGGAACTCGCGCTCCGGCGTAACGGACCCGGCCGCCGGGGCAGGGTGGTCCGTGGAACCCGCCAGCGTGACCTCGACGCGGTCTCCCGCGAAGGCCGTCACCTTGATGCGCGCCGGCCCGCCGCCGTTCGCTCGTTCCCCCGCGACCGTGCGGAGCGACGCGATCCCTGTGCCGTCGCCGAGCACTCCCTCTGCATGGAGAAAGCCCGCCGCGAGCTCTTCATCATCGCCGGGCGTGCGCATCGTGACGACCAGGGGCTTGGCGTCGAGCCATATCTCGAGCGGCTCCTCCACGACGACCAAGTCCTGCTCGAGCACCTCTCCCCGGCGCCGGACGGCGACGGACCGGAGCCCCGGCGAGTGCGCGACGTCGGGTGGCATGCGTGGATCATAGTCCCGGGCGGAGCGTCGCATCGGTGCGGCACCGTTGCGGACTCCGTCGCCACGCGCCCAGCAGGACATCACCGAGCCAGAATGTTCCCCTGCATGCGCTCCGGTATCCGGCCGAGGCCGTCGCCACGCGCCCGGCAAGACACCACCGTGCCGGCGGGGCGTTTACGGTTGCGTTGCGAGTCCCGCTGGCGCGAGCCTCCGCGGTGAAGACTCCCGGGCTCGGCCACCCGGGATGCGCTTCCGGCCTGGAGAGCCTGCAACTCGGCTCCCGGGCTCCGGCCGGCCTATACTGCCGTGGATTTGGAGGATCGCAGAATGAACAGCACGCGTCGTCCCTTCGGCTTCGCCGGTCTCCTTACCCTTCTGGTGGCCGTGCTCACGACCACCCCGGCCTTTGCGCAGTGGACGCCGGATCGCCTTGCGTCCGACGAGTCCGAGCTGCCGCGCACCCCCTGGGGTGCTCCCGACTTCCAGGGTGTCTGGAACAACTCGACTACCACGCCGCTCGAGCGGCTGACGAGCGAGGAGCAGGCCCTGGGGCGGCAGGCGCAGCAGGCGGTCATCGAGGCCACGCGGGGCACCGGCGCCGGCTGGCTGGAGCAGGCCGGCAACATCGAGCGCGAGTCGCTGATTATCGATCCGCCGGACGGGCGCATCCGGATGGCCCAGCAGGGGGTGCAGCGCCTCATCGACCGCGAGAACGCGCGGGCCGGCCGCGGCGAAGCCGATTCGTGGCGCGACCGCAACAACTGGGAGCGGTGCATCTCGCGCACCCTGCCGACGGCGATGATCCCGACGCTGTACAACGCCAACTACCAGATCTTCCAGACGCCGGATCACTTCGTCCTGCTGATGGAGATGATCCACGAGGCGCGCATCGTCCCGCTGGACGGGCGTCCGCACGCCTCCGGGGCCGTCCGCCAGTGGCTCGGCGACGGCCGCGGGCGCTGGGAGGGCGACACGCTGGTCGTCGAGACCCTGCACTTCAACGGCAAGCTCGACGGCGGCGACTACCAGCCGTCGCACGTCACCCCGACCGGGCCGCGCAGCTCGGGGGAGACCCTGCGGCTGACCGAGCGCTTCACCCTGGTCGACGCCAACACCATCGACTACCGGGTGACGGTCGAGGATCCGCAGACCTTCGCCGTGCCCTACACCGCGGCCATCCCGATGCACCGCTCGGCCCCCGGCGTCACGCTGTTCGAGTACGCCTGCCACGAGGGCAACCATGCCATGGTGAACCTGCTCAGCGCCGGGCGCGCCGACGAGCAGCAGGCTATCGACGCCGCGGCGCTGGTGTCGCAGCAGCGCATCCAGGCCGGGCATCCCGGCGTGCGGGAGCCGGCGGTGCCGTTCGCGCCGATCCCGCAGACGGGGGGTGATCCTTCCGCCGGCCAGGGTCGATGAGCGTCCGTCCGATCTTCGAGACCTGCCGTTCGCGCGCGGACGTGCTGCGCGGGACGGTGGCGTTGCGGCTGGCGCGGCTGTCGGCATCGATTTGGACACCGGTGTCGTCGGCCGGATCGCGGGCGACCGGACCGACGAGCCGGAGCAGTCGATTCTCTGGCGGGAGGATGCGTAACACGCCGTCGGCCGGGTGCGTACCGGGCGTGGAGCACTCAGGGCCACAGATCGCCGAGGCTGAAGGTAACCGCCTCGAAGGGGCGGATGCGGACCGGGGCGTCGTCCTGCGCGGTCGCGATCAGTACCCACTCTCCCTCGCGCAGTTCGAAGCCTCCAGGGTGCGATCCGTCGGGTCCACCAGCCAGAGATGCCCGACCCCCTCCCGTGGGTAGACGGGGCGCTTGCCATGCAGGTCGAGCTTGCGGGTCGAGGGCGAGAGTATTTCGCACACCCAGTCCGGCGCCAGGTTGCTGTACGCCGCGTCGGGATAGACCGGCATGCGTTCGCGGCGGTAGGACCGAAGCGTGCTGATGTACATGTCGGCCCGCCGCCCCCGAACGGCGGGCACCGCCGACCGTACGATGCGATGCCGTCCGCTGTGGTATAACCACCAGAGCACGAATCGCCTATGGACATCTCCCGCCGCACGTTCCTGAAGGCCTCGGTCACCGGCGGCCTCGCCGTCAGCGCGCTCGGCTTCGATCTCCGACCGGCGCATGCTGCGGTCCGCCAGCTCAAGATCCGCAACGCCACCGAGTACCGCACGGTCTGCCCGTACTGCGCGGTCGGCTGCGGGACCATCGCCTACGTCCACGGCAGCGGCGGCCTGAACACGAAGAACACCGTCATCCACGTCGAGGGCGACCCCGACAGCCCCATAAACGGCGGCACGCTGTGCCCGAAGGGCGCGTCGCAGATGCAGCTTGCCATCAGCCCGCGGCTGCGGCACCAGCCGCTGCTGCGACGGGCCGGCGCCGCCGAGTGGGAAGAGGTCGACTGGGACACGGCGATGGACTGGTTCGCGCGCAAGTTCAAGGACTCGCGCGATGCCTCGTTCCGCGAGCGGGACGATCAGGGCCGCGTCGTCAACCGCGCCGACGGGGTCGCCTGGGTCGGCAGCGCCACCGTCTCCAACGAGGACGCCTACCTCATCACGAAGACGATGCGCGCGATGGGCCTAGTCTACATAGACCATCAGGCCCGCATATGACACAGCCCCACGGTGGCCAGTCTGGCCGCCACGTTCGGCCGCGGGGCGATGACCAACCACTGGAAGGACATCAAGAACACCGACGTCATCCTGGTGATGGGCGCCAACCCGGCCGAGAACCATCCCTGCGGGTTCAAGTGGGCGGTCGAGGCGCGTGACAACCGGGGCGCGAAGCTCATCACCATCGATCCGCGCTTCACCCGCACGTCGGCGGTTGCCGACCGCCACATGCAGATCCGGCCCGGCTCGGACATTGCCGTCCTCGGCGGCCTGATCCGCTACGCGCTCGAGAACGACCTGCACCACGCCGACTACGTGCGCGCCCACACGAACGCGACGTTCGTCGTCGGCGACCAGTACGGCTTCGCCGACGGGCTGTTCGCGGGGTTCGACGAGGCGGCCAGCAACTACGACAAGACGGCCTGGGACTACGAGCGGAGCCCGGACGGCTACGTCCGCCGCGACCCGTCGCTCGAGCACCCGCGCTCGGTCTTCCAGCTCCTGAAGCAGCATTACGAACGCTACACGCCCGAGGTGGTCGCCGACATCGCCGGCTGCTCGGCCGACGAGTTCCTGCGGATGGCCGAGATCATCTGCTCGACGGGGCGTGCCGACCGGGTCGGGACGATCATGTACGCGGTCGGCTGGACGATGCACACGGTCGGCAGCCAGATCATCCGCACCGCGGCGATCCTGCAGTTGCTGCTCGGGAACATCGGCCGGCCCGGCGGCGGCATCAACGCGTTGCGCGGGCACGCCAACGTGCAGGGGGCGACAGACCACGCCATCGTCGCCGGCATCCTGCCCGGCTATCTCAAGGTGCCGACGCCGCCGCAGCAGTCGCTGGCGGCGCACCTGGACGACTCGACGCCGCGGCCGCTGGTCCCCGACACCGTCAACTACTGGGGCAACTACCCGAAGTTCTACGTCTCGCAGATGAAGGCGTGGTTCGGCGAGCACGCGACGCCGGAGAACGACTTCGCGTACGACTACCTGGCCAAGCAGGACGGCGACGCCACGTGGCTGACGATCTGGGACAAGGCGCGCCAGGGGACGCTGGAGGGCTTCGTGGCCCTCGGGTTCAATCCGCTGCTCGCCGGGCCGGACGTTCCCCGCCTGCTCGACGCGATGTCGAAGCTCAAGTGGAAGGTGGTCATCGATCCGTTCATGCTCGACTCGGCCGAGTTCTGGAAGGCGCCGGGGATGGACCCGTCGCAGATCGACACCGAGGTGCTGTACCTGCCGTCCTCGCACTGGATCGAGCGCGACGGCTCGTTCACCAACAGCGGGCGCTGGGCGCAGTGGAAGGAGAAGGCGGTCGACCCGCCGATCGGCGTCCAGCCCGATACCTGGATCCTGTCCGAGCTGTTCTGGCGCGTGAAGGAGCTGTACCAGGCCGAGGGCGGCGCCTGGAACGATGCCATCCAGCATCTGACGTGGGACTACCTGAACCCGCGCGAGCCGACCATGGTCGAGCTGGCGAAGGAGATCAACGGCTACGATCGGACCACCGGCAGGCTGCTGTCGTCGTTCGGCGAGCTGGCCGACGACGGGTCGACGACCTCCGGCAACTGGATCTACACCGGCAGCTACACCGAGGCGGGCAACCAGATGCAGCGGCGGGGCACCGCCGACCCGACGGGCCTGGGGATGCACCACGACTGGGCGTTCAGTTGGCCGGCCAACCGCCGCGTCCTCTACAACCGCGCGTCGGCCGACGCCGACGGAAGGCCCTGGGATCAGAGCCGCGCCGGCATCGCCTGGAACGGGCGCGAGTGGATCGGCGACGTCCCGGACTACGGCCGGACGACGCCGCCGGACGCGGCCGGCGCCTTCATCATGACCGAGGAGGGGGTGGCCCGCCTGTTCAGCAGCCACCTCGCGGACGGCCCGTTCTCGGAGCACTACGAGCCGGTCGAGAGCCCGTCGCCCAACGCGCTGCACGACAACGTGCCGATCAACCCGGTCATCCGCTGGTACGACGGCGTGCGCGAGACGCTGGCCACCGGCGACGACGACTTCCCCTACGCCTGCACCGTCTACCGCGTGGTCGAGCGCGAGCACTTCGTGACGAGCAACGTGCCGCTGCTGGTCGAGACGATGCCGGACTTCTTCGTCGAGCTGCCCGAAGGGCTGGCCGAGGAGAAGGGGATCCCGAACGGCAGCCAGGTGCGCGTGTGGTCGAAGCGGGGCGAGGTGCAGGGGACGGCTATAGTCACCAAGCGCATCAAGCCGCTGCGCGTCAACGGCAGGGTGGTCTGGACGGTCGGCATTCCGGTGCACTGGGGCTTCATCGGGATCACACAGGGATCGATGGCCAACCTGCTGACGCCGTTCGTCGGGGACGCGAACACCCGCTGCCCGGAGTTCAAGTCGTTCCTGGTCAATATCGAGCGCGCCTGATGGAGAACCGAGACCGGGGTAGCGCCCCGCGGCCGCACCCGAAGGCAAGAGTCGAGTAACCGCCCATGGCAGATACCCTCTCCATCCGCCGCGTCTCGGCTACCCCGGACGCCTACATCCCGATCAGCGCGCTGCGCTCGGCCGGGCCGTCCTACGCCAAGCTGGTCGACATCGGGGCCTGCATCGGCTGCAAGGGTTGCGAGGTCGCCTGCAAGGAGTGGAACGACCTCGGCGTCGAGCCGACCGCCAACTTCGGCAGCTACCAGAGCCACAAGGACCTGAGCCCGAAGACGTGGCTGCTGATGCGCTTCAACGAGGTGGAGGTCGACGGCAACCTCAACTGGCTGATCAAGAAGGACGCCTGCCTGCACTGCGAGGATCCGGGCTGCCTGTTCGCCTGTCCCGCGCCGGGCGCGATCGTCCAGTACACGAACGGCATCGTCGACTTCAACCAGGAGAACTGCATCGGCTGCCAGTACTGCGTCACCGGCTGCCCGTTCGACATTCCGCGCTTCGACGTGCACACGCGCAAGGTCTCCAAGTGCAACATGTGCGTCGACCGGGTCGAGGCGGGGCTGGAGCCGGCGTGCGTCAAGACCTGCCCAACCAACGCGATCTCCTGGGGCAGCAAGGACGACATGCTGGCCCTGGCCGATCAGAAGGTCGAGACGCTCAACGCGCGCGGCTACGACAACGCGGCCGTCTACAACCCGGCCGGCGTCGGCGGCACGCACATGATGTACGTGGTCCCGCACGGCGACCGCCTGGCGGACTACAGCCTGCCGTCGGATCCGACGGCCAGTCCGACCCCGATGACCGCGCTCGGTTTCCTCAAGCGCATCGGCGCGTACCTGATGGGCTTCGGCGTCCTCGGCGTGGTGGGGCACTTCCTCCGCTACGGGCCCGAGCGGCTGGAGGAACACGAGGATCACGAACCGCGCGGCGACACCGGCGCGGCGGCTTGAACCAGGGCCGCACTACCGACGCATGGCTGACATGGCCGACCGGATACTCCATCGCTTCAACTTCGCCGAGCGGATCGTCCACTGGGTGGTGGGGGTGACGTTCGTCCTCCTGCTGGCGACCGGCCTCGCGTTCGCCTACCCGGCGCTCTTCTGGCTGACCGCACTGCTGGGTGGCGGTCCGTCGGCACGGGTGCTGCATCCGTGGGTCGGCGTGCTGTTCGGGATCGGCATGGGGTTCATGATCGCCATCTGGATCCGCGACATGTTCCTCAGCGACGTCGACTGGCGCTGGCTGCGCGCAATGCGTGCCTATGCGACCCGCGATTCCGCGAACGTGCCGCCGGCCGGGAAGTACAACGCCGGCCAGAAGATGTTCTTCTGGTTCCAGGGCCTGCTGGCCGTCGTCTTCGTCGTCAGCGGCGTGCCGCTCTGGTTCCCCGAGTTTTTCGGTTCCGGCCTCTTGCAGTGGATGCGCCTCGCGCACTACCTCGCGACCCTCGGCGGCGGCCTGCTGCTGATCGTCCACGTCTACCTCGGCACCATCGCGTATCCGGGGACCGCCCGGGCGATGATCGACGGCACGGTCACGGCGCGCTGGGCCCGGCACCACCACCCGGGCTGGCACGAGGAGCAGACCCGTCCGTAGCGGCGTCCGCTCGCGGGCTGGCCGCCGGTTCGCGCTCACGATCCGCGCGGCGTAACAGGTGCAGGTTGACATACTGACATACCGACACTACGCTGGAAGCGTGCGCACGACCGTGCGGCTCGACGATCGACTCCTCGCGGATGCGAAGCGTTATGCGGCGCAAGCGGGTCGAACGCTGACCTCGCTCATCGACGAGGGGCTCAGAGACCTGCTGGCCCGCCGCGCCCCGCCGCTACCCGCCGGTCGGATTACGCTGCCGACGGGTGGCCGCGGAGGCTTGCAGCCCGGCGTGACCCTCGACAGTAACGCGGCACTGCTGGACGTAATGGACCGGGGCCGTGATCCTGCCTGACGTCAACGTCCTCGTGTATGCCTACCGCGAGGACATGGCGGAGCACGATCGATACAGAGGCTGGCTCGAGGGCGTCGTCAACGCCGGGCGTCCGTACGGCATGTCCGAACTCGTGCTCAGCGCATTCGTGCGGATCGTGACCAACCGTCGCGTGTTCAGAGAGCCGAGCACGGCGGCCGAGGCGCTGTCGTTCACGCGAGGAATGCTGTCGCCCTCGAGTTGCGTGCCGGTGCGGCCGGGGCCCGGGCACTGGGAGATCTTCGATCTTCTTTGCCGCAGGCACGCGGTGGCCGGCAACCTCGTGGCCGATGCCTATCTCGCGGCGATCGCGATGGAAGCCGGCTGCGAGCTCGTGACCGTGGACCGGGACTTCGCCCGGTTCAACGGCTTGCGTTGGCGGCATCCGCTGGCGTCATGAACGGAAGGGACGCTCGGTCAGGCCATGCAATCTCACCCGGTCTGGTCCCGCCGCCGGCAGCGCGTCGCGCGTCTGCGCGCCGAGCATCCGCACGCGGCCGCGCTGCTCGCCTTCTACGACGACGTGCTGTCGCTTCAGGTGCCGCTCCATGCCAGGGCGCTGAAGTCGCGCTGGCTGGGCGCCGTCGAAGCCGCCGACGGCCGTCCGCCGCGACTGCGCCTGGAGTTGCTTCCCGAGCGGCCTCGGGAGCGGGACTTCTCCCGCTTCGTGCGCGCCGTCCCCGCTTCCGCTTCCGACGTGCTGAAGTCGATGGCGGACCGGCTGGCGTCGGAGCCCGCGGCGATGTCGGACCTGCTGAGCGCCGTCCTCGGGCGGGAGTCGATCGACGCCGTGGCCGCCCGGCTCGACTGTGACGCCGCGGCGCTGGAGTTCTTCCCGCGCGCCTTCGTGCAGCCGGTGGCGGATGCCCTCGCCGGGCAGGCAGACGGGGGCTTCTCCGGGAACCACGACGCGAGCGGCAACGGAGCGGTTGCGGGGGATGACGACTCCCGGGCGGCATGCCCGTATTGCGGGTCGGCGCCTGTAGCCGCCGTACTGCGCGACGAGCCGGAGACAAAGGGGCGGCGGATGCTGCTGTGCTCGCTGTGCCTGGCCGAGTGGGCGTTTCCGAGGACGCGCTGTCCCGGGTGTGCGGAGGAGCGAGCCGAGAAACGCCCGCATCATGTCTCCGAATCGTGGCCGCACGTTCGCGTGGAAGAGTGCGGATCGTGCCGGACCTATATCAAGGCGATCGATCTCCGCGAGAACGGACTTGCCGTTCCCGTCGTCGACGAGCTGGCCTCGGTGGAGCTCGATCTCTGGGCCGTCGGGCAGGGGCTCACCAAGCTACGCGCGAACTTGCTCGGGATGTAGCTCCAAGGCAGAACCCCCGTCGCAGTCGAGGCCGGACGTCTGGAAGGCCGGTGGGGAATAACTTGCATGACCTGTAGGTAGAGACCAGACTGGTCCGTTGAACCGCGCCCGGTCGGCCGGCGGGCTCCACGCCATTCTTCCTACCCTGCGCCGGATCCCATCGAGGCACATCCGATCTGTGTTTTGACAACCTGAAGAAGCTGCACCACAATACATTTTGACGCTCAAAAGGAGTCCGATGACCACGGACCGCACCGATGTCCTGCAGGGCACGCTCGAGCTCCTCGTGCTGCGCACTCTCGCGCTGGAGCCGATGCACGGTTGGGGGCTCGCCCAGCGGATCGAGACCATGTCGGGCGACGTGTTCGCGATCCAGCAGGGCACGCTGTACCCGGCGCTCCAGCGCATGAAGCGGAAGGGCTGGGTCGATTCGGAGTGGCGGATCACGGAGAACAACCGCCGAGCGCGTTACTACTTTCTCACCGACGTGGGAAGGCGGCAGATCGCGGCGGAACGCGAGGAGTGGGATCGCATCGTGAACGCGGTCAACGGTGTGCTGAACTGGGTCGGGGGCACGCGGTGAATCTGGCAGCCCGACTCGTGCGGCTGCTTCGCGGGCTCTTTCGCCGCCGGCGGGCGAACGACGAGACAGTCGAGGAGCGGTCTGGACGATGCTCGGTCTCAAGGGGTTCGCCATCCTGGACATCCACTGGCACCTGGTCCTGGTGGTGGTTGGAGTGGCGATCCTGGGCAGGACGCTGCTGCAAGGACCGCCGCGCGCTCGCTCCATGCGTGAGGGAAGGGACCTGGATGCGACGAGCGGCTGAACAGGATGCGATCATGTGGCGGATGACGGCGTGTCCATGGGTCGCGTCCAGGGATGCAAGACCAGCTTGACCTCGACGGCGACGAACGTCTGACGCTCGACGAGTTCAGGACCGAGCTCGAAGGGTGGCGGCGCTACGGCAAGGGGACGATTGTCGACGAGTACTCCGGCGTGCCCGTCTTCGTGAACGAGTTCTGGACGTCGAAGCAGCGGGCGGCGCATTCCCTGCACGAGATCTCCTACCGGGCGTGCTTCAAGCCGCAACTCCCGCGGTTCTTCATCACCCGGTTGACGGATCCCGGCGACGTGGTCTTCGACCCGTTCATGGGTCGGGGGACGACGCTTCTGGAGGCCGCGTTGCACGGGCGGCAGACGCTGGGGAACGACGTCAATCCGTTGTCGCGCCTGCTCCTCGAGGCGCGGCTTAGCCCGCCTTCGCTGACGGAAGTGGATGCGCGGTTGCGCTCGTTGTCGCTGGACGGGCCCGCCGCGCATCCCGACGGCTTCGAGGTCTTCTTCCACGAGCGGACGTTGAATCAGATCTGCCGGCTTCGGGAGTACTTGTGCGAGCGCCGCTCAGCCGGCTGCGCGGACATCGTGGATCAATGGATCCGGATGGTCGCCATCAATCGGCTGACCGGACACTCGAAAGGGTTCTTCTCCGTCTATACGCTCCCACCGAATCAGGCGGCGTCGATAGAGCGGCAGCGGAAGAACAACGCGCGCCGCAACCAGACACCGGAGTACCGTGACGTTGCCGCTCTGATTCGACGCAAGACGCGCTCGCTGCTGCGCGACGTGCGGCGCCAGGTACCGACCGGTCCGGTTCGCGGCTTCTTCCGGCAACCGGTGGAGACGCCGTTTGCGTACGACGGGCCGCCGGTTTCCCTCGCCGTCACCTCTCCGCCGTTCATGAACATCGTGAACTACAAGGCGGACAACTGGTTGCGATGCTGGTTCGCGGGGATCGAGCCCGAGGCCGTCGGAATCACGCAGACCGGCAGGCTCGATGCGTGGAAGGCTCTCGTCCGCGGCGCGCTGGTCAACACGGCCGCGATCTCCCGCCGCGATGGTGTCTTCGCGTTCGAGGTCGGAGAGATCCGCAACGCGTCGCTGCTGCTCGATCAGGTCGTTGTCGACGTGGCGCGCGAGACGGCGTGGGAGCCGGTGTGCGTGGCCGTCAACGCGCAGGTGTTCACGAAGACCTCCAATACCTGGGGAATCGACAACAACCGCGCCGGTACGAACTCGAACCGCATCGTGGTGATGCGCCGGCGCTGATGCCCGGGGCTTCCTCGCGGCGGGTTCGTCAAGGCGGACGATTCATGAATGCGATTCCTCCGCGTCCAGGAGCCGCCGCACCGTCGTCGCGATTCTTGCCCGGGCAAGAGCCTAGCGACCGGTGGCGCTGCCGTTCCGTGCGAGACCCCTATAATGGCCCGATGATCGACGCCTTCATCTACGACGGCCTGCGGACACCGTTCGGTCGCCACGCCGGTGCGCTCGCCCCGGTCCGCCCCGACGATCTTCTCGGCGACCTGGTCGGTGCGCTGGTGGAGCGCAACCCGTTCCCGGCGGACCGGTTCGAGGACGTCATTGTCGGCTGCACGAACCAGGCGGGCGAGGACTGCCGCAACGTCGCGCGGCGCGCCGGACTGCTCGGCGGCCTGCCGGTCGAGGTGGCCGGAATGACGGTGAACCGGCTCTGCGCGAGCGGGCTTGCCGCGGTGGTGGACGCCTCCCGGTCCGTGGCGTGCGGGCAGGGCGACCTGTTCCTGGCCGGCGGCGTGGAGAGCATGAGCCGGGCGCCGTTCGTCATGGCGAAGGCGGAACGTGCCTACGGCCGGCAGCTCACGGCTTTCGATACCACGCTCGGTTCTCGCTTTCCGAACCGGCGCGCCACTGCGGCGTTCGGCGATCACGCGATGTACGAAACGGCCGAGGAGGTGGCGAAGGACCTCGGCATCGGGCGCAACGAGAGCGACCGTTTCGCCGCGCGCTCGCAGGCGCGCTATGCGCAGGCGAAGTCGGAGTGCTTCTACTCCGGCGAGCTGCATCCGGTCGCCGTGCCGGGCCCGAAGCGCGGACAGACCACCGAGGTGGCCGACGACGAGCACCCACGGCCGGGGACCAGCCTGGAAAAACTTGCCACCCTGCGTCCCCTGGCGGGCGACGGCGTGGTCACCGCCGGCAACGCGTCGGGCATCAACGACGGCGCGGCGGCGCTCATCGTCGGCTCGCGTGCCGTGGGCGAAGAGGCCGGTGCGGCCCCGCTGGCGCGTATCGTCTCCGCGGCGGCGGCGGGGGTCGAGCCGCGGGTCATGGGGCTCGGCCCGGTCCCCGCTTCGCGCAAGGCCCTGGCCCGGGCCGGGCTGACGCTGGACGACATGGACGTCATCGAGATCAACGAGGCGTTCGCCACGCAGGTGCTCGGTTGCCTGAAGGCGCTGGAGGTCGATCGGGACGACAGCCGCGTGAATCCCAACGGCGGGGCCATCGCCGTCGGTCATCCGCTGGGGGCGTCGGGCGCCCGCCTGACGTTGACCGCTGTCCGGCAGTTGCAGCGCAGCGAGGGCCGCTACGCCCTGGTCACGCTCTGCATCGGCGTCGGCCAGGGGCTGGCCGCGGTCCTCGAGCGGGTCGGCTAGCCGCATGGCTGGCAAGCCGGCTCGGCTGCTCGCCCTGCTCGGCATCTACGTGCTGGTCGCGCACGTGCTGCCGGCCCCCGAGGGTATCGATGCCGCGGGCTGGCGCATCACCGGCGTCTTCTTCGCGATCATCGCCGGGCTGATGCTCCAGCCGTTGCCCGGCTCGCAGGTGGTGCTGCTCGGGATCACGGCGGTGATCCTGGTCGGGGGCGTGCCGATGGGGCGGGCGCTGCAGGGCTACTCCGCCGCGTCCGTCTGGATGGTGCTGGCCGCCATGATGATGTCGCGGGCGCTGCGCGAGTGCGGCCTCGCGCGGCGCATAGCGCTCTGGTTCGTGCGCGCCATCGGTCGCACGTCGCTCGGGCTCGGCTACGCGCTGCACCTGACGGACCTGACCCTGGCCACCGGCGTACCGTCTATCACCGCGCGGTCGGCCAGCATCGTCTTTCCCATCGCCCGCAGCATCAGCACCCTCTACGAGTCGGAGCCGGGAGCGACCTCGCGGCGGCTCGGCACGTTCCTGATGACGTGCATGTACCAGACGAGCACCATCGCCTCGGCGATGTTCTTCTACAGCAGCGCGGCCAACCTGCTGCTCGGCGACCTGGCGCGGGAGTTCGCCGGGGTGGAGGTCACCTGGACGAGCTGGTTCGTCGCCGGGCTGGCGCCGGGCATCGTGTCGAGCGTGGCGGTGCCGCTGCTGATGCTGCGCATCGTGCCGCCGGACATCCGGCACACCCCGGCGGCGCGCGATTTCGCCCAGCGGGAGCTCGAAGAGCTGGGGCCGATCAGGGGTGCCGAGGCGGTCGTGCTCGGTGTGTTCCTCTTCCTCATCGGGTTCTGGGTGCTCTCGTCGTACGTCGACTGGCTGTCGCCCGGGCTGGTGGCCTTCGTCGGGCTCGGCGTGCTCTTCGTCACGGGCACCCTGACCTGGGACGCCGCGCTCGGCGAACGATCCGCCTGGGACGTCTTCGTCTGGTACGGCGGCCTGCTGACCCTGGGCGGCCTGCTGAACGAGACCGGGGTGACGGTGGCCTTCGCCGGCTGGGTCGGCGCCTGGTTCACCGGCGTCCCCTGGATCGTCGTGCTGGTGGTCACGCTGGTCATCTACTTCTACACGCACTACTTCTTCGCCAGCACGACGGTGCACGCGCTGGCGCTCTACGGACCGTTCGTCACGCTGCTCGTCGGCGTCGGCGCGCCGGCCGGGATCGTGGTCTACAGCCTGCTCTTCCTCAACAACCTGCAGGCCTGCCTGACCCACTACGGCACCACGACCTCGCCGGTCATCTTCATCGAGGGCTACGTCAGCCTGCGCGACTGGTGGCGCGCCGGGTTCCTCGCGTCGGTGGTGAACCTGGTCATCTGGCTGGCGGTGGGAATCGCGTGGTGGAAGGTGCTGGGGTTGTGGTGATGGAAACCAATCCTCGACAGGCGTCGTCGCGTCGGATGGTCGGCAGCGAGAACGCAGCGGGGCGCGGCGGTCGGGGCTGGACCGGCGTCCTGGCGCTTGCCGCGGCATGCACCTTGGGGTGCGGCGGAGGCGAGTCTCCGCCGCTGGAGCCGGTCGCCGAGGCGGTCCAGGCGCTTGATCTGGTCATTGCCGGCGGCAGGGTCGTGGATCCCGAGTCGGGGCTGGACGCGGTCCGGCACGTGGGCATCCGCGAAGGCGCCGTGGCGGCGGTTTCCGAGTCTCCCCTGACCGCGGCGGCCACCGTGGACGCCGCGGGTCTGGTGGTCGCACCGGGATTCATCGATCTGCACGCGCACGGCCAGGACCCGACGAGCAGCCGGTACCAGGCGATGGACGGCGTGACGACGGCGTTGGAGCTCGAAATCGGGGCGTACCCCGTCGACCGCTGGTACAGGCGTCGCGGCGGCGCCTCGCTCATCAACTACGGCGCGTCGACAAGTCACCAGGGAGCGCGAATCCGTGCGATGGGGAGCGTCTTCGCCCGCGGCAACGCCGACGGGACGTTCTCGCTCGGCGAGAGCGGCGACGACACGCTCTATCGCGCCGCGAGCGACGAGGAGCTCGTCCGGCTGCGGCAACTCATGGAGCGCGGGCTGCGCGAGGGCGGCATCGGGCTCGGCTTCGGTCTGAGCTATACGCCGGGGGTCAGCCACCGCGAGCTGCTGCGGATGTTCGAGGTCGCGGCCGAGCACGAGGCGCCGGCGTTCATCCATCTGCGTTCCTCGGCCGCCTTCCGGCGCGGCGGCGCGCTGGCGCCCTTCCAGGAGGTGATTGCGAACGCGGCGGTCACCGGGGCGGCGCTTCACATCGTCCACATGAACAGTACTTCCGGCGCACTTGCGGAAGAAGCTCTCGCGATGATCCGCGGGGCGCGCGAGCGGGGGATCGACGTCACCACGGAGGCGTATCCCTACACGGCCAGCGCCTCGCTCATCGAGTCGCCGCTGTTCGACGGGTGGGTGGACCGCCCGCGCGAGGCCTACCGGAGCCTGCAGTGGGTCGGCACCGGCGAGCGGCTCACCCCCGAGACGTTCGAGCGCTATCGGAGCCAGGGCGGCTGGGTCATCATGCACGGCCGCTCGGAAGAGACCAACGAGTGGATCGTCAGCCAGCCCGACGTGATCGCGGCCAGCGACGGCATTCCCTTCAGCCAGGGCCGGTCGCACCCCCGCGGCGCGGGCACGTTCGCCCGCATCCTCGGCCACTACGTCCGCGATCGCGGCGCGCTGTCGCTGATGGACGCCCTCCGGAAGATGACCCTGCTGCCGGCCCGGCGGCTCGAAGCCATCGTGCCGGAGATGGCCCGCAAGGGCCGCGTGCAGGTGGGCAGCGACGCCGACCTGACGATCTTCGACCCGGAGCGGATCATCGATCGCGCGACCTACGACGCGCCGGACCAGTACTCCGCCGGCATAGAGCACGTTCTCGTCGCCGGCACGTTCGTCGTCCGCGACGGCGCGCTGGTCGAGGGCGTGCAGCCCGGCCGGCCGCTGCGGGGGCGGCACCTGGTGCAGGAGTAGCGAGGTACGAGGCGGCCCGCGTCGTGGGTGTTGATCAAGGTTCGGAGACCGGTCGTCGCCGGCCGATGCGTAACGCGATTCGCGACCTGCGCGGGATCGGAAGAGACATGTTCGCCGCGCTCGGGGGAGGCGAGCGCTGGCTCAGGCAGGAAAGGGAGGCGTTCGACGCGGCGCTTGCCGACGATGTCCCTCGCCGGCAGGATGACGAGTCGTGACTTGTCGCATCTACTGGGACACGATGCTCTTCATCTACTGGATCGAAGAGCATCCAGACTATGCCGATCAGATCGATAGCATCCTGGCCAGGATGCTATCGAGGGGCGATCAATTGTGTTCGAGCGCGTTCGGGATCGGCCAGGTTCTGGTCGGCGCCCTGAAGCATGGCGACCGCACCCGAACCGACGCAATTCGGAAGGCGATGCGGCCGCCGCACATCGAGTTGTTGCCGTTCGATACAGAGACGGCCGAATACCATGCCGGACTCCGGGCGCGCCATCGTATCAGCGCGCCCGACGCCGTTCACCTCGCGTGCGTCGCTGCCGCAGGCGTTGACCTTTTTCTTGACCAACGACGCGAAGCTGACCGGGCTCCACGTGCCGGGCATCAGGTTCATCGCCGGCCTCGACACTCCCGTGCTGTAGCCGTGACCCACGAGATTGCCGTCCTGGTTCACACAACCAGCTTCAGTAAGAGCTGCCCGCGGGTACTTGAATTCCGAGGTTGGTAGAGGAGGCAATAGAGAAATGGCGTGGTGGTCCGATCAGCGCGACGTGCGGAAACGGGAACTCGCAGATAAGCTGCGGGAGATGATCAGTGCGGCTGAATGGGGAGAAAAGACAACGATCGCGGCGCTGTTCGGGATCCTCTACTGCCAAGAGATCAAAGCTGCAGGCGGAGCTGCGGGGATTGCGAAGCAGGCCGGAATCGACAATGTCAACGTCAACCTCGGGTGCCGGCTGGCAGACCAGGGCGCACGGGAGATCGAAGTCATCGACTATCATTAGGGAGCAGAGCTTCATGGCCCGCCTGGATCCGATCCATCCCGGAGAGCATCTGGCCGAGATCCTCGCCGAGCTTGGGATCAGCCAGTACCGTTTGGCGCGGACGATTGGCGTCCCGCCGCGTCGCATCAACGACATTGTTCACGGGCGCCGTTCCGTCACGGCGGACACCGCGCTCCGCATCGGTCGAGCCCTGGCCATGACACCGGAGTTCTGGCTGAACCTCCAGCGAATGTACGATCTCGATCGCGCCCGCGCCACGGCCGACGTCAGCGAGATCGAGCCTCTCGTCGTCGCGGGCTGATCATCGCTTCGACGCCACGCTCAGTCGTATGCGGGCGTCCGCCGCAGATCGTGGCGGCGACGTGTAGGCGATCCGGATTACCGACCGGTTCATCGCTCATCCTGAGCCTTCCGCGTGGAGATGCGCTTGGGTGTCGTCGGGACACCGCGGCTGCGGACTCGTTGATGACTTTAAGGTGCTCGTCCCAGTCGGGTTCGACACCGGCGCCTTCCCGCGCATCGCAGGCGGCGAAGAAGTCCTCGGCGTCCGCGGCGGAACGGAACGGTGCGGTCGACCACCGCGGCCTGATGCGCTCACGCGCCGAGACCCGCAGCCCCGCTCTCGACGACATGCTGTCGCTCCTCACGTTCGACAGGCCGCCGGTAGCCCTTATCGGGAACCGGCGGCCTGGTCTTTCGGCGACCCTGGGCAAGAGCCCCGCTAGTGCGCCAGCGGGTGCGGGCGTACCTGGAACTTCACCAGATTGCCCTGCGTCCCCTTGCCGCCCTCGATGTGCCAGACGGTGTTGGTGCCGTAGTCGGCCCACACCGCGCGTCCCTTCCAGCCGGCGTCCGGGTCGTCGATGCGCCCGTCCATGCCGCGCGAGTAGAACCCGAGCGGGTAGGGGACGCGCATGGTGACGAACTGCTCCTGCTCCGGCAGGAACGCCAGCAGCGAGTCCGATGTCGAGCCGGTGGCGATGGGCACGTTCTCGCCGAGGCCGAGCGTGTTGAACTGGTCCACCCAGTTGTAATAGTGGAAGTCGGCGCTACCGTGCGCGTCCACGCCCTGCATCTGCGGTCCGGGCGTGGCGTAGAGCGTCCACCCCTCGGGGCAGTGCTGGCCGGTGGCGGTCGGTCCGTTCAGCACCGCGCACTGGCCGCGGTCGAACTTGGCGACATGGCCGCTGCCTGACAGCGCGGTCCAGACGACACCGTTGCGGTCGATGTCGACCCCGCGGGGCGAGTAGCCCTGGATCGGTGCGTCCGCGTTCTCGAACGGCGGCTGGTAGTACTCGGAGATGCACGTCTCGGGCGGGTTGTCGCCGATCGACAGGCGCACGATCTGGCCGGGGACGCCGGCCGCCGCGGCCCAGACGACGTTCTCTTCCGTCGGATCGGGAACGATGCCGTACCAGCCGCGGCCGAGTTGGCGGTCCTTCTCCGGGTCCGGATCCTCGCGCAGGCCCGTCCATTCACCTATCCGCCCGTCGCCGGTGGTGTCGACGATGGTCGGGCACCAGCCCTGCGACGCCTGCTCGTCGCCCGTTTCGGCATAGGTCTTCGTGTTCACCCAGCCGATAACGTCGCTCACCGAGCTCAGGAACAGCGTGTCGTCCGTGTCGAAGCCGAACTGCAGATGGTGCGTGTTGAAGCACGTGTCGATGAGCTCCACGTGCTCGCTCGCCGGGTCGTAGTAGGCGACGTGCCGGGCGGCCCGCTCGATGGGGTAGTACCGCGCGAACGGGTTGTCCGAGCCTTCGCGGCACCAGTCGGGGTTGCCGGGGCCGCGGATCTGGTGGGTCATCCAGACCCTTCCTTCGGCGTCCATCATCGGGTTGTGCGGA
The DNA here is from genome assembly GCA_958296065.1 of Vicinamibacterales bacterium. GTDB lineage: Bacteria > Acidobacteriota > Vicinamibacteria > Vicinamibacterales > UBA8438 > WTFV01. Next base: position 103,667 of record CATQHX010000070.1, on the reverse strand, counting down.
TTGCCGGGGTTGTTCCAGATCAGCTCGTCGCCGTAGTAGAAGGACGGGTTCGGCATCTCCTGGGCGATGTACGACCGGAAGTCGCCTTCACCGGGCGTGTCCCGCACCGGCAGCACGACCTCGTGCGCCTCGCTGCTGTTCGGGTCCACCCAGACCAGCTTGTCGCCGGCGAACTCGACGCCGTAGACCGGGCCGTCGGCGTTGACCCGGGGGTCGCGCTTGTCGCTGGCGATCTCGTCGTGGATGTAGCCGGTCTCGCCGCCCCACTCCCACATCGTGAGCACGACGTCGCGCTCACGGCCCTGCGGCCGCTCCGGCTGCGGGGGCACCTCGCCCGCCATGATGCGGTCGGTCCACTCCGCGTAGGACGCAATCGCCCGGTCGCGCCCGAAGCGGTTGACGGTGGCGGCCATGTTGGCGGCCCGTTGGCCCGTGACGATCCGGTGGGCCCAGGCCGCTTCGGTCGAGTCGAAGTCCGCGGCGTTGGGGATCTCGCGCGTCGCGAGGTTGCCGAGCTGGTGGCAGAGCTGGCAGCCCTGCTTGAGCAGGTCCACCCAGTGGGCCTGCGTGCGCACGGTCGGCGGGATGCCGTTGCCGTCCGCGCCCGTGCCCGGGAACTCGGACGGGTCGGGCACCTGCATCAGCGCGTACCAGTAGTTGGCCGGGTACACGGCGGCGGCCTGCTGCGGGTCGGCGGCGATCACGGCAGTCAGATCGAGCGTCTGTCCGGGCCGGCCCGCCACCTTCGGCGAATCCGCGAGCCCGTAGCCGCGTACCCAGACCTCGTAATCCGCGTCGGGGAGGTCCGGCAGCACGTAGCGACCCTCGTCATCCGTCACGACGATCTTGCGGAGCCCGGTCGCGAAGTCGTCCGTCTCCGCAATGACCCAGACGCCCGCCTCCGGGCCGTTCGGGCTGCTGACCACGCCGCCGATGTCGTCGGCGTCGAGCGTCATCGCCTGCCATGCGGATACGGCAGGTCCGTCGAGCATCAGGCCGGCGGTGGAAAGGGCGACGGCGGCGAGCAGTGCCGGGATTCGACTGAATTGAGCTGGCATTCGGAGCCTCCCGCGAGGATGGATGATCACGTGCGCGAAGACCGCATTCTAGCCCGACAATCGTTCGCCTGACGGCTCCGAACGTCGCCCAACCGGGCCTGACGAGGAGTCTGCGCCGTTTCTGCGGTGCAGATTCCTGGCGCTTCGGCGTCCGGGCGGAGTGCATCGCCGTTGCGCGTGCAACGAGGCTCCTGCCCCGGGCTCCGGGCCTCGGCCGCGCGAGCCGCTCGTGACCCGGCGGCGGGCCCCGCAGTCGGCGGACCGTCGCGGCCGGCGATTGCTCTCAATCGCCCGGTCGAATACCGCTCGTAAGGTCGGACGGCGTGCGCCCGCTCAGCGCCTCCAGCCTTGCGTCTTCGACCGAGGTCGCGAGCGCCGCTTCGACCTCCGCCTTCCGCTCGTCCACCAGGCGGATCAGCTCCTGTTCGAGATCGTCCCGGTTGAGCCGCTCGTCGACGAACAGGACGGCAAAATCGACCAGCAGCCACGCCGCGGCACCGGCGGCCAAGCCTCCCAACGCGGCGCCGATTGTGCCCGCCGTACGGCTTGCGGCGCGGGAGAACAGCCGGCCGGACAGGTTCCTGACGAGCGCTCCGGCCGCGGCCCCGCCGCGCAGCACGGCGCCGGCCGCGAGGACGCCGGTCGGGGCGGCGGAAGCGGTGAACCTCGCGAGCGTTCGTGGGGTCGCCGCCTGCAACATGCTCGCGTAGACGATCCGCGGGTCGGGGACGTCACCGCGGGGGCACGGCGTCGAGTCCCCGGCATATGCGGAGGACGGCAACGTCTGCACTTCCTCGCGGATGCGCTGCTCGACGAGCGCGCGCAGCTCTTCCTTCATGACGCGCTCGACATCGTCGGACGCATCCCGGATGCGGCCCGGCAGATCCGAGAACAGGCGCGAGTCCACCCCCCGCTGCAGCTCGTCGAGCGCGGTGCGGACGGTTTCCGAGTCCTGCAGCCGGTGGAGGGCCGCCCGGGCGGCGTCCGATTCGCCCAGTCGTTCGAGGAGCGTCCGGCCGAGCGGCGATGTCTGCAGGCGGTCGAGAGCCGCCTGTGCGGCCTCCGACTCCAGCAGTCGGCCGAGCGTCGCCTGGGCGAGTTGCGTGTACTGCCCCGCGACCGAATAGTGCCAGTCCAGGAACGCGGGAATGCTCGCGTACGCCGGCTCGAACGCCGCGTCCAATTGCGCCCCGAGTGTCCGTTCGGTCCGCGGGAGCGGCTCCCGGCGCAGGCGCGTCCGAAGCCCGTGCCACCGGTTCCGCGCCACCAGCGCCAGCTCGGCATCCGTCAGCGGCGTGCGGCTCCCCGGGAACAGGGCCATGTCCGGGCACGGCGAGCCCGTGTCGGCGCTGGGAGAAGGCGGGCCGACGCGGGGCGGGCCGATGTACGGCAGCGGGTCGACCACGGTGCCCGCGGCCACGATGCACAGCAGCGTAACGGACGCCAGCAGCAGGACGGTCCGCCGCGTCCAGATCGCGACGCCGCTCCGCTCGGGTGCAGGTCGAGGTCTCGGCCGCAGCATGCGTCAGTCCCTACGATACCGTTCCGGTGCGCGGCAGGCGAGCAGGATCAGACCCTCTGGAGCGCTGCGCCCTCAGCGGCCGCCAGAATCAGATGTGCGGCCACTTCGTCGTTCGCGTTTCTGTTCGACATCACTCGTCCTTTTGATGACGCCCGAACCGGCAGGCGAGCAGGATCGACCCCTCGAGTCCGCGCACGAAGCCGCCGAACACCATGGCGGCGTTCAGGAAGAAGGCGGCCCATACGACCGGCCGGATCCCGTCATGCAGCCACGACGAGGTTGCCGCGGTGGTGACGAAGTACCAGGACAGCCCGTCGAGCTGGGCCGCGATCAGGAGCGTGTCCTCGACGATCGGGCATGCCGAGCGCGCGCGGACCGAGAACGCCTCCACGGTCCGTTCCATCGATTCGGGGAAGATGCCCTCGGGCACGGGTATCAGGTAATAGCCGGCGTAGATGTAGGCGGCGACGACGCCGGCCAGCAGCAGCGTGCCCGCCAGGCGCGCGACGAGGATGTCCGCGAGGGTTGGTCTCCGTGTGTCGCCTTCGCTGCTCCTGAAGTGCCGCCCGGGCCAGCGCCCCAGCGCGTGATGAAGCAGCGGCGCCGCGGTTGCCGCCGCGAACAGGAAGTACCAGTCGGTCGGCCGCGAGCGCGCCGCGAAGACGGACAGGAACGCCGCCAGCGGCAGGGCCACGACCAGGGAGATCGGTGCCGACAACCCTGTTCTGCTGAACCAGCCGTGCAGAGGTGAGGCGCGGTCGAGGTAGTAGTCGACCCAGAAGCGCTTCCTCTCCAGTCGGTACTCCAACAGGCCATGGAAGATCATGAGAAACGTCAGGCCGGGAAGGGCGAGCGCCAGGCAGGACCGTTCGTAAGAACGGTTCCAGAGAAACAGGACGGTGAGAAACAGCACGCTGGCAAACAGCGAGTGGATGAAACGGTCGATGGCCCAGGCGCGCGGGGCTATCACTCGCCGGAGCTCCCTTCGAGATCGTCGATCGGCGGCCGACGCAGGCCCGCGCGGTTGATCTGTTCGAAGGCATGTGCGAGCCGCAGCACCCCCAGGTCGTCGTGCTGGCGGCCGACGATCTGGATGCCCACCGGCAGGCCGTCGTCCGTGAATCCACAGGGCACGGAGATGGCCGGCAGGCCGAGCACGGAAATGTGCGCGCAGGAGCTCATCCAGTCCAGGTAGGTCTCCATCTTCACGCCGTCGATCTCGGTGACGTACGGCTGATCGACGTCGAACGGGGGCACCTGGCTGACCGGCAGCACGAGAAACTCGTGGCGCTCGAAGAAGCCCCGCACGCGGTCGAGCAGCGCGCTCCACGCCCGTGCCGCCGCTCCGAGACGCGGGCCGCTCAGCCGGCGTCCCTGCTCGATGTTCCAGATCACGGTGTCCTTCAGGAGCTCCCGGTGCTCGTCGAGCAACGTTCCGTAGCAGGCCTCGAAGTACCACGCGCGCCAGACCGCGAACACCTCGGCAACGCCGCTCATGTCCGGCTCGGCGTCCTCGACCAGGCAGCCCAGGCGTGCGAACGTTTCGCGTTCGGCTTCGATGACGGCCGTGACCCGGTGGTCGACGGGGAGCCCCCCGAGATCCCGGCTCCAGGCGACGACCACGCCGTCGACGTCGCTCTGCAGCGGCGGGCGGAAGACTGTCCCGGGCTCGGACAGCGAGATCGGCGCCCGTGGGTCGGGACCGGCGATGGCGCTCAACATGAGGGCCGCGTCCGTCACGTCGCGGGCCATCGGTCCCTGCACGCCCATCGGGAACCAGGCGGCCTGGCTGGGCCAGATGGGCACGCGGCCCGGCGACGGCCTGAAGCCGACGACGTTGCAGTAGCCGGCCGGATTGCGCAGCGAACCGCCGAGGTCGCTGCCGTCCGCGATCGGGAGCATCCCGGTGGCGAGCGCCACCGCCGCGCCGCCACTGCTGCCGCCGCACGTTTTCGTCGTGTCGTAGGGATTGCGCGTGGCCCCGAAGACGGCGTTGAACGTCTGCGAACCGGCGCCGAGCTCCGGGGTGTTGGTCTTGCCGATGGTGATGGCGCCGGCGGCGCGCAGCCGCTCGACGATGAGCGCGTCCTCGTCGGGGACGAAGTGTTCGAAGGCCCTGCACCCGAACGTGGTCCGAATCCCCTTGGTCCACGTGAGGTCCTTGTGGGCCACCGGCAGCCCGTGCAGCGGACCGAGCGCGTCCCCGCGCGCGACCGCCGCGTCGGCCGCTTCGGCCCCGCGCCGCGCCTCGTCGGGCAGGAGCGTGACGATCGCGTTGACCGTCGGATTGATCCGGTCGATGCGGGCGAGGTGGGCTTCCATCACCTCGACAGCGGAGAGCTCGCGGGCGGCAATCGCGCGGGCGAGCTCTATCGCCGGCCGCGTGCAGAGCTCGATGGAGGAGGACATCGCGCTAAACTACACCGTTTGCCTGCCGCAACGACCCGACTTCCTGTGAGGTGCCGTTTTCTTGCCGCCTGGTTGGCGCTGTGCGCCGGCGTGTACCCACTGGACGTGCGGGCGCAGGAGGGGGAGGGCGAGGGGTTGCCGGCATCCCGCGTACTCGAACAGACCCGGGTTGCCGGGATGCGCGTCGTTCCGTTCCGCAACATCAGCGCCGACCCCGCCGACGACTGGATCGGAGAGGGTATCGCCGCGACGCTCGACGCCGACCTCCCCGCGTACGCCTTGCCGCCGTCCGGACGCTGGCTGGTGCGCGGCGGCTACCAGCGGCTTGCCGATCGGATCCGGATCACCGCCGAGGTGGTGGACGCGGCGACCGGGCACGTGGAGCATGCCGCGACGGTGGACGGGACGATGTCCGGCCTGTTCGCGCTTCAGGACGAGCTGAGCGCCGGCCTGGCCCGCGTCGCAGGGGCGCTGTCGCCGGTGGCGACGCGGCCGTCCGCCGGCGGGACGACGATCGCTACCTTCACGGACCGTCCCCGTGACGCGGCGGCGAGCGCCGCCGGCAATCCGGCGCCACCGATCGCCGCGACAACGGAGTCGTCGGCCGGCGGCGCACCCGCACGCGGCGCAACGGCGGGCGCCTCCGGAAGCGCCGGGTTCGCGATGGCCCCCGCCGCCATCATTCACGGCCCCCCGCCCCCGATCGCGCCGGAGGTCATCAACCGCGATGCCGAGGGCCGCGCCACGATGCGCGCAATTCGTCTCGACGGACCGCTGCAGCTCGACGGACAGCTCGACGAGCGCGTCTACCACGCGGTGCCGCCCGTCACCGATTTCATCCAGCAGGAGCCGGACGAAGGGGCGCCGGCCCGGGATCAGACCGAGGTCTGGGTGATGTTCGACCGCGACACCTTCTACGTCGCCGCGCGTTGCTGGAGCACCGACCCGGAACGCATCATCGCCAACGAGATGAAGCGCGACAGCTACAGCATGTTCGGCAACGAGACCTTCGCGGTGGTGCTCGACACCTACTACGACCGCCGGAACGGCTTCAACTTCATCACCAACGCCCTCGGGGCGCTTTTCGACGCCACGATCACGAACGAGCGGACCCCCAATCTGGACTGGAACGCGGTGTGGGACGTGCGGGCCGGCCGCTTCGAGCAGGGCTGGACGCTGGAGATGGCGATTCCCTTCAAGTCGCTCCGCTACCGCACCGGCCCCTCTCAGATCTGGGGCATCAACTTCCAGCGCAACGTGGCTTCCACGAACGAAACGTCCTTCCTGACGCCGATCCCGGCCGCGCTCGCATTCCAGGGGATGTTCCGGTTCTCGTCCGCGCCCACCCTGGTGGGCGTCGAGGTGCCGGAGTCGGGCACCCGGCTGGAGGTCAAGCCCTACGCCATCTCCGACGTGACCACCGACCTCAACGCCACGCCCCGGCTGTCGAACGACCCCGGCGGCGACTTCGGGGTGGACGTCAAGTACGGCGTGACGCAGGGGCTGACCGCCGACCTCACCTACAACACCGACTTCGCGCAGGTCGAGGTGGACGAACAGCAGGTCAACCTGACCCGCTTCAGCCTGTTCTTTCCGGAGAAGCGCGAGTTCTTCCTCGAAGGGCAGGGGATCTTCGACTTCGGCGGCGGGTTCCGCGGCGGCCCCACCGCCTACTACTTCCGGGGCGAGCGGTTCGGCGGCTCCGCGCCGGTTCTCTTCTTCAGCCGGCGCATCGGGTTGAACGACGGGCGGACGGTGCCGATTCAAGGCGGCGGCCGGCTTACAGGCAAGGTCGGGCCCTACAGCATCGGCCTGCTCGACGTGCAGACCGGCTCGGAATCGGCGGCCGGCACGGCGCCGACGAACTTTGCGGTGGCCCGCCTGAAGCGCGACGTGCTGCGCCGGAGCGCCGTCGGGGCGCTGTTCACCGGGCGCTCGGTTGCGGTCGATGCGCCCGGCGCCAGCTATACCTATGGCGTCGACGGCGTGTTCTCCTTCTACGACAACCTGAACGTCAACACCTATCTCGCCCGCACCGAGACGCCGGGGCGGCGCGGCGACGACGCCAGCTACCAGACGCAGCTCGAGTACAGCGGCGACCGCTGGGGCCTGGTGCTGGAGCGGCTCGGCGTCGGCGCGAACTTCAACCCGGAGGTCGGCTTTCTGCGCCGCGACGACTTTCGCCGCTCGTTCGGCTCGTTCCGCTTCAGTCCCCGTCCGCGGTCGATCGCCGCGGTGCGCAAGTTCCTGTTCGAGGGCAGTCTGGACTACATCGCCGACGGGGCGGGCCTGCTCGAGACGCGCCTGCAGCAGGGGATCTTCGGGATCGAGTTCGAGAACGGGGACCGCTTCTTCGCCGGCGCCACCGACAACTACGAGTTTCTCAAGAAACCCTTCGACATTCACAAGGACGTCACGATTCCCATCGGCGGCTACTCCTTCACCAACGCCCGGGTCGTTTACGCACTGGGGCAGCAGCGCACGACGTCCGGGGGGCTGACCTTCGACCGCGGCCAGTTCTTCGGAGGCAAGTGGACCAGCGTCGGGTATTTCCGCGGCCGCGTGAACCTGTCGCCGCAGTTGGCGGTGGAGCCTTCGCTGTCGTTCAACTGGATCGAGCTGCCGCAGGGCGACTTCACGACGGAACTGGTCGCCGCGCGGGCCATCTACACCCTCACGCCGCGCATGTTCGTCGCGGCGCTGTTCCAGTACAACTCCGGCGCCGACTCGCTCGGTACCAATATCCGCCTGCGATGGGAGTACCAGCCGGGCAGCGAGCTCTTCGTCGTGTACACGGACGAGCGCGACACCTTGACCCCGCGGTTCGCGGGTCTCGAGAACCGGGCGTTCGTGGTGAAGTTCAACCGCCTGTTCCGGTTCTAGGAGTCTGCGCCGCCGAACGCCGCGGAGTGAGTTCCGGGGCGCAGATTCCTGCGGCGGTGAAGTTGGGGCCGAATACGTCACGACGGGTTTGGCGGCGCTGAAGCGCTCGCGGAGCGGCCGCGTCCCGCGTGTAGAATCCATGCGTCGACGCACGGTGGACGTCCGCGATGTGTGGTTGAACCTTCGGCCGGAGGAGCAGACCAATGCAAAGAACGAGTGGTTATCGGATCGGCGCGGCCGCGGTCATTGGCGGGCTGTTGGCGGCATGGCTCGCGGCGCCGCCGTCGCTGCTCCGGGCGCAGGCGCCGGTCGAAGTCACGGCGGAGACGGTCGCCGGCTGGATGAGCGAGCTGTCGAACTGGGGCCGCTGGGGCGAGAACGACGAGCTGGGCACGCTCAATCTCGTGACCCCGGAGAAGCGCCGCGGCGCGCTGGCGCTGGCGACGGCCGGCGTTTCGGTGTCGCTGTCGCACACCTACCTGACAGAGGCCGACATCGAAGCCACGTCGCCCGTCGGTTACGAGATGCTCGGCCCCGACCGCCCCGGCCCGTTCCGCAGCGACCGGTATACGTTCGCCTACCACGGCTACGCCCACTCGCACATGGACTCGCTCTGTCACATGATGCATGAGGGGACGCTGTACAACGGCTACATCCGCGCCGACGAGGTGACCGCGGAAGGGTGCGCGAGGCTGGGGGTCGGCAACTACAGGCAGGGCATCGTCAGCCGCGGCATCCTGATGGACATCCCGCGCCTGAAGGGGGTGGATTACCTGGAGCCCGGCACGCCGATCCGCGTCGAGGACCTGGAGGCCTGGGAGGCCGAGGCGCGGTTACGGGTGGAGAGCGGCGACATCCTGTTCGTCCGGACCGGACGGTGGGCCCGCCGCGCCGAGCAGGGACCCTGGGAGATGAACCTGGAGGCCGCGGGACTCCACGCGTCGGTCGCGCCCTGGCTTCGGGAACGAGGTGTCGCCATGCTCGGCGCCGACGGCACCAACGACGTGCTGCCGTCCGGCGTAGAGGGTGTGACCCAGCCGATCCACCAGTTGACCATCGTGGCGATGGGCATGCCGCTGTTCGACAATCTCGACCTTGAGGCGGTGGCCGCCGAAGCGGCGCGCCAAGGCCGCTGGGAGTTCCTCCTGGTGGCGGCCCCCCTGGTGGTCGAGGGCGGCACCGGCTCGCCCCTCAACCCGTTGGCGATCTTCTGAACGGCCTCACAAGCGGACCCGTGGCGGAGACGCTCGCCGCCACGGGTCGTGCGCTTTCGTCTCCGCGCGACTCCGAGCCGCGTCAGGACGGGTTGCCGATGGCGAGCAGCTCGTCCTCTGTCCGGATGTACCACACGCCGTCCACCAGCGCCGGCGACGCCAGGGTCCGGGCGCCTATGTCGTTCGTATGGAGCAGCTCGAACTCCGGTCCCGCCCGCAGCACGAACGTGATGCCGTCGTCGTTGGTGAAGAACACCTTGCCGTCCACCAGCACCGGTGAGGTCGAGAAACCCTCGCGGACCGCGCGGCCCAGCCGCGCCTGCCACATGACCTCCCCGGTGGCGGCCTCGAAGCAGGTGACGATGCTCGCCATGTCGTTGATGGTGTAGAGGTAGCCGTCGGCGGCGAGCGGCGAGGGAACGAACGGCGAGCCCCGCGAGGTCGACCACGCGACGTGGGTATCCGTGACGTCGCCCTGTCCGCCCGGGCGGATCGCCAGCGTCGGGCCGGCGCGGCCCGACGTGCAGAACACGAGGCCCGCCTCGACGACCGGTGTGGGGATGACCTCGAAGTTGTTGCCGTTGCAGCGCCAGAGCTCCCGCCCGGTCTCCGGTTCGTAGGCGTTCACCGTCCGTTGGCTGCTGACCACGAGCTCGTCGTGGTCGCCGACCCGGATTGCCACCGGCGTTCCCCAGCCTACGCTCTGGGCGCGGGCGGTGCGCCAGACCTGCTGACCGGTGGCGGTGTCGTAGGCCGCCACGAAGCCGCCGCTGCGCTGGTCCTGATAGATGATGAGCTTGTTGCCGTAGAGCAGGGGCGAGCCGGCCGGTCCATGGTAGTTGGAGATGCGTCCCACCTCGGTGTGCCACAGCACGGCGCCGTCGAAGTCGAGAGCCGCCAGTCCCCGGCCGCCGAGCGATACATAGACGCGCTCGCCGTCGGTGGTCGGCGTGGCCGAGGCCGGTCCGTTCTTCCGGTGCACGGCCTCGCGCGGACCGGGGGCCACCTCGGTCTCCCACAGCAGGGAGCCGTCGCTGCGCCGGTGGGCGAGGACGAACAGGCGGCGTCCGCCGTCGCGGCCGGTCGTCAGGAAGATGTGGTCACCCCAGACGACGGGCGATGAGTTGCCTCGTCCGGGCACGGAGGTGCGCCAGACGACGTTCTCGGTTGCGCTCCAGCGGTCCGGGTACCCGGAGTCGGCAACGATGCCCTGGCCGGACGGACCGCGCCAGCGCGGCCAGTAGCGTGCGCCCTCGCCCTCGACCGGGATCATTGCGACGGTCGGCGTCTGAGCCTGCGCGTGGCCGATCAACGCAATGCCGGCGAGCATGCTCGGCACCAGCGCGATGATGAATGCGAGTAGGCGATGAACCCTCATGTCCTCTCCTCGGAGTCTGCATGCGTCACAGCCTCCGGCAGCACGTACATGGCGCTGACCGGCGTTCCGTGCCGCACCGTTTCGTCCCGCTGCACGGCTCCGTAGATGGAGTCGCCGCGGGCGACTTCCTTGTCCTGATCGTTGGTGACGATGCTCTCGCCGTGGATGATCCGCTTGCCCAGGCGCGTCACGGTGGATACGCAGGTCAGCTTTCCGGTGGCGACCGGGCGGAAGTACTTGATCCGCAGGTCGACCGCCACGACGGACCCGCCTGCCTCGATGAGCGGACGAATCTCGTCGCGCGCCAGCACCGCGTAGGCGATTCCGGTATCCACGAGGGTGGCCGTTACGCCGCCGTGCAGGATGCCGATCGGCTGCGCGAGATCGGTGCGGTGTCGGATCGTGAGCACGGACCGCCCCGGCTGCATGTCGACCACTTCCAGCCCGATGAGCTGGAAGAACGGGAGCGCGGCCGCCCGTGCGCGAAGTGCGTCCAGATAGATCGAATGCTGGGACACGAGTGCTGCCTGACGCCCCGCTCGCGCCGCAGCCCGTCGCGGCGCAGCACGCATTATACGCGTGACGACGGTGCGCATCCGCGGGACCGAGTCGCCGGACGGCCGCGCGCGCGCGGCTATAATCGGCGCCAATCGGCGCGGGATGGTGCCGAGGCGCTATATGTTGACGATTCCGGTCACTGACCGCTGCCGGCTCGTCCCGCTCGATCTCACGGACGCCGATGAGCTGTTTTCCCTCACCGACGCGAACCGTCGCCACCTGCGGCAATGGCTGCCGTGGCTGGACAGCGTGCGCCGGGTTGACGACACGCGCACCTTCATACGTGCCGCGCAGGCGCAGGCGGCCCGCAACGACGGGGCTCAACTTGCTCTGGTGGTCGACGGCCGTATCGCCGGCGTGGTCGGCCATCACCATGTCGACTGGCGCAACCGGAGCACCTCGATCGGGTATTGGATCGCCGAGCCCTACCAGGGTCGCGGGTTGACGACGGCCGCCTGCCGTGCGCTGATTACAAGGGCCTTCGAGAAGGGCCGCCTCAACCGCATCGAGATCCGGTGCGCGTCGGGCAACCATCGCAGCCGTGCGATTCCGATTCGGCTCGGTTTGCGGGAAGAGGGGCTGTTGCGCGACGTGGAGTGGTTGTACGACCGTTTCGTGGATCACGTGGTCTACGCGGTGCTGGCGAGAGAGTGGCGAGCGGGGGAGGACAGTGCGGGAGGCGAGGGGGCTGCGCGGTAGAAGCGCCTGCGGCCCCGTTTGGACGGCAATCGGGGCCGCAGGCGCCGACTGTCGGGCCGGGAGGGAGCGATATGGGTGTCAGCGCGACGGGACGGGATGCGGCGGTGAAGCGCCGCTGGAGCGTGAGCGGAGGAGCGGTCCTGCTGATCATCGCCGGATCGACTCTCGGTGCGCAGGACTGGCCGCACTTTCTCGGCCCGGAACGGGACGGTCGTTATCTCGGGCCGCCGCTGGCTCGCACGTGGTCGGATGGGGCGCCGCGCGAACTCTGGCGACTCCCGGTAGGTGAGGGCTTCGCGGGTCCCGTCGTCTCCGGCGGCCGCGTGCTGCTCTTCCATCGAGTGCGCGGTCGCGAGGTCCTCGATGCACTGGACGCCGAGACGGGGGCTTCCATCTGGCGCTACGACTACCCGACGACCTACCGTGACGACTTCGGATTCGACGAAGGACCGCGCTCGGCGCCCGTCGTTTCCGGCGGTCGGGTGTACACGTTCGGTGCACAGGGACAGTTGCACGCCGTCGCTCTCGACACCGGGGCCGGTGTCTGGAGCGTCGACACACGGCAGCGCTTTCGCTTTCGCAAAGCGTTCTTCGGGGCGGCGGGTTCGCCGCTGGTCGACGACGGACGCGTGATCGCCAACGTTGGCGGACCGAACGACGGGATCGTGGCCTTCGACGCCGCTACGGGCGACGTCCTCTGGACTGTAGCCGGCGAGGAAGCCAGCTACTCGTCGCCGGTGGCGGCTGCCTTCGACGGGGTCCGGCACGCGCTGTTCTTCACGCGCGACAATCTCGTGAGTCTCGATCCGGTCAGCGGGAGAGAGCGCTTTCGTCGCGCCTGGCGGGCTCGAATACGTGCATCGGTCAATGCCGCGACGCCGCTTGTGGTGGACGATCTCGTCTTCGTCTCGGCGCAGTACGGCACCGGCGCCGGGGTGTTCCGTGTGGCCGAGTCGGGGCTCGACGAGTTGTGGACCGCGAACGACGTGATGTCGAATCACTACGCGACAAGCGTGCACCGGGACGGCTACCTCTATGGCTATCACGGCCGGCAGGAGTTCGGCCCGAGCCTGCGCGCCGTGGCTCTCGAGACCGGCGAGGTCGCCTGGGACGTGCCGCGGTTCGGTGCCGGCAGCATCCTGCTGGCCGATGACCTCCTGGTCGTCATGCGTGAGTCGGGTGAGCTGCTGCTCGCCGAGGCCTCGCCGGATGCCTTTGTGCCGGTCGTGCGCGCACAGTTGCTCCGCGGCACGGTGCGGGCCTATCCGGCGCTGGCCGACGGCCGGATCTACGTGCGGAACGGCGACACCCTGCTCGCGGTCGGTCTCGGCCGATGATGCACAGGCGTGTGCCGAATCGGGACCGGCTCGCCATCATCACCCGGAGACAAGCATGCTGGAGTTGCTCGTCGTGGTTGGTCTTGTTGTCGGAACATCCGCGGCCTGCTCGCTGTTCGAGGCGGTCCTGTATTCGGTGCCGGCGAGTCGCATCGAGGACCTCGACCGCGCGAAGCGTCCTTCCGGCCACATCCTGAAGAGAATGCGACAGAAGGTGGATCGACCGATTGCCGCCGTCCTGTCGCTGAACACCATTGCGAACACCGGCGGCGGCGCGCTGGCCGGCGCGCTTGCGGCCGGTATCTTCGGCACGGCGCGCATCTGGATCTTCTCGGTCACCTTCACACTGGCGATCCTCCTGTTCTCGGAGGTCTTGCCGAAAACGGTCGGTGTGGTCTATTCCCGGGCTCTGGCGCCGTTCGTCGCGAGGCCATTGGGCTGGCTCGTGATCCTCTTCGGTCCGCTCATCGCGTTGACGCAGCTCGCGACACGGGTTATCCGCTCCCAATCCCAGGAGCACCGAATCTCGGACGAGGAGTTGCTCACGATGGTCAGGCTCGGTCTGCGGTCAGGAGATTTCCAACCCCATGAAGCCCGCGTGATCCAGAACGTCCTGGCACTGGAGCGGCGCACCGTCTCCGAGGTCATGACTCCGCGTCCGGTGGTTTTCACTCTCGGCGCTTCCCTGACGGTTCGCGCAGCGGCAGCGATGACGGAGCTCGACAAGTACAGTCGAGTCCCCGTCTACGCAAGGGACCCCGAAGAACTGGTCGGTGTCGTGCACAAGGTGGACATCCTGAAGGCGGTTGCCGAGGATCGTTTCGAGAAGAAGTTGGAGACTATGATGCGGCCCATCAACTTCGTCGTGGAAGCGGCGCCGCTCGACAGGGTGCTCAGGACGTTTCTCGCCCGGCGGCAGCACATGCTGGCGGTGATCGACGAGTTCGGGGGCTTTGCCGGTATCGTTACTCTGGAAGATGTGCTGGAGGAGCTCATTGGTCGCGAGATCGTCGACGAATTCGACCAGGTAACCGACCTGCGGGCGTTTGCCAGACGGCGGCAGGTGGCGGCGACGAAGCGCGAAACTTCCGGCGAGTAGGAGCGCATGCGGCCGAAGCGCTTCCCGCACTGTAAGGAGTCCGTTGGGGCTTCACCCCCGGCCCCTAGGAGTCCGGGGCGCGGGAAAGGTGCGGCCGGAGATGAGGCTTCCCGGAGCGAAGTGCTTTCCCGGATATGAACTTGTAGTAGACTGTCGCGCGATCGCGAGTTACGGGATCCGCGCGATGTTGCCGCGGGTCCGGTGCAAAGGGGGCTAGTGACGATGTCGAAGAGCGGAATCCTGGAAGCCTTGAGGAACGAAGAGAAGGCGCTCAAGACTCAGCTTGTCGCGATACAGCGTGCCATCGAGGCGATAGAGCTGGCGGATGCGCCGGCGCCGGCCGCGCGCGGTAGGAAGAAAGCGCGGAAGGTGGCGGTTGCCCCGAAGCGGAAGCGCGCGATGACCGAGGAACAGCGCCGGGCCATCTCCGAACGGATGCGCAAGTACTGGGCGTCCAGACGCGAAGAGAAAGCCTCGCAGTAGGCCAACCGGAGGGAGAAGCGCCACTGCCGGCGTGCGCCGCGGCGCTTCTCCCTATCGAGCGGACTGCCGTCTATTGTTCGGTGGAGCTGCCCCGCGGATCGATCAGCAGCTTCTGAACCCGCCAGTTGTTCAGGTCGGCCACGAATAGCGTCTCTTCGGAGCGGCACGAAATCCCGTGCACCCAGTTGAACTGACCGAGTTGCCTGCCCGATTCACCTAGCCAGCCCAGGATCTTGCCGTCCAGCGTCATCTTGTAGATGCGTCCGGGTTCCACATCCGAAGCGAACAAGTACTGCGTCTCTCCGCCGGAAATGCAGATTGTCCATGGGGCCGTCTCGTCCGGCGCGTTCGGATTCACGTTGCCGAGAACCGGTTGCCGCGTCTTGTCGTACGGCACGTTCAGATAGATGATCTGCAGCAGGTTGCCGTCCGAGTCGAACTTCTGGATTCGGCGGTTCGTGCGATCGGCGACGTACACCTGACCGTTGCGGTCGACGCCGAGGTTGTGCGGCAGCCTGATCTGTCCAGGCTCGGTCCCGTAGGTGCCCCACGACTTGATCCAGTTCCCGTGTTTGTCGAACTTCGCGACGCGCGAGTTGACGTAGCCGTCGCTGATGTAGATGTTGTCGTCCTCATCCCACCCGACGTCGGTCGGCCCATTGAAGTATCCGTCAACGTGCCGGGCGTCTTCCGGCGCGATGTGCTCGTGCGGCTCGTATCCTTCCGGACGCCGCCCGAGATTCATCGTCACGTAGCCGGCCGGATTGAACTTGGTGACCGCGTTGGTGCCCTTGTCGACGATCCACAGGTTGTCGTACCGGTCGTAACGGGCCGAGTGCGAGTAGCCGAGTCCGTACACGCCCTGCCCGAGCTCCCGGACGAAGTTCCCATTGTCGTCGAACTCGAAGAGCTGTGTCGTTGCGTTGCCGTACAGAGGACCGCTGGTCGCGGTTCCGGGATGGTTGAGCACCAGCAGGTGTCCCTTGGAGTTCTCGGCAACCGCGAGGATCTCGCCCAGATTCATCTCCGGCGAGTACTTGAGGTAGTCGGGCACGGAGACGAACGGAATCTCCGGTGCGTCGCTGTTGTCGATCCTGTCGGTTTGCTGGGCCCCGAGCGGCGCCAGCGCGAGGGCCAGGGCAATCGCCGCGGCGATGGAAAAGCGTGTCACGATGGATCCCTCCTGGTGACTGATGGCGATTTCGGAGCACGGAACGGAAGCTGGTGCCGGAGGTGGGACTCGAACCCACACGAGGAGTGAACCTCACTGGATTTTGAGTCCAGCGCGTCTGCCAATTTCGCCACTCCGGCTGCCGGGTCAGGGCCTGACGGTGCCGTCATGCCGCCACAGATAGAGTGTACGCGTACTTCCGCGGGCGTCCTCGAAGCGATCGATGACGTCCGGATCCCAGTCGCCCATGCTGAACGCGTGCGAGACGATCCGGGCGCCGGACCGGAGCTGTCGCGTCAGTATGGGTCTCAACCGCGCGTTCGAAGACGAGAGCAGGTAGAGCGTCACGACAGTCGCATCGGACACGTCGACCGCCATGGCGTCCTGCTCGATGAACTTCACGAGGTGCTGCACGCCGGCCTGTTCGGCGTTGGCGTTCGCCTCGGCGATTCGTTGCGGATCGATGTCGACGCCGACACCGCGCGCTCCGAAGTCGCGGGCCGCGGCGATGACGATGCGACCGTCACCGCACCCGAGGTCATACACCACGTCGTTCTCGGTGACGCCGGCAAGTGTCAGCATCCGAGTGACGACGTCATTCGGCGTTGGCACGAAAGGAGCCAGACTTCTGCTGTCCTGCGCGGCGTGGCCGACCGCCGGCATGGCC
Source organism: Vicinamibacterales bacterium (assembly GCA_958296065.1). Taxonomy (GTDB): domain Bacteria; phylum Acidobacteriota; class Vicinamibacteria; order Vicinamibacterales; family UBA8438; genus WTFV01. The sequence continues at coordinate 87,189 of CATQHX010000070.1, read as the reverse complement.
ATCGCTCCGCCCAGTACCAGGACTACAAGCGCGAAAGCGCGGGTCGTCGCGCTGAACCGTCGTGACCTCATCGCATCCTCCAGGCGTCTGCGGCTCCGGGCCGTGGCTGCACGGCGTTACTCTACATCAGGCGGTCGAGGCGCCGTGGGGTCCACCTGCCGGCCAGGGCCGCGGGGGACCCACCGGTAGCCCCTTCCGTCCGCCCGCGGGACACCCGCGCTTGCCCCTCGAATGAGGCCGCGAAGACCGGCGACGGACGCCCGCGACGCCCAAACCGCTCATTTTGTGAGACTTCCGGTTGGGATTGGCGTGACGATCGGATATAATACCTCCCCGCCTCTTGTGGAGGCACGTCCATCGCTGCCGTCCACCTTTCCGTCGGGGGGGCCATGTTACGGTTCGATGTCGGGGACAAGGTCATCTATCCCAATCAGGGACTGGGCGTCATCGAGCGAATCGAGACCAGGACCATCATGGGGACGACGTGCGGCTTCTACTCGTTGCGCATGGCTTCGAGTGACACGACCGTACTGGTGCCGGTGGACAACGTCGAGGATGTCGGCTTGCGCCGCGCCATCGGCGACCACGAGGTCAAGAAGCTGTTCACCTTGCTGGGCAACGGCAAGATCGACAACCATCAGAACTGGAAAGGGCGCTTCAAGGACAACTCGAACAAGATGCGGACGGGGTCGCTGTACGACGTCGTCGACGTGCTCAAGAGCCTGAATCACCTGAGCCAGTCCAAGAATCTTTCGTTCCGCGAGAAGCGCATGCTCGACCGGGCGAAGTTCCTTGTCGTGACGGAGATCTCCGAGGTCGTGAGCGAGCCGGCCGAGGCGATTGAAGAACGCGTGGAGGCGGCGCTTGAGCGTTGCCTCGCCAACCGGGCGAGTCAGATCGCCAAGGAGCAGGCCTCCAAGGTCAAGGCTCCAGAGAAGGTCGAAGAGGTGCCCGAGGCGGCGGATGCTTCGGAAGTGTCCCCCGTGAGTCCCTAGCAGTCCGTGGCGGAACCCTGCGTCGCACCGAGAGCGGCGAGGCGCCCGCGTGGCCAAGAGCGACGAGGAAGCATGTTGGGCATATTCGACCGAGGAGCAACGCAGTCCACGCGGGATGCATCGCCGCTCGAATGCAGCGGGGCTTTCGCCACGGGCTGCTAGGAACGTTTCCTTCGGCCGTACCCCCGTGGCGGAATTCGTCCGCGCCGTCGTCGCAACCGTCCGCTCCGCGAGCGCGTACCTCAGCGTCGCCCTCTGGGTTCTCGTTCTCGGTCCTGTGGGCATGCTGCTCGCGTACGCCTTTCGCCGCCCGGCGATCCTGTACGCCCTCGGCCGGGGAGGAGTCCGCCTGGGCCTCGGGGCCGCCGGCATCCGCTTCGCGGCGACCGGCCGGAGCCGCGTGCAGGTCGGACGCGGCGCCGTCTACTGCGCCAATCACAGCAGCAACCTCGAGCCACCCATAATCTACATGGCCCTTGCGGCCATTCATCCCCGACTGAAGATTCTCTACAAGGCGGAGCTGCGCACGGCGATCCCGGTGCTCCGAAATGCCTTCGACCTCGTTGGATTCGTGCCGATAGAGCGCGGCAACCGGGATCAGAGTGCGCGGGCTATCGACCAGGCAGCCGAGGCGCTCGCCGCTGGCGAGTCGTTCATGATTTTCCCGGAGGGTACGCGTAGCCGGACCGGGCGGCTGCTCCCCTTCAAGAAAGGGGGGTTCATCATGGCCATCAAGGGGCGCGCACCAATCGTGCCGGTCGCCGTGCAGGGTGCCGACGCTGCGATGCACAAGGGAAGCCCGGTCATCCGACCGGTGACCGTGCAAGTGAAGATTGGCGAACCGATTCCGGTGGACGGTCTGGACTTCAAGGATCGCAACGACCTGATAGACCGTACTCGGCGGGCCATCGAGGCGTTGCTGGCAGGTCCGTGAACAGCTATGCAGGGATGTCTGCGCCGGTGCGCTCCGAGGCGCGCAGACCTTCTCTACCCGCCGACGAAGAACGATAGCGTCCAGGGCGGCAGGGGGGTTCCGTCGTTCGCTGTCACGCCATCCAGCAGCGTGACGGTGACGCTGCGAAAGCGCTCCAACTCCCGATCGAATCGGATTTCGAGCACGCGGTTCCTGCCCCGGTAGGCAAGCGCGAACAGAATGTCCGGGGCGTCGGCGTCCACCTCGGTGCGGCCGGGTTGGGTGTAGGCGACGCGGACCTCGCCGTCGAACGAATCCGGGTCCATGTCGCGGGAGAATTGGACGCGCACCGCGGTGTCCTGCGGCACGTCGACGTCATCGGGCAACGGCGCGCTGAAGATGACTTCCGGTGGTGGCAGGCGTGGCGGATCGGCCGCCGGAGCGGACCGGGGCCGATCCGCGATCGGCTCCGCCAGGGCCAGCACGCCCGCATCGACGAGCACCATGCCGTCCTCCACGCGGACTGCACCGGTCACCTCGAGCCAGCGGCCCGTGTCGACACGCGCCATGACGTCGAGCTCGAAGCCGTCTCCCTTCGGTTCCCTGCCGACTACCCAGGCCGCCGCATCGGCCGACCGGAGCACGAAGTCCCAGCGGCTCTCGTCGGGCGCTTCCGGAAGATCGCCGTACAGATTGCGTCCCCTGAAGCGGCCGATCACGGTGACGCCGCGGTCGACATAGCGGTCGGGATCCAGCACGATGCTGCGCAGGGTCGTTGCGGACGGGGCGTCTGTCGGTTGAGACGAAGTGGCGACGATCACCGGCAACTCGCCGATGCCTGGCCACGACTTGCGCAGGAGTTCTTCCGATATGCGGCGGATCGGCAGACCGGTCAGGCGCTGGTCGCCTTCGTCCAGCCGGCCGACATCGTAGAACGTGCCGATGACTTCCAGGCGCTCCCGAACCCCGGCGGGCGGGGGGGGCACGTCAAAGGCCAACAGACGTACGCTATCGTCGGCGTTGACCAGCCAGGTCAGCACCTGCTCGCTGGCAGCGTCCGTGACGACGATGATCTCCTGGCCGTGGAAAAAGAAGGAATGTCGGTCGAGCGCGTCGAGCGTCGTCGCGTGTCTGGCCTGCGCGACGACGGGGGCGGGGGCGAGTGCTGCGCAGGTGCACGAAACGGCCACCAGCAGCCGGAGCTTCCGCCACAGCGAGTGCATGTCGACCATGTTCCGCATCTTAGCATGTGGTTCTCAGGCTTGACCGGTTGAAATCCGGGCCGTAGAATCGCGAGCTTCGCCCGTCGAGTCCGCCGATGCGTGATGAGATTTCGGAGCACACGACGAATCGGCTTTCGCTCTACGTTCGATTCCTGAACGAGCTCGACGAAAAGGGAGTACGTACGGTGTCGTCTTCCGTTCTCGCCGGGCAGTTCGGTCTCAACGCGGCCCTCATCCGCAAGGATCTTGCGCATTTCGGCGATCTCGGAGTACGAGGCGTCGGGTACGTCGTGAAGGACTTGCGCCGTGAGCTTCAGGCGATCCTGGGGCTGGACCGCAAGCTTGCGGTCTCGATCATCGGTGCCGGGAACCTCGGACTCGCCCTGGCCGACTATCCGGGGTTTCGCCGGGAAGGATTCCGCATCGTGGCCCTCTTCGATACGCTGCGCGAAAAGGTGGGCCAGGAATCGCGCACCGGCGTGCGCATCTACGATATTCAGGAGCTGCGCGAAGTGGCGCACCGGGAGGGCATCACGATCGCCGTCATCGCCGTTCCCGCGGCGTCCGCGCAACAGGTGGTGAGTACCGTGGTGGAGGCGGGAATCAGGGCGGTGCTCAACTTCTCGCCCGGCGCGTTGCGAGTGCCGCCGGACGTCAAGCTCAAGAGCGTGGATCTGACGGTCTCGCTCGAGAGTCTGTCGTTCTACCTGGCCAGCGTCGAGAGCGGAGGCAGGGGCTGACACCCGTGCCCGGGAGTGCAATGCAGGAGCGCGACAGCGATACCGGCGAACCGAAGCTGAGCCATGTGGACGAGGCGGGCCGGGTGCGCATGGTCGATGTGGGAGACAAGCCGGTCACCGAGCGGGTGGCCGTGGCCCGCGGCCACATAGCCATCGGCAGGCCGGCCCTGCAGGCCATACGCGACGGACGCATCGCCAAGGGCGATCCGCTGCAGGCGGCGCGTCTCGCCGGGGTCATGGCGGCGAAGAAGACGGCCGATCTGATTCCGCTGTGCCACCCGCTGATGTTGTCGCAGGTCGATATCGATCTGCAGGCCCTTGATGACGGTTACCGGATCGAGGCGCGCGTGCGCACGACGGCGCAAACCGGGGTCGAGATGGAGGCGCTCACGGCGGTCTCCGTGGCGGCTCTGACCGTTTACGACATGGTCAAGGCGATTGACAAGAAAATGGTCATCGGTCCGATAAGACTGGTGAAGAAGACGGGAGGCCGGTCCGGCGACTACCATGCCCCTTGAAGGCGAGGCCGACGGAGCCAGAGATCGCGGGGGCTGCCGCCACAGGCCGGTGAAGCGACATGAACGATGAACTGAAGACACTGGCCGCACTGCCGTTTCACTTCGTGGGCCGCCATCCGAAGCCCGCGCTCATGCGTCGCTGTCGAGGCGATGCCGTCGACGAACTCTCGACGCAGGAGTTCTTCGACCGGATTCGCGACTTCAGTCTCGGACTCGGCGCGCTCGGGGTGGAGCCTGGCGATCGGGTTGCGATTCTGTCCGACAGCCGTCCCGAATGGGTTATTGCCGACCTTGCCACACTGACCGCCGGGGCAGTGACCGCTCCGATATACCCGACGCTGCCCGAAGCGCAGGTTCGCTACATTCTCGCCGATTCGGGCGCCCGGGTCGTTGTCGTGGCCGACGAGACGCAGGCGGCCAAGGTGCGCGCGGTGTGGGACGAGCTTCCCGAGCTGTCGGTGATGGTGATCGTGGATTCCGCCGATTCGGCAGCCGGCGAAGACCGTGCAGCGGGGGGACACCTCGAGCTGAGCCTCGCCGAAGCCACCGACCGCGGCCACCGGCGGCTGATGACGGAGGATGGACTGGGCAGGGAGTACAAGGAACGTGCCACGGCCATCACGCCGGATCAACTGGCGACGATCATCTACACCTCCGGTACCACCGGCGAACCGAAAGGGGTGATGCTGACCCATGGCAACGTCGCCAGCAACGTCCTGGCCGGCGGCTCTGTCGTGCGGGTCGATTCCGAGGATGCCGCACTGTCTTTCCTGCCGCTCAGCCATGCCTTCGAACGGGCCGTGGTGTTTCTCTACCTGTACTGCGGCGTGACCGTGACCTTCGCCGAGTCGCTCGACACCATTGCGCGCGATCTCGGCGCCGTGAAGCCGACGGTGATGACCGGTGTTCCCCGCGTCTACGAAAAGTTCCACGCCCGCGTCCACGAGGCGGTGGCAGGCGCGCCGGCGATTCGCCAGCGGCTCTTCCGCTGGGCGGTCGGGGCAGGGTTGCGGCAGGCGCGCGCCGTGCTCGCCGGCCGCTCCGCGTCCCTGTTGACGCGTTTCCAGCATGGGTTGGCGGACCGCCTGGTGTTGTCGAAGGTACGGGGACGTCTCGGCGGGCGGCTGCGCTTCGTCGTCTCCGGCAGCGCACCGTTGTCCACGCCGATCGCGGAGTTCTTTTTCGCGATCGGCATTCGGGTAATCGAGGGCTACGGACTCACCGAAACTTCTCCCACGCTGACGGTCAATCCGCTCGAGCGTCCGAAGCTGGGCACGGTTGGACCGGCGCTCCCGGGGGTCGAGCTGAAGATCGCGGAAGACGGCGAGGTGCTCGCCCGGGGTCCGAACGTCATGCAGGGCTACTACGGCAAGCCGGAGGCGACAGCCGAGGTGATGCGCGACGGGTGGTTCTGCACGGGCGACATCGGGAGTCTCGACGACGACGGCTACCTGACCATTCTGGATCGGAAGAAGGAGCTGATCGTGACGGCTGGCGGGAAGAACATCGCCCCCAACCCGGTCGAGGCCGAACTGAAGCGCTCGCCACTCGTGGCCGAGGCGGTGCTCATCGGCGATCGGCGCCCGTACGTCTCGGCGCTGCTCGTTCCCGACTTCGCGGCTCTCGCCTCCAGGGTTGACGTCGGCAGCGCGTCCCGAGAGGAGATCGTCGAGCGTCCGGACGTAGTCGCGTTGTTCGACGAAGTCGTGGAGAAGGTCAACGCGGCGTTGGCCAGGCACGAGCAGATAAAGCGCTCGGGGCTGTTGCCGGCCGAGTTTGCCATTGCGACCGGCGAGTTGACACCGACGCTCAAGGTCAAGCGGCGGGTGGTTGCACAGCGTTGGAGCGACGCGATCGAACGGCTGTACTCTGCATAGCAGCGCGCCTCTGTGGGGCGGCGCCGACCGTGCCGCCGCCGCTTCTCAGAACATGGTCGCGTCCCTCAGCGGCCACCAGCGGAGCTGGACCTTCCCGACGATGTACTTCTTCGGCACCTGACCCCAGGCACGGCTGTCGGAGCTGTTGTTCCGGTGGTCTCCCATGACGAAGTAGTATGCGTCCTGGATGACCTCGGGCCCGTAGTCCTCGTGACTCCGGAACCGGGCGGGGATGGCGTCGGGAAACGGCACCTCGTTCACGTAGACCGTGCCGTCCTCGATGCGCACGGTGTCGCCGGCCTCCGCGATGATCCGCTTGACGAAGGACTTGTCGGGATCGGCCGGGTAGTAGTGCATCACGATGTCGCCCGGTTGCGGATCCTCGAAGAACCTGTAGATGGCCTTGTTCACGATCAGCCGATCCTGATCCTCGAGCGTCGGTTGCATGCTCTTGCCTTCGACCCGCGCTACCTGGAACCCGAAGGTCACGATGAGCGTGGCGTAGACCGCGGCCGAGGCGAACGTCTTCAACCACGCCACCAGTTCTTCGCCCGCGCGGACCAGGAACGTGTGCACCCGCGTCGACTCCGGCAAGGGCGGCGGCTCGGCCGGCGGCGCCCCCGGCGGCGGCCCCCCCCCGGCATCCAGGTCCTGTCGGATGCGTTCCTCGATCGAGTCGCCCGGCTCTAGAGGCTGAGGTACTCGCGCAGGCGCTTCGTCTGTGTCCGGCTGACCGGGATCTCCGTGCCCTTCGGGTCCTTCATCTTGAGAATGTAGTTCCGGCTGAACCACGGGACTATCTCCTTGATCTTGTGGATGTTCACCACGTGCGACCGGTGAACGCGCCAAAAGACGTCCGGGTCGAGATGTGAATGCAGCTCGTCCAGCGTCCGGAAGCTCGCGGCGCCGTTCAGTGTACCGGTGACGACAGTGATTGTGTCGTCCATGAGGGATGCGAACACGATGTCCTTGGGCTGCACGAGCACGAGCCGCTCACCCACCGTGACGGCGATGGGTTCCCGGCGCCCGCGGCGCTGTGCAACGAGGTCCACGATCCGCTCGAGATCGCCGGCCTGCAGCGCTGCCGGCTGTTCTCCCGGCCGCTGTGCCGGTTCCACCAGACGCCGCACCCGGGCTATCGTTCGGGCGAGCCGGCCGGGCTCGACCGGCTTCAGCAGGTAGTCGACGGCGTTGACCTCGAACGCCTCGATCGCATGCTGATCATAAGCGGTCACGAAGACCACCCGAGGGGTATTGTCCCGATCCACGAGCTCGCGAGCCACCTCGAAACCGGTCCTGCCGGGCATCTGTACGTCGAGCAGCACCAGGTCCGGCCGCAACTGGTCGATGACCTCGAGAGCCTGCAGGCCGTCCCCCGCCTGGCCGATGATCTCCACGTCCTCGAGTTGCTCGAGCTGGAAGCAGAGCTCGTTGCGGGCGAGCCGCTCGTCGTCGACCACCACGGTACGAATCATCTCAGGCCGACGCGCTCCGCGGCGCGGTTGGAACCGGAATCTCTATGCGCGCGCACGTTCCCTCCCCCGGTGTGCTCTCCAGCCGCAACGGGTAGTTCTCACCGTATATGACGCGCAACCGCTCGTCGACGTTGCGCAGGCCGATTCCGCCCTCGCGGCTGCGCCCGACATCGGTGTCGGCCATGCCGGCTCCGTTGTCGATCACCTCGATGACGCCATGGCCGCGCGTGCGGCGGCTCTGGATGATGATACGCCCACCGCCAACCTTCTTTTCGATGCCGTGCTTGATCGAATTCTCGACGAGCGGCTGGAGCACCATGCTCGGGATGATCAGGTCGAGACTGTCGGGGCTGATGCGCTGTTCGACGACCAGCGTGGGTCCGAATCGGACGGCTTCGATGGCCAGGTACTCGTTGATGGACGCGAGCTCTTCGCGCAGGGTGACGAACTGTTCCTGCGTCTTCAGCATCCGGCGCAGCATTACGGAGAGCTTGAGAATCAACTCCCGCGCCGTCTCCGGCTGCGAACGAATCAGCGACGAGATCGACGTGAGGGTATTGAAGAGGAAATGAGGGTGTATCTGGCTCGACAGCGCCTCGACGCGCGCCGCCATCAGGAGCTTCTCCTGCTCCTGCAGGCGGTGCTCGATCCTGGCCGTGTTCCAGATCTTGATCGGGATGGCCACGCTCAACACGGTGGAGAGCATCGCCAGCACCCCGAGCCACAGGTTCTCGATCTCGAAGAAGAAGATGACACCAGTCCCGAACCGGACTCCCAGGGCCTGCCGAATCACCTCCAGGCCGACGGGGGCGACGGCAAGAACCAGCAGCCAGTCGACGTGGAACCGTCGCACGAGTTGCCACGCGTGCCGGTGCAGGTCCGCGAAAATCAACGGCGACAGGTGCCAGATGGCTTCCTTCGGACAGACCTCGCGCAGGCCGCCGCCGGCGAACCCGCAGCCGACCGCGAACGGCATGGCTGCCACCTCTCCCCCCAGCAGGGCCGGCGTGCCGACGAGCACACCGACGATGGCGCCCGCGTACGGACCGGCGATCAATCCGGCGAGAAACGGACCGGCCAGTGAGAAATCCGCCGCGTCGTAGCCGAGGACCAGCCGGGCGATGATGCCGCCCAGCAGGGGGATTCCAAGGCTGAACGCGAACACCAGACGCTCCCGCCACGCGCGCTGCTCAGTGAGCAGAATCCGCCGGAACTGACGGAACCGGACAAGCATGGTGGAGAGCGTCGCCACCACGGCGAGCTTCACCACCAGCGTGGTCAGCAGCACCTGCTGCGCGGTGGTCAGGAATCGGGCTTCCGGCGGCACGTCCGGGGCACTATAGCGAATGCCGGAGTGTCCGTTCCTTGCGACCAGCCGACCAACACGCTATAGTCGCCGGAGTCCCTTGACGAATCGATAGACGTGCGAGCCTTCTTCATCATGGAGCGGCGGGTGCTCGCTGCCAAGCACGACGATTGGCGGTCCCCGGCGTGACTCTTCTGCAGAGGAATTCCGACGACGATCTCTGTTCGGATCCGCAGACGAGAGCGCTATCCGCGGCCGTCGTCGAGAGTTCCTTCGTCGAGGCCGTCTACAACAAGATCGCGGTCATCGACGATTGGCTCTTCGGGGCGACCCTGCACACGGGGCGTCTCGAGGCCATCCGGAAGCTCGATCTGCAGCCTGGCGACGACGTGCTCGAAGTTGGCGTCGGTACCGGGATAAACGCGACCCTGTACCCCGGCAATGTCACGGTGACCGGCATCGACGTGGCCGCGAAGATGCTGGAGAAAGCGGCCCGCCGGCTCGCTGCCCACAAGGTCCGCAACGTCCGTCTGATGCAGATGAACGCGGCGCGCCTGCAGTTCCCGGACGATTCGTTCGATCTCGTGTATGCGCCGTACGTCATGAGCGTCGTGTCGGATCCGGTGGCGGTCGCGCGGGAGATGCGGCGGGTCTGCCGCCCCGGGGGGCGTTTCGTCTTCCTCAATCACTTTCTCAGCTCCAATCGCTTCGTCGCGCGTGCCGAGCGCCTCATCTCGCCGCTCACCGTCTACATCGGTTTCAAGGCCGATCTGGACCTGCCGGCCTTCCTCGCCCAGGCCGATCTGACGCCGGTCTCGATCGAGAAGGTCAATATTCCCCGCATCTGGTCGCTCGTTACCTGTAACAAGGACTGAAGGCCCGGGGCATCACCCGAGACACGCCGCGAGTCCGCCCGCCACGACCTGCGCTCCGTTCACCGCCGGAGGGTCCGGACGTGGCATGCCCAGAAGCCGTTCCAGGTGCTTCTCCCAGCGTCCCGCGAACAGGGTGTCGCGGTCGATGAACGCCGCACGGGTGAGCGCCGGCAGGCCTGCCACCAGGACGTCGTACTCCGGAAACCGCCCGCGCGACGTGTAGAGCATCGCGGTGTCGTTCGCGGCGCATTCGGCGATCATCCCGTACCCCGGCTTCGTGACGACGATATCGACCGCTGCCACGAGATCTTCGAACGCCATGCCTTGGCCGGCCATCGCGCTCTCGTCGAGGGTGGTGAAGGTATCGCCATGCGGACCGCGGTCCGCGTGCGAGCCGCTGGCGAAGACGACGTGACACCCTCGCATCCGGCACACCTCCGACCAGTCGATGTTGCCGATGCCATAGCGTCCGAAAGCGAACAGCGCGAGCGTTCGGTCGCGTGGAAGGCCGAGCCGCTCACGGACTTCGCCCGGATCCCTGGTCGACCGCCTCGCCACGAGGGGTGCGTCGTTGACGGTCCGGAGCGCTTCGAAGCCTCCGTGGAGGGGGAGCCGCCAGGCCGCGGACGCGCTCGCGTAGGCATCTTCGATCGCCGGGACCAGGTCGGGCGCTACCCCTGCCGTTTCCGGGTAGCCCGCGTAGATCCAGTCCCACGTGAAGTTGCCGACGGCGATGGCGGGGATTCCCGCAAGCGCCGCCGCCGCGCAGGCCAACGGCGGGATGTCGGCGACCACCAGGTTGGCCCTTCTCGCCGTCAGCGCGCGAGCCTCCGCTTCGACGCGCTCGTCGAGGGTGCGGTGGAACGCCGCGGCGCGGGCAATCGAAGCGCCAACGTCGACGGTCAGGCTGTCGATCTGGACGACGCCCGTATCGACCTCGACCGCCTCGAACGCGAACGGGAAGGGAAGTGCGCGCTCGAAGAGCCACCGCGGGGCGGTGGTCCGGATCTCGATGGCTACGTTCGGGACCTGTCGGTGCAGGGCGCGCATGATCTCGGTCTGGCGCGACGCATGGCCAAAGCCGTGACCGGAGATGGCAAACACGACGACCGGCATCATGGGGTCCGGGGAGTTCGCGGCGCCTGCGAGAGAGTGGCGGCAGGTATCATGCGCGCATCCGCCGTAACCTCGCGTTCTTCTAGTAGATTCCGGGAACCAGCCGCCAGGGGACGTCCGCGCGGTAGCGGTCGTAGTGCGCTCCGAACCGGGTGACCATGTCGCGCTCTTCCCAGGGGATGGCAGCGACGACGTACACGGTGCTGAGCACGGCGAAGCACAGCCGGCTGAACGTCATGTCGGGGGTCCCCAGCAACACCAGGAGCAGCCCGGCGTACAGCGGGTGGCGCAGTCGACGGTACGGACCGCGGACTCGCAGTTCGGGTGCCCGATCGCCCGCGCCGCCCGGAACGGAACGGACTTGCCGCAGTCCGACCAGCTCACCGAGGTCGAGCACCGCCCCGCCGCGGAAGACCAGTGCGATGCCGGTCGCCTGGACGGCGAAGCAGGCGGCCCGCATCAGCCCGCCGGCGCGGTAGAGATCGCCGGGAAGCGGTTGCCACCAGGCACAGGTGAGCGCGAACAGGATGCTGGCGATCCACACATAGGTCGCTCGCTCCAGGCCATCCGGAAGGTGATCCGCGAACCGGCGCTTGGCGCCGCTACGCGCCAGCAGGCTGTGGTGGAGGGCGAAGGCGCTGAAGCAGCCCGCGTTGACGGCGAGTCCTCGAGCGACGCCGAGCGGCGTCGACGACGCGCCGGCGTCGCCGAGACGGACGCCGTACACGTAGGCGAAATAGCCGAGCGACGTCACGAACGCTGCCGAACCGGCCACGACATACACCCGGGCGGCGAGCCGGGCGACGGGAAACCGCATGCTACGGACTATATAATCGCGAAATGGTCGTTCCACTGCCGGCGCGTTCGATGTTCCGCCGTGTTCGACCCGCAAGGCCCTGTTCCCGCCGGGCGTGCTGCCCTTCGTGTGCTGCTTTTTCGCACCGTCTTCGTTCCGTGGGGGCGCTCGCGTTCTTCCTGCTGGCGGTGCTCCTTCCCGGAACGGGTGCGGGCCAACCGGCCGACGAGCTTACCCCGGAAGTGCAGTTCCACCGGGACGCAACCCGTGCTCTCGCGCACGGTGATCGTCAGGCGGCGGAAGAACTTGCCGCCAGTCGCGATGCGTCGGACCCCGCGGCAGCCGCGCTCCGCGCCCGGCTGCTGATCGAGGTGGGGGAATACGATGATGCAGAGGCGCTGCTGGCGCCCGTCGTGCGGGAGGCCCCGAGCAGCGTGGCCGGTCTGGAGCTCGCCCGCCTGCTTGTGACGCTCGGGCGTGCCGGCGAGGCGGTCCCGCTGCTCGAGGCGGTCATCGTCAGGGGGCTGAACTCGTTCGACGGTCTGTCGCAGTACTACGGCGCGCTTGCCTCGCGCGCCGCGGGAGGCTTCCGGCGGGCCAACACGTTCCTTCGCGGCGCCGCGCGCGTGCTGCCCGACGATCCCGCGATCCACACCACCTGGGGCGAGCTCTTCCTCGAGAAATACAACAATCCGGACGCGCTGCAGTCGTTTCAGGACGCGTTGAAGCTCGACGAAGACTGGGTTCCGGCCCTGGTCGGTATGGCGCGGGTGCTGGCGAATGAGAACCCGCCGGTGGCCCGCGGGGCGGTGGAGCGCGCCCTCGGCGTCGACGACTCGAACATCGGGGCGCACCTGTTCGTCGCGGAGCTGGAGCTGGGCGACCGCAACCGCGACGCCGCGCGCGAGTCGATCGGAAGGGCGCTCGAGGTCAACCCGCGCAGCCTGGAGGCGCGCTCGCTCCTGGCGGCTATCGACTATCTGGAGGACCGGACCGACGACTTCGCGGCCGAGGTCGAGCGGGTGCTGGCAATCAACCCGGCATACGGCGACGTCTACCGCATCGCGGGCAGTCAGACCGCGCGGGCCTACCGCTTTCCCGAGGCGGTCGCCCTTGTCCGGCGAGCGCTGGAGCTCGATCCGGACAACACGCGCGCCTACGCCGAGTTGGGGATGCACTTGCTGCGCACCGGTGACGAACCGGAAGCGCGCGTGGCGTTGGAGCGGTCGTTCGAGGAAGACCCCTACGACGTCGTGACCTTCAATCTTCTGCAGATGATGGACAACCTCGACGAGTTCGTGACCGTCGAGCGGGGGGATCTCGTCGTCCGTCTCCATCCCGACGAGGCGCCGATCCTGCGGGAGTACGTACTGGACATCGCCCAGGAGGCGCTCGACGAGCTCTCCGCGCGGTACGACATGACGGTCCAGACCCCCGTCCTCGTCGAGGTGTTCCCGAACCACGACGACTTCGCGGTGCGGACGCTGGGTCTGCCCGGCATGATCGGCGCGCTGGGCGCCTGCTTCGGGCAGGTGGTCACGCTCGATTCGCCGCGCGCCCGTCCGCCGGGCGACTTCAACTGGATGTCGACCCTGTGGCACGAGATAGCGCACGTCATCACCCTCCAGATGTCCAGCCAGCGGCTCCCGCGCTGGCTGAGCGAGGGGATCTCGACCTACGAGGAGAAGCGCAAGCACCTCGCCTGGGGCCGCGACCAGGTGCTGGAGTTCGCCAACGCCCTCAACAGCGGCACGCTGCTGTCGATCAGCGAGCTCGACCGCGGGTTCACGCGGCCCGAGTCGATATCGCTCTCCTACTTTCACGCCTCGGTGGTGGTCGAGCACCTGATCGAGGTCTACGGCTTGGAGGCCCTCCGGACCCTGATTCGCGCGTATGGCGACGGGTTGGAGACCGAGGAGGCCCTCGCCCGCATCGATCTCGACTACGAGCGCCTCCAGGCGAGCTTCGACGCGGCGGTGGAGGACCAGTTCGGCGCGCTGCGGCGCTCGCTGCAGAACAGGCCGCAGAACCTGCCGGAGGGTCCGGAGCGTCTCGAGGCGCTGCGGAAGCTGGCGGAGGAACAGCCGGACAACTTCAACGTGCAGTTCGGGCTCGGCCAGGCGTTGCGCGAAGCCGGCGATACCGCGGCCGCCCGCGCCGCCTTCGAGCGCGCGGCCGAGCTGGCGCCCATGGCGACGGGCCTGGGAAGCCCGCGCGGGCAGTTGGCGGGTCTCGCGGAAGCGGAGGACGACGCCGAGCGGGCGATGGCGGAGCTGGAACGCCTGCTCGTGTACGACGAGACGTCGATCGACGCCGTCCGCAGGTTCGCCGCGCTGGCGGAGGGTGCGGGCGACGACGCCCGGTTGCAGGCGGCCTACGAGCGGTTGATCGAGATCGACCCGTTCGATCCGATCCCCCACCAGACGCTTGGCCGGATCGCCAAGGACGCCGGGCGGACCGAGACCGCGGTGCGGGAGCTGGAGGTGGCGCTTGCCCTCGGGCCGGTGGACAGGGTGGCGGCGCACACCGACCTGGCCGAGACGCTGTTCGCGGCGGGTCGGCTCGCCGAGGCCCGGCGCCAGACGCTCGCCGCCCTGGAGATCGCGCCGACCTACGACCGCGCGCTGGAGCTGCTGCTCTCCATCGTCGAGGTCGATCGGTGAGGCTGGCGTCGCTGCGGGCGACGGCCGGCGGGCTGGCCGCCGCGGCGCTGCTCACGAGCGGTCCGGACCTCGCCGGCCAGGACGAGGCGCTCCCGGAGCGGGACGGCCTGACCGGGCTCGAATGGCGCTTCGTCCGCATCCGCTACGACACCCCGCCGGCTCAACTTGCCGAGTTCAACCGCGTCTACTGGGTCGATCCCTGGGAGGTCGATGCGCCGGTCGCGGAGCAGAACCTCTCGCGGCGCATGGCGCGGGTGACCAGCCTGCAGGTGAACGAGCCGATAATCCTGGAGCTGTCGGACGAGGCGCTCTGGGAGCATCCCTGGATCTACATCGTCGAGCCCGCGAACCTGATGCTGACCGACGGCGAGGTCGACGTTCTGCGGGAGTTCCTGCTGCGGGGCGGGACGGTGACCTTCGACGACTTCCACGGGCCGCAGGAGTGGGCGCTGTTTCAGCGGCAGATGGCGCGCGTCTTTCCCGACCGCGAGATCGTGCGGCTGCCCGCGGATCATCCGGTGTTCAGTTGTTTCTACCAGCTCGACGAGTACCCGCAGATCGCCGGTCTCGGCTCCTACTTCAACAACGTGTCCTGGGAGAAGGGCGGGTTCGAGGCGCAGCTCCACGGAATTCTCGACGACGATGGCCGGGTGATGGCCCTGGTCAACTTCAACACCGACATGGGCGACGGCTGGGAGTGGTCCAATGCCGAGCAGTATCCCGGCTACATCCAGTACACCGCGCAGTCGTACCGCATGTTCATCAACGAGATCGTCTACGCGTTGACCCATTGAGCGGCGGATGACGACCCCCACGACCACCGCGGCGGAGGCGCCGGCCGAACGCCTGATGGACGGCCGCACGCGCATTCTGGCCGAGCTGCGCAAGGTGATCGTGGGGCAGGACGACGTGCTGGACCTCGTTCTGACGGCGCTGTTCGCGGGCGGACACTGTCTCATAACCGGGGTGCCGGGCCTGGCCAAGACGCTGCTCGTCAAGACCCTCGCCGACGTGCTCCACCTGTCGTTCAAGCGCATCCAGTTCACGCCCGACCTGATGCCGGCCGACATCACCGGGACCGAGATCATCGAAGAGAGCGGCGGCCACCGGGAGCTGAGGTTCGTCAAGGGACCGGTATTCGCCCAGATCATCCTGGCCGACGAGATCAACCGGACGCCGCCGAAGACGCAGTCGGCGCTGCTCGAGGCGATGCAGGAGCACCACGTCACGGCGGCGGGGCGCACCTACGCCCTCGAGGAGCCCTTTCTCGTGCTCGCGACCCAGAACCCCATAGAGCTCGAAGGAACGTATCCGCTGCCGGAGGCGCAGCTTTCGCGCTTCATGTTCAACATCGTCATGGACTACCTCGCGGAGGACGACGAGGTGAGCGTGGTAACCCGCACGACCTCCGACGCGGCGCCCGTGCTCCACCGGGTGCTGAACGGCGACGACGTGATGGCGTTTCAGCAGATGGTGCGGCAAGTGGTCGTGGCTGACGAGGTCGTGCGTTACGCCGTGCGGCTCGTCGACGCCTCGCGGCCCGGTCGGACCGGGACGCCGGACTTCGTGGAGCGCTGGGTGAAGTGGGGCGCCGGCACCCGCGCGTCGCAAGCGCTCGTGCTCGGGGGCAAGACGCGGGCGTTGATGGCGGGGCGCTATCACGTGTCGGTGGCGGACGTCCGGGCGCTTGCACTGCCGACGCTGAGGCACCGTCTCGTGACCAACTTCTACGCCGAGTCCGAGGGCGTCGACGCGGAGACGATCGTCACGCGGCTGCTCGACGCCGTCCCGGCCCCCGCGAGCGGGATGTGATGGGCGCCGGGGGCGAACGCCGCCCGGCGCTGGGCTGTCTCGACCCGGAGATCGTCGCGAGTCTCGGCTCGATGGAGCTGCGTGCCCGCGCCGTGGTCGAAGGCTTCCTGCTCGGCCTGCACCGCAGCCCCTGGACGGGATTCAGCGCCGAGTTCTCCGAGTACCGCCAGTACATGCCTGGCGACGATCTGTCGACTCTCGACTGGAAGGTCTACGGCCGCAGCGACCGGTTCTACGTCAAGCGGTTCGAGGAGGAGACCAACGTCGACTGCCGGATTCTGCTGGACGTGTCGGCGTCGATGAGCTACGGCTCCGGTGCGGTGTCGAAGCTGCAGTACGGCTCGTATCTCGCCGCCGCGCTGGCCTGGCTCATGAACCGGCAGCGCGATGCGGTCGGACTCCTGACCTTCGACGAGTGGGTCGTCGCCAACGTCCCGGTCAGCGCGCGGCCCGGCCATCTGCGGCACATCCTGGTCGCCCTCGAGCAGATTCGGATTGGCCGCCGCTCGAACGTCTCGCGGGCGCTGGATGCGCTGGCCGCCGCGATGCGCCGGCGGGGGATGGTGGCGTTGATCTCGGACCTGCTCGACGATCCGGAGGCGGTCGTGGCCGGCCTGAAGTACGTGAAGTTTCGGGGCAGCGAGGTCATTGTGTTCCATGTGCTCGATCCGGCCGAGCTGCAGTTTCCGTTCGAGCGCGCCACGCGGTTCCAGGATCTGGAGACGGGCCGGGAGGTGACCACCGTGGCCGGCGAGGTTCGGGATGGCTACGTTCGGGAGATGGAGCGCATGACCGCGTACTACCGCCGTGAGTTGCGGCTGGCGGGCATCGAGTATTGCCGGGTCCAGACGGTGCAGCCGCTCGACGGCGCGCTGCGCGAGTATCTGACCACTCGGAGTCGGCGCTGATGTCGTTCCTCTTTCCGGCTTTCCTGCTCGGGGCGTTGGCGGCGACCGTGCCGGTCCTTCTGCATTTCTTCGCGCGGGACCGGGCGCCGCGGCTGCCGTTCAGCGACGTCCGCTTCCTCGAACGCGCGTTCGTGCGCCGGGACCGGCGCCGACGGCTGCGCGAGCTGCTGCTGCTGGCGCTGCGCGTCGCTGCCCTCTTGTTGCTGGCGGTCGCCTTCGCGCGGCCGTTCCTGGAGGCCTCCGGCAGCGTCCGGCGAATCACGATCGTCGCCGTCGATCGGTCTCTGAGCCTGTCGGCACCGGGGCAGATGGCACTGGCCCGTGAACTTGCTTTGGAAGCGGTAGCCATGACGCCGGCGGACGAGTCGGTCGCGGTAGTGGCGTTCGACGATGCCGCGGAGGTCGTGGCCCGCCCGGCGGCCGGGCGCCAGCTTGCGCGGAGTGCCATCGAGCGAATCGTCCCGACGGCGGCGGGGACGCGCTATGCAGCCGCGCTTGCGGGCGCGGTCGAGCTGCTCGACGGGCGGCCGGGGCGGATCGTCGTGGTGACCGACCTGCAGGAGGCAGGATGGCCGGAGGGAGCCCGGGCGCCGGTGCCGGAGCACGTGGACGTCGAGGTGCTGGGCGTGCCGCCGGTCGCGCGCAATCTTGCCGTGACCGCCGCCGGATCCGATGCCGCGGGACCGGTGGCCGTCGTCCTGAACACGGGACCCGGGCCGGTGGAGACGGAGGCGACGCTCCTGCTCGACGGACGCGAGGTCGACCGGCGGCCGATGACCCTGGCCCCTGGCGCGAGCGAGTTGCGCTGGGACCAGGCGCCGGACGGGGCGCGCGTGGTCGCGATCAGCGTGTCGGACCGGGACGGGTACCGCTGGGACGACACCCGTTACGCATTGCTCGGACCGGCAAGCGCGATCGTCGTTCACGTCGTCAGCAACAGCGGAACGCTCGACGCGGAGGCTTTCTATTTCGCGCAAGCGCTCGGTGTCGCCCCGGAATTCCGGCCGTTCGAGCTCCGTCCGGTGACCCCCGCCGCACTGACCGCGTCGAACGCTTCCGATTGGCAGGTAGGCGACGTCGCCGCGGTCGTCGGCACGGATGGTCTGAGCCGTTCCGGTCGGGAGCGCGTCGCCGCGTTCGTCGAGGCCGGCGGCGGTCTTCTGCTGGCGGTCGGGGACGGGGTCGACCCGCGGCTGGTTCGCGACCTGCTCGGTTCCGCGGTCGAACTGGCGGTCGAGACACCGGTGGGAACGTCGGCGGACGCCGGAGCGCGCCGGTTCGCGGTAGTGGATCCGCGCCATCCGGTGTTCCGGCCGCTCGACGACCTCGTCCCCGCCCTGGGGCGGGTGCGGTTCACGCGAACGGCTCGCGTGAGTTTCTCCGCCGACACCGCGGACTATTCGGCAAGCGTCCTGGCGCGATTCGATCATGGAGACCCGGCGTTGGTCGAATTCGACCTGGGAACCGGCCGCGCACTGGTGTTCGCTTCCGACCTGAACATGGAAGCGAACGACTTGCCGCGTCATCCGGGCTTCGTGCCGCTCCTGCAGGAGCTCGTCCGTTACCTGGCCGGTCCGGGAGCGTCGTCGAGCGAGGTGCTCCCGGCTGACGCCCCTCCCGGCGTTCCGCGTGTCCCCGGCGTGACGCTCGATCCTGTTTCCGGGCGCCCCGTCGCCGTCAACGTGGACCCGCGCGAGTCCGAGCCCCGATCGCTGACACCGGACGGGTTTCTGGCGCGTCTCGGTGCTTCCTCCCCCGCGGCGTCCGGTGTGCGCTCGACGTCCGGCGAGGTTGCGCGAGAGGCGGAGCAGTCGCTGTGGTGGTACGTCGTGCTGGCGATGGCGGTCGTCCTGGTGGGCGAAGCGTGGCTCGGCCGCAACATGGCGTGAACCCCGTGACGTCCCCGTCCGCTTTCCGGCTTGCGACTGCGCTGGTCCGATCGTGCAAGGCGGCCGTGTCACGCCGGACGTCCGGGTTGCGCGGCTCGGCGGAGTGGAAGGAGCGCCGGGATGACGTCGCGGGGCGGATATAATCGCAGCGTGATCAGGGCCCGCTCCGCGCCCGCGTCGAGCCTGGCCGAGATCGTTGCGCTGTTGCGGCCGGTGCGTCGACGCTGGATGGCGGCCCGTGCCATGCGCGGCGTTGCCCGGGCCGCCTGCGCCACGTTGCTGGTGTTGGCCGTGGTGCTGGCCGTCGACTTTCTACTGGCCCCGTCGGACCTCGTCATGGCCGTGCTCGCGGCCTCTCTGGCTGCGGCTTCCGCCGCCTTCACGGCCTGGACCCTCTGGCCGTTGCGCCACGGCCCCTCCGACCGACAGGTAGCCCGTTATATCGAAGAGCGTTGCCCGGAGCTGCAGGATCGGTTGGCCAGTGCCGTCGATCCGAGCCAGACGTCGTCGCCCTTCGGCGGCCGGGTTCTGGACGATGCGGCGCGCCGCTCGCGCGGCGTCGATCTCGACCGCGTGGTCGCCGCGCGGGTGGTCCGCCGAGCGGTTGCCGGCGGGTTGGGTGCCACGGCGGCGCTTGCGGTCCTCCTGGTCGCCGGCGCCGACGTGGTAGGACGGATCGCGCGCGGCGCGTGGCTGTACGCGGCCCCGTTGGGCGCGACGCTCATCGTCGAGCCGGGGGAGGCGAGACTGGTTGCGGGTGAGTCGCTGGAGGTGCGGGCACGCCTGAGCGATACGCTCGGAGCCCTCGGGCGATCGGCTCCGCGGGTGACGATCACCCGCGCGGATGGTGGTAGGTCCGCGTTCGCGATGCAGCCACGTGGCGCAGGCTTCGTGGCAGCGCTGCCGCCCGCGGCGCGAAGCTTCACCTATCGGGTCGCCGCCGCGGCGCTGGAGTCCGAGGACTTCGCGGTGACCGTGCTCCGGGCGCCACGCGTCGAACGCATCGACGTCGCCTACGCGTATCCCGCGTTCACGGGTCTCGATCCGCGCGTCGAGACGGGCGGCGGCGACGTGTTCGCGCCGGAAGGCACGCTGGTGACGGTGACCGTGCACGCCGACAAGCCGATCGGCGACGGTTCGCTGCGACTTGCGGCAGGGAGCGCCATCGCACTCGACAGTGAGGCGCCGGCCGTGCTTTCCGCGTCGTTCGAGGTGACCCGCGACGATACCTATCGCGTCGCGATCCGGGACACCGACGGCCTGTCGAACCGGTCCGACGCCGCATATGTCATCCGTGCCGCAATCGATGAGGTCCCGCTCGTCGAGGTCCACCGTCCGGGCGGGGACCGCGAGGTCACGCCGCTCGAGGAGGTGGTGATCGAGGCCCGTGCGGAGGACGACTTCGTCCTTGCCCGGTTCGATCTCGTGTACGCGGTGGCCGGAGACACGGAGCATGTTGTCGATCTGCTCGGTGCGGAGCCGGTTGCGCGCGGCGAGGGCGTCCATACCGTGTACGCGGAGGATCTCGATGTCTCGCCGGGTGACGTCATCAGCTACTACGTTCGGGCGGGCGACGCCAATCCGGCCAACGCACGGGTGACGCGCAGCGATATCTACTTCCTCGAGGTGCGGCCGTTCGAGCGCGAGTTCGAGGATGCGCCGAGCCAGTCGTCGTTGTCGATGGACGCGGGCTCCGTGGGGCAGCTCGCCGAGGTGCAGAAGGAGCTCATCGCGGCAACCTGGAGGCTGGACGACCGGCCGGAGCTGGCGGTGGACGACGTGGATCTCGTGGCTGTGGCGGCCGCGCAGGCCGAGTTGCGGCAGACCGCGCTCGGCGCTTCCGCGCGAGCGTTGCAGCGACAGGGCGCGCGAGCGGAGCGGGAGGCTCTGGCGGCTGCGGTGGATGCCATGGCGAGGGCAGAGACGGCGCTGCGAGCGGCCTCTACCGGCGCTGCCCTGCCGATCGAGATGGAGGCGTTGGCCGCACTGCTGCGGGCGCAGGCCGTGATCCGGCGCACGCGCGTCTCGCGGAGCGGCAGCGGTCGGTCGGCCGCGTGGCAGCCACAGGAGGATCTGTCGAGGCTTTTCGATCGCGATCTGCGTCGCGAGCAGGAAACCAACTACGAGAATCGCCCGTCCACGCCTCCTTCGGAATCGAGTGCGGAGAGCGATGCGCTGCGTCGTGTGCGGGAGCTGGCGGATCGGCAGGCGGCGCTGGGCCGCGAGCAGGAGGATTTGGCCCGCCGGAGCGACGTACTCGACGAGGGAGAAACGGTTCGCATCCTCGAGCGGCTGACACGCGAACAGGAGGAGCTTCGCGCACGGGCCGAGGCGCTCGAACGGCAGATGGAGGCTCGCGCGACGGGGAGCCGGGGGGCCGGATCGGAATCGTCGGTTGCGCCGCCTTCGTCGACATCTGCCGGAGCGGCAGGGTCGGCAGCATCGCGCGGGTCGTCCGCGTCGCCGGAAGCGGGGGCAAGCCAGGGGGGTGCGGGCGGGGTCGGCGAGGCGATGCGGCGGACGCTGGCCGAGATGCGGCGCGGAGAGGTCGGCGGGGCGGCCGAGCGGACCCGCGAGGTGCTGGATCGGCTGCGCGAGCTGGAGCAGGCATTGGCGGGTGCCGGCGAGGCCGAAGAGTCCGAGGAAAGCTATCGGCTTGCGGCCGAGCTGCGGGCCGCCGAGGCCGTTCGCCGGAGCCTGGAGGCGCTGGAGGAGCGGCTCGGTCGAATCGGGACGGAACCGGGCGAGACCGGAGAGACCGGGCCCGGCGATGGCAGCCGGCCCGCCGAGGGCGACGAGGTCGATAGCGAGCTGGCCGCCATCGGGTCGGCCGCCCGGGAACTGCTCCGCCGGCTGGAGTCGCTGCCGGACCTGCACGAGGCGCTCCGCGCCGCGCGCCCGGGGGTGCTCGAAGACCTGGCCCGGTGGGCGGGACGCCCGACCGGCGGCGGACCGGCGCTCCAGGCGTTCGAGCAGGATTTCGCCGCGTGGGAGAGTCTCCGCGACGGCGTACGACAGGCGATAGAGGCGTTCGAGGCGGATCGCGCGGCTGCCTTGCAGGCGGTCGCAGGTGGCGGGCGACTCGACGTCGGCGCCCGGGAGGCAATACCCGACAGCTACCGTACGCTCGTCGAACGCTACTATCGCTCACTTGCCGACCACCAGCCGCGCTCGCGGCCGGAGCGTCGGTAGTATCGGGTTCCAGTGCAGATCGGCGCGCCGATTCCATGGTGGGGCGTCGCGGCCGCCGTGCTGGCGGCGGCATTCACGGCGTGGCGCGCTTATGCGCGGCCGCCGGTCGACCTGACCCGCGGCCAGCGTGCGAGCCTGACCGCGTTGCGCCTGTGCGTTCTCCTGGTCGTTCTCCTTCTGTTGCTGCGTCCGCTCGGCGAGGAGCTCGACTCGCCCGACGGCGTTGTGGCCGTCCTCGTGGACCACTCGCGCAGCATGGCGATTCCGGATGCGGACGGTACGCCGCGGATCGATGTCGCCCGGGAACTCGTCCGGGATCGTGTGCTCCCTGCGCTCGGCGGGGCGTTCGACGTCGAGATGCTGGCGTTCGGCGAAGGGCTGACCGAGACGCAGGTCGACGCGTTCGCGGCCCGGTCGTCGCGATCGGATCTCGCCGGTGCCCTCGACGCGGTTCCGGCACGGTTCGGCGAACGGGCCGTCGCCGGGATAGTTGTCGTTTCCGACGGTGCCGCGACCGGGAGCCGGGACGCGGCGGACGTTGCCGCGCGGTTGCCTGCGCCGACCTATACGCTCGGTGTCGGCAACTCCCGCCCGGGGCCCGACCGGGAGGTCACGGCCCTGGAGGCGGGGCAGCCGGTCGGAATCGGCTCTGCCGTCGACGTGACCGCGACCGTGGTCAGTCGCGGGCTCGGCGACGCTGCCTTCGATGTGCGACTGATTGCCGACGGGCGTCTCGTCGCCGTTCGCCAAGTGCGCCCACTGGGCGAGGGTGCGCCGGTCATCGCCACGTTTCGGGTTGCGCCCGATGCGGCGCTGGCGACGGTGTATTCGGTTGAGATACCGGTTGACGCCGCGGAGCTCGAGCCCGGCAACAACCGCCGGCAGGTCGTGGTGCGCCCGCCGGATCGTTCCCGCCGCCTCCTGATCGTCGAAGGTTCGCCAGGCTACGAGCACAGCTTCCTCAAGCGCACGTGGTTGGCGGATCCGGGCGTCACCTTCGACGCGGTGGTCCGGAAGGGACAGAACGACCGGGGCGAACAGACGTTCTACGTCCAGGGCGACCGTGAACGGACCGGCTCGCTCGAGGAAGGCTACCCGCGGACGCGCGCCGCGCTGTTCAAGTATGACGCCGTGGTGCTCGCCAATATCGAGGCTGAGTTCTTCCGGCCCGCCCAGCTCGACATGACGGCGGAGTTCGTAGCCGAACGCGGTGGCGGCCTGCTGCTGCTGGGGCCGGCCAGCCTGCGCCGGCGAGGCTATCTCGGCTCGTCGCTCGAGACTGTCCTGCCGGCGCAACTCACGGACCGGCTCGGTCTGACCGGCGCGGGCCGCGAGGAAGACGGTGCGGACCGTTTCGTGCCAACTTCCGCAGGATTCGCGCATCCGATGCTGCGGCTCGGGTCGACCGTCGCGGAGACGCGGAGCAGGTGGGAGTCCGCGCCGGCGCTGGCCGGCAGCGTGCGGCTCGGGCCCGTTCGCCCGGGCGCCGAGGTCCTCGCACGGACTGTGTCCGGGAACGGCGGCGCACGTCCGCTCGTGGTGGTGCAGCGCTATGGAGCGGGCCGCTCGATGATCCTGGCCGGTCGTGCGACGTGGCGTTGGAGAATGCAGCTCCAGGCCGACGATCGGACCTACGAGCGGTACTGGGGGCAGGTGGCCCGTTGGCTCACGGCCGGCGCCAGCGACCGGATTGTGGTTTCCACGAGCGGCGGGGAAACGGCCGGCGATTCGCTTCGCGTGCGCGGCGCCGTGCGTGATGAGGAGTTCCGCCCGCTCGCCGGTGCCACAGTGCGGGTCAGCGTGAGCAATCCCGCCGGCGAGCTCCTGATGGAGGATGCAGCCGTCGCGACGCGGATCCCAGGCGAATACGGAGCTTCCACGCCCCGGCTTTCCGCCGGCGTGCATCGAATCGACGTTGCCGTCGTCCGTGAAGGGCAGGAGCTTGGCGGCGGGCGTGACTGGGTGCTGGTGGCCGGCGCCGACCCGGAGCTGGAGGATCCGTGGCTGGACGCGGAACTGCTGCGGCGCGTCGCGGAATCCGGCGGCGGGGCCTATCTCGATCCGGGCCGGCTCGATGACCTGGCCAATCGCCTGCGGGCATCGTCTCGCACGGTACCGCGTACCATCACGCGCGAAGTCTGGCATCATTCAGCGGTGTTGATGCTCCTGATCGCGCTGCTCTTCGCGGAGTGGTCGCTTCGTCGACTGTGGGGCATGCGGTGAGTGCACGCTGGTGGCGGATAGCGGCGGTGCTCTTCGCCCTGGTAGCCGACCCCGGCGCGGCTGCCGCCCGCGAGTACTTCACGCTGGTCGTGTCAGGAGCCTCGGGCGGTCCGGAGTACGCGGAGCGCTACGATGGTTGGCGGGCCGGCCTGGTCGCTGCGCTGCGCGCGCAACCGGGATTCCGGGACGACCACCTGAAGGTGTTGGCCGAGACGCCGGGGGCGGGGGTCGGGTGCGCCACCCGCGAGGGAGTGCGGCGTGCCATCCAGGAGATAGCGCCGAGCATGGACGACCAGTCCGTGCTGTTCATCGTTCTTCTCGGCCACGGGACCTTCGACGGCCGAGAGGCCAAGTTCAACCTCGTGGGGCCGGATCTGGCTGCCGCGGAGTGGGCGGCGCTCGTCGACCCGCTGCCCGGGAGGCTGGTCTTCGTCAACACGACCGCGGCGAGCGCGCCGTTCATGGCGCCGCTGGCGAAGGCCGACCGGATTGTGATTACGGCGACCGAATCCCCCGTGCAACGCTACGCCACCGTATTTCCGGAGTTCCTGACCCGTGCCTTCGTCGATGCAGGCAGTGATATCGATCGCAACGGCCGCGTGTCCGTCTGGGAGGCCTTTGCCTACGCGAGTGCCGGCGTGCGGCGCTGGTACCAGGAGCGAGGCCGTCTGGCGACGGAGCGGGCGCTTCTCGACGACACCGGAGACGGGCGCGGTATCGACGCCGGTGAGGACCCGGGCGTTCCGCGCATTGGACTTGCGGCGGCGGTTTACGTGGGGGCCGGCGTAGACGCTGTTCCGGCCGGCCGGGGCCGGGACATGGATCGGCTGGCAGCGCGGCGCGCCACCCTCGATGTCGAGGTGGCCGAGCTGCGAGCGGCGCGGGAATCCATGGCGCCGGAACGCTACGCCGCGGAGCTCGAGCGGCTCCTGCTCGAGCTCGCGCGGGTCTCGCGGGAAATGCGTCGTCTGACCGACGGGCGCTGAATCGGAACGGACGGGAGATCATGACGTGTGAAGCCTGCGGTCAGGAGATTGCGGACAACGCCCTCATCTGCTACAAGTGCGGCGCTGCGACGACGGCGCGCGAACGCGAGCCGGCAGCACTGGAAGAACCTGCCCGCCGTCGATGGTCCGCGCTGTTCCTGGCCGTCGTCTTCCTGGGTGTGGTGATCTTCTTCGTCACCGAGCTCGTGCGTGGCAGGCCCCCCGAGCCGCTCGTCTGGGTGATGCTCGCCTGCGCCGGCGGTCTGCTGGCTTGGCGCCTGCGGCTCGGCTGACCCGGGCCCGTCTCCATTGCGGAGGTATGACGCGCAATTGACCGTCGCTCGACTGGAAATGACCGGCGCCGAGGGGCGGCAGGTTCCCATCGACAAGGCTCCGTTCCGCCTCGGCCGCAGGGGCGAGAGCGACTTGGTGCTGCCGCAGGGCGATGTCTCGCGCGACCACGCCGAGATCGTGGCGGCGGGTTCCGGCTACGCCATCAGGGACAGGGGCTCACGGCACGGCACGTTCATCAACGACGAGGCGGTAGTCGAGCGGCCGCTCGCCGATGGGGATCGGATCCGGCTCGGCCGAGTCGGAGGTCCCGAGCTCGTCTTCCGTCTGGCGGGCGCATTCGCGACGACCGTCCGGGATGCCGGCACGGGCTCGGCCGCGGCCGGCGATCTGCGGCAGGTAGCAGCCCTGCTGGAGGGGCTCCGCGCTCTGAGCTCCGCCCGCGTTCTGGACGACGTACTGGCTCTCGTGATGGACTCGGCCATCGCGGTGAGCGGCGCCGAGCGCGGGTTCATCATGCTCGCGAATGACGCCGGCGTGCTCGACCTGAAGATGGCCCGCGCGCAAGGCCGACAGACGCTTCCCGGCAGCGGCTTCGAGACCAGCCGGAAGATTCCCGAGGAGGTGTTTCGCACGGGCCGGACGCGAATCGAGGCGGACCTGCTCGACGGAGACCTCGCCAGCGCGCACATGGGCACGGTGGCGCTGGGAATTCGACACGTGCTCTGCGTGCCGTTGCACGTGATGCGGTTCTCGGACGCGGCAGCGGCCGAGCCGACGGAGGAGGAGCAGCAGCAGCCGCGGCGGATCGGCGTCCTGTATCTCGACAGCCGCGACAAGGCGAAGCTGTTGTCGTCCTCCACGGAGGGGGCGCTGGAGACCCTGGCCAACGAAGCCGCAGTGGCCATTCAGAACGCGGAGCTGTACCGGGCCGCGCTCGATAACGCCAAGCTGGAGCGCGAGATGCAGACCGCGGCGGAGATTCAGCGGGTGCTGCTCCCGAACCGGCAGAGGACTGGCGCGTTCTTCGAAGCCGCGGCGGAGACGCTGCCGTGCCGATCCATAGGCGGCGACTTCTTCGACTACATCGATCGGTCGGACGGGGCCCTTGCTTTCTCCCTTGGGGACGTGGCCGGAAAGGGGCCTCCCGCGGCTCTGCTCGGCGCCCTGATGCAGGGCTCGCTCGCGGCCGAAGGCAGCGTGGGAGCCGGACCCGCGGCGACGATGGCCACGGTGAACACCGCGCTGGTCCGTCGCGGCATCCAGGGGCGTTTCGTGACGCTCTTCTATGCGGTGCTGCACCCCGATGGCCGGCTTGTCTATTGCAACGCCGGACACAACCCACCGGTGCTGGTGACGGCGGGCGGTGTCGAGCGCCTGGAGATCGGCGGCATGGTGGTGGGATTGTTCGACGGCGTTCCGTTCGCCGAAGGGACGGCGACCCTCCGGCCCGGCGACTACGTGGTGCTGTTCAGCGACGGGGTGTCGGAGGCGATGAACGCGGACGGCGAGGAGTACGGCGACGACCGTATCCTCGAGTGCCTGAGCGGCGTGAGGGGATCCGCGTGCGAGCCCTGCCTGCGGGAGGTCTTCGCCGGCGTCGAGCGGTTCACCGCCGGGGCTCCCCAGCACGACGACGTGACGGCGATGGTCGTCAGCTATCGTCCGCGCGCATCGGCAGCGACATAGTCCCGCGTGCCCTCGCCCATGTAGAGCTGCCGCGGACGCGCGATCTTCTGCTCCGTATCCTCCAGCATCTCCTGCCACTGCGCCACCCAGCCGGCGGTGCGGCCGATGGCGAAGAGCACCGGGAACATGCCGGCGTCGAACCCCATCGCCTCGTAGATGAGGCCGGAGTAGAAGTCGACGTTGGGATACAGCCGGCGCTTGACGAAGTAGTCGTCCTCGAGCGCAATCTTCTCGAGCTCGAGCGCGATGTCGAGCAGGGGGTTGCGCCCGGTCACTTCGAAGACTTCGTAGGCGGTCTTCTTGATTACCTTCGCGCGCGGGTCGTAGGACTTGTAGACACGATGGCCGAAACCCATCAGCCGGCCCTCGCCGCTCTTCACGCGCGTGATGAACTCGGGTATCCGGTCCACCGAGCCGATCTCCCGCAACATGCGCAGAACCGCTTCGTTCGCCCCGCCGTGCAACGGACCGTAGAGCGCCGCCGCGGCACCCGCGAGCGACGCGAACGGGTCGGCCTGCGAGCTGCCGATGCCGCGCATCGCGCTCGTGCTGCAGTTCTGCTCGTGGTCCGCGTGCAGGATGAACAGGACGTCGAGGGCGCGCTCCAGAACCGGATGGGGCGCGTAGGCCTGACCCTCTTCCTGGTAGAGCATGCTCAGGAAAGTACCGGTGTAGCCGAGACCCGGGCCGGGTACCACGTACGGGCGCCCGGCGCTGCGCCGGCAGGCGTAGGCGGCCACCCCGGGCGCGAGCGCGATGAGCCGGGCCATCTGAGTCCGGCGGTTCTGCGCGTCGAGCACCTGCTTTGCCTCGGGGAAGAACGTGGAGAGCCCGCCGATGGCGGCCAGGAACATCCCCATCGGGTGGGCGCCTTCGGTGAAGCCGGCCATGAGCGCCTGCACGTGCCGGTCCAGCGCGGTGCGCCCGTTCAGGGCGTGGCCGTCGATCTCGGCTGTCCACGCTTCGAGTTCGTCTGCCGTCGGCAGCTCCCCGGTGATCAGGAGCCGGGCCGTCTCGAGGAACGTGCTCCGCTCGGCAAGCTGCTCGATCGGATAGCCCCGGTAGCGGAGGATGCCCCGATCACCGTCGATGAAGGTGATCCGGCTGCGGCAACTGGCGGTGTTCAGGTACGCGGGATCGTACGACATCATCCCGAATTCCTCGGGATCGACCCTGATCTGCCGCAGGTCAATCGCGCGGATCGTGCCGTCGACGATGGGGATCTCGTACTGCTTGCCGGTACGGTTGTCGGTGATGGTCAGCGTGTCGCTCATGCCTGACTGTCGCTCCCCGGATTGCTCGGTCGGTCCTTCCCAGCCGCTCGCTTCAGGAGCCCTGGTCGCCGCCGATCGGATCGTGATCCTCGATCGCCGTCGCTTCGCTCGGGACCCGGTAGCGCTCGTCGATCCAGTTGCCCAGGTCGAAAAGCCTGCAACGCTCGCTGCAGAACGGTCGCCACTTCGGGTCGATCGGCCGCCGCCGGCAATGTACGCAACGCCGCTTCTCGCCCACCACGTCTCCCTGGATGCGGATGCGGCGCCGGCCGCGTCCGGCCGCGCCGGTGAAACACGCTGTGCTGCCGCCAAGAGAACGCCGGGACGTCGGCGCTGCGGCTGGCCCTCGCGTCGAACGGGCTCGCCGGATTGTAGATCGTCGCGCCGCCGCCCGTCAGGCCCGCTCGGTCCGCGGCCGGGCGGGATGCATTGCCGCTCGGCCGCGCCGGGCGTCCGCTTGCGGCTGTCACGTGTCGGAATCGCCCGCGGTGGGCGTTGCCGGTTGCCGTCCGTCGGCTTCACTTTGCCCGTGCCGTATTTCCCCTTCCACTCGCGGGTTGGGCATGCGGGGCGCAGCGGGTTGCCGGCGTCGGCCCGTTGTCGCCGTGCCGCGGCCCGCGTAACGCCGCTTCCCGGCGTCCAGCTCGCAACGAATGATGCGTCCGAGCACGGACTCGAGAGGGGCGACATTGCGCTGGGCGGCCCACAGCTCGAGCTCCGTGTCGCCGGCCGGCGTCAGCTTCAGGAGGCAGTCGTGCGCTCCCGGCGCGACGGACACGGAGGCGACGCTCTGCGCGTGGCTCCGATCGAGTCCCTCGGCCACCCGCAGCATGGCCGACAGCGTCCTTACCGTGCGGCGCCTGGTTCCCGAGAGGTCGCCGTAGCCGGCCTGGGAGCGCTTGGGCAAGCCGCGGCGATGAAAGCGCGCGACCAGCGCCATGACCTCGATCTCCTGCGGCTCGAATCCGCGCAGGTCCCCATTCTTGACCAGGTAGTACGAGTGCTTGTGGTGCCGGCTGTAGCTGATGTGCACGCCGATGTCGTGCAGCAGCGCCGCGTACTCCAGCCACTCGCGCTCGCGTGCGCCCAGCCCGTGGATCGCCGACGTCTGGTCGAACAGCGACAGCGCCATCCGCATCACCTGCCGGGCATGGGGCGCGCTGTAGTTGCAGCGCTCGGCCAGCTCGATGACGCTGCGCCGCCGCACGTCCGGGTACTGCTCCACCTTGGCGATGTGGGCCCGGTTGCGGTGGATGTAGTCGAGCGCGAGTCCCTCGCGCAGGGCCAGATCGCAGAGCGTGAGCTCGCGCGCCCCGAGCAGCCGCAACATCGTGCAGATCAGAATGGAGCCGGCGACGGCCAGATCCGCCCGGCGCGGGTCGAGCCCCGGGATTCCGATGCGTCCGGCCAGATCCAGGGCCGTCAACTCCTTGCGCACGCGCCGGAGCAGCTTCAGGCTAACCCGCCGGTTCCGCAGCGCGTCGGAGCCGACCGCACGACCCTCGCCGACCGCCAGCGAGCCGAGGCTGAGTATGGTGCCCGACGTCCCGACCACGCGGGCGAAGCCGCGGCCGCGGATCTTCTCGGTGACCGGGGCCAGGACCTCGGTGATGTAGTTCGCCATGCGCCGCTCGTCGGCGCGGGTGATCGGATCGCTGTGCACGAACCGCTCGGTCAGCCGGATGACGCCGAGCTTCAGGCTGTGGGCGACGCGCACCTGCGACCCGCGCCCGAGGGTCAGCTCGACGCTGCCTCCGCCGATGTCGATCACCAGCGCCGCTCCCTCCGAAACGTCGACGCCGTAGACCGCGGCGCGGTGAATGAGGCGCGCCTCCTCGGTACCGGAAATGACGCGCACCTCGATTCCGGTGCGCTGGCGGATTGCGGCGAGGAACTCCCGGCCGTTCTCGGCCTCGCGCACCGCACTGGTGGCCGCCGCCACCACCTCGTCCACCTCGTGCGAGTCGGCGAGGCGCTTGAACTTGGTCAGCGCCTGCAGCGCCGAGCGCATCGTCAGCTCCGTCAGCGCGCGCCCGCCCAGGCCGCCAGCACCGAGCCGGACCATCTCCTTCTCGCGGTCGACGATCTCGAAGGAGTGGTCGGGGCGGACCTGGACCACGATCATGTGGACCGAGTTCGTGCCGATGTCGATGGCTGCTATACGCACGATGCGAATGAAAAGCGAACGTCGTGTGGCGACTCTGCCACAAACGCCGGAAACTTCACTATACTCGGACCTTCCGCCCGTGGGGCGGAGCATCGTAGCATGGTCGGTCCCCACGTTCTCAAGCGTCCGCTCGAGCGCCGCGTCCGCGCGCTGCTGCGGCACCTGCGCCCGACGACTGAAGGCGCCGTCGAGCCGCTCCACCAGTGCCGCGTGGCGACGCGCCGGTTGCGCGAGTTGCTGCCCCTGTGCGACGCGGAACTCACGTCGCCGGTCGCGGCGCGGGCCCGGAGACGCGTGCGGCAGTTGGGCGGCGCGCTCGGCCCCGTGCGCGAGCTGGACGTGGCCCTCGGCCTGGTCGACGAGTTGGAGCGGGCCGGGCGGGCCAAGCCGGGCGCGGCCAGCCGACTGCGCCAGCGCGTGCGCGAGGAACGCGAGCGGCAGCGCGAGCGAATGCGAGCCCGGCTGAAGCCGGCCTATCTGCGGAAGGTGGCGCGGGACGTCGCGGAGGCTCTCAAGGCGATCGGCATGCTCGACGCCACGGACGCATGGGCGCTGGTCCTGGTCGGGCGCCTGAGCGATCGCGCCGACCGGCTGCGGGATTCCGTCGCCGAGGCTGGGCCGCTGTACGTGTCGGAGCGCGTCCACGAGGTCCGCATCGCGGCCAAGAAGCTCCGTTACGTCCTGGAGCTGGCGTCCGAGACGGGCGAGGCGGACACGTCGGACGCGGTGGCGCAGCTCAAGAAGGTCCAGGACTCGCTGGGCCGGCTGCACGACATCGAGATCCTGCAGGAGTTGCTGCGCAGCATCGATGTGCTGGCGCATCGCGACGAGCGCTGGGCGGAGGAGCTCGCCGCCCTCGACCTCGATCTGACGCAGGAGTGCCGTCGGCTCCACGGCGTCTTCGTCGCCGGTCAGGCCGCGCTGGCCGAGGTCGGCAAGGTGGCCCGGCGTGTCGCGTCGCGGATGTCCTCCGACCACGGTGGGCGCACTGGGCGGAGTTCCGTGCTGAAGATGTCGCTGGAGCGGGCGCCGGAGGCGCCGCCAGCGGCGTCTTCCGACCGGCGCTGATCCGGGTTCTCGTCGAACCGGAGGTGCCGGCGGCCTTGCGGACCGGTGTGGCGCTATCCCCCCAGGAACCAACCGGCCGCCGCGCCGCCCAGGATCAGCCAGGTCGAATTGGGCCGCCAGCGGAACAGGGCCACTGCGGCCGTGCTGGCTATCAGCGCTGTCGGCACGTCGACTACGGCAGCCTGTGCCAACTGCCAGGTGACCGCCGCCATCAGGCCGAGCGACGCGGCCACCACTCCGTCGAGGCAGCCTCCGAGCGCCTGCGATGCGCGCAGCCGCGGAATCAGGGGTTGCGTCACCGCGACGAAGAAGAACCCGGGGACGAAGATGGCGACTGTGGCGAGCGTCGCCCCGGCCCAACCGCCCAGCAAGTAGCCGATGAACGTCGCGGTGGTAAAAACCGGCCCCGGCGTGACCTGCCCTACCGTGATGGCGTCGATCAGTTGCTGATCGGTCAGCCAGCCCCAGCGCTCGACGAGGTCGGCCCGCAGGAAGGCGAGCAGCACGTAGCCGCTGCCGAACAGGACGGCGCCCACCTTGAGAAAGAACAGCCCGAGTCCGGTGAGGGTGAAGGGTACGGCGGCGCCGGCTGCCGCCGCCGTACCGGCCAGGGCTGCTCCTACGATGGCCCCTCCCGAGGACGCCGTTCCCCCGGTTGCGGCTTGCGCTGCCGCCGGGGCCGTGCCGCGCAACAGTTGCGTGGGAGCTGCCACGAGCGCGGCCAACCAGGCGAGGACCGCGGCGCTGCCTGCCGGCCCGCTCGGTCTCATGGCCAACGCCAGGCCGATCACGGCGCCCGCCGCGAGCACGGCCAGCTCGTTCACGCCGGCGAGCGCGGCGGCGAGCGCGGCGGCTCCGACCGGTGCGTACGCCCACCTGCTCAACGCCGCCCGTCCGAGCTTCAGCAGTGCTTGCGCAACGATGGCGATGACCACGGGGCCCACGCCGTACATGAGCCACCCCACCTGCGGCGTCGCGCCGTACCGCGCGTAGGCCCAGGCGATGCCGCCCACGATGAGTGCCGCGGGCAGGATGAAGCAGACGCCGGCGAGTGCCAGCCCCGCCAGGCCGCCGCGCCGATACCCGAGGTGGATCGCCAACTCCGTGGAGTTGGGCCCCGGAATCAGGTTGGTAGCCGCGACCAGATCGAGGAACTCCTTGTCGCTCAGCCACCGCCGGCGATCGACCACCTCGTCGCGCATCATCGCGATGTGCGCGGCGGGGCCGCCGAACGCGGTCACGCCCAGGCGCAGAAAGAGCGCTGCGAGCTCGCGGAGCGGTGCTGCGGTGGTCACGCGCGGGATTCTACGGGAAGAGCTTCAGCAGCGTGAACGTGGCGCCGACGATGCCGATTGCCATCACCCACAGATGCCGGAACAACGTCCTTGCCAGTTCGGATCACTCGTAGTCCGCCGCGTCCATCGAAAAGGCGATGATCTCCTCGTCGTTGCGCGTATAGACGTGCCGGTTCGCATAGGCCGGGTGGACCCAGTTGACGAAACGCAGCTCGCGGCGGTTGCCCGGTGGGGAGGTGGGAGCGATGAGTTTCGTGCGGCTGATCTCCTCGTAGCCCGCGGGGCTGAGCCGCGCGATGATCAGCTCGCCGCGGTCGTTGTTGATCAGCACGCGGTCGCCGTTGCGGACCATGTAGCCGGATGCCCAGCGGCGCCGCTCGACCGTCGCCTCCTGGGTCTCCCAGAGGCGCTCGCCCGTCGTGGCATTCAGGCAGCGGAGCTGGCCGTAGCTGCAGATCCCGTAGATGTAGCCGCCATCGATGATCGGG
Source organism: Vicinamibacterales bacterium (assembly GCA_958296065.1). Classification (GTDB taxonomy): domain Bacteria; phylum Acidobacteriota; class Vicinamibacteria; order Vicinamibacterales; family UBA8438; genus WTFV01. The sequence continues at coordinate 53,410 of CATQHX010000070.1, read as the reverse complement.
GTGGCGAGGACGGCGTGCAGGCCGTCGGTGCGGATTTCGCTGTTGCTGCTGCCCTTCCACGCCACCGTTGCGTCGGGCCGGTCCTGGTTGAGGGTGAGCATCATGGGGCCGTCGTAGAACGTGGTGAAGAAGAGCTGCGCGCCGACCTGCACGGGAACCGCCACGGTCATCGCGCCGCCGACGACATACGGCTGCCTCCAGTAGATTTCACCAGTGACCGGATCCAGCGACGCCACCTCAGCGGGATTCCAGACGATGAGCTGCCGCGCGCCGCCGGCCTCGACGATGACGGGCTGCGCCACGCCGAGGTCCTCCTCGCTCGGGAGAGCCCGCCAGAGCTCCTCGCCGGTCAGCTTGTCGAACGCCACCACTCGCGCATCGGGCTGGCCGCCCACGAAGCAGATGAGACGCTCCCCGTCCACCAGCGGCGCGCTGGCGAAGCCCCAGTCGAAGCCCCACTGCAAGCGGTCCACTCCGTAGTCGTCGCTGTAGCTCTTTCGCCAGAGGAGCTCGCCGGTGTCGGTTCGGAAGGCCGACAGGGTTCCGGTGCGGCCGAGGACGTACACCCGGTCGTCGTCGACCGTGGGGGTCGCGCCAGGCCCCACCTCCCACTGCACGCCGGCGTAGTCCGCTTCCCACTCCTGTACCCAGAGCACCTCGCCGGTGGCCTCGTCGAAAGCCATGGCCCGCTCCGTTCCGCGCATGCCGTCGGTCGGCTCCCAATCGGTCGCGAAGACACGGCCGTTCGCCACCGCCGGCCCGGCGAAGCCCGCCTTGATCGGCATCCGCCAGCGCACCTTCAGGCCCTCGGCGGGGAACGACTCGAGCAGCCCGGTCTCGCGCCATACGCCGAGCCGGCCTTCGCCCCGGAACTCCGGCCAGTCGTCGGCGCGGACCTCCGCCGTCCCGGCAACGAGCACGGACAGCCCGCCGATCACCGCTGCTTGCCATGTCTTCATGATGCTCCTCGCGGCCGTCAGCGGCCCGCCAGCTCGTTGTAGATTGCCTCGACGTTGGCCGGCGCGCGCTCGAGGTCGTAGCCGGCGTAGCGCTCCGGCAGGTCGAGGTTCGCCACCGCAGCGTCGACGCTCCGACCCGCCTCGTAGGACGCGCGCACCGAGGCGAGGAAAGCGGCGTTGAAGTCGGCGTACTCCGCCAGATCGTTCCAGGTCATCCACCCGGTCCACGCCCGCCGCGCACCGCGATCGCGGCGTCCTCGACCCGCGTAGGTGGTCGGGATGGGACCGTGGCCGGTGATCACCCGGTCCACGCCATCGATGGCCGCCACCGCTCTGGCCAGGGTCTCCGGAAACGCGATGCCGCTCCCGCCGTTGGCGGTGTCGATGAGGGGCGCTGCCTTGTCCGGAAACAGATCTCCGAGATACGCGGTTCGCTTTTGCGGAAAGACGACCACCAGGTCGCCGTCGGTGTGGGCCGGACCGAAGTAGTGCAGCTCGATGCGGTCGAGGTCCTCGAGCAGCCCGAAGCGGCCCGTGAAGGTCGTCGTCGGCAGTCCCGAACCGTCGGAGAACAGCTCCATGCGGGCCATGTTCGCGAGCGTGTTCTCGTGCGCGACGATGTCGACCACGTCCGGGAACTCGGCGTTGCTGCCGGTGTGATCGAGATCGGCGTGGGTGCTGATGATGGTCGTCACCGGCAGGTCCGTCACCTGATAGACCGCGTCGAGCACCGCTTGCCCCCAGCCCGGCAGCTTGGTGCCGATCAGGATGACCCCGCCGTTGATTTCGTCGATCAGCGCGAGGGCGTTCGCGCCGCCGTCTCCCAGGTGATACAGGGTGTCGCGGACGTTGAGGGTGTCGATCCGTACGAATCGCTCTTCAGGCGCCTGCGCGAGTCCGCCCGCAGTCGCGGACAAGAGCGCGCAGACGGCGATTGGCGCGAATGTCCCGGCCCACCGTCTCATGAAGTCCCTCCTCGCATGCGAGTCCGCGACCGGGCGGACACGAGCATCATACTGCCGACCCGCGGTGCGCCCATCAGGCTGGCGTCGGCACGAACGCCAGCAGCCGCAACGGGTTGTCGACCGTCATGGTCCGGATCTGTTCGTCCGTCACCCCCGCATCCCGCAGCAGCGGCAGAAACCGTGTCACGGTCTTGGCGTATCCCGGTCCGCCGTTGCGTTGGATGTCGCTGGCGCGGGCGAAATCGGAGGCCAGCAACACCTTCTCCAGGTAGCCCGCTTCGATGAGCGCGCGGATCATCGGGACCTTGTGTGCGTCGGCCTCCTGCCCGCCGCCGAGCCGGTCGAACCCGACGAAGGCGCCGCGCCCGGCCAGACGCCGGTGGACCGTCGCCTCGGGATCGTCGAGTCCTCCCATGTGTCCGATTGCGACGCTGCCGGACGGCACCCCGAGCGACTCGAAGATGTCGAGCTGCGTCTCGGCTTCCAATCCGTTCGCGGTGTGCGTGAAGATCGGGATGTTGGTCAGCAGGTGCGCCTTGCCGATGGCATGGAACACCTTGCGCTCGCCCGGAGTCATCTCGGCGGAGCTGGCGATCTCGCCGAACGCACCCCACCGTTGCGCGGTCGCCGCCTCGGCGAGCGACGCGGCGATCTGGTCGTCGGTCCGGTCCGCCAGCTCCGGCGGGTGGAACGGGTCGGTGTAGTAGCCTCCGCTCACGACGATCGGCATGCCCGACCGCTCGGAGACGGTGCGCAGGAACGACACGTCGCGTCCCATGTCCGCGTGGCCGCCGTCCACGAGTGCGGCCACGCCCTCGCGAGCCGCTGCCTGCAGCTCCTCGATCATCACCTCGGCGTCCTGCATGAAGTAGGGGACGTCCGGAGTGCCGATGAAGCTGTCGCGCGCCGGGTTGTCGGTTCCCACGAGCCGATCCCAGAAGGGAATGTCCAGCGACATGTGCTCGTGGAACAGCACCGCGCCGTGACTCAGCTCCTCCGGGGCGAGATCCTCGAGAATCGTTCGTACGACCGCCCCGTCCGGAGGGGAAGACCCGCCGGCGGAGGGCGATTCCGCTGCCGCGTCGGATTCGGGCCGGGCGCCGCACGCGGCCGCCAGACCGGCGCCGCCCAGACCGAGGAGCCGCACTGCCTCCCTGCGGCTCCACATCGAGATGCGACCACGTGTGCGCGCTGTCATGAAGTCCCTCCCGCAATCGTCGGTCGTGTGCCGCGGGGTTGACGCCGAGTCACGGAACCGCCGTTCAGAACACGAGGCGCAATCCGCCGGCGGCATGGATGCCGCCCAACTCCAAAAGCGTGTCCGATCGACCGCCGAGGTCGATGGTGGTCGAGCCGCGGCTGTGGCGCATGTTGAAGCCCAGACCGATGCGCTCGGTCACGAACAGGGTGCCGTCGAACCCCAGATTGAAGCCCACACTGCCGGAGGTGAGCGTCCTGATCCGGTGGCCTGTCAACGAGACCCTGTCGAAGTCGATGCTCGATTCCTGTGTCTCGATCCGTGACACGAGATCCTGTCTGACGACGAAAACCGTCGGGCCCCAGGTTACCCGCAACAGGAAGTTGTCGCGGAAGAAATGCCACACCTGTCCTTGAAGGTGCAGGCCGATCTCCCTCCGCTTCAGGTCCCTCACGATGCCTCTGGCCGAGCGTGGGAAATTGAAGAAGAACGGATTGGGAACCTGTGCGTGGATGACGGACCTGGTCGGTTCGGAGACGTGCGATACGGCGATGCCGAGGCCCACCGCCTTCCAGATGCGGCCCGCGATGTCGCCGTCGAGGGAATAGTGCTTCGTGACGTCGTAGTGCGCGTCGAAGAAGCCCGTCTCGTCGTACTGCCGAAACGTCACCTGGTTCATGAATGCGTCGTTGATGAACTGCATTCCCAGGTTGATGCTGGCGAGGCGCTCGACCTCGGGGCGCGGCTGCGCGCCAGCGTCGCCGACGGCGAGCAGGATGACCGCCGCGATGATCGGCGCGACACAGGGCGCACCGTTTCGTCTGCAGGACATGGGCGCGCGGATCGTACCGCCGTCGTCACGGAGTTGGCAATCGGCGGCGCCGGAGCCCGGCAGTCCGCGGAGACGCTCGCTGCATTGCCGGCGGGCGATGGATTCCACGTGGACTGTGTGGCTCCGCGGTCGGAGCAGCCCGACAGGCACGCTCGGCGCGCCTCGCCACGGGCGCGCGCCGCCGCTCCGGCGCTACGCGGATCCGATGACCCGCTGCACCGTCCAGAACAGCCCGGTCCCGGCGATGGCCACCGATAAGGGGACCACGACGCGTGGTCGGTACCACGGGCGATTGCGCACACCGAGCAGGGCGGCGAACGCGGCCGCGATGACCGCGAGCTGTCCAACTTCGACGCCCACGTTGAAGGTGAGCAGAGCCGTGACGAACTCCGAGCGGGGCAGGCCGAGGTCGCTCAGCACGCCCGCGAAGCCCATGCCGTGCAGGAGGCCGAATGCGAAGACCAGCACGACGCGCGATGGCTGCAGCTCGCTGGTGACGAGGTTCTCGACGGCGACGTACGCGATGGACAGGGCGATGAGCGGTTCGACCACCGACGGCGGAAGCGCGAAGACGCCGTAGATGGTCAGCGCGAGGGTCAGCGTGTGGGCCGCGGTGAACGCGGTGACCTGCAGCAGCAGCGGCTTCAGCCGGGTGCTGAGCAGGAACAGGCCGAGGACGAACAGGATGTGGTCCAGACCCCGGGGCAGAATGTGCGTGAAGCCGAGACCGAGGTACTGGGTGGCCACCTGCCAGCGGGTGAGCGGTCGAAGCGCGCCAATCTCGAACGCCTCGCTCATCTGCGCCGCCAGCAGCCAGCGGGTGATCGGCGTGCCGACGGCCGGCGCCACCGTGAGGGGATACTCGTCGACGACCAGGTCGTACCCGAACCGAAACGTCCGCGCGCCGGGCGGCACCGTGCCGGAAAGGCGCATCAGGCCAGGCTCGCCGAGCCCCATCGGGGCCGAGCGGTCGCGCTCGAGGGGCGGCAGATACGTCACCGTCCGCGGCCTTGCCGGTTGCTCGTCGAACAGCAGGCTGACCCCGGTGCCGAATGTGGGTGCGAGCGCGGCCAGCCGGGCGTCGCGTTCCTCGACCGGAGGCAGCTCCGCCGCCCCGGGGTGGAACTGCATCCACAGCCAGTCGGCGTCGTTGAGCACATCGATGCGGTATTCGGTGTCGGAGAGGAAGCTGATCAGGACGTGGGTGTTCTCGATCTCGTGGGCCATGGCGGGCGCCGCCAGAAAGACGCTCGCGAGCAGCCACGGCAGGATGGAGGGCCGGCACGACCGGCGAACACGGCTGTTCGTGCGGGTCATCGAGGAATCATTCTAGCGCCTCGAAAAGCCTCGCCGTCTCTGCGCGGACTCCCCGCGCGCGGGCAGTTCCGCGGAGCACGACCCGCGGCGCGGCATCGTACGCGGACTGCAGGCCGCCGCGCGTGGCGTGCGGCCGGGCCGGCATCCGGCGGGCGAGCGCCGTCAGCTCGATGGTCCGTCCGGCGAACGGGTCCGGCTGCACGTGCACCGTCGTCCCGTCGCGGGTCACCGTATAGCCCTCGTAGCGGAACGTCTCCGTCCACCCGCAGCAGAAGACCAGCGAGATCAGATCGCCCAGAAACACGAAGCGATAGTCCGCCTGCAGTGCGTCGAGATCGTTGTCGTAGACGCCTGTCCGCAGGATCCGGTCGCGCTCGACCGTCATGGCGGCACGGAACTGTTCCCAGCCCGGCAGTGGATGTACGTCCAGCAGCGCGAGCGCATGCTGGGCCACCAGCGCCGCCGCGGCCGGATCGACCGGCTCGAGCCGGCGCACGCCGCGCGGCCAGATGCCTTGCTTCGTGGCGTCCGGTGCCGTCATGAAGTGTTGCGGACCTTGGCTGCCGGCGTCCAGCTCGGGGTGCTCGTCCACCTCGAGCCAGCCGTTGTCGTGCTCGCGAGTGGCGAGCAGGACCGTCTCCCGCGTCGGGCTCGCGGGAAGGCCGTCCCGTCGCCAGGCCGCCATGATGCGTCCGGAGAGAGCCGCATGTTCCGGCTGGGTGACGAGCAGCAGATCGTCGCCGTCCGGTCTGACAATCACGTCCATGAGCATATCCGCGTATGATCGACGTCTGACCGGAGACCATCGGGAGGTTCGAGATGAAGTGCGCGCGCATCGTGACCTTGACGCTGTTGTTCGGATTCGGGGTCGCCGCGATCGCGGCCGCCCAAACGCTGCCGGACGTGGACCGGTTCGGCCCGCAGGTGGGCGACATCGTGCCGTCGTTCTCGCTGGTGGACCAGCACGGCGCGGCACGCGACCTGCAATCCCTGATGGGACCGGGCGGCCTGATGCTCGTCTTCAGCCGCTCGGCCGACTGGTGACCGTACTGCAAGACGCAGCTCGTGGAGCTGCAGAGCCGGTATGAGGACCTCCAGGCGCGCGGTGTCGGCCTTGCCGTCATCACCTACGACTCCACCACGACCCTCTCGCAGTTCGCCGGTGCACGCGGGATCGCGTTCCCGCTGTTGTCCGACGAAGGCTCCGCGACGATTCGCGATTACGGGCTCCTGAACGAGGAGATGAATCCCGACCGCGCGCCGGAGGAGCGTCGCGCAATGATGCAGCGCCTGTACGGGATCCCCTATCCGGGTACGTTCGTGCTCGATTCGGCGGGCCGCGTGACGGACCGCTTCTTCGAGGCGGCGTACCAGGAGCGCTCCACCGTGTCCAGCATCGCGGTCCGGCTGGGGAACGCCGTGGCGGGCGCCGACCAGGCCGCGACGCGCGTCGAGACCGATCACCTCGAGGCCCTTGTCTGGACGACCGACGACGTTGTCGCTCCCGGCAACCGCCTGTCGCTGGTGGTCGACGTGACGCCGAAGACGGACATGCACGTCTACGCGCCGGGAGACCACGACTATCGGGTCATTCGCCTGCGCACGACGGCGCCCGACTTCCTGCGCGGCCACGAGGTGACCTATCCGCCGTCAGGCCTGTACCGCTTCGAGCCCCTGGACGAGACGGTGTCGGTCTACGAGGAACCGTTCCGCCTCGTGCAGGACGTGACGATTCCGATGCGGCAGGACATCGCCGAGCTGGCTTCCGAGCCGGGCTCCACGGTGCGCATCGAAGCAGTGCTGGAGTACCAGGCCTGCGACCACGAGGTGTGCTATCTGCCGCAGGCGGTTCCGCTGCGCTGGGACCTGTCCTGGCGCGGCCTGATCCGCGACTAGATCTCGCGGATTCCGTGACTGCGGGCGAGGAAGTACAGTGCGACAAGCACGAGCAGGCCGCCGTTCAGCGCGATAATGGTCTGGGTCGAGGCGAACGTGGTCAGATAGCCGCTCGCGAGGCTGCCGAGCGGCATCCCGCCCCTGAAGGCCATCAAGTAGATGCTCATCACGCGGCCGCGCAACTCGTCCGGTACATTCAGTTGCACGAGTGAAGCGGTGAGCGAGAAGACGATGAGCAGCGCCCCGCCCGCGAGGAAAAGCAGCAAGTAGCTGAGCGGTGTGATCGGCAGGAGCGCGAAGACCGAGATCAGCCCTCCGAACACCGTCAGCACGCGCAGCAGGGTCAGTCCCATCCGTTCGAAGCTGCCCAACCAGGCCACGACGAGCGCACCGGCTACCGCGCCGGTGCCGAGCGACGTCATCATGTGACTGAGCGTCGTCGGGTCTCCCGCGAACACCGGCAGGAATGCGCGCAGGGGCAGGCCGAGCGAGGTCGTCGAGATGGCCAGGACGGTCAGGGCGAGGAGCGCACCGCCGCTGCCGACGTAGGTCAGCCCGCCCTTCAGCTCCTCGAGCACCGGCCGCCGTCCGGCCGGATTCGGCGGTGGCACCTGCAACAGGCTCAACACCACTATCACGACGAGGAACGAGGCGCTGTTGATCCCGAAGCAGGCGACCAGGCCGAGGGTCGTGAACACCAGCCCGCCGATGAGGGGTCCGACGGACTGCGCCAGGTTGAACTGGATGGAGTTGAGGGCGACCGCGTTGGGCAGCGTCTTGCGCGGCACCAGCGCGGGGATGAGGGACTGGAAGGCTGGGCCGCCGAACGCCTGCGCCAGACCGGTGGTGAACGACAGGACGAGGATGTACGGCAGGCGAACCGTTTCGGTGTAGACGAGCGCGGTCAGGATGAGTGCGCAGACCATCTGCAGGAGCTGCGAGGCCATCAGCATGTGCCGGCGGTCGTAGCGGTCGGCGGTGACGCCGCCGATGAGCGTGAAGAGCAGCAGCGGCACGTTCCCCACGAACATGTCGAGCCCCAGATAGAACGCCGACCCGGTGAGGTCGTAGATCAGCCACTGCTGGGCGAAGCGCTGCATCCACGTGCCCACGGCCGAGGTGAACGCTGCCGTCCAGAGGTTCCGGAAGCTTCGAAAGGTGAACGCCTCGCCGAGGCGCAGCAACGCGCTCGCCACGCGCCCCTGGGGCGTGGGCGCCTGGACAGGCACGGTGGTCTCGGGGTCGGCTACCGGGTCGGCCACTGAATGTAGAGCCCTTCACCCAGAAAGACGAAGCTGGTCCAGAGCCCCTTGGACAGCCGGAAGAAGGCGAACGGAGCGACCGCCGCGATCACCGTCCAGATGGCAAGCTGCTGGGATGTCGTCAGCGAGGTGAAGGTCTGCAACAGAAGGTAGCCCGTCAACGTGAACCCGAGGGTGAGTCCGAGGTTGATATAGACGGCGCCGAGCCATTGTCCCGGCTCGCGCTCGAACTTCTCGCCGCAGGCGCTGCACCGATCGTGCATGCGGGTCGCCGACTTGAACAGGCGTCCATGGCCGCAGCAAGGACATCGAAGCCTGCATCCGCGCCCGATGAGGTCGGCGATTTCGCGGAGCACTGGGGCGCTGCCTTGCGGTCGATTCTAGGAGCTTGCGCCGCAGAACGCAACGGAGGTGAGTCTTGCGGTGCAGGCTTCCGGGCCGGTCGGGCCGGGGCCGGTCGCGGCGACTTGCGGCGGTCTCGGCGACGCTGGTACTCGCCGCGATTGGGGCCGACAGTGGCGGCGTCACACGTGGTTCAGGAGTGCCAGCTCCTTCGGATGCGGGTTCAGGTAACTCTGATCGAGCAGGTACTCCACCTCGAGCCGTCGTGCGTGATGCCGCACCAAGGTCAGGGGCACGATGCGCGGCACGAGGTCGAGGCGGTAGTCTTCGAGCACGGCCAGCAGCTCGTCGCGCGAAGCGGTGTCGAGCCGCCGCTTGAAGTGGCCGACCGCGTGCATGAGAGCGTTCGTGTGTCGCGCCCGCGTAGCACGGATGCGCATGGCGGACATGAACTCGTCCTCGTAGCGGCGGGCCAGCTCGGCCCGCGGGATATCCCGGGCATCGGCCACGAGTCGTCCCAGCTCGCGGTAACGGACCGGCGAGTGGGCCATGAGCGCCAGCTTTCGGGTGGTGTGCCAGCGCACGAGGTCGCCGATGGTCCAGCGGCTGCAGAGGAGCGCTCGCAGGCGCCGGTAGGCGAAGACCCGCTCGAAGAAGTTCTCCCGCAGCACCGGATCGTGCAGCCGGCCCTCCTCTTCCACCGGGAGGTTCGGGTACTGCCGCACCAGCTCCGCCGCGAACAGGCCGCGGCCGTTGCGTTCCGCGGCCCGTCCGTCGTCGCCGTGCCAGACCTTGACGCGCTCCAATCCGCAGCTCGGCGAGTCCTTCTTCAGGATGTAGCCGCTCAGGCCGGCCTTCGCCAGCGATCGGAGCCGGCCTCGGGCGAACCGTTGCATACGACTGGTGAGCTGCCTGCCGCTCCGGCCGACGAGCCGTACGCCGTCGACCCGGCCGGTGTCTCGCACCAGCCGGATCGTTTCGCGAGGCGTGCCCAGCCCCATCTCTACCTCGGGGCAGACCGGTACCCACTCGACCAGCCGGCCGAGCGTTTCGACCAGATAGGGATCGCGCTTGTGGCCTCCGTCGTAGCGTACGGTTTCGCCCAGCAGGCAGCTCGAGATGCCGATGCGAAGCGGCGTGGGCACTGTCATGGCCGTGTCGACCGGCGGGCGGCCGGCAACCCCGAGAGGCGTTGCTCGGCACCGTCCGCGGCGAGCCGGGCCCTCTGCTCGCGGTGTGCATCCGCGGGGCCGGGGTGGTTCAGGAACGGTATGCCCTTCAGATGCAACGGGCGGCCTCGGCGTGAATTGCCACGATCGTCTTTATCGTAACGAGGGGATGGCGTAGCAGCCAGCCCATGAGGGTGCGGGTGTTGAGCGGCACTCGCCGGCCCCAGAGTTGCGCGTCGAGCACGCGCTGTCCCTCCTCGTGCTGCACGATGCCCGCGTTCAGGCGCTTGCCGACCGGGGCCAGGGTGTCGATCCGCGAGCCGGCCTCGAAAGGCTCGCCCCGCATGCGGCGGATCCGGAACCTCAGGAACGGCGGCGTGATCCACTCCAGATTCCGCGCGCTGCCGAAGAACGGTAACACCGTTTCGGGCGGCCCCGGCAGCCACTGGCTGCACGACAACCGCCAGCCTCTCCGGGCCGCCGCTCGATGCGGATCGGACTGGCGGGGCCTGGACCCTGCGCCGTCATTGGATTAGATTGCAGATGAAAGAGGATTGACTATAGGGCAAAATAGAACAAAGGTTCCGCGAACCTGGCAGGGGCAACGCCAGAGGCTGCCCGGATCGGAGGTGGATTCACATGGCACTGACCGAGACCCTGCAGAATGGCCTGGATCGCTACGGGATAGGTCCGAAGGTGCGCGAGTTGCGCATGCGAAAGCGGATGGGACTGGTCGAGCTGGGCGCGCACAGCGGGCTGTCCGCCGCGCTGCTTTCCAAGATCGAGCGGGGACGGATGTATCCGACGCTGCCGACGCTGCTGCGGATAGCGCTTGTGTTCAGCGTGGGGCTCGACTACTTCTTCAGGCACGAGGAGCCGGTGGTGACGATCGTGCGGCGCGGGGACAGGTTGCGATTGCCGGAGCGGATGGGGTCCAGGGACGTCGCCTACCACTTCGAGTCGCTCGACTTTCCCGCCGAGAAAAGGAAGATGCACTCCTACCTGGGCGAGTTCGAGGCCCGGCCGGTCGAGGACGTGCGCCTGCACAAGCACGACGGCGCCGAGCTCGTCTACGTGCTGGAGGGGGAGCTGGGCCTGTACGTGCGGGACGGGGAGGAGACGCTGGCCGCCGGAGACTCCGCGTACCTGAACGCGGCGGTGTTGCACGGCTACCGGCGTGTCGGCCGCGGCCCCTGTCGCGCGCTGGTCGTCACTGTACCCTGAAGGGAGAGGGTCGTCATTTCGCACTATCGCCGGGAGAGTATTGTCGCGGCGTCGAGCGCGGAGGTTTTCGAGTGGCACTCGCGCCCGGGAGCGCTCGAGCGCCTGACGCCGCCCTGGCGCCGCGTGGCCGTAGTCGGTCGGTCGGGGCGCGCACTGGAGCCGGGGACTCGCGTGACCCTGCGCCTGCCGCTTGGGGCCTTTCGGGATCCGCTGGATTGCCGAGCACGGGCCGTGCGTCGCGGGCCGGTCGTTCAGTGACCGGCAGGTTGCCGGTCCGTTCGCCGCGTGGGAGCACCGGCATCGCTTCGAGCCGCACGCCAACGGCACGACGACGTTGATCGACGACGTCCGGTACGAGTTGCCCGGCGGTTGGATTGCGCTTCCGGCGCGTCCGTTCGCGCGACGGGAGCTCGAGCGGCTGTTCGCGTACCGCCAGCGCGTGACGGCTGTCGATCTGGGCTGGCATCGCCGATATGGAGGGAGGCCGATGAAGGTAGCCGTAACCGGTGCGACGGGTTTGATCGGGTCAGCCCTCGTGCCGTTCCTGCTGAGTGGCGGGCACGAGGTCGTGCCGCTGCGACGAGCGTCTGCGAAGGGGCCCGGCGGTGACGTTCCGAGTTGGGATCCGGAGACCGGGACTCTGGCCGCCACCGTGGCCGATGGCCTCGATGCCGTGGTTCATCTGGCCGGGGAGAACATCGCAGGAGGACGCTGGACCGCGGCGCGCAAGGCGCGTATCCGCGACAGCCGGGTGAACGGAACGCGACACCTGGCGGAAGCGCTGGCCGCCCTCGCGGAGCCGCCGAGAACCCTGGTCGTCGCCTCGGCGATCGGGTTCTATGGGGATCGGGGGGACGACGTGCTCGACGAGACGTCGGCGGCGGGGGAGGGTTTTCTGCCCGAGGTCTGCCAGGCCTGGGAGGAGGCGGCGTCCCCGGCGCGCGAGGCCGGCATCAGAGTCGTCCATCTGCGAATCGGTATCGTTCTGACGCCGGCCGGGGGCGCGCTCGGACAGATGCTCTTTCCGTTTCGGATGGGTGTCGGCGGCGTGATCGGCTCGGGCCGGCAGTACATGAGCTGGGTGGCGCTCGACGACGTGCTGGGCGGCGTCCTGCACGCGCTGCGTACGGAGGACCTTGCCGGGGCGGTCAACATTGTGGCGCCGAACCCCGTCACGAACAGGGAATTCACGAAGACGCTCGGGCGGGTGCTGCGTCGTCCGACCATCTTTCCCTTGCCGGCCTTCGGCGCGCGGCTGGCGTTCGGTGAGATGGCCGATGCGCTGTTGCTGGCGAGCACCCGCGTCGAGCCTGCCAGACTGCGAAGCGACGGCTTCGCTTTCGGCTATCCGGACCTCGAAGGGGTACTGCGCCACGTGCTCGGCCGCACCGGTCGCTGAGCTGCGCACGCAGTCGGTTCGCAGCGCGGATTCGACCGATTGCAGGAGCGCGGCTCCCTCGCCGTTTACCCGGACGGAGGGCCGGCCGGCAAGGTCTCCTCCAGCCGGAACTCGCGTGTCGCGAGCGGTGTGTTGAGGAACTCGATGAGTGGCGCAAGGTGGGTGAAGAGCCGGAGGAGCGACCGGTAGAACCGGGGACCGACAGCAAACGCCGAAGGGCGCTCGCAGCCGGCGAGGAACTGCTTCAGGCGGAGCAGGTCCCCGGCCGGATGGTCGGCGGCAAAGCCGCGGGGCATCCGCTTGAGCCGCTCGCCGGACAGCGCGCCGAAGTTGCGGCGGAAGGCGGGTGCCGCAACGAGGGTCCGCAGGTGGTCGCTGTTGGCGGCGATGTGCTCCCGGAGGCGATGAAGCTGCCGCGGTTGCGGCCGGTACAGCCCGCCGCCGATGAACACCTGATCGGCCGCGACGTGGACGTAGAGGCCCGCGCCCTCGTGCTTCGGAAGCGCCCGGTGCGGGAAGATCGCCGCCACGTGCGTCTTGAACGGCGCCTTGTTCGCCGAGAAGCGCGTGTCCCGGTAGACGCGGTACATGGACGTCTTCGGGTTGGCGACGAGATCGGGCGCGATAGCGGGCAGATCGAACGCAAGCTGCTCGATGAGCGCGAGCATCGGTCCCCTGACGTGCTCCTCGTAGTCGTTGCGGTGCTCGCGGAACCACTCCCGATCGTTGTGGCGCGCGAGCTGCCGGAGAAAATCAAGGGTTTCTTGCGTAAAGCGCGGGACGGGCATCGGCCGTGCTCCCTTGAGTTCAATCGATGAAGCGAATCCGTGGCGCCAGCGACCAGTCGAAGTGCTCGAGGCCGTCGCGACCCAGCCGCTCGACCACCGCGCGAATATGGGCGGCCTGGGCGAGCAGGTCCGCGACGTCGACGGTCTGGCATGCCGGGGCGAACGGCTGGAGGTACGCGGGTCCGCGGGTCAGCATGTAGATTGCGCCGTGGTGATTCCGGCGCTCGATGTGGTACATCGCGACACCGATCTGCAGGATTCCCTGGTAGAGCCGGCGCACGTCGCGCTTCTCGGCGCGCCAGAGATCCTCCAGTGTCTCGTGCTGCTCGAAGAACTCCCCCCGGTTGAACTGCTCGACGCCGGCCAGCAGCAGTGGGGGCGGTGATTCTTCACAACAGGCGGCCATCGGCCCGGCATTATAAATGCGCGCGGCTACAATATACGGAGGAATTCGCGGCATGGCGGAGACAATCGGGGCGGCGACGGGAGGCGTCGGCCAGAGACGAGTGAAGCAGCGCGCCGTCGCGGATCGGCCCCGCGACTACTCCGATCCGTACTCCACCGGACTCTACTTCCCCGAGATCAGACGGAAGCGGTCGAAGTTGCACGGCTGGGGTGTGTTCGCCAGCGAGGATATCAACAAGAACAAGCGGATTGTCCACTACGCGGGAGAGAAGCTCCGGGTACGCGACAGCCTCGCGCGCGAGGATCGCTACCTCATGCGAGGTGAGATCTGGTGCTTCCGGATCAACCACCTCTTCGTGCGGGACGGGCACGTCGGCGGCAACCTCGCGCGGTTCATGAACCACTCCTGCAAGCCGAACTGCTACGCGTCCGTGTCGGGGGACACGATCTGGATCGTGGCCGCGCGCAACATCGCGGCGGGCGAAGAACTGACCTTCCACTACAACACCGAGGGGGACGGAGACATCCCGTGCCGCTGCCGGCCGGGTTGCCCGTATCGGCTGTGACGCCGCAAGTCGTCTATCTGCACGGATTCGCATCGTCGCCGGCATCGTCCAAGGCCGCGTTCCTCAAGGGGCGGTTTGCCGATCACGGGATTGCGTTTCACTGCCCCGATCTCAACCGGCCGGACTTCTCGACCGTGACGGCGTCGCGCATGATGGAGCAAACAGCGTCGCTGATCGGGTCGCTGACGGAGGAGCCCGTGGTGCTGTTCGGGTCGAGCCTGGGGGCGTTCGTGGCGCTACAGGTCGCCGAGCGGACCCGGGTCGAGACCAGCCGTCGCATCGCACAGCTCGTGCTGCTGGCTCCGGCGCTCGACTTCGGCCGGCGGCCGGTCGGCGACCTGGGCGAGGCCGGCATGGCTCGCTGGCGCGACACCGGCTGGTGGGAACTCACGCACCATGCATCGGGGGAGCCGACCCGCGTGCACTACGAGCTGTTCCGTGATGCGCAGCGCTACGATTCCTTCGCTGTCGAGCGCCCGGTCCCCACTCTCGTTCTACAGGGGCGGCGTGACACCGTGGTCGATCCCGACATGGTGTCGCGGTACGCGACGGCGCGGCCGAACGTTACGCTGGTCATGCTGGACGACGATCACCAGCTCGGCGCCAGCTTCGAACGGGTGTGGTCGGAATCCGCCGGCTTCCTCGGTTTGCGCGAATAGCTATACCCTGTCGGCGGTGCAACCGGAAGACTACCGGCCGCTCGTCTCGATCGTCGTGCCCGTGCTTCGCGACACCCGGGAGCTCGCCGGGCTGCTCGACGCCATGCGGGCAGATCGGCTCGACGCGCGCATCGAGGTCGTCGTCGTGAACGGTGACGCCGCCGACCGCTCGCTCGCCCCCCTGCGGCAGGGTGCGGCGATGGTGCGCTGGATCGACAGCGAGCCGGGACGGGGACGCCAGATGAACGCCGGGGCGCGTGTCGCGTCGGGCCGCTGGCTCCTGTTTCTGCACGCGGACGGACGCCTCGCTCACGGGTGGCTGGAAGCACTCGCCGCAGCCGCCGACCGGCCGGACGTCGACGGGGGGGCGTTCCGCTTCACCCTCGCGTCGGAGCATTGGGCGGCCCGCATCATCGAACGTGGCGTAGCGATTCGAACACGGTGGCTGAGGTTGCCGTACGGCGACCAGGCCATCTTCGTCCGGCGGGAGTGGTTCGAGACCCTGGGAGGGTACCGGCCTCTCGACCTGATGGAGGACGTCGACTTCATGTGGAGGCTCGGCCGGGGTGGACGCCTCTGGTTTCCGCCGGTGCCGGTCAGGGTGTCGGCGCGTCGCTGGGAGCGGGATGGATGGCTGCGGCGGACGGCGTTGAACCTTGCGTTGCTGGTGCTCTACCTCGTCGGCGTCGGGCCCGAGCGCCTGGCCCGCTGGTACTACGGGACGCGTCCGGCAGCACCGGATCGGCGTGCCTCATCGATCGGCGTGCCTTGACAACTCGTGAGGGTCTCCGTAGCCCCGACGTCAGCGAGCTGCGCGCCTGGCAAGAGCCTGATGCACTGGAAGATCGTCGTCCTCGGCGTTGCGCTGTCGGCGGCGCTGGCCGTGGCGACACTCGAGTCCCGCTGGCAGGCCGAGGCGTTCGTCGTGCTGTGCGTCGTGGCGGCGCGCGTGGTCCAGGTGTTGCTCGGCGGCGAGAGGGCCGGGGCCGGGATGCTGCAGCGCCGAATCCTGGCCTGCGGCGTCGTGCTGCTGGTTGCACTGGCCGCGTCGGCGGCACTCGACGCTCGTCGCCAGGCGGAGGCCTTCGTCGGGCTGCTCGGCCTCGCGTCGCTCGCGTACATCGCCGCGCTCCGGCTGATCGGCAGGCTCGACGGATGCGCGGGCGACTACAGGGCAGGCCGCCGTGCGTTGGCCGGGTGCCTGCTCCTGGCGGTCGCCTGGCGTGTCGTCCTGCTCGGCGCGGCCCCGCTGGTTTCCGACGATGTCTACCGCTACGTTTGGGACGGGCGCGTGCAGCGGCATGGTCTCAATCCGCTGCGGACCGTACCTTCCGATGAGGCCTTGTCGCGACTCCATACGGACTTGACGCGCCGGATCGATCCGACGAGCGCCGTCCTCCCGTCCATCTATCCGCCGCTGGCCCAGCGTTTCTTCCTGGGCGTCACCTGGGTCCACGAGTCGGTGCTGGCGATGGCGGTCGCGATGTTGACCTGCGACCTCCTGATCATCGGGCTGGTCTGGCGCTGGCTGACCGTGACGAGGAGACATCCATGGTGGGTGCTGGCGTATGCCTGGCATCCCCTGGTTGCGCTGGAGGGGGCGGGCGGCGCCCACGTCGATATGGCCGGGACGCTGCTCCTGGTCGGGGCGGGGTATGCGCTGTCACGACGCCGGTCGCTGCTGGCCGCGGTCGGTTTGGCGAGCGCCTTCGCCGTCAAGTTCCTGCCTGCGGTGCTGGTACCGCTGCTCTGGAAGCGTATCCGGGTCGCCGACGTTGCGATCGGAGTGCTGCTGGTCGTGCTCCTTTACCTCCCGTTCTTCGACGGTTGGCAGCCTCCGGTCGGATCTCTCGGGACATATCTGGCGCAATGGCGGTTCAACGGTCCCCCGTTCCGCTGGCTGGCGACAGGGATCGGCACGGCTCCGGCGGTCGGTGTCGCCATTGCGGCCGGGTTCGCCGTAGCGGTGCACGCGCGGATCAAGCGCGATCGGGACGATCCGGCGGCCTGGGCCTGGCCGCTGGCGGCCGCGGTCTGTTTGCTGCCGGCCGTCTATCCCTGGTATCTCGTGTGGCTGATTCCGTTCCTCGGACCGGCCGTCAACTGGCCGTTGGTGGTTTGGACACTCGCTTCGATGCTCACCTATACGGTCTGGACGCCGCACCTGGCCGGCGAAGGCTGGGTGCTGCCGGTCTGGGTGGAGCCAGTCGAGTACGGGATGGTCGCGGCAGCGGCAGGGTGGACGTGGTGGACCGGCCGGCGGCGGGAGGCCCGCGTGCGGCCACCGCGGTTGACAAGGGATTGGTCGCGGGGCGACCATGAAGAGAGAAGCAGGAACTCCACGCACGCGCGGTACTGAGGTAGAGGCAGACCGATGCTGATCAAACAGGCGCCCGATATCCGCTCTTCCGAGATTACGCCAGAGCGGCTGTACTACAACCGGCGGCAATTCATCCAGGCTGCTTCCGGCGCCGCGCTCGGAGCGGCCGGCGCAGCCGTGCTCGGTCAGCCGGACGGAGGTCTGCACGCCGCTCCGCAAGAAGATGTCGGAGAGCTGCGGCCGAGCCAGTTCAGCACCGACGAACGGCAGAACTCCTACGAGGAGATCACCAGCTACAACAACTTCTACGAGTTCGGTCTCGACAAGGAGGATCCCAAGCGGTACGCCGACGACCTGACCGTAGAGCCCTGGTCGGTGCGCGTGGAGGGCCACATGAACCGTCCGGCGGCCGACTACACGCTCGAGGACATCCTGAGTCCGCACACGCTCGAGGAGCGCATCTACCGGTTGCGCTGCGTCGAGGCGTGGTCGATGGTGGTGCCCTGGGTCGGCTTTCCGCTCCGCGACCTGATTCGGCGCTTCGAGCCGACGTCGCGCGCCAACTTCGTTCGCTTCGAGACGCTCTATCGCCCGTCGGAGTTCCGGGGGCAGCGCGCCCGCAACCTGCAGTACCCGTACGTGGAGGGGCTGCGGATGGACGAGGCGATGAACCCGCTGACGATTCTCGCCGTCGGCATCTACGGGAAGACGCTGCTGAACCAGAACGGGGCGCCGATTCGGTTGGTCATACCCTGGAAGTACGGCTTCAAGAGCATCAAGTCGATCGTCAAGATCGAGTTCGTCGAGGACCAGCCGCGAAACACCTGGAACGTCGCGATCCCGCACGAGTACGGCTTCTACGCGAACGTCAATCCGGAGGTGGACCACCCGCGCTGGTCACAGGGGATGGAGCGCCGGATCGGCAACTTCTTCCGGCAGCGGACGCAGATGTTCAACGGGTACGGCTACCAGGTCGCCCGGATGTACAACGGAATGGACCTGGCGAGAAACTACTGAGGCTACGGCGGTGATCCGGTCCCCGGCCCGGCGGGGACCGGCGGCCGGTTCGCAGCGCATGGCGACAGTTTTCCGGATTACCCGCGTCAAGCCGATCGTCTTCGTCACCTGTCTGATTCCGGCGCTTCTGCTCGGCTGGGACGCTTTCACCGGCGGCCTTGGCGTCAATCCCATCGAGGACATCACGCACCGCACCGGCGACTGGGCGCTCCGGCTTCTGCTCGTGACGTTGGCAGTGACCCCGTTGCGTCGTATGGCCGGTTGGCATGGGCTCGTCCGCTTTCGCCGGATGTTCGGCCTGTTCGCGTTCTTCTACGCCGTGCTGCATTTCTCGACCTATCTGGTTTTCGATCACTTCTTCGATCTGCTTCTCATCATCGACGACGTCGCCGAGCGCAAGTACGTGACCGCCGGATTCATCGGCTTCGTGCTGATGATTCCGCTGGCCGTGACCTCGACGCAGGGATGGATTCGGCGGCTCGGCAAGAGGTGGACCGCCCTGCACCGTCTCGTTTACGCGAGCGCCGTCGCGGGCGTGGTGCACTTTCTGTGGCTCGTCAAGATCGACATTGGGGAACCGATGATCTATGCGGCGATCCTGACGCTGCTGCTCGGCCTGCGCATGGCGTTTCGGCACCGAGGGCAGGGAAGGGCAGTTCGGGGGACCGGGGCGGTGGATCCGGCGCGGTCCGCGGCTCGATGAAGCACAGCGGCGGCCCGCGCCTCGAACCGCGGAAGACCGTCAGAGAACGGCCCGTTCCTGTTCAGGCCGTTTGGCGGGCAGGCCGACGAGGTCTTCGGCCGGCGCGGTTTCTGCAACCTGGGAAGCAACGTAGGCTCCGACCGCCGGTCCGAGCTTGAACCCGTGGCCGGATCCGCCTCCGGCGATCCAGACGTTGAGGTGATCGGGGTGTCTGTCGATCAGCAGGTCGCCGCTCGGGGTGTTGGTGTACTGACACACCCTGGCCTCCAGCAGCGGCGCATCGCGCAGCGCCGGCAACCGGGCGGCGGCGAACCGGCGCGCGGCCGCCAGGCCGTCGACGGACGGCGTGCGGTCTCCGCGATCCGGATCGAACGCCGGACCGAGAGCGGTGAGTCCGATCTTGGCGCCGCGCCCTTCGATGTCGGGGAGACCGTAGGCGCCGGCGTGGAAGTCGATCCAGGCCGGCAGCGACGGCGGCTCGAAGCGCCGGTCACCGGCAGGCGTGCCGAAGAAGAAGACCTCCTGGCGGGTCGTGCGCAGCAGCGGGCGCAGCATGTCCGGGAAGACCTTCGCCAGCCAGGGACCGCAGGCGAAGACGAACACGCCGGCCGACAGCCGCCCCCTATCGCCGAGTCGGACCGCATCCAGCCGCCGGGAGAGGTCGGGGGGCTCGACCGATGCCACCTGATAGTCGACGCCGCGGCGCGCCGCCTGACGCGCCACGCAGCCGACGGCGCGGCGGGCGAGCAGCACCCCGCTGCCGGGTTCGTAGACCGCCCGCGTGATGCCGGTGTAATCGAGCGCGGGGAACCGTGACCGCAGATCCTCGGGAGCGAGCGATTCCGTCGTGGCGCCGAGCCGGTGGAGTGTGCGGGCCGTGACGTCCACGTGCGGGTCCGCGTCATGACCCAGCCACAGGACGCCCGTCTCGCGAAAGAGGTCCGGCTGGCCGGCATCCGCCAGGAGCTCCTTCCACTGCGGCAGCGACTCGCACGCCCAGCGGGAGTAGAGCGCCCGATCTCCGTAGCCCATCCGGATGATGCGCGACTCGCCGCCCGAGCTCGCCCGCGAATGGCCCGCCCCGAACGCGTCGACGAGCGTTACCGCGTAACCGGCCTGGCGCAGGTGCCAGGCGGTCCAGGCGCCGAAAGTACCGGCGCCGACCACCACCACGTCGGGGGCTCGCGGCATGCGGTGATGATAGCGGTACGATTGGCGTGTGCCGCTCCCGCACCGCGCTGGCCGAACACGAACTCGCTTTCCGCGCGCAGAGGCTGGACCACCGTTCGGCGGCCGCTACAGCATCGGCTTCGACTCGTTGCTCGCGCGCGCAGGCTGGACGCCGTGAAGTGATGTCCGCCCATGAAGTCGTCGAACTCGCACCCGGCGCATTTCATCTGCCGGGGTATCTGTCACCCGCCGAGCAGCGTCGGGTCGCGGCCATGGTGCGGGCGCTGGCGGCGGGAGCGGCGGGCTTCTATCGCCCGCAGGTGCGCGGCGGCGGCTTCATGCACTGCGACATGCTCTGTCTCGGCCGCCACTGGAACGCGCGGACCTATACCTACGAATGGCAGCGATCGGATCACGACGGACGTCCGGCGCCGCCGCTGCCGCCCGAGCTTGCGCGCCCGGCGGTGTCGGCGGCCGCCGCGGTCGGCCTTTCGCTCGTCCCGGACATCTGCCTCGTCAACCGTTACGGCCCGGACGGCAGGATGGGCTTGCACCAGGACAAGGACGAGGACCCCTCCACGCTCGATGCCGGCGTGCCGGTCGTTTCGCTGTCGCTCGGGGACACCGGCGGTTTCCTGCTCGGCGGGCTCCGCCGCCGGGATGCCACGACGGCGATCGCACTCCGCTCCGGGGATGCGTTCGTGATGGGCGGGCCCAGCCGGTTGCGCTACCACGGCGTGGCGCGGGTCCTGCCCGGTTCCGGACCGGCGGCGGTAGGATTGTCGGGCAGGGTGAGCCTGACGTTCCGCCAGTACGCGCTGGAGGGACATGCGACCTGACCGGACGGTCGTCGCTCGCGCTGTCCCGGGGCGCCGCCGCCTGCGACGCGACGGGGAACCCCAGCCACGCCCTCTGCCGGCCGTTCAGGTGCCGTCACGACCACTCAGGCCGTCGTTTCGCCCTTCCGCGACAATCTTGTGGACCAGGCGTGGCGCCAAGGGTACGCTGCGATTGTTTATAAGCACGAGTCGGTCCGGCCGCGGTCGGACCGTGAATCCGAGAACTCCGATCTCAAGGGAGATCCACGATGCACAAACCGGTCAAGTACCTCGAAAAGGGATTGTCCATTGCGGCGAACGGCGCGTGGTTCGTCTACGACCGCTACAACGCGTTCACGCAGAACCCGTCGTTCACACCGGCCTGGTCGGACAAGCCGCTTCTGAAGTCGCACCAGAAGGTGAAGCCGCCGCTGGGGTGGCCGCGCGAGACCGATTCGCTCTGCCCCACCTGCGTGCGCGAGGCGCGGCAGGACATTCTCGACGGCAAGAAGGACTACCGCATCCTGCTCAACGAGAAGGTGGGCGAGATCAAGGCGCAGATCATCGAGCGCGACGGTCAGATCGTCATGGTCAAGGAGTGCCCGCTGCACGGGCGGTTCGAGGACGTGATGGCGATGGACACCGAGTTCTTCCAGCACCTCGAGGAGTCGTTCCCGGGCAGCGACATCCGTGCCCACAACGACGAGAAGCTGCACAACCACGGCAGCAGCACCATCAAGTACGGCCGCGGTTCGGTGCTGACCATCGACCTCACCAACCGCTGCAACATGATGTGCGACCCCTGCTTCATGGACGCGAACCAGGTGGGCTTCGTCCACGAGCTGTCGTGGGACGACATCAAGACGCTGCTCGACAACGCGATCTCCATCAAGCCGCGGCGCCAGATGTCGGTGCAGTTCTCGGGCGGCGAGCCGACGATGTCGCCGTACTTCCTCGACGCCGTGCGCTACGCCCGCAAGGTCGGCTACAACAGCGTGCAGGCGGCGACCAACGGCATCGAGTTCGCCAAGAGCTTCGACTTCGCACGCGCGGCGGCCGACGCCGGCCTGCGCTACGCCTACCTGCAGTTCGACGGCATCGGCAACGCGGCCAACTCGCACCGCCTGGTGGGCAACCTGTTCGATGTCAAGCTGCGGGCCATCGAGAACCTGCACAAGGCGGGCGTCGACATCGTGCCGGTCATCACCATCATCAACGGCATCAACAACGAGCAGGTGGGCCGCGTGGTGCAGTTCGCCCTCGACAACCCGAAGACCATCAGCTTCCTGTCGTTCCAGCCGGTCTCGTTCACCGGCCGCGACGAGGAGATCACCGACGAGCGCCGCAAGGCGCAGCGCTACACGCTGTCGCACCTCGCGCACGACGTGAAGAACCAGACCGGCATCGGCGAGCCGGCCCGCGACTGGTTCCCGATCTCCTTCATGGGCACTTTCACCGACTGGGCCGACCTGGTGCACGGTCCGGAGGAGAGCTGGGGTCAGCTCAACTGCGGCTGCCACCCGAACTGCGGCGTCGGCATGGCGGTGATGATCGACAAGGAGACGAAGGAGGCGGTGCCGTTCACCAAGTTCGTCCGGGGCGAGCAGCTCGCCAAGGACATCGCGAAGGTGAACGACGCGGCCGGCGGCCGGTTCCGCTCCGTGGTCGGCATGGCGCTGGCGCTGATGCGCAACTACGACTCGTTCAACGCGCCGACCCACTTCAAGCTGGTCGACCTGCTGAGGAAGTTCGACAAGACGTTCGGAGCCACCGGCAAGGACTACGGCCAGGTGTCCGGTGAGCGGACGCATGACGACATTGCGAAGCGCCGCTCCGACCGCTGGAACTTCCTCTTCGTCGCCGGCATGTGGTTCCAGGACCTGTTCAACTACGACTTCCGCCGCACGGAGCGCTGCATCATCCCGTATGCGACGCAGGAAGGGGAGATCTCCTTCTGTGCCTACAACACCGGCATCGGCTGGCGCAACATCATCGAGAAGATGCACATGACCGCCACCCTCACCAAGTGGTACGAGGAGCGCGGCCGGCACGAGATCTTCGCGGGCGGCAAGGACGTCAACCTCGACTCGAAGGAGCACTCCCTGGTGCTCGATCCGGAGGCGGTCGCGGCCGGCATCCAGACCGATCTCGATACGCAGGGCATTGCGAAGAACGCGCGCCAGGAGAAGCTGGCCGCGCGGGCCGCGGCGAAGGAGACCAACGGCAACGGCGCGTCGAACGGAGCCAACGGAGCCAACGGGGCGAACGGGACCAACGGCAAGCCCGACAAGGACGCCGCCTACGACCAGCAGATGGCTGCGCTCTACCGCCAGCACGTGCTGAAGGAGGAGGCGCCGCCCGTCGTCCAGATCCAGGGGCTCAAGAGCTCGAAGCAGGACGATCTGGTCGGCGTCGGCTAGGAGTCTGCGCGCGTTACGATCACGGCGTCGAGCGCCACGGCGCCGTGACCTTCCGGGAGCACGACGAACGGGTTGATCTCGGCGCTGTCGATCCGGTCGCCGTGCTCCGCCGCGAAGACCGACAGGCATGAGAGGGCCGCCGCCAAGGCGGCCACGTCGTACGGGCCCCTGCCGCGCGTTCCGCGCAGCACCTTGGCAGCCCGGGTCTCGTCGATCATGCGCTTTGCCTCGGCCTCGCCGAACGGCGCCACGCGGAAGCTGACGTCCTCGATCACCTCCACCAGGGTTCCACCCAGACCGAACATCACAACCGGCCCGAACGTCGGGTCGTGGCGGACGCCGAGGATCGTCTCGACGCCGCCGGTGACCATCGGCGCGATCAGCGCGCCCTCGATGCGAACTGCCGGGTCCGCCGCGCGGGCTCGCGCCGTGATCGTTTCGTAGGCCCGGCGCGCCTCCGTTTCGTTCGACACGTCCAGCACCACGCCGCCGAGCTCGGTCTTGTGCAGGACGCCCGGCGCGGAGAGCTTGACCGCTACCGGGTCATCGAACCCGGCGGCGGCGCGCGCGGCTTCATCGGGGGTGCGCGCGAGCTCTTCGTCGACCACCGGCACACCCGCCTCCGAGAGGAGGCGCTTCGCCTCCCGTTCCGAGATGGGGCCTTCGGGAAGGCTCCGTGGGCGCGGAGCGATGGTCCCGGTGTCCGACGTTCCGCCCCCGCCCGCCGAGGGGACTTCGTCCGCACCCTCCGCGAAGATCCGGCTGAACCGGTGCAGCGCCGCGACGGATCGCACCGCGCGGGTCGGGTCCTCGAACACCGGACAGCCGACCGCCTCGTACTGGCGCACGACATCCGGCGGGGCGACGATGGAGAGCACCAGCGCGCAGCCGGGCCGCCGATCGCGGGCGGCGTGGATTGCGTCGCGGATGGGCTCGATCATGCCGTCGGCCGCCGCGACGTAGGTGAAGAAGGCGACCACCGCGTCGTGCTGCTCCTCCTCGAAGACGATCCCGAGGTTGTCCGCGATGAGATCGACCCGGTTGAAGGCCTGCGCGGTGATGTCGACCGGGTTGCGCGGCGAGGCGTAGGGAAGCGCGGCCTTCAGCCGGGTCTGGGCCGACTCGCTCAGCGGCGCCACGTCGAGTCCGAAGCCGACCGCCGCGTCCGCCATCTGCACGCCGACGCCGCCCGAGATGGAGACGAGCGCCACACGCGGGCTCTCCGGGAACACGCCGAAGCTTGCCGCGTAGGCGATGTCCAGCATCTCGTCCGTGTCGCGCGCCCGGTAGGCTCCGAATTGCCGGAACGCCGCCTCGTAGACCGAGTCCGCGCCGGCGAGCGACGCCGTGTGCGATTGGGCCGCCTGTGCGCCCACCTCGGTCACCCCGACCTTCTGGAACACCACCGGCTTGCGGCGGGCGCGCGCCGTCGAGAGGGCGCGCACGAGCGCGTCCCGGTCGGTGATGCCCTCGGCGTGGGCCATGATGACGGACACGTCGTCCTGCTCGGCCAGCCAGCCGAGCACCTCCGGCACGGAGACGTCCGCCTCGTTGCCTGTCGTCACCCAGTAGCGGACGTCGATGTTGCGCTTGCGGGCCAGCAGCGACAGGTGGCTGCCGTAGGCCCCGCTCTGGCTGACCAGCGCCACGCCGCCCGGTGCGGGAAAGCCGTCCTCGAGCGTCGTGCTGAACGTGGCGAAGAAGCCGATCTCCGAGTTGTAGACGCCGAGGCAGTTGGGACCGACGATGCGCAGGCCGGTCTCTGCCGCGATCTCACTCAGCCGCTGCTGCAGTCGTCGACCCTCGGCGCCCATCTCCGCGAAGCCGGCGCTGTAGATGACCGCTACCTGCACGCCACGCGCCGCGCACGCTTCGACGGTGTCCACCACGCTCGGGGCAGGTACCGCGACGATCGCAAGGTCGACGGCTTCCGGCACGTCGGAGATGTGCGGAAACGCCGCGAGTCCCTGCACGTCCTTGTGCCTGGGATTGACGGGGTAGACCTGTCCGGCGTAACCCGCGGCGCGCAGGTATCGCACGGGCCGTCCGCCGATGCGCGTGGGGTCGTTCGAGGCGCCGATCACGGCGACCGACGCGGGGCGCAGCAGGGCGTCGAGGGACTCGGACGGGGGCCTCGTGGCAGTCGGTTCCATCCTGCGCATCACGGGCGAACATCGCGCGAGGGTTCCATCCTGGCGTGGAGGATACGGACGATCGGGATTCCGTCTCGATTCTGCATGTAGAACACGGCGTGCGAGCGATGCTCGAAGCGTCGAAGACCGGGTCGAAGCCGTTCTGCGCTTCTGCCCAGTCGTGGATTCTCCGCCAGAGTCCGGAAGCAGGCTTCCAGATCGTTACGATACCGGCGTGCCTGCTCGATGCCGAAGGTTTCGATGGTATAGCGGGCGATGCCGTCCAGGTCGGCCGCGGCGCGGGTCGACAGACGGAGGTCAGCCATGCCTGGCTTCGTAGCGCTGCTCCGCCTCCCCCCAAATCTCCTTCACCGTCCTGTCGCTGACACCGCTCTCTACACCTTCCTGAACAGCCTCCTTCAAGGCTCGGAAGGTCGCGCTGCGTTCCTGGTCCTGGCGGATCAGGGTGCGAAAGTACTCGCTGTCGCTGCCGTAGTCGCCGCTTGCGACCTGCGCCCTGATCCACTGCTCCTGACGGTGGGTTATGGTGATGCTCTTCTTGACCAGCGCCATTTCGAAGGCCTCCGACGGTTGGTCCGATAATATCCGATTGGACTAAACCGCCACGGCGGTAGACGCTCAGTCGACCGTCGCCACTGAGACGTTCGACCAGGTCATCCGACCGCTGCATCGTGGCCTGAACTCCGCCATACGCTGCTCTGCGAACGCCTGGAATCCCCCAGGCCCCTTCGCAGAGGAGCCCGTCATGACACCTCTCCGTCGACGCATGCTCGAAGACATGCAGGTGCGACAGCTGTCGTCGTCCACCCAACGGATGTACGTCAGCGCCGTCGCGCGGTTCGCTCGGCACTTCGGTCGCTCCCCGGCCCGCCTGGGTCCGAAGCAGGTCCGCGCCTACCAGGTCCACCTGACCAACGAACGACGTCTCGCTCGAAGCACGCTGATCGTCTACGTGTCGGCGCTCCGCTTCCTCTACCGGATCACGCTCAACAAGCGGTGGAGCTTCAACGACCTGATCCCGTTGCCGAAGAAGTCCCGGTCCTTGCCGGTGGTGCCGAGCCGCGAAGAAGTGGCCCGCTTTCTCGACGCGGTCAAGGCCGTCAAGCATCGCGCCATCCTGACCACCTGCTACGCCGCCGGCCTGCGCATTTCCGAGGCCGTCCGGCTCACCGTATCCGCCATCGACTCTGAGCGCATGGTGCTGCGCGTCGCCAACGGCAAGGGACAGAAGGACCGCTACGTGATGCTCTCGCCCAAGCTGCTGGCGGTGTTGCGTGAGTGGTGGCAGGTCGAGCGTCCCCGCCACTGGCTCTTTCCCGGCGGCCGCCCGGAGACGCCGATCACGCGCGAAGCGGTCAACCGCGCCTGCCACGTCGCCGTCCGACGCGCACGCCTCACCAAAGCGATTTCCCCACACGCTCTTCGCCACGCTTTCGCCGTCCATCTGCTCGAGGCCGGCACCGACCTGCGCACGATTCAGCTCCTGCTCGGGCATCGAAACATCGAGACGACGACGCGCTACCTGCAACTGGCGACCACTACGGTCTGCGCGACCGAGAGTCCACTGGACCTGCTCCCGCGGCCGGTCTCCCTCCCCGTCCAGCGCGTCGACTGAGCGACGGCCGTGCCACGCGCCGCGCTCTCGGTGGCGGAAGTCTTCCGCCGCTACGGCGATGCGTTCCGGACCGAGGTCGGGGCCGCCCTGTCGACGGCGCAACGCCGTGTGATGACGGCCATCGAGCAGTGCCGCACCGCCGCGCTCGGCGGCCACGTCGAGCAGTGCGACCGATGCGGCCATCGGCGCGTCTGGTACAACTCGTGTCGCAACCGCCACTGTCCGACCTGTCAGTCGCTGGCCCGCGCCACCTGGCTCGAACGACGCCGCGCGGACCTGCTGCCGGTCGAGTACTTCCACGTCGTCTTCACCGTGCCCCCGGCGGTCGCCGAGGTCGCCGCCCAGAACAAGGCCATCGTCTACGGTCTGCTCTTCCGGGCCGTCGCCGACACGCTCCGCACGATCGCTGCCGACCCGCGCCACCTCGGCGCCGAGCTCGGCTTCTTCGCGGTCCTCCATACCTGGGGCCAGACGCTCATGCACCATCCCCATCTGCACTGCGTCATTCCGGGTGGGGGGCTCGCCAACGACAGCAGCGCCTGGATTGCCTGCCGCCCCGGGTTCTTCCTGCCGGTTCGGGTCCTGTCCCGCTACTTCCGGAGGGTGCTCCTCGCGGCGTTGCAGGACGCCTTCGAGGCCGGCAAACTGCACTTCGCCGGCCGGCTGCAACCTCTCAGCGACCCATCGCGCTTCGCCAACCACCTCCGCCCGGCCCGCGACACTGAGTGGGTCGTCTATGCGAAGCGACCCTTCGCCGGTCCCGAACAGGTCCTCGACTACCTCGGCCGCTACACGCACCGGATCGCCATCGGCAACCAGCGTCTGTGCAGCCTCGACGGCGGCTCCGTGCGCTTCCGCTACACCGACTACCGCCGCTCCGGCGCGTCCCGCCAGAAGACCATGACGCTGAACGCGACCGAGTTCATCCGGCGCATGCTCGTCCACGTGCTCCCGCCCGGCTTCCACCGCATCCGCTATTACGGTTTCCTGGCCAATCGCAATCGCCAGCAGAAGATCGCCGCGTGCCGCCGCTTGCTGAACGAGCCCCCGCCGCCCGAGGCAGAGCACGCCGGGCCAGCCACGGCCGACTATCGGGACCGCTACGAGGCGTTGACCGGTCGCTCCTTGCGGCAGTGTCCCTCGTGTCACGGCGGGAACATGCACCCCGTCGACGATCTCGCCGGCGAGTGGGCGTCTGCGGCCATTCAGGATTCGTCGTGACGGACCGACCGACGCTCGCCAGGCGCTCTCCGCAGCTCCCGTGTTCCCCGGGCCGGACGACGTGCGTGTCCGACCTCTCGCCGAGGCCCCGAGATGCCCTTCGTGACCCTGCTGGTCGACCGTCCTCAGCCGGCCACCTCCAAGCACGGCCGCCAGTTACGCACGCCCGAACCGCCTCGCCACAAAGCAACACCCATAGCCGACCGGCGGGGCAGCGGTTCAGTCCAACCGATTCTTAGCTCACCGGCGCGGTGACGCGCCTTG
This sequence comes from Vicinamibacterales bacterium, assembly GCA_958296065.1. Taxonomy (GTDB): domain Bacteria; phylum Acidobacteriota; class Vicinamibacteria; order Vicinamibacterales; family UBA8438; genus WTFV01. Next base: position 24,728 of record CATQHX010000070.1, on the reverse strand, counting down.
CCACTTGCGGGCCGGTCGCCGCCGCGCCGCCGAGCCAAGAATGCTCTGCATTATATCCTCTCCCCAGTGCCCGGTTTGGGCAGATCGGTGGTCGTTAGCGCCATGCCGCGTGGAACGGTGAGGATCATCGGGGCGCCGCCGGCGGCGACGTGGGTCGCACGCCTGGAGGCCGCCGGGCACTCCATCGACCGGGAGCCGGTGACCGGCCCCGATGACCTGAAGCGTCTGGCGCAGGAATTGCCGCTCGCAGTCGTGATCGATCTCGATCGGGCGCCGGCGCGCGGCCGGGATATCGCCCTCGCCTTGCGCCAGCGGGTGGCGACACGGCGGATTCCGATCGTGTTCGTCGCGACCAACCGGTCCGTGTTCGCTCGGCTCAAAGCGCTGCCGCTGGAGACCATGCACGCCGGGCCCGAGGACGTCGTCACCGCGCTCGCCAGCGCGCTCGCGATGCCGCCGAGCGGCGTCGCCCCGGTGCCGCCGGCCACCGCCGGTTATTCGGACACGCCGCTGCCCCGCAAGCTCGGTATCAAACCGGGCATGCGGGTAGTGCTGGTGAAGCCTCCGGACGGCTTCGCGGCGGTTCTCGAGCCGCTGCCATCGGATGTGACGCTCCGCACGACGAACCGCGGCGCGCGCGACATCACCCTGTGGTTCACGCGCTCCCGGCGAGAGCTCGAAGGCGGGATGGTTCGGCTGGCGCAGAGCGCGGCTCACGGACGGCTGTGGGTCGTCTGGCCCAAGAAGGCCTCGCCGCTGGCCGCCGATCATACGGGCAAGGATGTGCGGCGCGTCGGGCTCGAGGCCGGGTTGGTCGACTTCAAGGTGTGTGCCGTCGACGAGGATTGGTCCGGCCTGGCCTTTGTCCGTCGCCGACGTTGAACGACGCTGACGGTCGCGCGCGAGATCCGCGAATCGTGCTGGCCCGTAGCGTCAACGATTTTCGCGTAGTCTTGATACATGCCAGGACGGATTTTTCTCGTGCTGCTGGTGGGGTTCGCGGCGCCGGGGCTTGCCCACGCGCAGGAGGCGGTCATCGGAGGTACCGTCACCGACGCAACGGGTCTGGTGCTTCCGGGGGTAACCGTGGAGGCGCTCAACAGCGAGGCCGGCGGCCCGATCGAAGCCGCCGTCACCGACGGCGTCGGCGCGTTCGCGATCACGGGACTTCCGCCGGGCGTGTATGACATCACCTTCACGCTGCCCGGCTTCCAGGTGGACGTGCGCCGTGGCGTGGCGCTCGGTGCGGGCGCATCGGTAACCCTCGACACAGTCCTGTCGGTGCAACTCGAAGAGCAGGTGGTCGTCGTCGGCAGCCGCGCGCGGCCTCGTTCGGTGACCGAGTCCCCGGTTCCCATCGACGCCATCCCCTTTCGCGACGTGATGAACCAGGGCGCCACCACGCTCGACTACCAGTTGCGGAATCTGGTGCCGTCGTTCAACGTCGCGACGCATCCGATCAGCGGCGCCGCCTCTCTCGTGCGGCCGGCGAGTCTGCGCAACCTCGCCCACGACCACACGCTGGTGCTGGTCAACGGCAAGCGTCGCCATCGCTCGGCCATCCTCGTCTGGTTCGGTGGCGTCACGGACGGCACGCAGGGCCCCGACATCTCGACCATTCCCGCGATCGCTCTGCGGCAGGTGGAAGTGCTGCGGGACGGCGCTTCGGCGCAGTACGGCTCCGACGCCATCGCCGGCGTGCTCAATTTCCTGCTCAAGGACGCCCGCGAGGGCGGCAGCCTGGAGTTCAACACCGGGGCCTACCGCGCGGGCGACGGCGAGGCCTACAACGTCGCCGGCAACGTCGGACTGCCGCTCGGCGACAACGGCTTCGCCAACCTCAGCCTGGAGTACGGCAACGCCGGTCCGACCGACCGCAGCGTGCAGCGCGCCGACGCGGCGGCGTTGATCGCGGCCGGCAATACCGCGGTGGCCGACCCGGCACAGCCCTGGGGCAACACCACGAGCGAGGACGACCTGAAGCTGTTCGGCAACTTCGGCCATCTCAACGCCAACGGCCTGCAGACCTACGGCCACGCCAACTACGCGCACAAGACGTCGACGCAGAGCTTCTACTACCGGAATCCCAACACGCGGGCCAACATCTTCAGCCTCGACGGCGGGCAGACACTGCTCGTGGGGGACGTGCTCGATGCGAGCGACGGCGTGCGCGACGGCTCGGCGGGTTGTCCCACCGTGAGAATCACCGACAACAGGCCGGATCAGGCGGCCCTGGCGCGGGTGTTCGACGACCCGAACTGCTTCTCCTTCCAGGAGATCGCGCCGGGTGGGTTCACCCCGTCCTACAACGGGGTGATCACGGACCTGTCGGCGGTCGCCGGCCTGCGCCGGACCACGGCCGGCGGCCTGACCTGGGACGCCAGCGCGAGCTATGGAGCCCACCAGGCGGACTTCTTCCTGTTCAACAGCGTCAACGCGTCGCTCGGTCCCGACACCCCGCGTGATTTCGATCCGGGTCTCTACCGGCAGGCGGAGGTCAACCTCAACTTCGACGTTTCCTATGCCGCGACCGACCGCGTCCATCTGGCCGGCGGTGCGGAATGGCGCGACGAGCGCTTCAGCATCCGCGCCGGGGAGCGTCCGTCCTGGGAGGTCGGTCCGTTCGCGGCGCAGGGTTTCGTCTCGGGCTCCAACGGCTTCGCGGGGTTTCCCGACTACACGGCCGGCACCTGGACGCGCGCGAACGTCGCCCTCTACGGCGACGTGGAGCTGGGCAATCCCGACGACCGCTGGACCGTCGGTGGCGCCCTGCGCGTCGAACGCTTCGACGTGTTCGGCACTACGGCCAACGGCAAGCTGTCCGCCCGCTACGGGCTGGGGGACGCCGTTTCGGTGCGCGGCGGCGTCAGCACCGGGTTCCGCGCTCCCACGCCCGGCCAGCAGAACACGTTCAACGTGCAATCGACCATCAATCCCAAGACCCTGGACCTTGTCGACAGCGCCACCGTGCCGTCCACCTATCGGGCCGCGGAGCTCCGGGGCGGCCGGCCGCTCGATCCCGAGGCTTCGACCAACGCGACGGCCGGGTTGGTGGTCGACACCGGACCGTTCACGTTGACCGCCGACTACTTCCACGTCGATGTCTCGAACCGACTCGCCCTGTCGCAGAACTTCACGCTCGGGGCGGACGAGCGTGCGTTGCTCCTGTCGGAAGGCATCACGTCGGCGCGCACCCTGGCCTTCTTCCGGTTCTTCATCAACGACTTCTCGACCCGGACGCGGGGAATCGACGTCGTCTCGACCTGGGCGCCCCCCGGATTGGGAGGCGACACGGTGTTCAGCCTGGCCATGAACCGCACCGACACGGAGGTGACGGAAGAGTCGGATCTGCTCAGCCCCGGTGACGTGCTGGCCCTGGAACGGGGCGTGCCGGAGACGCGCTGGAACGTCGCCGTCAACCAGCGCGCCGGGCGGGTCGGCCTGCTCGGCCGCCTGCACTACTTCGGCTCGTGGGTCGACCACCTCGACGCGCGCTCCGCACGCGGCGCCGATGCGCAGGTTCTCGGCGGGCGCTTCATCCTCGACCTCGAGGCCAGCGTCGCTCTTGCCCCCGACGTGACGCTGGCGGTCGGCGGCCAGAACGTCCTCAATACCTTCTCGGACCGGATGGATCTGTTCGCCGCGCGGTTCGGCCTCCCGTACAGCCAGTTCACGCCGTGGGGCCTGAGCGGCGGGTACTACTACGCGCGGATCAACTACGGGTGGGGTGGGTAGGGCCTGTGGTGCGAGGGCTTGGCCGCGCCGTCGTTACCGTCGTCGCCGCACCGCTTCCAGCCGCTCGACCGCATGCATCCCGGCGATCGCCGACCTGCGCCCGACGCGAGATGTAGTCACAGTGTAGTCTTATCTGGCGGTTGGAACGGTTGGAACGGTTGGAACGCGGAGTCCGGTGAATCGACGTGCGGCGGGTGTGAGGGAGGCGGTACATGGAACTCGCGGTGCGTGAAGCCAAGGCCCGACTGTCGGAGCTCATTGCGGCCGCCGAGAAGGGCGAGCGCGTAGTCATCACGAGGCACGGCGTGCCCGCCGTGGAACTGGTGCGCTGCCGGCCGCGCGGGGGCATCGACTTCGACAAGCTGGAGGAGACGCGCCGGCGGCTCGGCATCGAAGGAGATGGTGAGCGGTGGCCGGACGAGTTCAACGATCCGGCATTCAGCCGGCGTGTGCTCGGCCTCGAACCGGAGGACGGATAAACGCTCGTGCGTGTCCTGCTCGACACGTCCTACCTCTACGACCTGATGGAATCGCTCGGTCGATTCACGGGCGCGGAGCGCCGGTTCCTCGATGACCACGCCGCGCGCATCTACGTGAGCGCCGTGTCGATCTGGGAGATGCGGCTGAAGTTCCAGGTGCGGCACGGGTCTGGAGTCCGCAAGAGTCGCTTCGATCCGGAAGATGTGGTCGCCGCGCTCGAACAGCAGGACGTCACGTTCCTGCCGATGACGATGGTTCATGCCTTCAAGAGGCTGGATGTCGCCATCCCGCACCGCGACCCGTTCGACGAGCTGTTGCTCGTGCAGGCCCAGGAAGAGGGCTTGAGGTTGCTCACGGTGGACCGTCGCCTCGTTGGACATCCGCTGGCGATTACGCCCTAAAGCGTGAACCGGGCTGGACTGTCGAATGCAACTCGATCTGGAATCGTGCAGCGTGCGGTCGTTCCGCGAGTCGGACGCCGCCGAGCTGGCCCGGCACGCCAACAACCGCAACGTATGGATGCAGTTGCGCGACCGCTTTCCGCATCCCTACACGATCGACGATGCGCGCGGGTTCATCGCGTTCGCCAGCGGCGCGGACCCCGAGACGGCGTTCGCGGTGGCGCTCGACGACCGGCCGGTCGGTTCCATCGGGGTAGTGCCCGGCGAAGACGTGGAGCGGTGCTCGGCGGAGATCGGCTACTGGCTCGGCGAGTCCTGCTGGGGTCGCGGCATCGCGACACGTGCGCTGGTGGGCTTCACCGAGTATGCCTTCGATGCCTATGAGCTGGAGCGGCTGTTCGCGGTACCCCTCGCCGCCAACACCGCGTCCTGCCGCGTGCTGGAGAAGGCCGGCTACCGGCTCGAGGGACGGATGCGCCGGAGCGCCGTCAAGGGCGGGGTCGTGCAGGACCAGTTGCTGTACGCCATCCTGCGCGGGGATGGGGCTTCCGTACGAGCGTGAGCAAGACTCTTGACCGCATCCGGGCGTGACTGAGGAGGCGGAAGTGAACGTCAGACCGAGCATGAAGTGGCGATCTCATCTTGCGTACGAAATGGACATTGTTCGCGCCGTGGATGACTACACTCTATAAGAAGTACGAGACTCCTGCACCGATTCCAATAGCGCTCGGCGTCCTGAATGTGAAGGAGTTTCGTATGGGAGCAAGTGATATCGATGACTTCGGTAGCCCGATCGATCTCGACCACCTGATCCTCCCCGACCGGCTCGCGGAATCCCTCGATTTCGACCCAGCCTCGTTCCTTCGCCCGTGCTTCGACCAGATCTGGTGGCCGGGCTCGGGGTGGCGGTGCGCGAGTTCAAGATGGCGCCCGGCCACGGGTTCGCCGATTACATGCTGTTCGTAGACGGGCAGGCGGCCGGTGTCCTCGAAGCGAAGCCGGTCGGTTACACCCTGTCGAGCGTCGAGCTACAGGCGGACAAGTATGCGACCGGGCTGCCGGCCGGCCTGAATCCACCGGTCAACCCGCTCCCGTTCCTGTACGTGAGCACCGGTGTCGACACGAGATTCATCAACGGTCTGGACCCGGATCCGAAGAGCCGCCGCATCTCGCACCTGCCGCACATTCACCGGCCGGAAACGCTGGACGAGTGGCTCAAGGCCGAGACGCCGACGCCTGGGTCAAACGCCTGCACCTGGAGGGCGGAGGCGTCCATACGGCGGCCGACGAGACACGGCCGTCGTCGCTCCGCCGCCGCATCCAGACGCTGCCGGAACTGGAGCAGGGGTTCCTCTATCCGGTCCAGGTCGAGGCGGTCGGCAACGTCGAATGGTCGCTCAAGCGCGACCAGCCGCGCTCGCTGGTCCAGATGGCGACCGGGTCCGGCAAGACGATCTTTGCCATCACGTCCGTGTACCGGCTCATCCGCTACGCCGGGGCGCGACGGGTCCTGTTCCTCGTCGATAGGAGCAACCTCGGCGAACAGGCGGAGAAGGAGTTCCAGGGCTTCCGCACGCCGGACGATCACCGGAAGTTCACGGAGCTCTACACCGTCCAGTGCCTGACGTCGAACACCATCGGCGCGGCCAGCAAGGTGGTCATCACCACGATCCAGCGTCTCTACTCGATGCTCAAGGGCGAGCCCGACTACGCCGCGGAGGACGAAGCGGCGTCGCAGTTCGAGTCGGGCGGGGGCGCGCTCAGCGAACCGTTGCCGGTCGTCTACAACGCGGCCTACCCGCCGGAGTACTTCGACGTCATCGTCATCGACGAGTGCCACCGTTCCATCTACACCGTCTGGCGGCAGGTGCTGGAGTACTTCGACGCGTTCCTCATCGGCCTCACGGCGACACCCGCCAAGCAGACCCTCGGGTTCTTCAACAAGAACCTGGTCATGGAATACGACCACGAGCGCGCGGTCGCCGACGGCGTCAACGTCGACTTCGAGGTCTACAACATCCGGACGCGGATCACCGGTCAGGGCGCCACCATCGAAGCGGCGCCCGATACGATGGTCGAGTACCGGGACCGGCAGACACGGCAGCGGCGCTGGGAACGGCCGGACGAGGACATCACCTACGGTGCCGCCGAGCTCGACCGGCGCGTGGTTGCGCGCGACCAGATCCGCACCGTTGTCCGGACGTTCCGCGCCCGCCTTGGCGAAAACGAGCGTCTTCGGCACCTCCGTCCGGCCCGGGAAGATGTCGGTGAAGATCACCTGCAAGGTGACCGCGGCCCAGCCGCGCGACCTGATCCAGGCGTTCCGCAACAGCTTCGAGCCGCGCATCGCGGTCACGGTGGACATGATCAGCACCGGCGCCGACATCAGGCCGATCGAGATCGTCATGTTCATGCGGGCGGTCAGGAGCCGCGTGCTCTTCGAGCGGATGAAGGGGCGGGGCGTACGCGTCATCGACGCGCGCGAACTGCAGGCGGTCACACCCGATGCCCGGGCCAAGACCCACTTCGTCATCGTCGACTGCGTCGGGGTGTCCGACGTCCGGCTGGCTGATACGCAGCCGCTGGAGCGGAAGAAGACAGTCTCCTTCAAGGTCCTGCTCGAGCACGTCGCCATGGGCGGGACCGATCCGGCCATGCTGTCGTCGCTCGCCAGCCGGCTCGCCCGGCTCGACCGGCAGTGCGGCCCGGAGGAGCGCAGGCGCATCGCGGAGGTGTCCAACGGCGCCGGTATCGGCGCCATCAGCCACGCCATCGTCGAAGGGCTCGATCCGGATCGTCAGGTTGCGAAGGCGCATTCGATGTTCGATGTGCCCGCCGGCGCCGAGCCGACCGAACAACAAGTGAAGCAGGCCGCGACAACGCTGCTGAACCAGGCCGCCGAGCCGATCGCCACCAGGCCTGCGCTCCGCCACCTTCTGCAGGACATCAAGCGCAAGCTGGAGCAGATCATCGACGACATTTCCGTGGACGAGCTGATCGAGGCGGGGGCCAGCGAGGCGGCGAAGCAGAAGGCGAAGTCGCTGGTCGACTCCTTCGAGCGATTCATCGCGGACAACAAGGAAGAGATCGACGCCCTCCAGTGCTTCTACGGAACGTCGTACGCCAAGCGTCTCCGCTTCAGCGACCTCAAGACGCTGGCCGACGAAATCAAGGCGCCGCCGCGCGCCTGGACGCCCGAGAAGCTCTGGCGCGCCTACGAGACGCTGGACAAGCACCGGGTCCGAGGCGCGTCGGCGCAGCGGTTCTGACAATGTCAGGTTGCTGCGTCGTGCTTCGCGACAGCCAACAGGGCCGTGACACCGGTTTGGCGGGGAGAGCCTCTACAAGGCGTTGTCTTCCGGTGGCTATCCGGAGTTCTCGACCGTGATCAAGGTCCTGCGTGTCCTGGCCTTCGACTTCACGCGGTGAGCGGTTGATGTGGATCGTGCGGTCGATGCCGGCATCGGCCAGCATCCTGCGCAACGCGATGCGATCGACACCCAACAACCGCGCGAGCCGCCCTTCGCTCGGCAGTTTCCCGGCGGTAAGCCTTCGCGGCGGGTCAGTCCGCCAGGCGCGCACTCACCAGCCGGTTGAGGCTCACGCCTTCCTCTGCCGCTTGCAGCACGAGCGCCCGGTGCGTCTCCGGCGGAACACGGACCAGAAACTTACCGCTGTACGCGCGGTCGGCGAGCGGCGCCGGCGGGGTCTCCGCGTTGGCGTGCATATCCGCAAGGACTTCGTGCACGAGCGCGCGAATCCCGGAGAATGCCTCTTCTGCCGTGGCTGCCAGCCAACTGAGCGACGGAAACTCCGCGCAGAGTCCTGCGTACTCGCCGTCCTCCGGCGACCAGGTCACGCGATACGTATAGTGATCAGTCATCCTGCGCCTCCAGCTTCTCGATGGCGTTGAGCACCTGACGCACCTGATACCGCTTCGCCAATCCGTTGTCGTTCTGGATGTTCACCCGCGGGTCGCCCGGCCACGGCGTGCGATACACCCGGTGGCTCGTACCCTTCTGCCGCGGCGATCCGAAATGCGCGTCGCACACCCTGACGAGATCCCGGAAGCGCACGGTTGCCGGATTCTTCCGCGCCTTGCGGATGATGTCAGCGACCCGTGCCACCTATGAATGGTATCATTACCGATACTGCAGCGCGTTGGGGGAACCGAATCTCCGTTGGTGCGCGTCGGTATCATTCCAGCCGGGCTGCAGCGGATGACGGCAGCCGCATCCTGCACGCGGTGGCGTTGGCGATCATGGACGGCGACGTGCGAGAATCGACCGACATGGTGAGCCGGCCGATGCGCGACAGGATCATCGACACGCTACGCGATCTCCCGCCGAACTGCAGTGTCGAGGACGCTGTCGAGCGGCTGGTCTTCCTTGCGAAGATCGAGGAGGGACTGGCTCGGCTCGACCGCGGAGAAGGCATTCCGCACGACGAGGTCGAGCGCCTCCTCCTCTCATGAGCGCCGCCGCGAACCGGATCGTCCAGAAGCTCTGGTCGTACTGCAACGTCCTGCGCGACGACGGGTTGTCCTACCAGGACTACCTGGAGCAGCTCACCTTTCTGCTGTTCCTGAAGATGGCAGACGAGCGCGAGCAGCTCACTGGCGAGCGGCAACCGATCCCGGCCGGCTACCGCTGGGAGAACCTCGCGTCGCCGACGATGGAGGGCGCGGAGCTGGATCAGCACTACCGCGAGACGCTGCGCATCCTCGGCACGCGGGGCGGCATGCTCGGGCTGATCTTCGAGAAGGCGCAGAACCGGGTCCAGGATCCAGCCAAGCTGCGCCGGCTGATCGTCGAGCTGATCGGACGGGAGGACTGGTCGGCGATGGCCGCCGACGTGAAGGGTGACGCCTACGAGGGGCTGCTGGAGAAGAACCGCTCAGGACGTCAAGGGGGGAGCGGGGCAGTACTTCACGCCGCGGGCGGTCATCCAGGCGCTGGTGGACTGCGTGCAGCCGCGGTCCGGCGAAGTCGTCGTGGATCCGGCGTGCGGCACGGGCGGCTTCCTGCTCGCCGCCCACGAATACCTCAAGCGCGGCGGCGACCTGGATCGCGACCAGAAGCGGCATCTGCGCTTCGAGGCGCTACGCGGCGTCGAGCTCGTCCCCAACGTCGCGCGGCTCTGCGGCATGAACCTCTACCTGCACGGCATCGGCCCGGACGGCGGCGACCGGCGCGAACCCCCGATTACGACCGACGACGCGCTGCGCGACACGCCGGCCGCGCCGGCGGACGTCGTCATCACCAACCCGCCCTTCGGCAAGAAGTCGTCGATCACGGTCATGAACGCGGAGGGGGAGACCGGCCGGCAATCGCTCACCTACAATCGCCCGGACTTCTGGACCACCACCTCGAACAAGCAGCTCAACTTCGTGCAGCACGTCAAGTCGCTGCTGGCGGTCCACGGTCGGGCCGCCGTCGTCGTGCCGGACAACGTGCTGTTCGAAGGCGGCGCTGGCGAGACCGTGCGCCGCAACCTGCTGCGCGAGTGCGAGGTGCACACCCTGCTGCGCCTGCCGACGGGCATCTTCTACGCGCAGGGCGTCAAGGCGAACGTGCTCTTCTTCGACCGCAAGCCGGGCGCGAAAGAGCCGTGGACCCGGACGGTCTGGGTCTACGACCTCCGCACCAACAAGCGCTTCACGCTGAAGACGCGGCGCATGACCCGCGCGGACCTCGACGAGTTCGTCGCCTGCTACCGGCCGGGCGCACGCCACACGCGGGAGCCGACCTGGTCGGAGCGGACCCCGGAGGGTCGCTGGCGGCCGTATTCCTACGACGAGATCGTAAACCGCGACAAGGTGAGCCTCGATCTCTCTTGGCTGCGCGACGACAGCCTGGAGGATTCCGCCGACCTGCCCGAGCCGCACGTACTGGCCCGCGAGATCGCCGACGATCTGCGCTCGGCCCTCGGCCAGATGGAGGAGATCCTGGCCGATCTGGAGGAGCACGCCGAGCCCAGGGAGTGACGAGGCGTCACGCGGGCGGCGGGGGTGGAAGTGCTCGGTGGTTACGGTCTGGTGTCGGTCGCCGGCGACGCGGCAGTCCTTGACGGCCCGGACTCCTGGAGATATACCATAAGATATTCCATGAAGTCGGAGGTCACTGTGGACAGGACGGTGGAATACAGGGGAATCGCCAAGGTGTTCTGGAGCGGTCGCAGTCAGGCGGTCCGTCTTCCGGCCCCGTGTCGATTCGACGTGTCCGAGGTCGAGGTGATCAAGGAAGGCAATTGCCTGACGCTGCGGCCGCGCGGCAAGAACTGGGGCGCGTACTTCGATTCCCCCACGCGCGGATCCTTGCCGGACCGACGTGAGCCCCCGCTCGATGAGCGCGAGAGGATCGGCTGATGTTCATGCTGGACACGAACATCTGCATTTATCTCATGAACCAACGTGACGAGACTTTGCGGGAACGTTTCGAGGCGAACTCCAGTGAGATATGCATTTCCACGATCACGTACGCGGAGTTGTGCTACGGCGTCGCGCATTCAGCGAGGGTCGCTGAGAACGCGGGGGAACTCGGAGCATTCGAGCTCGACCTGGACATCCTGGCGTTCGACCGGGACGCCGGGAAGCACTACGGCGAGATCCGTCATGCGCTCGTGAAGCGCGGTCGGCCCATCGGCGCGAACGATCTGCTGATCGCAGCGCACGCTCGTAGCGTGGGCGCGACCCTCGTGACGAACGACGCTGGCGAATTCAGTCGCGTACCGGACTTGCGGGTGGAGAACTGGCTGTAGCCGACCGGTGCCGTTCGGCTCCGAGCCGAGCGTGCCTCCACGCTACCCGCCCCGCGTGTGCATCTCCAGGTGCGGCTTCTTCTGCAGCGTCTCGACCGGGATGAACGGCTCGCGGTTGCCGGTGGCAAGTCGGACTTCGGCCCCGCGGTCGGTGCGGGCCGTCCAGATCTCGCCAATCATCCGAGTCAGCTCCGCGCGCGACGCGCCGGCGCGCAGGGGGCCGCGCAGGTCCGTGCCCTCGCGGGCGTACAGACAGCGGAACCAGAGGCCGTCGGCGGTCAGGCGGCTGCGGTCGCAGGAGCGACAGAACGGCTCGGTGGTGGACGAGATGATGCCGAACGTCTGGCCGTCCGGCAGGCGGAAGCGGTCGGCCGGCGCGGACGACTCTTCCTCGATGGCCGCTACCGGTCCCAGCGCGGCCCCGATCATCCGCAGCATCTCGGCCCGGGACAGGACGTCCTTCACCGACCAGCGGGTGGCGCCGCCGACGTCCATGTACTCGATGAAACGCACCTCGGCGCCCGCCTGCCGGCCGTAGGCGAGCAGGTCGACGAGCTCGTCGTCGTTCACGCCGCGGATGACGACGGTGTCGATCTTCAGGTCGGTGAACCCTGCCGTTCGTGCCGAGTCGAGTCCGCGCTGCACGGCGGCGACGCCGTCGAAGCGCGTCAACTCGCGAAAGCGGTCGGCGCGCAGGGTGTCCAGACTGACCGTGAGCCGATGCAGCCCCGCGTCCCGCAGTCCGCCTGCCTGGTCGGCCAGCAGCATGCCGTTGGTGGTGAGCGCCAGATCGCGAACGGCCGGCTTGTTCGCCAGGCGCTGGATCAGATCCGGCAGGTCCTTGCGGAGGAGCGGCTCGCCCCCGGTCAGGCGGACGCGATCGGCGCCGGCAGCGGTGAAGGCGTCGACGAGCGCGCCGATCTCCTCGAAGGTCAGGATGTCTCTGCGCGGCAGCCAGACGTACTCCTCCTCCGGCATGCAGTACTGGCAGCGCAGGTTGCAGCGGTCGGTGACCGAGATCCGCAGGCTGCGCAACGGACGATCGAACCGGTCGCGGGCTGGCATCGACCCTTCATTATTGCATTGCACGGGCGGACGTTGGTTCCGGCGCCTCCCGCCGCCCGGCGCGGCGCCGGAACGGCCGGACCGAAACCCCCGGGATCCCCGCGGTTTCGTGGCCGGCGGCACCGGCGGATCCGCGCGTTGGCCGCCCCGATACCCGGGTGTGCGGCCCCGATGCCGGGCTGGCGGTGTGGGCGAACGAGTGCCCCGGTCGGCGCCCGGCGCGGGCTATAATCGTTGCGAGACGGCCATCCTCCGGCGCCGCGCGTGGCTCCGAAGTGTCGCGCGTGGCAGCAGGGTCCTGCGCGTCCCGTCCGGTCCAGTGATTGCAGCGGTCCAGATCCGATGATTCCGGCTATTCGAGGCACGCACGACATTCTGCCGGGCGAGATCGAGCGCTGGCAGCACGCCGAGCGGGTGATTCGCGACGTGTGCGCCCGCTACGGCTATCGCGAGATCCGTACCCCGGTCATCGAGCGCGAGGAGTTGTTCGCGAAGGGGACGGGGGAGACCACCGACATCGTCCAGAAGGAGATGTACGCCTTCGAGGACAAGGGGGGCGAGCGGGTCACACTGCGCCCGGAGGCGACGCCCAGCATGGTGCGGGCCTACGTCGAGCACGCGCTCGAGCAGGCGCTGCCGACCGTCAAGCTCTTCAGCTTCGGGCCGATGTTCCGTTACGAGCGTCCGCAGAAGGGTCGTTACCGGCAGTTCCACCAGCTCGACGTGGAGGTCTTCGGGGTCTCGGACGCGACGCTCGACGCCGAGGTGATCGAGATGGCGGCGGCGCTCGTCCGCGGACTCGGAATCGGAGAGTCGGAGCTTGTCGTCAACTCGGTAGGCTGCCGGGACTGCCGGCCGGGGTTCGGCAAGGCGCTGCTCGAGGCGCTCGGGGACCGGAGGTCCGACCTGTGCGGCAACTGCCGGCGGCGGTCCGAGACGAACCCGTTGCGGATCTTCGACTGCAAGGTGCCGGCGTGCCAGCCGATCGTCGATGCCCTGCCGCATTCGACGGACTACCTGTGCGATGGGTGCCGCGAGCACTTCGCGGCGGTAACCGACCAGTTGAAGGCGCTGGACCTCGACCACCGGGTCTCGCACCGGTTGGTGCGGGGGCTCGACTACTACGCAAAGACGACCTTCGAGGTGCTGGGATCCGCGCTCGGTGCCCAGAACGCGCTGCTCGGCGGCGGGCGTTACGACGGACTGGTACGGCAGCTCGGCGGGCCGGACCGGGCCGGAATCGGCTTCGCCGCCGGCATGGAGCGCCTGGTGCTGGCGATGCCGGAGGGACCTGGCGCGTCGACCCCGGACGCCTTCGTGGTGGCACTGGGTGAAGCGGCGAGGCCCGCGGCGCATGTGCTGGCCCGCGACCTGCGTCACGCGGGCCTGGCCACGCTCGTCGACTACGATGCCCGTTCGCTGCGCGCGCAGATGAAGCGCGCCGACCGATCCGGGGCGCGCCGGGTCCTCATCCTGGGCGACGACGAGATCGCGCGCGGCGAGGTCACCGTCAAGGACATGGAATCGGGCGAGCAGGCGGCGGTGGCGCGCGCCGAGGTGGTGCAGCGGGTATTCGGGTGATGCGCCGCTCCCGGCGCGCCGCCGGCACGGCGGAATCGAGACTACAGGGCGAACGACCGATCGATCGTGCGTCCCGCGACTTGCGGCGGGGCGCTTCAACCGACATGAGACGACCGTGACTGAAGAGCAAAAAGAGGTACCACGAACCCGCACACATACCTGCGGCGAGCTCCGTTCGGGGGACGTGGGCGCCGAGGTGGTCCTGATGGGCTGGGTCCACAAGATCCGCGACCTCGGCGGGTTGACCTTCCTCGATGTGCGCGACCGGCACGGCATCACCCAGGTGGTGGCTCGCGACGGCAGCGAGGTTCTGACGCGGATCAAGCAGGTGCGGCCGGAATACGTGATCGCGGTCGCCGGACCCGTGGAGCGCCGCTCCGAGGAGACCCTCAACCCGAAGATTGCGACCGGCGAGGTCGAGGTGGAGGCGGGCAGCCTGATCGTGCTGAGCGAGGCGCGCACGCCGCCCTTCCAGATCGACGAGGAGACCCCCGTCTCGGAGGAGGTCCGCCTGCGCTACCGCTACCTGGACCTGCGCCGCGCGCGGATGCGCGAGAACATCGGCCTGCGCCATCGCATCACGATGGCGGTCCGCAACAGCCTGGACGCCGACGGGTTCTGGGAGATCGAGACGCCGCTGCTCACGAAGTCGACGCCGGAGGGCGCGCGCGACTACCTGGTGCCGAGCCGGCTGCACGCCGGAGAGTTCTACGCGCTGCCGCAGTCGCCCCAGATCTTCAAGCAGATCCTGATGATCTCGGGCATGGACCGCTACTTCCAGATCGTCAAGTGCTTTCGCGACGAGGACTTGCGCGCGGACCGTCAGCCGGAGTTCACGCAGATCGACATCGAGATGGCGTTCGTCGATCAGGAAGTCGTCTTCGCCGCGGTGGAGCGGCTGATGCAGGCGGTCTTCCGCGTGGTGGACAAGGACGTGCCGGCGCCGTTCCCGCGGCTGACCTATGACGAGGCGATGACCCGCTACGGCAGCGACAAGCCGGACCTGCGCTTCGAGATGCCGGTCGAGGACGTGTCCGAGGTGTTCCGGGAGGGCCGCTTCAAGGTCTTCCGGGAGCTCGTGGCCGGAGGCGGGTCCGTGCGGGCGCTCGTGGTTCCGGGCGCCGGCCGGCAGGCGCGCGCGCAGATAGACAACCTGGTCGACGAGGCGCTCGCCCTGGGCGCGAAGGGGCTCGTCTGGGTGCGGCAGTCGCCGGAAGGGGCCATCCAGAGCTCGATCCTCAAGGCGGCGGGAGAAGAGGCGCTGGCGCAAGTGGTGGAGACGGTCGGGGCGGGAGCCGACGACCTGACGTTGATCGCCGGCGGCGAAGGATACGAGGCTTCCGTCCTGCTCGGTCAGTTCCGATCGCGGCTCGCACAACGGGAGGGGTTGATCGACGAGAGCCGGACGTCGCTGAGCTGGGTGGTCGATTTCCCGCTCATGGAGTGGAGCGAGACCGAGCAGCGGCTCGTCTCGATGCATCATCCGTTCACCTCGCCGCGGCCCGAGGACCTCGATCGTCTGGAGGACGACCCGGCGGCGGTCCGCGCCCGCGCCTACGACCTGGTGCTGAACGGCAGCGAAATCGGGGGCGGCAGCATCCGAATCCACGCGGCGGATCTGCAGGCCCGCATCTTCCGGTTGCTGAAGATCAGCGACGAGGAGGCGAAGGCCCGTTTCGGATTCTTCCTCGACGCGTTGCAGTACGGCACGCCGCCGCACGGGGGCATCGCCCTTGGCCTCGACCGCATCGTGGCACTGGTGGCCGGCGAGTCGTCGATCCGCGACGTGATGGCGTTCCCGAAAACGGCCGCCGCGGTGGACCTGATGGCCGGATCGCCGTCGACCGTGGACCGGCGCCAGTTGCGCGAGTTGCATCTGGACCACTAGTGATTCCACGGCCAGTCCTGGCCAGGACATCGCAGAGGAACTGCCGGTCGGCACCAGAGGTTGGAAGCATCGCGTGCAGCCGACCTTGACCGCCGGTCCCGGCGCGTGGTAACGATTGTTCAATCTTGCCGCACAGAATTCTCGCCGGTCCGGGTGTCGCGCGGGGTTTCACCACGGACTGCTAGGGGAACTCCGATCGTTACACCCTCCCTCGTGAAGATACCGGTCCCCGACGAGGGGATCGAGACGCTGTTCGGTTCCCGCGACGAGAACCTCAAGCAACTCGAGCAGCAGTTCGATGTCCAGATCCGGACCGGGGGCAACGAGCTGCTGGTAACCGGCGACGCCGCTGGTCTGGCCAAGACCGAGCGGGTCATCGATCAGTTGACGGGGCTGCTGCGCGAAGGCTATCGCTTCTCGCGCGAGGATGTGCGGCGCGCGTCCGAGATGGTGAGCGAGGACGCCCAGATCGATCTGCGGGACTTTTTCCTGCGGGCGCCGCTGCGGGCGTCGAGCACGCGGCAGGTGACGCCGAAGACAATCGGCCAGAGGCGCTATCTCGATGCGATCGAGCGGTCCGACGTGGTCTTCGGCATCGGCCCGGCCGGTACGGGCAAGACGTACCTGGCGATGGCGCAGGCAGTGGCCTACCTGACCTCGAAGCGGGTCAGTCGGATCATCCTGGCGCGCCCCGCCGTCGAGGCGGGCGAGAAGCTCGGTTTTCTGCCCGGGGATGTCCAGGAGAAGGTGAACCCGTACCTGCGCCCGCTGTACGATGCCCTGTACGACATGCTCCACACCGACAAGGTGGGGCGCCTGATCGAGCGCGGCATCATCGAGATCGCGCCGATCGCGTTCATGCGGGGACGGACCCTGAACGACGCGTTCGTGGTCCTCGACGAGGCGCAGAACACCACGCCCGAACAGATGAAGATGTTTCTGACCCGCCTCGGCTTCGGATCGAAGGCGGTCGTTACCGGCGACATCACCCAGATCGACCTGCCCTCGGGGCAGACCTCCGGGGTGGTGCAGGCGCTCAAGATCCTGCGCGCCGTCGACGGCGTGTCGATCGTCCACTTCACGGATCGCGACGTGGTGCGGCACCCCCTGGTGCAGCGCATCGTCAAGGCCTACGAGCGGTTCGTTCCCGCGCCGGCGGCCGATTTCCCCGAGTCTCCATGAGTATCGACGATCCGGATTCGGACCCCGACCCTGAGCGATCTCCGCGCACCAGCCTGCGGGTGGTGGTGACGGACGGGCGCGGGCGCGTCCGGCGGGCCGATCGCCTGCGCCGGTGGCTGGTCGAGGTGGCACCGCCGCCGGTTCGCGGCGAGGTGGCCGTCGCGCTGGTCTGCGATCGCAAGATGCGCGATCTCAACCGCCAGTTCCGTGGCATCGATCGGCCTACCGACGTCCTTTCCTTTCCGGCCACGTCCGTTGTGGCGCCGGACGCCGGTTTGGAGCCGCTCGAATACCTGTCCCGCAATGGCGATGGGGCGGAGCGTCCGGATGAGCGGGAAGAGAGGTCGCCGGAGCCGGCCGAGGGCATCCGGCCGCATCTGGGCGACATCGTGATTGCGACCGGAGTGGCGCGCCGGCAGGCACGCGCCGCCGGGCATTCGCTGGGCGCCGAGCTGCGCTGCCTGGCGCTGCACGGCCTGCTGCATCTGCTCGGGTACGACCACGAGCGGGACACGGGCCAGATGGAACGCCTGGAGCGGCGCCTCCGTCGACAGGGAGGGCTGGCGTGATTCCGCTGCTCCTGTTCCTCCTCGCGTGCGCGACCGTCTATGTCGGGACGGTGGAGGCGGCGTTCACCACGCTGATGCGGCTGTCGTTGCGGCTCGATGCGGAGCGTCGCGGCAGCCTCGACAGGCTCGGTTATCTCGACGATCCGCTGCGCTTGTTCGTGCCGGTGCGGGTGCTGCAGAGCCTGCTCGTCACCGCTTTTGCCGTGATGGCGATGGTCGGTGTCGGAGCGCGCGATGCGGCGTCACTGGCGTTGCTCGGGGCCGCGCTCATAGCCTTCGTGCTGGTGTGCGGGCATCTGCTGCCGATCGTCATCGTCCGGCGCGATCCGCGACGGGTCCTGGAGGCGCTGCTGCCGTCCCTGCGGGTGCCGGTGGTGGTGCTGCAACCGCTGACGCGACCACTCATTCGACTGCTGCGGCGTGCGAGCCGTCGCGTGAACGGGACGATTGCCGGAAACGGGGGAGCCGCGGCCGGCGCGGAGTCCGGCGAGAGTGCCGAAGGACTGGCCGCCCTGGAAGACCAGGAGGAGCGGCAACTTCTGCAGTCGGTCGTGGAGTTCGGCGAAACCCTGGTCCGCGAGGTGATGACGCCGCGACCCGACATCGTGGCGGTCAGGGCCGATGCGACGCTCGACGAGTTGCGCGCGCTGTTCGTGGGTGAGCAGTACTCCCGGCTTCCGGTGTTCGAGCACAGTCTCGACACGGTGCTCGGGTTCGTGTTCGTGAAGGATCTGGTCTCCCTTTCCGACACGCCCGGCGATGATCAGGTGATCGGCCGCTTGCTGCGGCCGGCGCACGCGGTGCCGGAGACCAAGCGGGTGGCCGACCTGCTCAGGGAGTTGCAGGAGGCGCGGGTCCAGAGCGCAATCGTGCACGACGAGTACGGCGGCACGGCCGGCCTGGTCACCATCGAGGATCTGATCGAGGAGATCGTCGGCGAGATTCGGGACGAGTACGACGTCGAGGCGGATCCGATCGTCGACGAAGGCTCCGGAAGCTATGTATTCACCGGCCGCGTCAGCGTCGACGACCTGCGCAAGCGGCTCGACGTGGCCATCGAGCCCCAGGGCTTCGAGACGGTGGCCGGGTACATCCTGGCCCGCCTCGGCAGGGTGCCGCAACAGGGCGAGTCTTTCGAAGTCGACGGCCTGAGCGTCGACGTCATCGAGGCGGAGCGCCGCCGGGTGCATCGCGTCCGTTTCCGCCGCAGCTCGGCCGCGCCGCTGGAGACTCCCGCGTGAAGGCGGGGTACGCCTCGCTCATCGGCCGCCCGAATGCCGGCAAGTCGACCCTCCTCAACCGGATCGTCGGGTCCAAGGTAGCGATCGTCTCGGACAAGCCGCAGACCACCCGGACCCGGATTCTCGGCGTGAAGCATGGTTCGCCCGAGTGCCCCGGACAGATCGTGTTCGTCGACACGCCGGGCATCCATCGGCCGATGCACCGGATGAACGTTCGGATGGTGGACCACGCGCTCGAGACGATCACCCAGGTGGACGTGCTGGTCGTCGTGCTGGACGCCAGCATCCGGACGGGAAAGGGAGACCGCTTCGTCCTGGAGCTGCTCGACCGCGCGACCGCACCGGTCCTCCTGGCTCTCAACAAGATCGACCTGATGGCAAAGCACCGGCTGCTGCCTCTCATGGACTGGTACCGGCAGCAGCGGGATTTCGCCGGCCTCGTGCCGATCTCGGCGATGACAGGTGACGGCGTGTCCGACCTCGAAGGGGAAATCTGGGATCACCTGCCGGAAGGAGAACCGCTGTTTCCGGCGGACTACGTGACCGATCAGCCGGAGCGTACCGTGGTCGCCGAAACCGTGCGGGAGAAGCTGCTGCGCGAGACGCGGGCGGAGCTCCCGTTCGTGAGCGCGGTCGTGGTCGACCGCTTCGAGGAAGCCACCGAGGGCGGAGTAATGCGCTTCTACTGCTCGATTGTCGTCGACCGCGATACCCAAAAGCCCATCGTGCTCGGTCGCGCCGGGGCACGCATCAAGCGCATCGGCAGCGACGCGCGCCAGGAGCTGGAGCGCGCGTTCGGGGCTCGCGTGTACCTGGACCTGCATGTGCGGGTGCGGCCCGGCTGGCGGGAGAGTGAGCGCATGCTGAGGGAGCTGGGCCTCGAACGGTGACGACCTCGCGCCGAGCGTTGGCGGAACGCGCGTGGTACAATGATGCGTTAGTGTCTGGACCAGTGGGACAACGATCCATCACCGGACTGTCTCGCGCGAGGCTGAGCGACCTCGCGGACCGGAACCATGCCGCCTCTCCGCCGAATCGACGTCGTGCTCGATTCAGTCAAGCGACTGCAGCGGATTGGTGCGACCGCTAACCTCCTCAACCTCCTTCAGAAGCAGCATCCGGCCGACCTCGCCGAGGTTCTGAGCGGGCTGTCCGACGTCGAGCGGCTCTCCACGTTCAATACGCTGATCGAGCAGAACAGCCGCCTCGCGATGGAGGCCTTGAGCGAGCTGGATGCCGAGGTCGGCGATGCACTCCTGGCCGAGCGGCCTCCCGACGAGCTGGCGAAGCTGTTTCTCGAGCTGCCCACGGACGACGCGGCGGCGCTGATCGATCGGCTGCCCGACGAATTGTCGGCCGAGGTCCTCGCGCGGATGCGCCGGAAGGACTCCGGCGACGTGCGGCACCTGCTCGCGTACGGCGACCAGACCGCGGGCCGCATCATGAACCCGGAGGTCTTCGCCCTCTCCGAGGAGCTGACGGCGGGCGAGGCGATCGAGGCGCTGCAACGGTCGCGTGAAGTCGAGATGGTCTTCTATCTCTACGTCGTCGACGAGCGACGGCATCTGGTGGGCGTGGTGTCGCTGCGCCGCCTCCTGCTGGTGTCGCCGGAGACGCCGCTCAAGCGGATCATGACGTCGGAGCTGATCAAGGCCCGCGTCGACACCGACCAGGAAGAGGTCGCCCAGGAGGTGGCCAACTACAACCTGCTGGCGATTCCCGTGGTCGACGACGAGAACAAGCTGGTCGGCATCATCACGGTGGACGACGTCATCGACGTCATCAAGGACGAGGCCACCGAGGACATCCTGCGCCTGGCCGGCGTGCCGGCCGACGAGCATGTCTTCACCTCGCCGTGGGAGGCGTGGCGCAAGCGGTTGCCGTGGCTCGGGGTGAACCTGGTCGCGGCCACGCTGGCCGCCCTCGTCGTGCGCGAGTTTCAGGCGACGGTCGAGCAGGTCATCGCCCTGGCCGCGCTGATGACCGTGGTGGCGAGCATGGGCGGCAACGCGGCGACCCAGACGCTGACGGTGATCGTCCGCGGCATCGCGCTCGGCGAGCTGACCTGGAGCAACTCGCGGCGCGTGCTCGGCAAGGAGGCACTGGTCGGCATCGCCAACGGCATCGTGCTCGGCGCGGCGGGGGCCGGCGTCGCCTGGGGCGTGTTCGGCAACCCCTACCTGGGCGCCATCCTGGCTCTGGCGATGGTGATCAACCTGCTGGTGGCGGCCATCGCCGCGACGCTGATCCCGATCGTGCTGCGGGCGCTGAAGATCGACCCGGCGCTGGCGTCGGCGGTGTTCATCACCACCATGACCGACGTGTTCGGGTTCTTCGCCATCCTCGGGCTGGCGACGGCGTTCCTGCCGTACCTGCAGCGCGGGATGTGACATACCCGGCTCCTCGGCCTGCAGCGCGGACCCGGACTCGGTCCTGCGCGACGGATTGACGGTCGACGTCAGCGCCGCCTTCGACGCTGCCGGCTGAACACGGAGCCTGGCGACGGGTTCGGCGGCGCTGGCGCCTACAATCGTCACTTCGCCGACAGCGCCGTTTTCACGCTCCGATTCGGGGAGTCTTCAGATGCATCAGCTTCGATTGGCGTCGTTTGTCGTGGTCGTTCTCATCGCGTTGGCGTCGCTCGTTGCCGTTCCGACGACGGCAGCCGCGCAGCCCAACGACGACTTCGTGCCGGTCACCGACGCGATGCTCCAGGACCCGGCGCCGGAGGACTGGCCGATGTGGCGCCGCACCCTCGACGGCTGGGGCTACAGCCCGCTGGACCAGATCGACCGCGGCAACGTCGGCGACCTCCGCATGGTCTGGTCGCGCGGCCTTGCGCCGGCAGCAGGAGGGCACGCCGCTGGCCTACGGCGGCGTCCTCTACATGCCCCACGGCGAGCGACGTCATCCAGGCCCTCGACGCGGTGACCGGCGACCTGCGTCTGGGAGTACCGCCGCGACCTGCCGGACGACGTGCTACGATGTCGTCGGCGGCAATGCCCGCACCAACCGGAACATCGCCATCTACGACCGGTTCATCATCACACGCAGCGACGACGACTACGTCTTCGCGCTCGACGCCGCGACCGGCGAGATCGCGTGGGAGACGCAGATCTTCGACTACCGGAGACCCGGCCGGGCACAGCTCGGGGCCCATCATCGCCGACGGCCGGGTCGATCTCGGGGCGGAGCTGCCGGCCCGAGCGGCGGCCCGAGTCGTGCGTCGTCGTGGCCCACGATGCGCGCACCGGCGAGGAGCTGTGGCGGCGGCGCACGGTGCCGGCCCCGGGCGAGCCGGGCGACGAGACGTGGGGCGGCGTGCCCTACGAGGAGCGCGTGCACGTCGGGCCTGGATGCCGGCCGAGCTACGACCCCGAGCTGCGGCTGATCTACAGGGCACGTCGGTCACCTCGCCGGCCCCCAAGTTCCTGCTCGGCGGGGTCGAGAACACGCACCTCTACCACAACTCCACGCTGGCCCTCGACGTCGAGACCGGCGAGATCCGCTGGTACTACCAGCACCTGAACGACCACTGGGACCTCGACCACCCCTTCGAGCGCCTCCTCGTCGACACCGCGGTGGCCCCGACCCGGCCGCGGTGAGCTGGATCAACCCGCGCATCCAGCCGGGCGAGCGCCGCGGGTGGTGACCGGCATCCCCGGCAAGACCGGCGTGGTCTACACCCTCGACCGCGAGACCGGCGAGTTCCTGTGGGCGACCCCGACCGTCGCGCAGAACGTCATCAGCGCCATCGACGGCGCCACCGGCGCGGTGACCGAGAACGCCGAGGTGGTGTTCACGGCGATGGGACAGGAGGTGCTCGCCTGCCCGACGTGGCAGGGCGGCAAGGACTGGGAGGCGGGCGCCTACAGCCCCCTGACCAACACGATGTACATGCCGCTGCGCAACACCTGCGCGCGGATGCTCGCGACGACCACGTGCCGCGCGACGGCGCGGGCGCGCGCCGGAGGCCGGTCGCGGACCTATGCCTCGCCTGCACCAGCTCGCGCCGGGCACCGACACCTCGGGCACGATCGACGCGATCTCGGCCGAGACCGGCGAGACGCCTGGGCTCCACGAGCAGCGCGCGGCCACCATGTCGCTGGTGGCGACCGGCGGGGGCCTGGTCTTCGGCGGCGACGTCAACGGCCGGTTCAAGGCCCTCGACCAGGAGACCGGCGAGGTGCTGTGGGAGATCAACCTCGGCTCGCCGGTCAGCGGCTTCCCGATCACCTACGCCGTCGCCGGGCGGCAGTACGTCGCGGTGAGCACCGGCCGCGGGCTGAACACCAGCGGTACCATCCGGCGGCTGACGCCGGAGCTGCGTCCGAGCGTGGGGAGCAACCTGTTCGTGTTCGAGCTGCCGAAGTGAACGCCCGGTACTCGCCCACCGCGCGGGTCGTGTGGCTTCCAATTGAACTGGCGTTCGAGACTCCTAGAACGTGAGCTTCATGCCGATCTGGATCTCACGGGCCGAGAACGCGTCGCTGATCAAGCCGAACTCCGTGCTGTTGGGATTGTGGCGGTTGTCGATGCCCAATCCGCCGACGCCGGAAATGTTGCCGACGTTGAAGTTGGTGCGATTGAGGATGTTGAAGAAATCGATGCGCAACTGCAGCCGCGCCGCCGTCGAGAACAGGAGCGGAATGTTCTTGCGGATCCCGATGTCCAGCGTCGCGTACCACGGCCCGCTGAGGGGCGACATCGGCAGCGTCCCCGCCTCGAGCATTCCCGGATTCTGAAAGAGGTCGGGATCGAGCCCGCCCCCCTCGGCCAGCAGGCCGGGATCGAACAGGCTGACCCGGCCGTCCTCGAGGCGGTAGACGCCGGTTCGGCGCTGCAGCTCGGCGACGTCGATGCCCGTGAGATGCACCGTGTTGGTCATCGCCCTGCTGCCGCCGAAGACGAGCTTCGCCGTCCGGCTGCCGCTCGCATAGGCAGCGCTACGCGACGCCGTGCCGCCGAGATCGATCCCGATGGACGGCGGAAACCGAACGGTCGGGGCGGGAGAAACTACGCGCTGTCGCCGACGACCGTACGAAGCGCCTCCGCGAACGCTCGCGCAGTCGCCGGCCGAGCCGGCCGGGTGGCTGACAGCACGGATGCGGCGAAGGCAGCGGCCGGGGACGCCGGCCGGCGCTCTTCCGTCGGCCGCCCGCCGTGGCGGCCGACGCGGCGCCGGCGGATCCGCCGCGTCATCTCGTCGACGCCGCCACCGCCGGCGAACGGGTGCTCGCCCGTGGACATCTCGTACAAAACGACGCACAACGACCAGACGTCGTCGGCCTCGTCGGCGGGGTGGCCGCAGAGCACCTCCGGCGACGCATAACGCAGCGTGCCGCCCACGATGGCGTCGCCATCGTTTGTTTCGCGCGCCAGGCCGAAGTCGAGCAGCTTCGGCGACCCGGCCGCCGTGAACCCGATGTTGTTCGGCTTGACGTCGCCGTGGAGGTAGCCGACATCGTGCAGCGCCGCCAGCGCGTCGGCCAGCGCCGCGGCAATCGAAACCGCCTCGCGCTCCGGAACCCGACCGCGCCGAAGCCGGTCCGCGAGCATCCCCCCGGCCAGGTACTCGACAACGAGAAACGCACGGCCCCGCCACGACTCGATGCCGTGGACCTGAGCGACCGCCGGATGCGAGAGGTTCGCCATCGCCCAGGCTTCCGGCTTGAGCCCCATCAGGCCCAGGACCGACATGCCCGCCGCGGTCTTGACCGCGACGTTGCGCTCCAGCCGCAGGTCGCGCGCCAGGTAGGCCACCCCCATCCCGCCCGCGCCCAGGCGTCGCGTCAGCCGGAACTTGCCGGCGAGAAGCGCCGGGACC